>JBHPEY010000008.1:0-49922 GCA_042576705.1 Nanobdellota archaeon | reverse complement strand
CGAAGCACTTTGACGGCTTGCAGCAGACCTGCTGCTTGAGTCTTGTGGGCGGCGCGTCCAGTGAAGTGTTAAAGGCGCTTGCGTTTCCGTAATCGGAACGATATAAAGAAAATGGCCTTCGGCTAGAACGATACGCAGATAGTCTTAGCTCTTGAATTCGTGATGGTGGTGATGTAGACTTCGTGGTTCTCGGCGATGTAGACTTCTTGGTCAGGCTGGGCACTCCTTGCCAATCTGACACTTCAAAAGTCAACCGAAAACTATTTAAACAGACCTTTGGTTTTTTGGGTATGAGGAAAAAGTGGTGCAGACATGATAGGCGTTTTCAAGAAATTCATCAAGAAGGTCTTCAAGGACTTCTTCAGGAAGAAAAAAGACCTGAAGATAGGGCTATATGGTCCGCCTAATGGTGGAAAGACCACGCTTGCCAACACAATTTGTACTGACTGGTTGGGCGAGGAGATGGGGCTTGCTTCTAATATTGAACATGAGACACGTGAGGTGCAGGTCAAGGAACGCATCAATGTCAAGAAGGATGATAACGAGCTTTCTTTTAGTTTGGTCGATACGCCAGGCATCGCTACACGCATCGATTATGAGGATTTCATGAAGAAAGGGCTTTCTGAGGCGCAGTCGAAGAAGAGGGCGAAGGAAGCTACCCGTGGTGTGATCGATGCCATCAAGTGGCTGGACAACATGGATGTTGTCATCGTTGTTCTCGATGCTACAAAGGACCCTTATTCTCAGGTCAATATCACGATCATCGGAAACCTCGCCGCGCGGGACATACCTGTGCTTGTCGTGGCGAACAAGACAGACCTTAAGCGGGCCAAGATCAAGAAGGTCAAGGCAGCATTCCCGCAGTATGAGGTCATAGGGATATCAGCAAAGAAAGGAAAGAACATGGAAGCGTTCTATGAATCCGTGTTCCAGATAGCCGGGTGATCTAAGAAAATGGGCATTACACTCCAGTTTGTTCCGTATGTCGAGATTGAAAAGCTTAGTGCGATCGGCAGGATACGGAAGCTGCTCAATGCAGTGAAGGAAGACAAGATTGTGCTATTAGAGGGGCGGTTGAGGAAAGAGGAAGAGACAGAGCTGATAAAGACCACGATGGAAGAGATAAACGCAGAGTTCAAGGGGATCGAGCTTGCGGTGATCTATCCTGAGTCGCAGGACAGCGCGTTCTTCCGGAAGGCAAAGCAGCATTTCATCAACATGCTGCTCGGTGACCGACAGGGGCTGACTATTGTGGGTCCTGCTTCGATCGTCAAGGAGATAAAGAAAGACCCTAACAAGATACAGCTGTTCACTTCTGACTCCAAGAAGAAGTCCAGGAAGAAAAAGAAGAAAGGTTAATTCTACAATGAAAAATCAAAAGATTTTTCAAGCATCAAAAACCGGAGGTTTTTGATATGCCCCACCAATGCGTACGATGCGGGAAATTACATGATGATGGTGATTCTACACTCCTGCAGAAAGGGTGCGAGTGCGGATCGAGGCTCTGGTTCTATGTCAAGAAGGACCAGATCGAGAAGGCCAAGAAGATAACTACCACGCTGACTGATGAGCAGAAGGTACAGATTGAGGAGGATGTCAAGGAGATTGTCGGGGCAGATGATCCTGATGCGCCTGTTGTGCTTGACCTTGAAGCTATCCGCATCACTGAACCCGGGAAGTTTGAGCTTGATCTTGTGCGGCTGTTCGACAAGGATAAGCCCGTGGTGTTCAAGCTCGCTGAAGGGAAGTATATCATCGATGTGCCTGAGACATTCCAGAGACGGAGTGAGTTGAAGGGCAAGAAGTAGTCATCTTTTTCTGAGAATAATAAAAGAAAAAATGGGACGAGGGGGACTTCCATCCATTTCTGGAATTTGAACCCCCAACACCCCGGTCTTCAGCCGAGTGCTCTCCCAGATTGAGCTATCGCCCCATCGATTGAGTTCGTCATCGGCCATTGGAACCGTTCGGTTCCAGGGTTGTCTGCGGCTCGCGCCTTAGCCAACTCACGCCTCAGCAATCTGGGTATGTCAGAAGGATTTGTGAATAGTTTAAATAACTTTTGGTGGGTTTTAGAGGCTTATATTGCCTAGAATACGTCTTCTTCTTCTACGTCCAGCTTCTCGTCAGGAGCTGGTTTCTTTTCCGGCTCTGGTTCTGCGGTCGGTTGGGGTTCAGGTTTTGGCTCGGCAGCGGGTTCAGCTGCAGGCTCTTCTGCTGGAGCTGCGGGTGCTTCTGTTGATGCGCCCTCTTCCTTTTCCACCACTTCCATAGTGCCGAACTTGCCTGTCGTGAGCTGGAGCTCGCCCTGGTATTCGCCGACATAGCCCTTCTCTATCTTGACTGTGTCTCCTACCTTCACTTTCTCTATCTGCTCGTTCCAAAGGGAGAGTTTCACTGTGCCTGTGCCGTCCTTGATTATTGCGTTGGCTACACGACCTTTCTTTCCGAATTTGTCGAATTCTCTTACGTCAGACATCTCAGTGACTTCGCCTTCCACTTCGACGTTTGTCTGTCTTGGTTGTAGATCTTTTATGAACATGATATCACCAGTTTGGGAAGAAGTTGCGGAGGTATAAAAAGCTTTTGTGTGGGGTATAAAAGCAAGAGTAAGTCTCTGTCGGTGTTTTCACGGCGAAACCTTTAAATACGTCGCAGGGGATTATCACGTCATGAGCGGTGGTATTCCTAAGCCTATAAGAGAGGATGTTTTGCGTATCCTGAAGAAGGCGCAGAGGTTCATCAACAGCAAGGATTCTAAGAAACTCAAGAACCTTAGTGACCAGACCATCCATAATACCACCATCTTCCAGGATACTGATTCCCTTCAGATAGCTGTGGTCGTCTATGCCATCTCCAAGCTGCTTGAGCGGTGGGGGTATGAGGGAGAGTATGCTGATGAGACCAGAAAGTATCTCGGGTCTGCGCAGTTCCTGCTTGAGAAGGACAAGCTTGAGGAGTATCGCGGCGAGATGAAAAGGCTTGTTGAGTTCATATCCACAAGCGAGAAGGACTACAAACTCTATGTGGAGAAGGTCATCGACAAGGCGCAGATCAAGAAAGGAAGCAGGATATATGAGCATGGCATCAGCGCGGCAAGGGTTGCTGACCTGCTTGGCATAGGGCAGTGGGAGCTCATGAGCTATATCGGAAAGACACGGATCCATGATGATGTGGGGGAACTGTCTGGCGTTGAGCAGAGGCTCAAGTTCGCCAGGTCACTTTTTGGAGCAAAATGAAGTCAATAATATTTGATGCAGGACCTGTAATCAGCCTTACGACAAACAACCTGCTCTGGGTGCTTGACTCCCTGAAGGACATGTTCGAGGGTGATTTCTATATACCTGGCGCTGTCAAGAAGGAGCTGGTCGACAGGCCCCTGGCTTCGAAGAGGTTCAAGTTCGAGGCTCTCCAGGTCATGTTCCGTATCAAGAAGGGCGTGCTGACTGTGCTGGAGACTCCCAAGATAAAGATACTTGCAGAGGAGCTGCTCGACCTGGCCAACCAGACCCTCAAGACCAGGGGGAACTGGCTTCGGATAGTGCATTATGCTGAGATGGAGGTGCTGGCCTCTGCGATAATCCAGAATGCCTCGGCGGTGGCCATAGATGAGAGGACGACCAAGCTGCTGTTGGAAGACCCTGATGCGCTGGCGAAGCACCTGTCCCGCAAGCTGGGGTCGAAGGTCTTTGTCAACAAGGAGAACCTCCGCAAGATACACCACTGGACCAGGAACATACGGGTCATCCGATCGGTGGAGCTGGTGATGATAGCCTATGAGGCAGGTGTCATGGACAAGTATCTCCTCGAGGGTGATGAGGCCAGGAAGACCCTGCTCGAGTCCCTGCTTTGGGGGGTTAAGCTGCATGGGTGCGCCCTCTCCCGGCAGGAGCTCAATGAGATTGTCAACATAGAGATGGGCGGCGGATTCTAGATACTCAGTACTCAGAGAATTCTGGACAGGTACATTGAGATTCCAGTCCAAAATTCTCTGGTCGACCTACTCCCCTGAAGGATGTATATCTGGGAGGGGAAGCAGGTCATGCACAAAAACTTCATCAGAAGTTTTTGGCATCCTAAAAATCCGCCTGTGAAAGGAAGTGCCTGGTCAAACCCTGCCATTCAGAGGGGGTGGGGCACTTCCGGCGGATTTTTATGATTTTCTCGACGGGGTCTCGACGAGCAAAACAAAACATTTAAATACTAGTGTGACAACAATAGGAGGATTGTTATCCGTAACGGAGGTCTAAACAATGGCAAAAAAAGTAGCAAAAGTTGGTGTCAAGAAAGTGTCAGGGTATCTCTATTTCGTCGACAAACAGGGAGATGTCGCATGCGCTAAGATGGCACGTGGTAAAGGCAGGAAGGCCGGCAAGACAAAGAAAGTAGCGAAGGTTGGAGTCAAGAAAGAGTCAGGCTATCTCTACTTCATAGACAAGCAGGGCGATATCGCATGCGCGAAGATGGTCCGAGGCGGCTCAAAGAAGAAAGGCAAGAAGAAGGCCAAGAAGAAAGCAGTGAAGAAGAAGGCCAAGAAAAAGGTTGCCAAGAAGAAAAAGAAGGTTGTCAAGAAGAAGGCCAAGAAGAAGAAAGCAGTGAAGAAGAAAAAGGCCAAGAAAAAGCCAGCCAAGAAGAAGAAAGCTGCCAAGAAAAAGAAGTAAATCTTACTTTTTTCTTTTTTTCTTTTTTTTGACTGTTTCTGGTGTTAATTTTCAGGAAGTAGATCGGGTTGGCTTAGGCAAAGCTTTTAAATATGATAACCCACAGGGTCATTGTATACATTATACATTGTTATTTTCATAAAATAAAGAAGGTGAACACATGGTAAGCGCAAAATCACTCAAAAGGGATTTCACTGTTCTTGATAAGCATGTGGAGGACCTTGCGAAAAGGTCAGCAGTGCTGAAGGATCTTTCTGACATGAACGATGAGGTTGCCTACAAGAAATTTGTCAATGCGGTACGCTCATTGTATGATTCAAGGCAGAAGATGATACGTGAAGCGGTCAAGGAAAAGGGGAAGATCCAGGCAATGGACGTGCTTGCTCGGGACTTTGACAATGAGGCACTGAACATCCTGGACAGGATGCGCGAAGGCCATGAGTTCATACCAAAGAGGCTTGAACATAACATTAAGAAGGGGCTGGATGCGTTTCTTGGGATGATATATTTCATGACTTCATATCATCACTCACCTGGAGAGGGATTTCATCTCATGTGTGCCAGGTTCGGAAAAAGGAAGAATCTCCTGAAGAAGATGCACTGGACATTGCAGCGAGATACTGTAAAGGGTGTGTTCAGGGAGGCGCACCTCAATGGCATCATGCAGGAGCTTGAAGTACTCATTGACCACAGCTATGATTGGCTGCAGGAGTCATTGCAGCAGCTGGATAAGCTATTCGGCGAGTATGAGACAGGGCTGCAGAATGCATTCGTGATGACTGAAAGACTCCATTTCATCAGTGGTGTTGAGGTGAAGAAGAAAGGCTTCTGGGCGGCGTTGTTCGGCAAGACTGAGTTCAAGAACATAGGTATCATAACAGCGAAAGATAGACATAATATGCCATTCATACAAAGGGTTATGGCCCAATTGCATGATGATAAGATGCCTTTGATAAGGGCTAAACAGGAAGATGTGGTGCAGAAGGTACATGCGTTGCGGAACCATGAGTTGCGCCTCATGCTGCTGCTTGGAAAGGCAATGGGCAAGAAGCGGAAGGTACGGTTCGCCAAGGCTGCTTAGGCTGTTTTCTTATTTTCTTTAAATTCTTGTTTTTTTTAGCTTTTTAAGCGTTTTTAGGCTGTTTTTGCTCTTTTTAGCGCTTATTTTGGCTTTTGGCTCGTTCTTGTTGTTTTGGTAACTTATATAAATGAGTTGTTGTTACTTATCTGTAGTCATTTTGCGGATTATTTCCGTATCTGGGGGATAATATTGGATAGCGAAGAAACAGCTTTCGGCCGCCTTGAGCGGCTGGCAACAGTCGAGTTCCAGCTTACCTGTACTCGGCAGACCTATGATTCTGGTTTTGTGGACACCATTGGTCTAGAGCTCTCTCCTACAATGGATGACATTTCCGGTCGGAGGGAGTTCGCGCAGGCGTGCCTGGATATCGTTGACTACAAGCCACTTCGGGAGGATCTCTATTATGTCCAGCTGGGTTCTGTCCCTGAGGGTGAATATGGCTCTAAGTTCTTCAAGGCGCATGATGGCGGGGTGTATTCCACTGAGGATGCGTATGTCGATAGGGCGTTGCGTTCGATCGCTGAGAAGGTGGACCTGCTGGTCAACCATCCGTGGTCCCAGTGCACGAACGTGAGTGTCGTGGGGCTGGAGTATTTCGAGCCGCTCCATGTCAAGAGCGGTGGAGCGTTGAAGGTCATCGAGTGCGACGTGCCTGTCGCTAATCCTTGTTTCAACAGTCTTAATCTCGGGCTTTGATTCCGTCGGTGCAAAACTTTTAAATACCGAGGAGCCTAATGGTTGTCTATGGCTAGTGAATACACTGCGCTGAGAGATAACCTCATCAAGAAGGCATCTGGTTCTGAAGCTGAGATGAAAGAGGTAGAGGTCAAGCTGCAGGAGCTTCTTGTCCAGCTGCAGAAGGCGTCGGATGACATCCTGCACCGGATGAGCACTTTCTCTGATCATACCGACCATGTCAGGAAGATAATCGCACTCATAAAGAGGATGCGAAAGGCATTTGCGGCGAACAGACTGAATGAGCTTGAGAAGCAGAGGAAAGAGCTTGACAAGAAGATAGACTCCCTTGATGAGAATATCCTGAAGCTCTATGATAACATCAAGATAGACAAATCAGAGGAACGGCTTGTGATACGCCTTGAGAATGAGATCGGTGTTGATGCCGCGCGGCTGAAAGACCTGACCATACGCAGGTGCAAGGTCCACGAGAGTGAGAGTGCCATGTTCTATGGTGTGCCGAAGAAAAAACTCGAGGCGATGGTCGATGACGAGAAGAAGGCCATACTTGCTGCAGCCAAGACAAAGGCGCTCACAGCAGTAGTGATTGACATCATATCGCGGATGGACAGCTATCTGGACAGGCTATCTGTCTTTGTCGGGAAAGAGCGGGCGCTCTTGGAGCGGCTCAAGGAAAAGGATTCCCGGAAATCGCTTGATATGGGACCTACTGGCAAGATGGGTGTCGAGTCCCAGCTTTCTGCGGTGCTCCGTCAGATAAATCTTCTCCTGAGGGAGATGAAGGAGACTGTGGTAGACCCTTTCTTCAGGCTCGTCGAGAGAGAGGTGAATGGGATAGACGAAGCCATGGAGCTGATCAACAGCAAGAAGACCTCTGTCTTCGGGCGGTTCTTTGGGAGGTCGAAGAAGATAACATACAATGACATCCGCAAGGCGATGTACAGATTCTCAGAACCCGAGGAATACCATACATTCTTCTCTGTGCTGAAAAGCCGGCCAGAGCTGCTTGACGAGAATGCTGGAAAGCGTCTTGATATGCTCTTCAAGCTGGGCTGGGATAACCTGGTCCAGCTCAAGTCATTCGCTTACAAGGATGGGCTTACCAGTCTCCACAACAAGCGATATTTTGAGAGACACGTATCCTCTCTTATTGAGGATGGAAAGGAATTCTCTATATTCATGGTGGACATAGACCATTTCAAGGGGTTCAATGATGAGTTTGGGCACCTGGTCGGCGACAAGGTCCTTGTGGCTGTGGCGAATGTACTCAAGGCATCAACACGGACGACAGACCTTGTCTGCAGATGGGGTGGAGAGGAGATGGTCGTGCTGTTCCCTCCCAGGACAAGTATGGATGTGGCTGGCAAGGTCTGCGAAAGGATCCGGCAGAATGTGCAGAATGAGAAGCTGACTGACGCAGAGGACAAGCCCATCCGGAGCGTGACAATCAGCGGAGGCCTTGTCCATGTCGATGCAGGGGTCCTCCAGCAGGCGTTTGAGAAGACAAACCCCTTGGAGGTCAAGAAGGAGATATTTGAACAGGCTGATGCCCTGCTGTACCAGGCAAAAGAGACAGGGAGGAACCGCATATACAAAAAGGAGTTTGTTGTTCCTGATAAGTGGTAAATTGATTCGGAATATTTTCAATACTTCTAGGTGGTGATTTTGGAAATAATTAAATACTACTTATTCTTAAAAATGCATGATGTCTCAAATAGCAAGCCTATCTGGGCAGTCAGGGGGAGCAATATTCGAGGTCTATACTAGGGAGACTCCTGCTAAACCTGGTGCTTCAGAGCCAAGATATGAGCAGATAACCCAGTTAGAGCTGGTCATTGTAGCTGCTGATAGTGATGGCCAGAGTGCAGAACACCCGCATTTTGTGGATTTCATCACACCAGACAGGCGCGAGATCCGTTCAAAGGAGTTCGAGACTGTTAATCTTGACTATCTGGCGCGCGGCGAACAGATGGCTGTCGATAGGGGATGGGAGCTCTACCTGCTGAATAAGGTGATGAGTGTGCTGGCCCATATCGACCCGCGGATCAAGGGTTCTGACAGACAGCCTGTGGCAAGGATTACCAAGGTAGGGAATAATGAATATGACCTTGGGCAGATGAGAGAGTTCTACGAGACTGTCACAGAGACTTATCGCTCGCAGAGACAGACGTTCGGCATGAGATGGCCGTTCGAGCAGAAGCGCTGCGCATGATTCTTTAAAAGCTTACCAAATCTTTATTAGAAACTGCAACTTCTTTTTCAGCATGAAATTCGCACATCTTGCAGACATACATCTCGGAGCGTGGCGCGAGCCAAAGCTCCGCGAGCTGGGTACGAAAGCGTTTGTGATGGCTATTGACAGATGCATCTCTGAGGGTGTTGATTTTGTCCTTATTTCTGGTGACCTGTTCAATACAAGCCTGCCTCCGATCGAAAGCCTGAAGGTCGCGGTCACGCAGCTGAAAAGGTTGAAGGATGCTGGAGTTGCTGTGTATACTATCGCAGGGAGCCATGACTTCTCTCCATCGGGCAAGACAATGCTCGAGGTACTTGAGGAGGCAGAGCTTGTCGTTGATGTGTTCAAGGGGGATGTTGTCGATGAGAGACTCAGGCTGCGCTTTGCTGTCGATGCAAAGACCGGTGCCAAGATAACAGGGATGATCGGGAAGAAGGGCATGCTTGAGAAGAGATTCTATGAGGGGCTTGTGCGTGAGAATCTGGAAGGTGAGTCCGGGTTCAAGGTATTCATGTTCCACACCGCGCTCTCTGAACTGAAGCCAAGGTATCTTGAGAAGATGGAGTCGGCCCCGATATCCCTGCTGCCCAAGGGGTTTGATTATTATGCGGGAGGGCATGTGCACATTGTCGAGGACAAGAGTCTTGAAGGGTACAAGAATGTCGTCTATCCCGGACCTACCTTTCCCAACAGTTTCTCAGAGCTTGAGAAGCTCGGCAGGGGAGGGTTCTACCTATATGATTCTGGGGATATCTCTTATGTCAAGCTGCATGTCTGTAGCGTGGTTGCGTTGAGTGTCGATTGCGAGGGAAAGAACCCTTCGCAGGTGAACGAGATGATACTCTCCTCGCTGCAGCTGAAGGACATGTCCGGCGCCTTGGTGCTGCTCCGGCTGCATGGGAAGCTCGAGACAGGAAAGATATCTGAGATAGGGATGAGGAAGATGACAGACGTTCTTGTCGAGAAAGGAGCATATCTCTTCATGAAGAACACGAGCAGGCTGACCTCCCGCGGGTTCGACGAGGTCAAGGTACGGGCGGACAGCACTGATGAAGCAGAGAAGATTGTGATTGATGAGCATCTTGGTCAGGTAAAGTCGCTCGGGCTGTCTGCCGAGGCTGAGAAGGAACTGATACAGAAGCTGATGTCTGTGCTTGATGTCGAAAAAGAGGAGGGTGAGAAGCAGGCAGACTATGACGCGCGGATGGTGGGTGAGCTGGTCAAGGTGTTTGAGAAAGAATGATTGTCTAGATCTCTTCAAGGATCTTCTTTACGTCTTCACCTATGTTCTCTTTTTCCAGCCCTGCGACAGGGAACCACTTGATCTCTTCTATATTCTCTCCAGGGACGAACTCTGCTTCAGGGTTAACATCGCACTCGAAGATGTTCGCCTCAATGTTCTTCTCATCTTTCTGGTATTCAAGGATCGTGAACTGCTGGACAACTTCAGGTGCTGTGCCTATCTGCTCCTGAGTCTTCTCAAGGGCGACCTCTTCAGGTTCCTTGGAATCGACAACGCCGCCAGGCAGCTCCCAGAAGTCTCTCTCTTTCTTGCGGATGAGAAGAATCTTCTCATCCTTCATGATTGCACATCCAGACAATAGAACAGTAGGCATATGGGGGTCTGTAGTGGCTTTTCATTTAAAAATTTAACGCAAAAACGACGTGAAAAGGGTGTTTTGAGGGGTTTTGCTGCGCTCCCTATTTCCCTTTCTGCATCTGGATGTTGGTCTTCTCTCTCGGTTCCATGATGCTGTGCAGCTGCTTGCGGTCTTTCTCTGTCAGTGCGGTCTCGTTCCTCACTATCTTGAAGGCCTCTTCCACCATGATATCTGTGTTGAGTTTCAGCTGCTTCAGCATGTCCATGTGCCTCTCGAACAGAAGGCGTTCTTTCTCGAACTCCTCAGAGGTCTTCTCTTTCTCGAAGTTCTTCTGGAACATCTCGAGGGACTGGAAGTGGGCTTCCCTGAACTGAGTAGAAATCGCGTTGATGCCCTGAAGCGCTGTGTCGAATTCCTTGATATATCTTGTATCCTCTTTTTTTGAAAAAAGTCCCATGATAACACCCCTTTTGCTTGTGATGTATTATTGGTATATAATTGTTTCTTCTTATTTTTCGGTCTTTTACTTTTTTGGCAGGTCGAGCTTCATGTGCACGTCCTTGAGCTGCTGTTTAGAGATATCGTTTGGACTGTTGTCCATCGGATTCTGGGCATTCTTGTTCTTCGGGAATGCTATGACCTCTCGGATATCTTCCTCTCCACAGAGTATTGAGACTATCCTGTCAAATCCCATGCCAATCCCACCGTGCGGAGGCACACCGTATCTGAAAGCATCCATCATGAAGCCAAATTTCTTTTTGACGTGATCCATGTCGTGACCTACAACGTTCAATATCTTGGCAAGCAGTTCAGGATATGTGTTCCGGATGCTGCCTGAACCTATCTCGAAGTCATTTATCACAAGGTCATACTGGTGAGAGTACACCTTGCCAGGATCAGTATCTATGAATTCTATGTCTTTTTCCTTTGGCATGGTGAATGGATTGTGTCCCATGTCCCACTTGTTCTCTTTTGCATTCCATTCATATAATGGGAAGTCTGTGATGAAGCAGAAGCTGAATTCCTTTGGATTGATCAGGTCCAGTTTCTTTCCCAGTTCGTTTCTTACTCGTGCAAGACAGTCATGTGTTACAGCGTATGTATCTGCGACCATGAATATCGTCGAGCCTGGCTTTGCACCAGTGCGCTTGAGCATCTTCTCTTTCAGATCATCGTTGAAGAACTTGCTTATGCCGCTTTCAAGACCTGTGTCTGTGACCTTGATGAATGCAAGACCTTTTGCGCCGTTCTGCTTGACAATCTTCTCGAACTCTTCTGTCTCTTTCCTTGAGAACTGAGATTCAGGACAGATCGCTTTGACTATGCCTCCGGTCTTGATAACATCCTTGAATGCGTTGAAGTCAGAGCTCTCTGCAATGTCAGTCACGTCGCTGAGTTCCAGCCCGAACCTGAGATCTGGCTTGTCATTCCCGTATGTCTCGACTGCTTTCTTGTGAGCTATCCTGGGAAAAGGCGTCTGTATATCTACGTCGAGGCAGCGCTTCCAGATGTTTGTTATCACGTTCTCGATTGCTGCAAAAAGAACATCGATTGTCGGAAAGCTCATCTCTAAATCTATCTGTGTGTGTTCTGGCTGTCGGTCCTTACGCAGGTCCTCATCGCGCATGCATCTTGCGAGCTGGAAATAACGGTCCACACCCGACACCATCAGGATCTGTTTGTATATCTGCGGTGATTGTGGAAGCGCGTAGAACTTACCTGGATTCACCCTTGATGGAACTACATAATCTCTAGCACCTTCAGGGGTTGACGCGATCATCATCGGAGTCTCAATCTCGATGAAGCCTTGTCCTGATAATGATTCTCTTACAGCGTTTGCTGCTTTCTGACGTATCAGGAGATTGTTAAGCATCTTAGGTCTTCGCAGGTCAAGATACTTGTATTTGAGGCGATTTTCTTCTGTTATGTTATCCGCATCTTCATAATCAACAGGAAGCGGTTCTGCAGCGCAGTGGACCTTCAGCGTGTCAACGACAATCTCGATATCCCCTGTCGGCATGTTGGGGTTTATCTGCTCTCGCTTGGTGATCTTGCCGGTGGCCTCGATGACTGACTCCCTTCGCAGCTCTTCTGCTTCCTTGAAGTGCTTGTTGTCAGGCCTTATGACAAGCTGCGTTATCCCGTACCTATCTCTCAGGTTGATGAACAGGACACCGCCATGGTTCCTGCTCTTATGAACCCAGCCTTGCAGTGTGGAACTCTTGTCGACATCCCCTTCTCTCAATTCTCCACATGTATGTGTTCGTATCATAGTACATGACGTGCAGGATGGTGTATTTATATAGTTTTTTATTGCTCTGAGGGTTCTAGGGGTATATTTTTAAACAACTGCCGATTTCTGCTATTCCATGTTCAAGATAAAGAATACTGACCCTGGAAGCGATGCACGCACTGGTGAGTTGACTACAGCGCATGGTGTTGTCAAGACACCATTCTTCATGCCTGTAGCTACCAAGCTCACTGTCAAGCATGTATCTCCCATGGAGGTCGAAGAGATGGGTGGGCAGGCGATGATATCCAATGTTTATGTGTCCTCGCTCCGTCCCGGGCTGGATGTGATCAAGGAGGCTGGCGGCATGCACAAGTTCATGAACTTCTCCAAATGCATGTTCACAGACAGCGGAGGGTTCCAGATGCTGTCTGAATCATTCTTGAAATCCATAGATGACAAGGGTGTGACGTTTGCGGATCATTTCTCCGGCAGGACACAGTTCGTGCGGCCAGAGGACATCATCAAGATGGAGCGGGAGATAGGGAGCGATGTCGCGATGTGCCTCGATCATGTGCCTCAGGTGCGCGGGGATAAGGAGACAGTGGCAAAGGCTGTCGCGCGGACGCATCTCTGGGCAGAGCGGTGCAAGAAGTATCATGATGCGCATGACAAGAAGAACCTGTATGGCAAGCGGCAGCTTCTGTTCGGGATTGCGCAGGGGGCTCTGCATAAAGAGCTCCGTGAGAAAAGCGCCAAGTTCATTGATGGTCTTGATTTTGATGGGCTTGCTATCGGCGGGCTCTGCGTCGGAGAGACAAAGGACGAGATGATGAAGGCAGCGCAGTGGCAACTGCCGTTCTATTCTAAAGAAAAGCCGCGTTATCTCATGGGCGTCGGAAGCCCAGAGGATATTGTCGAGGCTGTTGCGTCGGGGGTTGACTGTTTTGATTCTATCTATGCGACACAGAATGCGCGGCACTGCCACATGTTCACGCGCGACGGGATGATAAAGCTTGACAGGGGGAAGTACAAGCATGACAAGGGTCCCATCGACGCTGAGTGTGACTGCTATGTGTGTCGCAGTCTTTCACGTGCTTATCTGCACCATCTTTCGCGGAGTGCTGAGTGGACACATCATCGGTACCTGTCTTATCACAATGTGTATTGGATAATCAAGTTCATGGAACGCATGCGTTCTGCGATAGATAAAGGGCACTTTGCTGAGTTCCGGAAGGATGTTCTTGAGAACTACACGAAGAGAAAAAAGGATTGAAGATATTGTTCCTGTCTATTCTTTCTCAAGGATCTCTACTGGCACGGGTGATAGCTGCTTGAACCGTTCTGCGTCGGCTTTCTCTCCAACAATCGCGCCGTAATGCATAGGTATGGCCAGCTTTGGCTTGAATGTTGCGACTGCTTTGGCTGCTTCCTCTGCAGTCATCACGTATGTCCCTGAGACTGCCATGAGCGCGACGTCCGGCTTGTTTATCCTTATCATCTCTGGGATGAAATCCGAGTCACCGCAGTGGTATATGCGCTTTGAGTTTATATCAACTATGTAGCCTACCCACTCGTTGTCTTTTGGATGGAATTCCTTGTCTGTGTTGTATGCAGGGATGGCTTCGATACCGATGTTGCCCATTGTCACATCCTTGCCTGCAGTCATTATCACAAAATCCCTATTGTCTACCTTGCCCTGGATCTTGCTCTGGCAGTCAGGCGGAGCAAGGATCACTGTCTTTGTCGTTGATATCTTCTGCAGGTCTTCGATAGAGCAGTGGTCGTAGTGCGAGTGCGTTATGAGTATTATGTCTGCAGGGTCTGTCTTATCTATCTGGTAAGGATCGATGTATATGATCCTGTTCTCAAGAATATCGGTAATCTTGAAGCTGGCATGGCCCAGCCATTGGATATCTACATTACCTACTTTCATCTGAACACCCCCGATTTAAAATAGTAAGAGGGTTGAGAATATTAATGTTTTGGTGTGGAATGGTGGTTTTTTGCGGTTTTGGGGGGTCTGGGCTTATTATTTGTTGAGCTCCAGGCAGACATCTATCAGGACTCCGCAGAACCTGAAGAGGTTGTCTAGGTTGCAGTACTCGTTTGCCACATGAGCCACGTGTTCGTCTGCGAAGTCGAACCCTACAGCAGGAATGTCTTTTAGAACGAACGCTTTTGTGTCAGTGGCGCCGCTCAGTCCTTTTGCTTTTGTGTTGAGTCCATGATTCTCTGCTACTTTCAGTATGGTCTGGACAAGGGGACTCTTGTCATCGATCTCAGTGGGTGGTATCGTTGTTGTGATGTTGAACTCGAACTCGCCGAAGCGTTCTGACAGTTTTTTCAGTTCTTCTACAATGTTTTCCGGAGTCTGCGATGGGAGATACCTTATATCGAGAATGCATTCACAGCTGCCTGCCACAATGTTCGGTGCTGAGCCGCCTTTGATCATACCGATGTTTATTGTCGGTCTTGAGAGGTACTTGTGCAGCTCGTGCTTCAGGATGTAATGGTCCAGCTTTGCTATGAGTTTTGACATGGTCGCGATTGCGCTTATCCCTTTGTGGGGTGCGGAGCCGTGCGCCTGTTTACCTTTTGCTGTGACCTTGATACGGAGGACACCTTTCTCAGCGACAGTGACTTTCTGCATCGCACCGCTGACGTCTACGACTATTGCCATGTCAGGCGCTACAATCCCCTCGTTCAGGAGATATTTTATGCCGAGGGTCGATCCGGTCTCTTCATCTGCAGCGTAGACGAATATGTATTGGTTATTCAGCTGCTTCTCGATTGTCCTCAGGTATTCTGATACGAGGAGTGTCGCTGTTGCCTGGCCTTTGCAGTCACCTGCTCCCCTGCCGTATAGTAGATTGTCTTTTATGGTAGGTTTGAACGGGTCAGTGTCCCAGCCATCGCCTGCAGGGACAGTGTCGATGTGCGTCGATATCAGGATCTTTTTCCCTTTTGCGTTGCCTACCTTTGCCACTATGTTCGAGCGCTTCTTCTTCTTCTCGTGGATCTTGTACTTGACCTTTATCTTTGAGAGGCGTTTCTTGATCAGCTTTGCCGCGAGGTATTCGTTTCCCGGAGGGTTGACTGTCTTGGTCTTGATGAGTTCACAGAGGAGTTTAGTGTAAAGTTCTTTTCTCTGTTCTATGAAATCTTTTGTCTCCATCTTTGTTTTTCTTCAGTAGAACTCTGCCTGCGAGACAGGTCTTAGTGCTGTGCCTTTTTCCAGTATCATGTCCATGTGAGGGAGTCGGGATGAGACATCGAGGATTATGTGCTCGAACTCGTCCAGCTTCTGGCGGAGCTCTTTCTGTTTTTCCTTGTCCTGCCTGCCCACATTGACGTTTGTCTGGAGCCAGGTCACTATGATCTCAAGCCTTAGGATATCCCTGAGCAGGGCTTCGTAATCGTTGCGGGTCTTCTCTGTACCTATCTCTTTCCGGATGTGCAGGTCTTTCTTGAGTAGGGCAAGCTCTTTCTTGCCGAGATGGATGATGTCTTGTATATGACGTATCTTTGACTTAGCAACCTTGTGGATGTCTTCTGCCTTTCCGAAAGCGATCTCCTCTTTTTGCGCAAGGGCTTTGACTTTTTCTATCTCTTCATGTTCTATGTGCGCAATATCCCTATGTTCGTGTTCTATCCTCTCTTTCTTTGTCAGCAGGTGTGTCAGGTCTATGTTGCCCTTTGACACTGTGTTTGCAAGGTATCCTAACCCTGCGATTTTGAGGGTGTCGAGACATATCCTGCGGATTGTCCCGAGTTTTGTTATGTTAAGCGTGTACCTGAGAGGAGCGGTTTGTTTGCCTTCAAGCGCGTAGAAGTACAGGTTGAACCACCAGGCGGCAATCAGTGCGGAGATACGGGCTCTGTCTTCGTGACGCCATACGCTGTACCTGTGGATTGTTATTCTTCCGATGTCGCCCTGCTTAAGATGGCTGTCAGATCTTGCGCTTATCTTCCAGGCGTTGAGCCCTCGTGTATCAGTGACGTGCACGTCTGCCTTCTTAGGATATCTCTTTTCCAGCTTGTGGCCTTTCCTGTAGTATGCAAGATATATCTTCTCAAGAACTCCGACGATGTCTGCGTGGACGTCAAACTCCTTGCGTTTCTGTTCAGGCTTTAGCTTGAAGTGGTTTATTGTGTGCTTAGCCAGAACAGTGACGACCAACAGGATTACCAGGATTGGCAAGAATTTTATGGCGAGCTGGACCTGAGCCGGATCGATATTCAGCTTAGCGACATTGAGTATCTTGAATATATCAACCATCTTTTCCTGTCAAGAAGGGTTTTCTGCTTTTAAATCTTCTTACTGAGTTTCAGGCTCAGCACAAGGTCATCAAGCTTTTTCAGGTCGTATTTCACAGAATCAAACTTCTTCCTCAGCTCTCCGCCTGAGAAGTCGAACAGCATCAATTCATCGTAGAGTTCAGATACAATATCCTTGAGTTTCACGGATGCCCTGTAATCCCCTTTGATCGATGAGTTTATCGCGCGTCTTACCAGTTCACCTGTCAGGTCAATCAGGCCCATCAGGTAGAATTCAGGATCCAGCTTCAGCTGGGTGTTAGTAGGAATCCGGTTGTTCTTCAGCAGTTCATAGAAGCAGAGGGCCTCCACGTACTCCTGTACCGCAACCTTATAGGAGCCGCATGTCGCGAGCTTCGGGCTCTTGATGTATGTCTTCAGGGTCTTGAAGGTCTTGTCCATCTCTTTGACAGCAGTGCCTGCTGCTTTTAGGTCATCCCTGTGTGTGGCATAGATGACCTTCTTGGACAGCTTGATCACATCTCTTGATGTTCGGATGACCATGTCGCGCTGCTTGTCCAGCTTGTTAATCTCCTTCTTGATGTTCTCTAAATCCTTTTTCGCTATCATGTGACATCGTTTTTAAAGAATCTGTGTTTTGTTATAAATCTTACGTTTTGGCCTCTAATTCGATGATTGGGTATGTCTAAACAAGCGAAAGATTTATATACTCATTTTCACCATGGTAGGCTTATATGGCAAGTGCATTTAGAGGTGTAATAGAATTTTTTGTACGTTTAGGAGTCTACGATGTAGTGCTCCCATTCCTTCTGGTTTTCACCATTGTTTTTGCGATAATGGAAAAGACAAAGGTCTTTGGAGTGGAGAAGACTAAAGACGGCGAATACACCAGAAAGAACCTCAATGCAATGACCGCTTTCTGTGTAGCGTTCCTTGTCATCGCTTCATCAAGGCTGGTGGCGATAATCAACGAGACAATGGCAAACATGGTCCTTTTGCTCATGATGAGCGTCTGTTTCCTGATCCTGATAGGAAGCTTCATGAAAGAGACAAAGGAGGGCGTGTTCCTGGAAGGTGGCTGGCAGAAATTCTTCATGTACATCATGTTTGTAGGTCTTGTGCTCATATTCCTGAATGCACTTGGCTGGCTCGAACCGATGTGGAACTGGATAGTGGCGCATTATGACAGCACCGTCGTGGCATCCATAATGCTTGTCGCAGGCATGGTCGGGTTCGTGTATTGGATTGTCAAGGAACCCAAGCATAAGAAGGAGAGCAGCAGCTCATGATCCTAGATAAATAACAAAATATAAAAGATAAGAGACATTTAACACTCAAAAAGGAGGTACAAAAAATGGCATATCCTTACGCAGGTTATACGGGAGGCAGTAGTGGTGGCTACTTCACCAATGTGATCTACAGGCTTCAAGAGTGGGGTCTATCAGATGTGATTCTACCATTCATACTCATATTCACAGTCGTATTTGCGATAATGCAGAAGGTCAAGCCGTTAGGCTCGGAGACTGAGAGGCACAAGCCTTTCAATGTCGTCATCGCGCTGGTGATGGCATTGGCTGTCATCATACCGCATGTGCTCGGCTATTACCCGCCTGATGCAGACATTGTCAATATCATCAATGCTGCACTGCCGCAGGTATCTATCGTGCTTGTCGCAATCCTGATGGTCCTCCTGATTGTCGGGCTCTTCGGAGGCAAGGCGGAGTGGGGCAGCGGCATGTCCGGCTGGATCGCATTCGGCGCATCAATCCTGATTGTGTACATCTTCGGAAGGTCAGCAGGATGGTTCGAGTACCTGCCTGATTGGCTGTACTGGCTCGATAACCCGGACACGCAAGCGATGTTGATTGTTGTCGCAGTGTTTGCGATAATCATCTGGTACATCACCAAAGAGCCGACTCCTGACAAGGATAAGGGAAAGACCCTTAATGACTTCAGCAAATCTTGGAGTGACCTCTTCGCAGGCGGCAAGAACAAATAATTTTTTTTATCTCATAGTTTATCTGTAAAAAGAGGTAGATGATGGCAACTTTTTTGGATATAGGACTTGCACAGCATTTCACAGTGATATTTCCGATACTTCTTGTGTTCACAATCGTGTTTGCACTCCTTGAGAAGACAAAGATACTTGGAGAGAACAAAGGCCTGCATTCATTGATTGCATTGTGCCTTGCCGTGATGATCCTCTTCGTGCCTGGGCTGGCCACCGTGCTTGTGATCATGGCGCCCTGGTTTGTTGTCATGTTCATACTCATACTGTTCTTCCTGATGCTGTTGATGACTTTCGGGACTAGCTGGGAATCGATAGTCGGTGTCGCGTCCAAATGGCAGACTCCGCACTGGTTCTTTCTTGTGATATCCCTGGTCATCTTTGTGGGCGCGCTGGCAAGTGTCTATGGGGGATCAATGCTGCCTTTTTCTAATGAAGGAAACTTCACGCAGGTAGGAGATTCAGAGGAGGGCACGACCACTGATACAGGTGATTTCAACCAGAATGTGGGACGAGTGATATTCCATCCTAAGACTATCGGGTTAATATTCATCCTGCTGGTCGGATCGCTCACAATAAGACTTCTTGCAGGCGCGCAAACATAGAAAAAGAAAATATTTCTAAATCTTATTCATGCTTAGGTGGAGCTGCAGGTGCAGGCGCATGACCTCCTTTCTTCATGTTGTCAGTTATCCTGGAGAGCTCTGAGACATTCTCTATGAAGCCAGGAAGCACCTTTTGGAAGACTTTTTCCAGTGCCTTGACCTCTGTGCCCACGTCACTTATGTGCTTGTCATAGTCGCCGACCCGGTCTAGGATAGAGGTGTGCATCTTGTCAAAGTCATCCTTGATGGACTTCATCATAGTCTCCATCTGGGTGAGGCGGTTCTCTGTCTTGTCTTTCCACTCCACGATGCGGTTGATGTTCTCCATCAGGTCTGTCCATTTCTCTTCAATTATCGCTTCAGCGACCTCTTCTATCCTTCCTGTGTCTGCGCCGCCCATGTCCATGGGAGGAAGCTCTTCACCTGGCATCGGTGCAGCGCCGGGTACTGGCATACCTGCGCCTTCTGCGCCCGGTACGGGCGCTCCTGGAACATTCGGATCCTGCATATTACCACCTTGATCAAACGGTCTTTTGGTTTGTGTTCTGATATCTGCCTGGTTCATGGCATCAAGAATCTGATTAGTGTTATATCCCTGCCTCTGGAGAGCAGCGATGATCTGGTTGTTGCTCAGACCCTGCTGTCTCATGCTCAAAATTGATTCTGTTGGAGTGTCGTCTGGCATGTCAAAACACCAATTTTATTGAGGTAGAAGTAGGTGATGGTGTTTTTAAAGGTTTCTATGGTGGGCTGCGAAAAGAGTGGTGAGAAGAGCACGAACAGGCAGGGAGGGGATGTTTCCTTTTGATAGATAAACAAAACCCGATTTCAGGAACTTCACCCGATGCGCAGGAAGCACATAATTCATTCGGGTTTTGTCTATCGTCCTTTCGGCGCGGCCTGATACAAGCCTGGTTTGATAAGTTGCGGCTTTTTGAGAATTTGGTAGAGCCGCAGTTTAAGGTAAAGAGGCTTGTGCATGTCAACCTTCCAATGCTAGAGCAGCTTCTGTGTCAAGTATTACAAATACTGTCATGATTGCTGCTGTCCCTTTTACCGAAGCTGCGTTACGAATTGAAACTGCTCTTCCTTCCTGAATAACATTTAAATACTATACATCATAATATGTTGTTAAAAGAGGTAAAATAATGCCAGATGCTGCTAAAGATGATGAAGAGAACCTTCCCACTGTCATCGGGCGGAGCCCTTCTGATGTGAAGAAGTTCGGGACAAAGGGCGCAATCCTTCTCGGCAAGCAGTATGTGGAGAAGCTGGACCGGCTGTTTCTTGACAAGAACGTGTACATGGATGTATCTGGCGCGCACGTCATCATGATCTGCGGGAAGCGAGGCGGCGGTAAGTCTTATACCATGGGTGTGATTGCAGAGGGGCTTTCATTGCTTGAGCCTGAGGTGCGGCAGAATTTGAGCATCATACTTCTTGATACGATGGGAATCTATTGGACTATGGGACATGCCAACAAGAAAGAGAAGGCGCTGCTTGAGCCTTATGGCCTTGACCCACATCCTGTGGAGCTCAAGATATTCACACCTGAGAAATATTATTACGAGTACAAGAAGAAAGGTATACGCACTGATGTTCCGTTCTCTCTTGAGCCTCACCAGATAACCGGTGAGGACTGGTGCAGTGCATTCAGGCAGGACAAGTATGGCGCGAACGGGCTGTACCTGCATAAGATTGTCGAGGAGCTCTGCGAGACCGGTAAGAACTATTTCATGAAGGACATATTCGCGTTCATCGACAAGGACAAAGAGACGTCAGAGCTGACCCGGTCTGCTGTGCGCAACATGTTCAAGACAGCAGAGGGGTGGGGTGTGTTCTCTGAGAAGGGGACATCTATCGACGAACTTGCCAAAGGAGGGCAGATAACCGTGCTTGACGTCAGCTGCTATGCAACAATGCCTGGCGGATGGGATGTGAAGGCGCTTGTCGTGGGGATTGTCTCCCAGCATCTTTTCATCACGCGGATGGCATCGCGTAAGGAAGAGGAGCTCTCTGACATCAAGTATGTTGAGACATATTTCCAGGAGAAGTCAGCAGCAACTTCGCAGAAGCAGGAGATGCCGCTGGTCTGGCTTGTGATCGATGAGGCGCATGAGTTCCTGCCAAAGGATGAGGCTAACGCGAACGCGGCCACAGAGCCGTTGAAGATCATCATGAGAGAGGGCCGCCAGCCAGGAATATGCCTTGTTGTCGCTACGCAGCAGCCTGGGAAGATAAATACCGACGTGATGACGCAGTCAGATACTGTGCTTTCGCATCGTATCACTGCACGGCTGGATGTACAGGCGCTCGGTCTTCTGGCCCAGTCATACATGGAGCATGGAATCGAGCGGGCCATGAACAACCTGCCGCCTGTGAAAGGGACTGCTGTGGTGTTCGATGACCTTAATGAGAAGATAATGATGATGCGCGTGCGGCCCCGCTTCACGTGGCACGGTGGGGCAAGTCCCAGCGCCATCAAGGAAGAGTAGGTTATTGTATCATGGTCTCTGAAGGATTCATAACCAATGTCGTAACAATAGTCATCCTTATTGTACTTGTAGCGACGTTCTGTATTGGCAAGAAGGCACGTTATGCAGTACATGGCACGATTCTCCTGCTGTTGGGGCTGATACCTATATTACACGAGTTCGGAGTGCTGGGCTTCACATTCGGGGATGCGGGCATATGGAAATATATGCTTGCTGTCGTCGTGATCTTTGCTGCCCGAAGTCTTATTGCGGAAGGCATAAAGGAAGAAAGCAGGTTCAAGTGGGTATCGATCAGTTTCGGAGCGTTGGTCATAATCCTGGTCACAGTGCCTGCGCTGAACAAGCTTGGCGCGCTCACTTTTTCAATACCCAAATACCCTGTGATAATCGACCATTTCATCTATGTCGTAGCGGCGATACTGCTGTATGTAGGGATATTCATCTCAAATACTGATTAAGAAAGAATCTACTTCTGCTGGTTCAGGTCCCTCAACGCGACCCTGATATGCTCCTTGATGTAATCTTCCTGCTGCAGGCGGATGTTAAGATCCTTGAACTGGGACTCTACTTCATCTGCTACCAGCTTGACAACACTATCTCTTGTGACGAACTTGACAGGCTCCCAGATGTTTATGTATTTCTGGAGCACCTCTACTTCCTGGCGCTTGGCGCACTCCTTGAGCTCGCGCACAATGATCTTCATCTTGTCCACCATGTCGTTCAGCTGCTTCTTCAGGTCATCCATCTGGCTGTGTGATGTCTGTATCTCTGTCATGACCTTCTTGTTGTTGCTCAGCATGTTCTGGTCAGTGACCTGGGTCTTCTTCCTCAGATTGGTGTAGCGCTCTTCAAGCATCATGAGCCTGCGGCTTACATTGTTCAGTTCGCCTGCGATGTCAGAAACAGATTTGTTGAGGTCTACCCCTCCTGCTTTCGGTTTTGGCGCGAATAATCCTCCACTTTTTGCTGGTGGTGGGGGCGTTGCCCCTGGCTGGGTACCTGGTGGTGCGTTTCCGGGTGGTGCAGCAGGATTGTCAGCCATTTTTAAATCACTTCTTTTTACAGCACAATTTTTATATTTAGAGCGATATATACTCCATCGTTTACGATGGAGATGTGATGCTCCGGTCGATCAAATCCCTTAAACCCAATCGTTGGGAGGGATTTGTGCATAATCACAATGATATTATATAAGGATAGTTTGGTAGTATTTAAATATATACAGTATAGTGTCTAGAAGAGGCTTACAAAAAACGGTGATGAAATGGCATTATTTGAGGGGAATCTTCCGCTTTACGGATATGAGGTGACACGTGAAGGGGAAGACAATGTTATGCGCGTCAATTTTGAAGGCGCGCCGATGGTTCCTTCTATAGAGCAGAATCCTCTTGTCATGACAAAGACCTGCGATAATCTCATCGAGTCCAGGAACGTCACCAAGATAGTCTTCATGCAGAAACGGGAGTATGAGTATGACTATAACCAGACAGCGCTGCTCAAAGAGGTCGCTCTTCTTTATGACAAGCTCTCCAGGCAGAAAGAGCTGTTCACGCTAAAGGCACTGCAGGTTGACGATGCTTCAAAGAAATACGCCAACAAATGGTACACAGAGGTACAGGACCTCATCTTTCAGAAGCTTCGTTCTGACCCTATCGGTGCGTATGTCGAGCTCAAACGGAAGGCGCGCGAGGAGAGGATATTCCTGCTCAAGCTCCTGGATGAGAAGCTCAAGCCAGGGATAGAGAACTACATCAAGCTCATCACATATATCATCGAGATGCTGGAGAAGACAAAGCTGATCACCATCGCAAAGCCGTTCATATCGGGCTATAAGATAGGAGACAGGGACGTGTACATGAACTTCTTCCATCCCATGATCAAGCCGGACTTCATGTGGACAAAGCTGATGGCAAACTATCCCCCTGAAGGCGAGGAGATAGACAGCTATACGATAGGTGATGAAACAGAGATAACCATCTTCCGACTGCCTGAGTCTGTACAGACCATCTATCACATGACGCCGCCTGAGTTCAAGCTGTCAGAGGACGAGTACGAGATACTGGACATGGCCCGGAACATACTTGCAGAACACAAACCGACAAGACAAGAATTCACAGATCCTGAAAGGATGCGGGAGATATTCATCAATGTAGGGAAGGACCTCATCGGCGAGCTTGTCACGTACAGGAATCTCAAGATGTCTGAAGAGCAGATGGACAAGCTGTCGCAGATACTTGTGCGTTATACGATCGGGTTCGGGTTGGTCGAGGTCCTGCTGCAGGATGATCAGATACAGGACATTTCTGTGAACTCGCCGCAGGGAAGGCTGCCTATCTTCATCGTGCATGGTGAGTATGCTGATTGCGTAACGAATATCATCCCGACAATGACTGAGGCGGAGAGCTGGGCGACAAAACTTCGTATGATATCAGGCAGGCCGCTCGACGAGGCAAATGTGATACTTGATACGGAGCTGGAGCTGCCAGGGGCTTCTGTCAGGGTCTCTACAATCACACGGCCTCTTGACCCGACAGGGCTTGCTTTTTCCTTCAGGCGGCACAGGGATAAGCCCTGGACGCTTCCACTTTTCATAAAGTACAAGATGATCTCGCCATTGTGTGCCGGGCTGTTGAGTTTCATGATTGATGGTACACGAAGCATGATGGTGTGCGGAACCAGGTCAAGCGGAAAGTCAAGCTTCCTGAGCGGGCTTCTGATAGAGATAATGCGGCGTTACAGGATCATCACTATCGAGGATACGCTTGAGCTGCCTACTGTGTCGATGAGGCATCTGGGCTTCAACATCCAGCCGTTGAAGGTCGCGTCAGCTCTTTCCAAGGGCAGCAGTGAGATGAGCGCAGAGGATGGCATCCGAAGTACACTTCGTCTGGGAGACAGCTCGCTCATCGTCGGTGAGGTCCGTAGCGGTGAGGCGAAGGCATTGTATGAGGCGATGCGGATCGGTGCAGCTGCGAATGTTGTCGCGGGAACCATCCACGCAGACAGTCCGTTCGGACTTTTTGACAGGGTGGTCAATGACATAGGTATTCCCAAGACAAGCTTCAAGGCGACAGATATAGTCATCATCGCCAATCCTATCAAATCCGCTGATGGTCTTCACAGGGTGCGGCGTATCACTCAGGTGACTGAGATACGCAAGAGCTGGACAGACGATCCCATGCTTGAGAATGGCTTTGTTGACCTGATGAAGTATGAGCCAAAGACTGATACTATAGAACCTACTGATGCTCTCCTTGATGGGGATTCAGAGATACTGAAATCTATCGCGGCGAACATACCTGATTTTGCAGGCGACTGGGATGCTTTGTGGAACAATATCGTGCTCCGTGCTGACATGAAGGAAGCGCTTGTGAAGGCATCCGAAGAGTTAGATGATGCAGATATGCTTGAGGCGCCGTTTGTGATAAAATGCAATGATAGGTTTCATCTGATTGCAGAGGATGTCAAGAACTCGACAGGCAAGCTCGACCCGCAGGAAATCAAGTTAAGGTGGCTGAACTGGCTCGAGAGAGAGCTAAAGAAAAGAAAACTTAATAAAGGTAAAACAGACTTCAATGCTTATGGGTTGGGTTATTGATCCGTGATTTTTTTGAGTTGATTGTTTCAAAAAGAGGTTGAATATGGTCGATATCGGTAAAGTGTTCAATAATATCGGAAATTCTATCAAGGCTAAACTGCCTGCTAATCTTAGGGCCAAGGTGGCGCCTGTTAGACCTGGGGCTGCTGTCCCTTCTGCGAAGGCATTACCTGGTAAGGCTGGTGCACCTGCTACAGGCGTGCCTGTTGTGACTCCTCCTGGAGTGAAGAAAGCGTTTGATATCAAGCTTTATTTCAAGGCTGTGGGGCTGTTCTTCAATGACTTCTTCAAGAAGAAGCTGCCTTATTTCTTCAAGAACATGGGGCCTGTCCTGAAACAGGCTGTGCCGTGGTGGAATAAATTACCGAATGATGAGAAGGCTTCTTATGGTGTGCTTGCGTTGGGGCATGTGTTGATCATTACAGGGATTGTGCTGTTTATTGTGTTGTAAACTAGCACTGTGGATTGATTGATTCTCAGAAGTGATATGTTTACTGCTTCACGAGTCTTTTCACGTCGTAGATCTGCAGCGGCTTTGACTTGCCTTTTGCCTGCAGGGGCTCGAGTGACTCGACTTCCACGAGCTTCTTGACCTCTGCGTAGGTCTTCTCAGTTATGAGGACTTCATACTTCTTTGCAGCGTCGCAGAGCCTGGCTGCTGTGTTTACTGAGTCTCCTATGACTGTATAGTCAGTTCGGAGAGACGATCCTATATTACCGACGACCATCTCGCCTGTATTGATGCCTATTCCGATATCGACATCGATGCCGTACTTTCGCTTGAACTTCTTTGACAATTCGCGCTGGGCAATCTGCATCTCCAATGCTGTCTTTATTGCTTTCAGTGCATGGGACTCTGTGTAGATGGGTGCTCCGAAGAGCGCCATTATCTCGTCGCCGACATACTTGTCTATCGTTCCACGGTTCTTGAGTATGATCTGAGACATTGTCTCGAAATGCTCGTTCAGGATCTCTACGACCTGCTCTGGTGTCAGTTTCTCTGACATCGCAGTAAAGCCTCTCAGGTCTGAGAACAATACGGTCATCTCGCGCTTGTCTGTCTTCATGTGGCTCTGGTCAGGATCTGCCAAAAGCTCGTCGATGACCTCTGGACTTACATAGCGCTGGAACGCGCTCTTTATGTTGGTCTTCTCAAGGTCCTCGAACACTGCAGAGTCTGACTGCTTTGCCACTGCGTTGAGCAGATTTTTGTCCATCCTGCTGAAACCATCGGTTGCGTCTGAGTTTATCACTCCAAACACTCCCATCGCGTCATCGCTGACTACAATAGGGGTGCATATAGCTGACTTTATGTCCTTGCTGATGTCATTGAACTCCATGAGCTCTCCGCTGTTCAGTGATGCGCGGGATATCTCATAGATGTTGTCTGCATTATTGTGCACAAAAGTCGAGGATTTCAGCTTGCCTGATATCTTCAGCTCTGTCTTGTTCGTCTTCTTGTTGTAAAGAAGGAAGAATGCGAGCTTTGCATCGATCACCTGGGTGATCTCCTGCAGGACTGCCTCCATCATGTTGTTGAAGTCCTTGATGGTATCCCTTATGCGGTCAATTGCGTAGATTGTCGCAAGCTCTTTCTCTTTCTCAGAAAGATCCTTGTTGCTCTTTGACTGCACAATAGAAAGGGCTGCGAACTTGCAGACCAGGTTGAAAAGTATGAGATCACGCTTCTTGAAAAGCTGCTTGTTCTTGTTCATGATCAGGAAACAACCCACAGGGTTCTTGCCGTACATGACAGGCAGCGCGATTATGTTCTTGATCTTGCATTTCCTAAGGCGCTTGTGGAGCCTTGTGTTGTTGATTATGACGGGTTTCCTTGTCTTGATTATGTTGTCGCAGATGTCGCGTACAATGGTGCGGTCGCCGAACTGATCAGAACTATTTGTGGCACCGTATTCGAACTGGTTCTTGCTGTCTTTGTTGTAGATGATTACGTAGCCGTACTGTACCTTTATGGCTTTTACAGTGAGAAGAAGGATCTCTTTCAGGGCCTGATACATGTCATCTGTGGATATCTGGATATCCATCAGCTCGTTCAGGACCTGTAATCTTGTGGACTGGGCCTTTATCTTGGCAACCAGTCGCTTTATCTTGTCTGCAGACGCCATTTTTTGGTTTTTACCCTCTTATGGTGGTGAAAACATTGAGGTGATATTTAAATGTTTCGGTTTTTAGGTGCCTTGGCTAATGCCTATATGTGTCTCTGTGATTTGTCCGGTCTCTCAACGGTTTGTATGTGCTGTGTGGGTTATTAATTTTTTTGTTTGTCCTGGAGAGGGATTTTACTGAAATCGTGAAAATTAGGGGGTTTTTATGCTCTTTTTTCAGGTTTTAAACCGCAAAATTTAAATATCTTTACTTGTATAGTTATATTATATGGTTAAAACCTGAAAAAACGCGCTTTTCAGTTGTTTTTTTATTTTTTTTGTCTTTTTAAGGCTTTTTTTCCTTTTGAAAAGGCGAATTAAGGCTTTTTTGACGCTTTCGACGACTAAAACAAGGGCCTGCTTTGTGGGTCAATACAGAGGTGAATACGATGACGGGAACAGGAAATTCTTCACAGAAAAGCTGTGAGAGCTTTTCTGGACGCCCAACTCCTAGCGGAGTTGTGCATTTAACAGGGACTGCAGCGAGCTACATACCAGCGTATACAGAGTTCTACCAGCGCATACAGAAAGGGCACACCATACTGGATGAGATAAAAAAGAGGGGTGCGGGGCATGGCGTGACGTTTTTGATAGTGGACAAAGGCGTTACATCTGACCTTGAAGAGTATCTGGATGATGCAGTGCCGTTCAATGGGCGGCCGCATTTCTTTGATGATGTTGACATAACAGATGTTGTCCAGAAGAAACGTGAGGTAGATGGAGCGTTTCTTGTTGATGCGGATGAGCAGTTGACGCATGCAGGGGTGGGGTTGCCTTATGACATGCCCCAGTACAAGAGGCAGTATGGGATAAAGGACAACATATCATCGTTCATGGGATTTGACCTTGAGAAAGAGGATCCTGTGGGCCTGCGCAACCGCAGCGCGCTTTATGCTTCGAACTATTTCGGCGATAACGTCGCTATCCTGACGTTGGGTGAATCCGGGGAAATAAACCTGTACTACTGTGGCAATAGGGTGTATAACAGTGCCGGAAGAGAGGTGCACTGGGAAATGGCAGAGAGAGTCCCGTCTATGGTGAAGGCTGTCATGGATATGGATAGGCCTGACCCTGACCTGGCTGCAGCCATGATGAAGCCGCAGGAGAGACCTAAGGAAGATCCACCTGCTTATGTTGAGTATAGGTTGGCGGCTTGAGGTTGGAATGGTTTTCTTTGTTTTTTTTGTTTTGGGTTAATATGAGTAGGTTGGGTTAGGTTTGGTTCTTCTTTTTGGGCGGGGCGACGCCACGCCTCTACTACGTTTTTTCTTTCGCTTCGCTTCAGAAAAAACTCCGCCTGGCCACGCGAGCCACTGCCTCCGCTTCGCTACAGCAGCAGCTCGCTCTCGGGGCACAGACGGTCATGGCGCCGCCCCTGGTTGTTGTATGTCAAATAAAGCTGATTGTGGTGTTGCTTTGTCTTCTGACGTTTCTACTGTTGATTTAGCATAAGGTTTATAAAAGCAGAATTTATTGACGGTGGTATGGCACTGTCACAGACGCTTAAAGGTGTTGTCGATAAGATAAAACCTACAGACAAGAAGTTACTGTCTGATGTGAAGATGTTTCTTGCTAAAGTGAATGCTGAGATAGTCAAGAAGAAGATCAAGGCAAAGGCTGTTGTTGGTGGGTCTATCGCCAAGGACACCTATCTTGCAGGGGATCATGACTGTGATGTGTTCGTCAAGTTCCATAAGTCCTATGCTGATGAGGACCTGTCTAAATTGTTGGGCAAGGTGCTCAAGCCGTTCAAGGCTTCGCTTGTGCATGGGAGCCGGGATTATTATCATGTGACCAATGGGATAAAGTACGAGATTGTCCCTGTGCTTGACATCCTGAAGCCATCTGATGCTGTCAATGTGACTGACATGAGCCCGTTGCATGTGGCGTGGGTCAAGTCTCATCCAGGGTTGAATGATGAGATACGTCTTGCGAAACAGTTCTGCAAAGCGGCAGGCGTGTATGGGGCAGAGTCTTACATCAAGGGATTCTCTGGGCATGTGCTTGATATACTTGTGATACAGTATGGTGGGTTCATGAAATTGCTCAAGGCTTCGCAGAAGTGGAAGGACAAAGAGGTCGTGGATCCTGAGAAGTTCTACAAGAAGGATGCGCTTTCCCAGCTGAACCAGTCTAAGATTGACAGTCCTATAATCGTGATAGATCCTGTGCTGCCAGAGAGGAATGCAGCGGCGGCGCTGTCTTACGAGAAGATCGAGCGGTTCAAGAAAGCTGCTGCGTTTTTTATCAAGAAACCTTCTGCTGATGCTTTTGTCGTCAGGGAGAAGACGCTTTCAGACCTTCAGAAAGATGCAGGCAAGAATAAGTTGATTGTCTTTGAGGTCGATTCGATTGCAGGGAAGGAGGATGTTGTCGGTGCCAAGCTCCTTAAGGCGTTCCAGCAGCTGCGCAACCAGCTGAAGTTCCATGACTTTGATGTTGATAGCGCGGACTGGAAATGGGACAGGAAGAAGAAAGCCGTGTTCTGGTTTGTGCTTGATCCGTGCGAGCTGGTTCCATTGAAGAAATGGATCGGCCCGCCGCTGGTCGAGAAGGAACGGGTCAAGAACTTCAAAGAAAAGCATGGCAAGACATTCACTGAGAAGGGTCGGATATGCACTTATGTCAAACGGAGGTTTGTCCGGCCTGATGATCTTGTGCCTGAGCTGTTGAAGGATGCTCTGCTGAAGGAGAAGGTCAAGAAGATCGCGTTCAAGATATATTGAATATCATTTTGGGGTGGGATTGTGAGTGAGGATACAAACGGAAAACCTAATCTTGTGCTGACATCGTTCGAGACATATATGCAGTCTGGTGTCGAACAGTTCAAGTGGCACCTGAAGAACTTCTTTGATGATGATTCAGAGCTTTCTGTCGACCATGTGCGTGATGATCTCCAGGACATCAACAAGTACGAGAACCTGGAGTATCTCAAGCCGCTCAAGGAGGAGCACATCGTCGTGCTGGACGAGGACAAGATTGATGTATCTGATGCTGAGCAGGTTGTCTTGAATGGTGAGTTCTTCTGGGAGCATGCTGCAGCAGGAGAGGCCACGCGGCTTGCCATGGGGACAAAGTACATCATCAAGCTGAGCGACCTCACTGTGGACAAGCTTATCGATATGCGGAAGAGAGAGATAGAGAAGGATTTTGCAGCCAGTCCTGAGAAAGCGAAGCCTTTGCTCGCTGAATTGACAGAGGAGAGACTGATTGCGCAGATGGGATGCAGGCCAGAGGAGACACTTCCGCTTTCGCTTGGTACCAGGCATATGCTGCAGATGGCATTTGACCTGACTAAGTTGGCTGCGAAGCATGGTGTTGATGCTGATGCAGTGCTGAAGAAGCAGAAACTGCTGATGATACTGAATGAATCCACGTGTGACAAGGTAATTGACGAGTTCATGCGGTACGATTATTTCGGGTTTGAACGTACAAATGTGTTCTTCATGGTGCAGAAGAGCTTCCACGGGATTGACCTTACTAAAGGTGAGCCGTTCTATGACATGACACACGACAAGCACAAACGATTGCATAACCATGGCCAGATGGTGATGCAGAAGACGCATGACAATGTCGTGTTCTATATTGATTCTGACAAGTCAGAGAGGTATGTTACTAGCTCTGAGTTTGAGAAGGTGCTTGCAGGGACCAAGGACATGGTGTCGTATAATATCGAGGATATTGATTACCTGACCAATTCGATCGATTGGCATTCGCTTGCGTTGAGTCTTAATCTGGGTAAGGAAGGTTATGGGATGACAATGGAGATTGTCGCCCAGAATCCGCTCAAGCCGCAGAAGGGAGGGGCGTGCTTCTGGGATGAGAAGAAGAAACGGGTCGTGATGATTGAATCGAATCAGTTGAAGGACATGGCTCTTGAGGATATCCAGCACCTGAACAAGAACTTCAATCATTACCCAAATCCATCTGAAGCGTTTGCGGCAGTGCGGGATGGTGCTATGCATCTGCATACAGATGTGAAATTATCTGCTGATAAGGATGGTAATCCCAAGTATTATGTGTATTTCTGCACACCGCAGGGGGATATCAACTTCCTTGTGAAGACTGCCTATGTGATGAGGAAGACATTGAAGCCGATCGCCAATTGGAAATCACCTGCGACCACGCCTCCGGCTGTTGCTGCGTGCTTTAAGCAGGACTCGCAGGAAGGGTTCAGGGAGTTTGCTGAGAAGGTGCTTGGGGAGACTTTTGAGTGATTTGCTACTCCAAACGTCTTAGTTAGTCGTCTGAATTATATAAATCTTGTTTAAAAAGGTTTAAATACGCTGCTTTCCTATTTCTTAGGCCATGAAACTCGCAGAACAATTACGGAACGCTTTCCTCAATGAGGGCAGGGATTTTTCTCATATCGTCGGACAGGGTGCTGTCAAGCACCAGCTGAAATCGGCGCTTATCGCAGACAGGCATATACTGATTGTGGGACCGCCAGGGATAGGTAAGACCACGCTGGCCAAGAATGTGGCAGAGCTGTTGCCTGAGGTGGAGGTCAATGGTTGTCCATACAACTGTAATCCTGAGAATCCAGTCTGTCCTGAATGCAAATCCGGAAAGACTGAGGGACAGAAGACTGTGGCAGGCATGGATCGGTTCATCCGTGTGCAGGGCAGTCCGGACCTCACTGCAGAGGACCTTATCGGGGATATTGACCCTGCGAAGGCAATCAAGTTCGGACCGCTGTCCATGGAGGCGTTCACACCTGGCAAGATATTCAAGGCAAATAACGGGGTACTGTTCTTTGACGAGCTGAACCGGGCACCGGAGAAGCTGCAGAACGCTTTGCTGCAGGCACTGCAGGAACGGACAGTGACTATCGGCAGTTATGATGTTGACTTGCAAGCGAACTTTATTTTTATTGCTACTATGAATCCAGGGGATACCAATACTGAACCGCTTTCTGATGTATTGCTTGACCGGTTTGATGTCGCATATATGGAATATCCTGAGACGCTTCAGAATGAGGAGCAGATTGTCGAGGAGAATTCACAGCACTTTGTGGATTTTCCAGAAGTTGTGCGCAAGCTGGCTGTCAATTTTGTGCGTGAGCTTAGGGATGAGGAACGGCTTGAGAAGTTCCCTAGTGTGCGTGCTTCAATCGGCTTGTATGAACGTGCGCAGACAAATGCACTTGTGCACGGAAAACAGCAGGTCGCCTGGCAGGATGTCCAGGAGGTCCTTGTGAGTGTGCTTTCCCATCGGATAAAGCTCAAGCCTTCTGCTCAGTACCTGCAGAGCCCAAAGGAACTTGTACAGGAGAAGCTCAAGGAGTTCATGGAGCAGCAGGGGCTGTCTTCTGAAGGCGAGCCTGGTGAAGGCCCCTAGCGACGTAGACGAGAAGAAGCAGGCAAAGGTCGATGTCTCTGCACTGAGTTCTATAGAGGAACTGGACGGCAAGCTTAAGCTTGAGAATGTAGATGACAAGCTCATGCACTCTGTGCTTGAGAATGACAAGGACGTGATAGATGAAGGTATGATGATCGAGGAGTCTTTGAACCATGGCATCGGTTCTTTCAGTCCTGACATGATGTTCGAGAAGCTTGTGAAGAACTTCACATTCACGAAGAGCATCTATGGCGAAGCGCTGGTGCGAGCGGTCTCTGGTTACGATCCTGACTATCTTGAGAAGAATGTGGGGATACCTGAGTTCCAGCGTGAACTGAAGAAGAAGATAGAGAACCGCATGGAGAAGTTCAAGAAGGATGGCGTGCTGGACAAGCAAGGTCTTATCACTGAGAAAGGGATTGAGTTGGCTTCTGTGATAATGTGCATACAGGAGCTGGACAGCATAATACCCAAGGGAATACATGGCGAGCGGGTGCATAAGAAGAATTACATATATGGCGACAAGCAGGATGCGCGTAACTATCGCAAGGGAGACAGGTACAAGGATGTCGCTATCAAGATGTCTGCTAAGACTGCTATCCGCAGGGGGCATGACTCTATTGAGATAGGTGACCTAAAGACTCACGAACGACAGAGCAAGGGTGAGGTGTATATCATCTACGGTCTTGATGCGAGCGGCAGCATGAAGGGTGATAAGATAGGTGTGTGCAAGAAGGCAGGGGTTGCGCTTGCTTACAAAGCTATCCATGAGAAGGATAAGGTCGGTCTGATCGTGTTCGGGACTGAGGTCAAGGATGCTGTGCCGCCTACTACTGACTTTGGTCTGTTACTTAAGTCAATAACCCGTATCAAGGCTTCTGCTGAGACTGATATGGCATTGACTATCAAGAAGGCTGTGGAGCTGTTCCCTGATAAGGATGTGACCAAGCATCTGCTTCTGTTGAGCGATGCTCTGCCCACTAAAGGTGAGGATCCTGTGAAGGAGACACTCGAGGCAGCATCTGCTGCGCGGGGTGCGGGTGTGACCATCTCTTTGATTGGGATAGACCTTGATGAGAAAGGGAAGAAGCTTGCTGAACAGCTTGTTGAGATCGGGCAGGGGAAGCTGTATATTGTCAAGGATTTGAAAGAGATTGATAGGATTGTGTTGGAGGATTATTATTCTGTGATGTGACTTCTGTTCCGCTTGTGGAGCAAATCCAAGGCCTGCTCCGGTTTTTGCTGCGCAAAAACCTCCGTGCGCTGCCAGGTTCGTCGATAACTAATTGTAGTTCTTTATGAATGCGCGGCACCCCGTAAGGGACATCCCCCGCCGCGCCGTCATATTTACATCATGACGACTCACGAAGGGCAGCGGCGGCCTTGGATTTGCTCCTAGTGCTATTAACAGAAATAGTTATTCTTCTGGTGGTAGTGGTGGCTTGTATTTGTCATACCTGTGTCTGTGTTTGTGTTCTACTCCGTGGAAGACCAAGCCTGCGATTATGATCGTTATTGTCATGCCGATGGTCGTTGATGCCATCCTGTTGGCAGCCATGTATTTCACGCTCGACACTGCGTGGCCTGTCACCTGCGGGTCGTTCAGGAACAGGTAGAATGCGCCTCCCGCGAAGAGGCCTGCCAAGATGATCACCATGTATCTCAGGGGAGATGTGAAAAAGCTTGTCTTGCGCTCGTTCTTCATCAGGCGACTGATGTGCTTGTTCTCATGATGCTTCTTGATGACATCGGTCAGGATGTCGTCATACGGCCTGTTGTAATAGCCAAGCTTCTGCAGCCTTGCCTGCTTGTGCTCCATCTCATGGATCAGCCTGTTGCTGGAACGAACGTGTGCAGCTCTTGCCTTTTTGCTTTTGACTCGCTTTTTCCCTCTTTTTGTGTCCTGCTTTGACATATGACTGCAGTAGCTAATTTCATTTATAAATCTTTAGGGCAAAGTAAATAGTGTTCTCAGTCAAAGAGGCTATACTCGCCAAAGTCTGCTGAGTTGGCCATAAGATCTGTAGAGGTTATTATCCCCAGGAGCTTGCCATCCCCAAATACCGGCAGGCGTTTTATCTTCTTCTGGTTCATCAGCTGCGCTGCATCATCGATGTGCATCTCAGGGCCGATGGTCAGGACCTCTTTGCTCATCACACTGCTGAGGGGCTCGTTGAGGTCATCATCCTTTGAGACTTCCTTAAGCACGTCCCTTTCTGTTATTATGCCGCGGACCTTATGTTCGTCATCTACAGCAGTCACTATCAGGCAGCCGAAGCCGTGCTCTGCCATCTTCTTTGAGGCTTCCCTCATGCTCTTGTCTTCTGTTATTGTCAGTGGTTTTTTCATTATCTCTTTTACCAGCATCTTATTTCACCTTTGCCATGTTCTGGTTTTTCTGTATTTATTATTTTCGTTTAAGCAAAAAGCTTATAAATCCTCATTCGGGCTGTTATGGTATGAAGATACTCGCTTTTGTAGACCTCCACGGGTCCACCAGCATCCTAAAGAAGATAGCAGACCTTGCAAAGAAGGAGAATGTGGACTATATAGTGTGTGCAGGGGATATCACCATATTCGGGGATTCCATGAGGGAGATGGTGGATCAGCTGGATGCTGTAGGGGTGCCCTCCATAATGCTGCATGGCAACCATGAGGATGAAGGCGTGCTCAGGAAGGTGTGTGATTCTACCAAGAATGTCAGGTTTCTTCATAAGGAGATATATGAGACAGATGGTTACGTGTTTATGGGTTATGGTGGCGGGGGTTTCTCATCGACAGACCCTGCTTTCGAGAAGTGGTCCAAGCAGGCCATGTCCGAGATAAGCGAAGGCAAGAAGATAATACTCGTGACGCATGCGCCGCCTTATGGGACCAAGATAGACCAGGTGCTTGACCAGCCTGCCGGGTGCAAGTCAGTACGACAGTTCATCAAACTGGTGCAGCCAAAGCTTGTGATATCAGGGCATCTCCATGAGAATGCAGGTATCAAGGACAGGATAGACAAGACAAAGATCGTAAATCCTGGGCCTTGGGGGATGATATTGACTGTGTGAGCTCTAGAACTTCATTATCCTTTTTGGGAAGTCTTCTTTCATGAGAAGTACAACCCTTGATTGCTCGTGTTCATCGATTATCTTATATCCGCTGTGCTCTGCTATCTTTTCTGCGAATTCCTTCACTTCTGGATGTCTCGGCATGTTCTCCATGGTCAGCTTTAACTGGGAGGCGCCGATGAACATGTATGCCTTGACCTCTATGAAGTGCGGCTCTGCCAGGGCTATCTGTTCTGCATACTTATCAGGGTCTATCATGTTCATGTCTTTTATGCAGGTGATCCTCAGGCAGGTGCGGGTCTTTGATTTTACGTCTTTGAGTATCTTCAGGCTCTTTTGGAGGCGCTCCCATGCGTCGTCCCGTTCAGGGTGGCAGATCTGTTTCTGTATGTCGGGGTTTGGAGAATCCAGTGAGAGGTATAGTTGAGTCGGGGGTTCGAGTGTCTCTAGGACCTCTGGCAGCATGCCGTTTGTGACTATGAATGATGAGTGTCCCTGTGCCTTGAGTTCTCTTATGAACTCGCTTAGGTGTGGGTAGTAGAGGGTCTCTCCTGTGAGGGAGATTGCGAACTGGTTCGGGTCCTGGGCCTCTTTGAGCTTGTCTTTGTTTACCTTGTCTAATCCACCGAAGCCTGACAGAAGTTTTCGTTGGGCTTTTGTGGCTTTTTCCAGAAGCTGTTTCGGGTCGTCTATTGTGGTGAAGGGTTCGTTGTAGTGTTCTCTCCAGCAGTACACGCAGTCCATGTCGCAGTAGTTGACTGTCACTGACATCTGGCAGCATTTGTGGGACTTGATGCCATAGAATTGTTCCTTGTAGCAGACGCCTTCGTTGCGCAGGGATTTCTTTGTCCATGTGCAGACCTTGACTGCTGAGTGGTCTCCTATGAATTCGTATTGCTGTTTTTCCAGGAGTTTCTTGTAGGGTTCTTTTACCATTGGCTGTGGGGGTTTGGGGGTGTTTTTAATGGTTTTGGTGGGTTGTATCTTTTGATAACCCTTGTTGACAGGCCCACCCTCTGTGGAGAGGTGAGTCAGTCTTTTGGCGTAAAATATATAAACGTAGGTTGCAGAGTGTTGTGTATGGAAGTTATTGCGCTTGTGGGCAAGCTTCGTGAGAGTGCGAAGTTCAAGGAATGGCATTCAGCTAATAGTAGTGCTAAGTTTGTGCACATCTTTCTCATGGTAGAGCCTGGCAAGGATACCCTGTATGATATCGGTTTCTTTGATTATGAGAAAAGTCTCATGACATCCTTTGTTGTTGATGCGGGGTTGAAATCGATTGAAGTGTCTGAATCAAAGGAGGTGTTCTCTGAGGATCCGCAGAAGATCAAGCCTATCGATGAGTCGCGTGTGAAGGTTCATTTTGATGATGCTATCAAGACTGCTGCTGAGCTGCAGGCTTCCAAATACAAGGCGCATACACCCATGAAGGAAGTGGTGATATTGCAGAACCTTGAAGTGGGGCAGGTGTGGAACATTACATACGTTACAAATTCCTTTCAGACATTGAATATCAAGGTCGATGCTGAGAATGGTAAAGTGCTGGATGACAAGCTGCACCAGATATTCTCTATGGGATGAATGATTATTACGTAATTAGGTAACTTTCTTTCTGGTTTTTTCGTAAAACTCAATTTCATACTCGGAGCTGTGATGCTCCGGTCGACCAACTCCCCTGATGCCTAAATTTCAGGTTTGGGAGTGGGTCATTTCATAGTGGTGTCTTTTGGTTTCACTCTCGAGGGATGTCTTACTCTGGACTATAGTTTCTTAACAATAGGTTTCAGTTTGAAATACTTTAAATACTAGTCATGCTTTCGGAACTGTATATGGTTCTGGATTTCTTCATGATTTTCAGAACCACCCCAACTTTTATGTTCTGCTGGGATGCTCAAAGCCGTCCGGCTTTGGCACATCCAGTTCTGACGAACTGGATGAAAATCAAAAACGAGGTGTTATGTTGGTCGCTCAAAGTAACATAAGCTACAACACTATAAAGAAGAACAAGACGTTGTTTGACTCATTAGGCGAAGACAACTTTGATGTCGAAGAGGAGAACGAGGAAGAGATCAGCGAGTGATTACTTTTTTTCCCAGACTGTTTAGGTATCTTTTCATGCATCACTTATTCTGCTCCAGGTACTTGTTCATGATATCGATGATTTCCTCATGGACAGTCTCCTTGGACTTTGTGCCATCTATGATGTGGATGTGCGGGTTGTTCTCTGCCAGCTCTTCATAGGTCTTCCATATCTTGGTCAGCTTTTCCACTTCCTCGAACAGCTCGAACTCATACCTGTTCTTCCCTATCCGGTCGATGCATACCTCAGGAGGGACCTTGATGAGATAGACTATGTCAGGTATCAGGAAGTTCTTGTTCAGCTCCTTGAGCCATTCCTTGTCACAGTCCAGGGATCCGAACGCGATCGTCGAATAGAAATAACGGTCACTGATCACCACTGTGCCCTTGTTCAGCGTGGGGATGATTTCGCGGTCAAGGTGGTGGGCGCGGTCTGCGCTGAACAATAGCTGGAAGCACATGTTCGATGCGTGCCATTCCTTTGTGAGCGCTCCTCTTATCAGGCCGCCTATCAGGTTATTGGTGGGTTCTTTTGTTAGGTGCGGCTTCAGGCCGAATTTCTTCAGGTATCTTATCAGCATCCCTGCCTGTGTCGAAGAACCTGAGCCATCAAGGCCCTCAAAGACAATGAATATCCCTTTCTTTTCCATGCATCCCGCCTCTCTTGAAACTCTTTTTCAGAATAGATAATTCTTGAGATTTGTCATACTCGGAGCGGTGAATACTCCACCGTTTGCGGTGGAGATGTGACGCTCCGGTCGACCAACTCCCTTTTATCATAATCAGGAATATTTGATTTCTGACATTTAAATCGGGGAGTCGGTCATTTATAATGTTTTCTTTTTTGGAATTATTGTGCTGTTTTCCGGTCTTTTAAATGAAACAAATGTTTTAAATATCCCCTGATATCGACTCAGCACATCTAATCATTCAATAAAGGGGTTGTTAAAAAGTGGGGTGTAGACATTGACGGAAATAATCACTGATGTTCTGGATGAAGACGGACAGCTCAAGCCAGGTTTCTCTGGAATCGGCAGGCTGCGGGGAAAGACCGATTATACAAAGGATGAAGAGACTGTGTTGGGATATTTCTTCACTAATACTCACTCGAATGTGTACTGCGCTACAGACAGCATGCCGAATGAATTGTGGGCATTGTTGATGGGGCAGTATGCACGGAGCAACTTCACTGCGCGTGACCGTTTGCTCAAGCTGTTTGAGGACATGCATGAGAAAAAGGACAGCGTCTCTGTAGCACAGCTTGCTGAGATGATACAATCTGGAAATGACATCTCTGCGATGCTGGATGGGCATCTCAAGAAAGCAGGCAAGTTCATCGAGATATGGGGTGTGAAATACGGCCATGCTTCCCTGCGTGATTCCGGCACCATACGGATATGCTTTGAGGGAGTGAGCCAGAGAGCGACCAAGTTCCTTGAGAAAGCACGGGAAGGTGCTTACCAGGAGCAGAGCACGCGTGCACTGCCTTATCGCATGGAGAACCTCGGGATACCTTATGAGATACAGGGCACAGAGTATGAGTCGGTCGTGCTTGACCTGAATAAAAAGCTTATTGATATTTACGAAAGGATATATGGCGATCTTCTTGTGCATCTGAAGAAGAAGTTCGCGCACTTGCGTATCGAGGCTGATGAGAAGATATTTGAGGAGACTGGCAAGGATGATGTCAAGCTTACTGACAGGGAATGGGACGGTATCATCGCAGCAAAGGCGTTTGATGTCGCGCGTTATCTTCTTCCGCAGAACATGACAACATCACTTGGTATCACATTGAACACGCGGCGGTTCCAGGACATGCTCACTGAGTGGCAGTCATGCCATCTTATGGAGCTGCAGGTGCTCGGCAAGGTCGCGCAGGTGGAGTCGTTGAAGATAAGCCCTTCACTCATGAAGTACGGGAGCAGGAGCGAGTATCATGCGAGCATACCTTCTGCGCTGCGCGCGCTCAACAAGAAGTTCGTCGAGGGGCATTCGACTGGTGCGGGGTTTGAGTACAAGCATTATGAGGAGGTGTCCAAGCTCGTGCATGCGCCTGATGACCTGCAGGAGCTAGTGTTGGCGAGTGTGCTTTTCAATGGCTCTGACGGAAGTCGGAGTGTCGAGGAACTGAAAGAGATAGTCAAGGAGATGTCCTATGATGAGAAGCGAGAGATTGCAGAGAGTGCGACCGCGGGAAAGCAGCCGTTTGAGATATTCTCAAAGGCGATGGAATGCGGCGCAGTGGTGTTCGAGCGTCTGTATGACATCGGGGCCTATCGTGACCTGCAGAGACAGAGAGGTGACAGGCAGCAGATCAACCGTTATTCTGTGATAGGATACAACATGCCCAAAGAGGTCGCTGAGATCGGTCATGACAAGGAGTTTGTCGAGCTGATGGGCGAGGTCAAGAAGGTATATGACCTGTTCATCAAGGAGGGTATGCATGGCGCTGCAGAGTATGTTCCTGTGATGGCTAATGTGCTGCGGCATGTCGTGACAAAGGATGTCGTGCAGTGCTTCTATGAGGCAAAGCTGCGGGCCCAGCCTGCAGGGATCGATTCGTATCGATGGATCGCACAGCAGGAGATAAAGCAATTGCTTGAGATGATGCCAGTGTTCAAGGGGCTTGTGCCGTATGATGACAAGTATTATGACCTTGGCCGTCTGCATGAGACTATGAACATGAAGATACGGAAGCACAAGAAGTCTGCTTAAAATCATTATCTTTAAATAATCTTGATTTTTCTTTTCTTTTTCTATGTCGTCGCCTGTAACATATGAGAGCATTGTCAAGTACATGAACAGCATGGAATTCTCTGGCATGAAGCTGGGCCTTGATAGGATACGCTCTGCGCTTGCTGATTATGGAAATCCTGAGAAGGGGCTCAAGATCGTGCATGTCGGAGGGACCAATGGAAAGGGTTCTGTTGCTGCGATGATTGCCAAGATACTTGAGAAATCCGGCAAAAGGGTCGGGTTGTTCACTTCTCCGCATCTTGTGGATGTACGGGAGAGGATACAGGTTAATGGAGAGTATATCAGCAAGGATGATTTTCGGGATGTTTTTCTGGAGGCCAAGGAGAAGACATCTGACCTTACATTCTTTGAGATCGTGACATTGATGGCTGTGCTCTATCTTGTCAAGCAGAAGGTGGATTATGCTGTGTTTGAGGTGGGGCTGGGGGGCACGTATGATGCCACTAATTTCGAGGAGTCTTTGTTGTCTGTGATCACTAAGGTGTCTATGGACCATACTGATCTCCTTGGGGATGACCTTCAGAAGATCGCCTGGGAGAAGTGCAATATCATCAAGCATGGGCAGACTGTGGTGACTACAGAGGCTAATGCCGGTGTGATGGACACTATCAAGGAGACTGTGGAGAAGAGGGGAGCTAACCTTGTCGTGGCTGGTGAGAGTGATTATGAGACTTCTCTTAAGGGCGGTTTCCAGAGGCAGAATGCAGGGATTGCAGTTGAGGTTGCCCGGCAGCTTGGTGTTGGTGAGGATGATATTCGGGCAGGGCTTAAAGAGGTATCCTGGCCAGGGCGTCTGGAGTTTGTGGAGAAGAACGTGCTGCTGGACTGCGCGCATAACCCTGCAGGGATAGATGCGATCTCGCAGTATGTGGCTGGGCTTGATCATGGGAAGTTGATAATCGTCTTTGGAGTCAGCAGGAACAAGAAGTACCATGAGATGCTGAACCTTCTTCCTCCGCATGATGTCATGATATTTACGCAGTCTACTATATCACGTCGTCTTCCTGTCGAGGAGGTGCCTAAGGGGATAGAATGTATCAAGATACGGGACCCTGTGGAAGCGCTTGCGCATGCCCAGGGGCTTGCTGGGGAGAACGATCTTATTCTTGTGTGTGGGTCGATATTCCTTATCGCGGATATTAAGACCTCTTATCAGAAAAAGAGCCATTAGCCTATGTATGACAAACTTTTTATAATCAGCATGAGTCTACCTTTTCATGAAGAACGAAAATCGCTACAACCTGCCAAACCTGGTAACAACAATGAGATTGCTGCTTCTAGGGGTGACATGGTATTTTGCGCTCCGGAGGGAGAACAAGATTGTCGGGGTGCTTCTTGTTTTTGCGTTTTTAACAGATGCTCTGGATGGATTCCTGGCAAGAAGGCTCGGGCAAGAGACCAAATTCGGCGCCAAATATGACTCTGTCGCTGATAATCTGCTTGCGCTCTCAATAATCATCTGGCTGCCCATATTGCTTCCAGATCTGCTACGAGAGAATCTGCTGCTCGTATCTGTAGTCGTGATACTTTTCCTCATTGTGTTGGCATTCGCAACCATAAAGTATAGAAGAATCCCTGAATTTCACATGTATTCCAATAAGCTCGCAATGATTGTCCTAGCTATCTTCATAACCCACGCATTGATATTCGGGTATAGTCTGATATTGACTTACATCTCTGCTTTGGTCATTATACTGATGGCTTTGGAAGAATTTGCCGTAACCCTTAAGCATAAGGATCTCGATGAGAATATCAAATCAATATTCGAAAAATGAGCAGCGTCTAATCGATAAGACCTTCATATATGGGGAACCTGCTGCAGAGTTCTAATATGTCCTCTTTGATTCTTGGGCGTACTTCTGGAGATTCAAAGCGGTTTATGACCTTTGCTATACATTCTCCTACTGCTTTCATGTCTGATTCCTTGAATCCTCTTGATGTGAGTGCGGGTGTACCTAGGCGTATGCCTGACGGGTTGAAGGGGGATCTTGTGTCGAAGGGTATCATGTTCTTGTTGGTGAATACGTGGATCTCGTCCAGTGCTTTTTCTACTTCCTTGCCGCCTAGACCTGTCTTTGTGAGGTCTATCAGCATGAGGTGGTTGTCTGTGCCGCCTGAGACCAGCTCTATGCCGTTGTCTAATAGGGATTCTGCTAGTGCCTTTGCATTCTTGAGGACCTGTCTTTGGTAATCTACAAAGCTTGGCAGGAGTGCTTCACCGAAGGATACTGCCTTTGCTGCTATGACATGGTCGAGCGGGCCGCCTTGCATACCTGGGAAGACTGCGAAGTCTATCTTCTTTGCCAGGTTCTTCTTGTCGTCTGGCCTCAGTCGGTCTTCTTGCTTTGAGAGTATCAGTGCGCCTCTTGGGCCTCGCAGGGTCTTGTGGGTTGTTGTCGTGACTACATCGCAGTGTGGTATCGGGTCGTTATGCAGTCCTGCTGCGATCAATCCTGCAATGTGGGCTATGTCTGCCATGTGGTAGGCACCTATCTCATCGGCTATATCTCGGAATTCGCTGAAGTCCAGTTTCCTTGGGTAGGCACTGAAGCCTGATAGTATCAGTTTTGGTCTTTCCTTTAGCGCTACCTTTCTTACTTCGTCCATGTCCAGCAGTTTTGTCTCTGGGTCTACACCATAGCTGGTGAAGTTGTAGAACTTTCCTGAGAAGTTTACGCTGCTGCCGTGGGTGAGGTGGCCTCCGTGTGCCAGGTCCATGCCTAATATCTTGTCTTTTAATTCTAAGAGTGCGAAGTAGGTCTCCATGTTGGCTTGTGAGCCTGCATGGGGTTGTACATTGGCGTGCTCTGCGCCGAATAGTTGTTTTGCGCGGTCTATGGCCAGTTGTTCTGAGATGTCTATGTGCTCGTTTCCTGCGTAGTATCTTTTTCTTGGGTAGCCTTCGCTGTATTTGTTTGTTAGGACTGAGCCCATGGCCTGCATTACAGCTTTTGAGACGTAGTTTTCAGAGGCTATGAGTTCAGCGCCATTCTGCTGTCTGGATAATTCGTCTTTCACGACGGAGAAAATACTAGGATCCCTCTCTTTTAATGTACGCATCACCTTGAGTTGAGTTAGGTTTTTGTGGCGTATAAATAGTTTTCTGTCCTTTATATTGGCTTATAAATTGTTATCTGCACGAACCGCAGCTTCAGTAATGAGGTGGCCCGCCCCCACCGAATTTTTGAGAAAAATTCGGTTCCTCTTCCCGAATCAGAGATTCGGCAAGCCGTCAGGCAGAGCCTGAAGCACCCCCACCATAAGAGGTTATAAATGAAAATGGGTGTGGTGAGTTTGTCCTTGATTCTGGACAACACAAGGTATAAATAAAAAAAGGATTTCGTTCGGTTCATGATAATAGGTGTTACTGGTATGTATTGTTCTGGGAAGGACTCTGTTGCAGAGTACCTTGACGAAAAGGGTTTCATACACATCTCGCTTTCTGATTTTCTTCGTGAAGAGCTGGATAGAAGGGGTGTAGAGAAGACACGGGACAACCTGATAAGTGTCGGTAATGAGTTGAGAGATGCCTACGGCCATGGTGTGCTGGGGGAAAGAGCATACAAGAAGCTGAAGGAGAAAGAAGGTGATTATGTCATTACGTCGATAAGGCACCCTGCAGAGGCGCGAGCGCTGATGAAGCATGGGCATTTTTTCCTTATCGAGGTTAGGACACCACTTGCTGAGCGGTTCAGGAGGATAAAGAAGCGGAACCGGGAGAAGGATCCGACGACCCTGACTGAACTGAAGGCTAAGGAGAAGCTGGAGTGTGCTGAGGAAGGGTCCGGGCAGCAGCTTTCGAATGTTGTTGCAATGGCTAAGATTGTCCTTTCCAATGATGGGACGTTGAATAAACTGAATAGCAAGATGGACCGGCTTGAGAAGGACCTACGGAAGAAAGCTGATAAGCTGCCGGTCTATGTGCGGCCCAGCTGGGATGAGTATTTCATGGGTATTGTGGACGCAGTGTCAAAAAGGGCCACCTGCGACAGGGGAAGGACTGCTGTGATCATCGTGAAGAACAAGCGGATACTCGCGACAGGCTATGTTGGCTCTCCCATGGGGATTGCACATTGTGATGATGTGGGACATAAGATGAAGAAGATGATACATGAGGACGGCTCTGTATCACAGCACTGTGTCCGGACAATACATGCAGAGGTCAATGCTATATCCCTTGCTGCGAGAAACGGTGTTGCTGTTGATGGGTCAACACTCTATGCCAAACTCGCTCCCTGCTATAACTGCGCCAAGATGGTGATCAATGCAGGCATCAAAAGGGTTGTCTGCGCAAAGGGATATCATGGAGCGAATGAGACACCAGACCTTCTCAAGAAAGCAGGGGTGAAATTTGAGCTTTTGGATGCTTCTGTGGAGCAGTATGAGAATATGTGAGAATGGCAGATGCAAAAAAATGCTTTTTCTGTGATGCCCAGAGCCTTGATGATGGGCAGATATTTCTTGAGACTTATAATTTCTATGCGCGGTGGGATGATATACCTGTGACTAGGGGTCATTGTGAGATTGCCCCCAGGGACCATATCGATTCCTTTTTTGGTCTGTCTGCTTCGCAGGTCACGGAGATGCATGGTCTTGCACAGCAGGTCAAGGTCATCATCGATTCTGAGTTCGCTCCTGATGGGTACAATATAGGCATCAATGAGGGCGAGGCTGCGGGTCGGACACAGCATCACCTGCATATGCATGTCATCCCGCGGTATTTTGGAGATGTGGATGAGCCTAAAGGCGGTGTGCGCAATATCATCCCTGGAAAAGGTAATTATGATGACTGGATGAAGGCGCATGGGCGCGGCGAATACATGGACGAGTAGCGCCATATTTATAAATGGAAAGTCCTTCTGCTTTAAATATGATAGTCGGTATAACCGGACCTATCTGCGCGGGGAAAGGGAGGACAGCAGAGATATTCCGCAAGAAGGGATTTGCGCATCACTCTTTCTCAGCTGAGATACGTCAGGTAGCAAAAGAGCGTGGGATTGAGGTGAATCGCCGCAGCCTCGGCAAGCTTGGGGCAGACCTGCGGAAGGAGAGTCCTGATTTCTCTATACTCGGGGCAAAGGTGCTCAATCACATCCGCAAGGATATCCTCAAGGGTGCGCACATCTTTGTTGTTGAAGGGCTGCGGGAGTTTGATGAGCTCTACCTGTTCCGCGAGCATGAGATGGAGAATCCTGATTTCAGGTTCGTGCTGATCGGTGTCGATTCCCCGCAGGAGCTGCGTTATCGTCGGCTCCGGCTGCGAAAACGTCATGGGGATCCTGAGACGTTTGAGGAGTTTGCGGAAATCGATAATAAGGAGATAAAAGGCGGTGGGGGACAGGAAGTCGGGAAATGCATGAAACTCGCTGATTATATTATAGATAATTCTGGCACTATTGCAGAACTTGAGAATAAGGTAAATGAGATAATAAATGAGATACGCTGACACGTGGATTGTATCTTCTGTTTGACAAATTACTGAATGGTAAGTAATATATATTACCTGCAGGGATCATGATGTCATGAAAAAGACGGCTGACTTTCACAACATGCCTGCTGAGGACTGGAAGCGATCGCTAGAAAGCGTTTTCGACGGTTCCCGTTGGGTCCAAGGCTTCATCGATAACTGGCATCATGGGATTGGTCATGGATTTGACGTGAGGCAGAACGCAATTTCGCTTATCGGCGAGCTCAACGATGACGAGAGGTCCTGCTTGATTTCTGAAGGTGCAGATATTGACCCTTCTGAACCCCTTATAAACGCAGTATCTGCAGTCGAGATTGCCAGCGTCCTGCATGATTGCGGCCGATTCGATGATCTTACAGGGGATAAACTCCGCTGCAACCAGGATACGCACGCAGAGGATGGAGCAGAAAGAGCAGAGACATTCTGCAGGTCACATGGGATTAATGGAGCCTCAAGATATGTGGTCGGGGCAGTACTATCGCATGATTATTGGAGTGGAGAATACACACCTAACTGCCCCAGACCTGATACCATGGTCGGCAGGATAGTCCAGGCTGCAGACCAGATAATCTGGTTCACCCCTGAGACTGTCGAGAGGACGCATGAAGTCGGAAAGGACTATGACAGGGTATTCTTTGATCCGAGCGTGCCTCTTGAGGAACGTCTTAACTGGGATCCTTCGACAAAGGGTCCTGATACGATGGTAGTCATGCTCGCACATATAGCAGGGTACAAAGGAGAGGGTAGGTTCTCAATATCTCCTGCAAGGAAGCGGCTGGACAGATACCAGGACGCTGTCAGGAAGAAAGTGCTTGAGCTGGCTGAGACCTATAAAGTAAGGGACGAAGTGGACGTTCTAATTGACGAGTATATTGTGGCTAGTAAATCCAAATAATCGTATAGCTTTCAGAAAAACTTGATTATCTTCTCTCTTGACCTGGAGCCTGAAGCAATTTCGCATCTTTTCCCCGTCTGCTTCTTCAGGAACTTGAGAAGTTCTGTGTTTGCCTTGTCCTTGTCAGGCACTGCCGCGATGGCTATCCGTAGCGCTTTCTTGTTATCATCCCATCCGATGACCGCTGTTTTTGGAGAATTCGGTTTGGCTATTATCTTAAGTGTGTTGTCGGTGATGTGGTCAACGATTTCGGTCATCTTTGTGTGCTCAATCATAGTCGCGCCAGGTGTGCTTGCATTTTGTGCACTTCAGGAACTTGGTCATGGCTTCGTCTGCAGAGCGGGTCTGCACTAGCCAGTAATATGCGCCAATATTGCCGCACTCAGGGCACTCTTCTTTTGCTACTGGAAGGACCTCGATTTCCTTTTCGATTATCGGGACCTCATCCACTTCTTCTGTTGGCTTTTTCTTCTCTTCTCTTATCGAGCCGCCTTTTGGCTTGCTTGTGTAGCCACAGGAACAGAACATGATGACTTTGTCATTCTCTTTCTTTGGTCTCAGTATCGATTTGCACTTTGGACAAAATTGAATCATAGTTTATACCCCCAAATTTACATTATATTCAAGTACATCAGCAGATTGACAAAACCTATCTTTATGTAACCAAGGTAAGGGATCCTTAGCACTGCGCGTCCTATGTAATTCTCTTCAGGGACGCTCTGTTCGAAATAGAATGTTGCAGTGTTGTGGTCTCCCTTGGTCGTGAATGTGTACTGTGAGTCCTGTTTCTTGGTCTCTATCACCCTGTGTATTATTGGGTCAGGCCTGTTAGCCATGAAAACAACCACATCACCCATCTTGACTTTCTCTGGCTTTGTGCCGTAGAGCACCATGATGTCTCCCTTGTTGAACCCGTTCTCGAACCTGAAACCCCTGAACTCATCCTTTGAGATTCCCAGGTCACGATAGAATTCTCCCTGCAGACATTCCTTGCTGCCGCATGTCGCCCGGCTCTCCCACCAGTCGTCAAAGCTGCCGTCATGCTCCATGGAGCTTGATACCACCGCAACGATAGGGTGTGATGTCGCCAGTACAATTCCCAGTACAGGGTAGACCACGAACTTGATAAGGACAAATGCGAGCACTATGTTGACAAGCCAGCTCAGCCAGCTGTCATCCTCCCAGATGAAGTGCCATGTCTTCTTCCAGTAATGCTTCAACTTCTTCTTTGTAAGCTTGCCCATAGCACCTTTTTTTGGGGAAAGCTTAATATAGGTTTCGGTCAGAATAATGGGCATGGCATTCTGTCCAAAATGCGGCAAGAAGGGTATTAAGGGTGTTTTCTGCAGCGATTGCGCTGAGGATGAGCTCGGGCTCAGCTTCAAGGATGTCGTTGTCAAGAAATGCGTGGATTGTGACAAGTTCATGGTGAAGTTCCAATGGCGAAGTTTTGATGATGTTGATGAAGGGATTGTTGAGGCTGTGCGCACTAAGATAAAGAATCCCCGGGAAATCCCGCTTGAGGTGATACCGCGGCACAAGGAACTGGTGAACAAGCCTGGTGTAAAACAGGAGCTGGAGATGGAGGTATCTGTTGAAGGGCAGGACTTCATCATACCTGGCTGGATAGAGTTCACTTATTGTGACAGATGCTGCAAGGCAGGGACAGAGTATTTTGAGGGGACATTGCAGCTGCGGAATGTCGGGAAGGATGTGGTTGATTATGTGCGCAAGGATATCGTTGATAATCAGGTGAGCGTAGCAAAGGAGATTGTCAAGGGGAAGAATGTTGATATGAAGCTGAGTTCTGCGAAGTATCTGCGCGCCCTGGGCAAGAGGCTTCAGCAGCGGTTCAATGGTGAGCTTACAATCTCATCAAAGCTATTCACGCGGAACAAGATGACAAGCAAAGAGGTGCACCGGGTCACTGTGCTGTTCAAGATACGGGATTATAAGGTCGGGGATGTTGTGGAGAGCCGGGGCAAGAATGTCAAGATAAAGACTGTTGGTAAGAGGGTCTCTGGTGTTGATGTGGATACAGGGAAGAAGGTATTTGTGGAGTAGGTTTTTGTTCGAGGAGTGGTTTTTTTTGAATTCTTAATGCAGCTTTGGTTGTAGTCCGTGCTTGTTGTTATGATGATAGTTGCGTATTTAGCACCGAAGCTGCTCTATCTTCAGGAAGATTGACAGACACAAGCCTGATTACTAACTCTGCTGCTATATGATAATCTAGTAAAGCAGCTAAATCCGTAATCAGGCTTGTTCGAGGCTGCGCTTACCTGAGTTTAGACAGCTTTCGATCCAATGTAGTCACTACTGCGCATCTGATCTATCTATTTATGTCGAAAGCTGTTTATTTATTAGACGGGGTTGTCTATTTGTTCGTGTTTTCTGTTCTTCTAGAATAAGATAACATTAAAAAATATATCAAAAAAATAAAAAATTAAGTTGTTGTTTCTCTAGCCGCATCCGCCTGCGGTCGCTGCAGGGCTTGACGCGTCGCCGCTCAAGGTACCCAGCTTTGTTGCGCCGCATTCATCTGGCTGCGTATCAAAACCCGTGCACAATGAGTCTGCGTAGCCTCTCGGAGTCCTGGTGCCGCCGTAGGCTGTGCCTTCCACAAAGACTGCTGGTGAGCCTCGCACGTTAAGTGCCTTGTTGAGCGCCAGCT
>JBHPEY010000007.1:0-52668 GCA_042576705.1 Nanobdellota archaeon | reverse complement strand
ATTTCCAGAACATCCAGTCGCGCATCGAGAATCTTGACAGGGTATTGGAGATGACCCAGGACATGTTTGTGATAGTCCCTAATACCTTGCTTTACGGGCCGCCAGGGACGGGGAAGACAAAGATAGCAAAGACTTTTGCCGCGCAGGCAGACATCCCTTTTGTAGAGGTGAGCCTGAGCAGTGTGGGAAGCACGTATCACGACGGTGCGATGCTGAACATTGAAAAGAAGTTCAACGAGGCGGGAGACATCATAAGGAAAGGTGCCGCAAGGATTGCTGTCATGTACATAGATGAGATCACGTCGATGGTACGGGCGCGCTTCGGGAGCAGCTCAAAGGAGGATGACAAGGTCGTTGAGACATTCACGAGCAACACAGGGGAAGGCAACCAGGTTCCAGGTCTTATGGTGATAGGTGGGACAAACAGCGTGCAGTGCATCTCGCAGGCAGTGCTTTCAAGGTTCAATGTCCTGCCGTTTCCTGCGCCTGACATCGAGACACAGTCTAGGATAATAGGGTTATACATGGACAGGTATTCTTCACAGTCAAAGACAGGTATATTCAGTTCAGTGGACCCGGCATCAGTAGCAGAGTATTGTGTCCACGACAATGGAGCGCGTTTTGTCGCGCGTGACCTGAGGCAGGTCATCGGGAGCATGGTCGGGAGTGTGATTGATAATGTGCTGTCCGGGAATGATTACAGTATCGACGAAGAAAGGTTTCTGGAGCATGTCGAGCAGTACAAGGACAGGAAGTCTCTGGAGGACAAGCCGGATTATTCGTGAGGGGAGAGGGTTGATGGATAAAAACATTGCAACAAGCCACGGAGAGCGCACTGATGGTGCATCTGAAGTGAATAGTCGCAAGTTTCCATCAGCCCCCCTAAAATCCCCTGAGCTGTCACGTCTGGAGGAATCATTGCAGATGATGCCTGGATTGCACAACCAGGTCAATTCATTGAGAAAGCAGGTCGGGCCGAACAGGTCGTATGAAGAGTATCTCTCACTGGCAGGCAAGACAGTGACCTTATACAGGCAGGTCATTGAAGGTGGTTACTACTCGACACTGCACAAGATGTGCGGCGCAGAGAAGAGGCCCTCACTGGAAGCTCTCGTCGGGAAGAAAGGGAAGCAGGATATCCTGGGTTTCCTGCAGGACACCACCACCCTTGTGAAGTCGCTCGCAGCAGACATGAAGAGCGAGATATATATGATGTCTGATTGCCTGCCTTATGAAGATTCTATAGAAGGCCGCCAGCGGCTTGCCTCACACTGTAAGCTCTACACAAGCCTGGTGGCGAATGTCAATCCTCAGAAAGGCAGCGACGGTCTTCATGAGATAATAGACAACAACATTGAATGTGCCTTGAGATTCAACAAGGAACTTCTTGAACGCATGCCTGAATTTGACAGGCTTGTGGCATCCTATGCAAAAGAGGCAGACTCGCAGGCGGACATCAACCAGTATAAGGTGAAACTTGCCATCTTGAGGGACTCTGTCAAGGAGCTCCCGAAGCGCTTTGCCCACAAGGGTAAGTTGAGGAGTTCCTATGACGTCAGTGCATGGCTGAAGCTGTTTGATGCTTTCGGCAGCGAGCTCAATTCCCTGAAGAACAGGAAGCTGTTCAGGAAGCTGAAATCAAAAAAAAGGATGCTTGAGTGCTCCACCACACAGGACAAGGCCGCTCTCGATTTCCTGGAGAGCACGCCGGTTTCTGCTGATGAGGACTATGTGTGCAGGCTTTCATGGATTGAGCTAGGTCCTGAGATACATCTGGGAGATCATGACAACACATTGTTCCTGTCGTCGTTGATTGCGGATTACAGGAGCACAAGACCGCGCGCAGCCCGTATACTGAAGACTGCTTACAGTCAGGCAAAGACGCGGCTTTTGGAAGAGCTGCGGAAACTGGATGATATCTCCCTGACTTCAGACCCTGGTACTGATGTGCTGAGGATAAACAAGGGCATCAGGGCCCTTGATGATCTGAGAAAGACATACTCGCTGCTTTCGACGCCGCCCAAAGATTTTGGCGACCTTGATGATCGGTTCAGGAATTATCTTGGAGAATGTAATAAAGAGATCGGGCGGAGAAGAGACGCCGCAGAAAGGTCATATCAAAGGGACCATGAGCTGAAGGTAAAGAAGATTGATGCAGACAAGGAGGTCGCGAAATCAAAACAAGTCTCTGATAAGAGGATTGACGTTGTCGATGGTAGGGTCTCTGAGGTGAAGCAGGACGTGAAAGAGGTGAAGCAGGAAGTGTCACAGGTAAAGGAAGAGGTGGTCGCCACAAGGCAGACGGTCATAGCTCTTGATGCTGTTGTGAATAAGACTGTAACTGCTACAAGGGGTATCCATGAGCACATTGAGGAAGTCAGGGAAGAATCGCGCATGCAGCATAGTGTTGCAAGTGGCTACATGAAAGGCATCGCTGAAGAGTCTGCAAAGACATCCGTGAGTAAGAGCGTGGCTGCTACAAGGGATATCCATGAGCACATCGACGAAGTCAGGGAAGAATCGCGCATGCAGCATAGTGTTGCAAGTGGCTACATGAAAGGCATCGCTGAAGAGTCTGCAAAGACATCCAAAAGGCTGGAAAAAGTGGAGTCAAACACAGAGTACATAAAGAAGGACGTGGAAAAGGTCAAGTCAACAATCGCAGAGTCTGTTTCACAATCAAGAGAAGAACAATCGACATACAGGCGACAAAGACGGCGTGACACGACCAGGAATCTTCCCCCAGACAACACCTATGTTCTTTTCACGAGCGCTGTTGCTGAGGAGAGCCCTCCAAGCAGGAGGACCAAGCAGATAGAGGATTGTTATATAGATGAGAGAAAAGGGGCAGGATCGATGAATGTCCGCTTCAGGAATGCTGTGACTCACATGTCTTCCATGAGCAGACTCGACGTTGAAGAGAAAAAATATCTCAACAGCATAGGGTCTGTGATGCGCAAATCATCAGAAGGCGGCAGCCTGTTCGTGCACATCAGGAACATGAAGCTCGACGGCTCTTTGATAGGGTACACGCTTTCAGTGATAGACCGCCTGGCGGCCTAGCTCTTCTTAGCAACGTCAAGAAGATGTTCGCAATATGCCTGATATGTCCTGGCAAGGCTCTCATCGATTATCCGTGTGAAAACGACGGGATCCCATCTTACGATGAACACCTCTGGACCGCAGATTATTGTTGACACCGGGCTGTTGAAGCGCTCAGGAAGATAAGCTGCTTCTGTATACTGTACTGTGTTCAGGTATTTTATCCTGTCCTTTGCATCCTCGTTGTAGATGTGCCTGAACATCACCTTCCGTTTTATCCGTTCCCTGTGGAACTGTGATATGAAAGGTGCGAGTAGCTTCGGCACTATCTTTGGGATGCCGAACGCGAACAATGGCTTTCGGTAATCAAGCAGGTTGAATAGACATGTCCTGAATGCCTTGAGTCCATGATGCACCTCTGCCACGGATTCCGGATTCTTCGCCAGCTTTGCCTCCAGATTGAGCATTGGTATGACCTTCAGGAGATCGAGTTCCCGCTGTTTCATGAGAACTCCCAGTCTTTTCGGCTCTGCTGCCTTGAACCTCTTTGTCTTTTCGATTATGATGTGTGAGACCAGCCCTTTCTCGATCAGTGCTTTGAGAGAGTCATACACATTTGGCCTGTGCAGCTTGCTTTCCTTTGCGATCTCTGTAGCTGTCGCAAGTCCGGTCTTTATCAGGGTGAAATAGACCTTGGCCTCGTTCTTTGAGAGACCTATATTTTCAAGCACACGGAGAGTTTCTTCTTGCATTCTGTTCAGATTATTCATTTAAATGAGTTTATAAATGTTTTCCCCGTATTTAAATACGTTTACTACCCTACAGGGAAAAATATTTAAATGAAACTAGGTTACTTTTTAAATAAATACAGTGATTTCAGGGGGTTTTTATGGGTGTTGATGACATTGTGTTAGGCATAGTAGGCATCGGGGTGACCGGTTCTTTAGGTATGACACTGGCCAAGGCAGCTGGCGATTCAGCATTGGTGAGCCAGGTGTATCTAAGCGAGAAGCAGAAGTACGCCAAGCTGGAAGGGAGTGTCGTGAGGGACTCGATGACTGGATCCGCGCGCGAAAAATACCTGATCCCTAAGACAGGAATCATTGAAAACGACATGCGCATCATTTCAGATGCCTGTGACATGATATTCTTCTGCTTCGGCCGCGGCCTGGGAGTCTCAAGAGAGAAGCTGAAATCAGTTCCTCCCGATGCCCGGCAGAGGATGTTTGACGCGAACATAGATCTTGCTGTAGATTATGGCAGGATATTTGGGGAGCTGGAATCAAAGAGCACGCTTGTGATGTGCTCAAACCCTGTTGATGAGTTGGCCTTCTTCTTCAATGAGGCTTACATCAGGGCAAGGAATGCATTGCCTGAGCCTGGCCAGATAATAGGTATGAACCACGTTGATAACATGCGCTTCAGGCAGCTTGTCCGGGACGAGCTGAAGAAGAGGGAGGTCTTTCCTGATGACCTGCAGGTGGTAGTGTATGGTCCGCATGATCCAAGGATGTTCCCTGTCCTGTCGCAGTGCAGCGCTCTTGTCGGAGGTGAACGCAAGAGGCTGGACGAACTCAAGGGAGTGACAAGGGAAGTCCTGCAGGATATTGCTGTGAAGGCGAAACGCAGGCCTTTCGGCCTGTTCGAGGATCTGGGTTCCACGTCAGACAACACAGTCAACGCCATACTTGAGATGATACGCGCTGCAGGTAACAGGAGGGATGTCTGCACAGTGTCATATCCTGTGCCTGACTATCCTGGTGATGCGCAGGTGTTCATGGGTCTCCCCTCGATATTCCGGGGGCAGGGCGCGTTACCTGTGATGGAATACATAGAATCTCTCGACGACACTGAGAAGGAAGAATACAGAAGGACTGTAAGGGCCTGTTCAGATACCCTGGAACACCTGGCCCTGCGCCAGGGAAAGATACGCGCTTACCTGCGGTCGAAAGGATCGGATACAGGGATTGCAGACACTCCAAGGTACTTCAAGGAGCTGGTGGTCCCGATAAAGGAAGAGGACGGCCAGGACTGGCTGCATTTCTTCAACTTCACATATCCGTTCGAGGATTTCTCAGAGGTGCGTGACCCGATTCCTGTCTCTGACAGGGTATTGTACATGAAGAACATAGATGTGGAAGGCAGGCCTATGATTGCAACATGCAATGTTGGTAGTCTTGCCATCATAGACCCGACAGACCCTGGGGGAGTTCGTCAGTACAGGTCCGGAAGCAGACGTGTCCGGTTGAATGGTTGCTGCACATTAGATGATCACATCTTTGCCTCGTCGAGGAAGGAAGGGCTCTTGCAGGCAAGGGGCGACCGTCTTGAGAGTGTGTTGCCGAACATGCCTCCTGGTTTTTCAGGGCATGTGCAGGCAGAGGGTGGGCATCTGTTCTACGCAGAAGGCACGCGTATCGTTGAGAACGTGCTCGACGGGAATCAGCCCAGTGAAGTGGCCAGCTACAGCACAGGATTGAAGATAAGGCAGTTCAGGGTGTTCAGGGATGCAGCAGGTATAAGCATGGTTGCGACAGCAAAGCCTGGAGAGATACTCAGGTTCCGCCAGGGAAGCGGAGCATATAGTCACCGTATAGACAAGGATGTTGCGCAGGATGTCAATTTCATCGACGTGCAGTACGTTTTCGGCGGGACGCATACAGTTTACTCCGAAGGCAACAGGCTGGTCCTGCGCGAGATGGAAGAGCAGGGTATAGTGAGCCCTGTGTCGGCCGATATGAAGATATATTCGTTCAGGAGCGACATGCTAGGCGGCATGGTTGTGCTGGCGAGCGAGCGAGGAGGTCATCCGCGAAGCCAGGTATACAGGAAAGCCCGCGCTTCAGGGAACGACCTGTCCCGCCTGGACCTGGCGCCTGTCAGCAGTGCGAAAGGTGTGGTCAACGACATCCTGATATATTCAGAATTTGGTGAGTAGAGATGAGACAAGGCCTAGAGATAAACTGCAACGACAGAAGATATGTCGTGAAGGATTACATAGCCGACGGCGCGTTCGGCACTGTCTGGAAAGCGACATCAGACAGTGGATTGGTCGTGGCTGTGAAGTTCCTGAAGCTGGCAGAAGGGATGGGCCCCGATGTTGCAGGTAAGTTTGAGGCAGAATCCCGTAAGCTTGCGAAGTTTGACCATCCGCACGTGGTCAGCGTGCAGGGTGTTGGGAGTGATTGTTCTGAAGGGCGGAAAGTGCCATATTATATGATGGAGCTGCTGGATAAAAACCTTGCAGAGGTATTGAAGAAAGGTGAGCCGCTCCCCCTGCATAAGGCTGCGGGGATCCTGCTTCAGATGGGTGCAGGTCTTGAATACGCATACCTTAATGGTGTGCGTGCACACGCAGACATCCATCCTGGAAACGTGCTGCTCGACAGGAATCTTGACGCAAAGTTGGCAGATTTTGGAATGATGCTCCTTGAGCCTGATGTCCTGAAGAATCTTCCCCTCTCTGCGAAGACGATCGACCCGACGATAGGGGAAAAAGACCGGCTGGTATCTGTCTATGCAGCGCCTGAGCTTCGCATCGGGGGTAGGGCTTCTTCCACACCTCTTTCAGATATGTACTCGCTTGGCAGGATCGGGTTTGATATACTGTCTTTATGTGCCAAGGATGCGCAGAAAGACAAGATGTTTGCTGAAGCCATGTCTTTGATTACAAGGGCAGCATCGCTTGACAGGTCCGAAAGGCCGAAGAACCTTTCAGATTTCTTGGATGATCTTGAGCTTACCATAAAAAAAGGTGCTTCAAGGGTTGTGACTCGGAAGAGATTGGAAAAATTTGGGTTGTATGACCTGTTTGAAGCGGTTGATGCGGGAGATTCGATTGGCAGTCAGGTCTCTTTCAGGTCAGACATCGAAAGGAAACGGAATAAAGTCCCTGCAAGTCTGGTTCCGTCGATAGATGAGTACAGGAGTAGGATATCTGCACAGGGGGAGAACCTTGAAGGTAGGTTGAGCTGCGTCAGTGACTACGTGACCCTTGAGAAGGGGGCATATTATGTTGATTTTGATATCGTGATAAAGAGGAGAGGGACTCTCGAGCTGAAACCGGGAGTTGTATTGCGTTTCGGTAAAGATGGGGGAATCATATCAGAAGGGAAACTTCTCGCAGCAGGCAATGAAGATGAGCACATCACGTTTAAAGCGATGCATCCTGAGGTGAATTGGAACAACATAACATTAAGAGGTGCAGGCGCTTCAGGGTCTCGACTAGTCTATTGTGACATAAGTGGCGGTGGCGGGAAGGGCGTACTCAAGCATCACATCACAGGAAAGGATGAGCGCTATTTAAAGGAGATAAAGGAATTGACTCCGTATATGAAAGAGATTCTGGAAGAGATTGAAGAACTTTTTAAAGATGGTGAACCCACCCCTGACAAAATTGAAAACTCCGGTTTTGATGCAGATTATTTGAGTTTAGATATGGTGCGGAACTTAGTGAAAAGTCTTAAAGACGAAAAAGCGAGGTATGCTGTTGGCGGAGGCGTGCTTATAATGGGTTGTACTCCTTTGTTGCGCCATTGTTCTATGACTGAAAACCATGCAGAGTATGGGGGCGGTCTGGCCGTTTTAGGTGTCGAGAGTCCTTTCATAAGCTATAATGTCATTTCAGGGAATTCTGCGTCAAAGGGTGGTGGTGTGTATCTACAGGATTGTAATCTCTTGGATGTGCAGAACCTGATTGTCTCAGGAAACATCAGTGATGATGGAGGTGGGGGAGTGTACATTACAAAGTGCACGCAGCTGAGAATATCCAACTCAAAAATAAGAGAGAATAAGGCAAACTACGGTGGTGGTTTAGCTCTTTCTGATTCAAAAATAGTCCTTGAATCTGACATATCGGGAAACACATCAGACGGTGAGGGTGGTGGTGTATATGCTAAAAGGAGTGGGCTGGTTGCAAAAGGGTGTGAAATCAGTGAAAATTCATCAAAAGGTCCGGGTGGCGGGGTATACCTTGGGAGTTGTCATGGGCAGGATCCTGAGCAGCTTTCAAGATTTTACAAGATGTCGATCAAGGGAAACACGGCAGGTGGTGAGGGTGGTGGTGTGCACTGCTGGGATAGCAGGTTATCGTTGGAAGAAAGCAGGGTAGACGGTAATGAAGCGAGGCACGGAGGCGGGCTGTTCATTTACAAATCAGATGGTGTGACTATTTCAGGATTGGAGTCTGAAAATAATAAGGCATCATGTGGTGGCAGTATTGCGCTTATCCAATCAAGAGCTACAGTGGCGAGAAGCAGGATAACTAACAATCAGGCAGATAAAGGTGGTGGAATATTTTGTGCTGGCAATATTGTTGAGGGATATAAGCTGGACCGTGTGGAATGTGAGATAAAGAAGAACAAGGGTGGAAACGTTTTTAATCGTCGTTGGTACCATCGTCGTTGGTACAATCTAGGTAAGCGCAGGGACTAGATCCCCTGCAAAAGACAGATCATATTTTGAAAGCATGCTAAAATGAAGAAAGGACTCGAACTCATATGCGATGAGAAGACATACGTGGTGAAGAATCACATAGCCGACGGCGCGTTCGGCACTGTCTGGAGAGCACAGTCTCCTGAAGGTGTGGATGTTGCCATCAAGTTCCTCAAAGAAGCATTCCTACCTGAAGTTAAGATGGTTGAGAGGTTCAGGGAAGAATCTGTCCGGATGATCGGTTTCAATCATGAGCATATTCTAGACGTCTATCATGCAGGATCCATAGGCTTGGACGAGAGAGGTGGTTTGGAGATTCCATATTATGTGATGGAGATGCTTCCGAAAAGCTTGAGGGCTTTTTTGGATTCTGGGGTCACATTGAGGCCAGAAGAGGTGGCCCGGATGGTTCTTCAGGTATCTTCAGGTTTACAGTACGCGTATGCAAACGGTATGATATCTCATTCAGACATCCATCCAGGCAACATATTGCTGGATGAGTCATTGATTGCAAGGATATCTGATTTCGGTATGATGCTGATAGAGCCTGAAGAAAAAGGTGTTTTTTCAGGTTCCATTAAGACTGCTCATCCATCTTTTGAAGAGAAGAGCAGGTTATTTTCAATCTACTCATCTCCGGAGGTATTGAGAGGTGGTCGAAAGGAGAGTTCAGAATGCTCAGACGTGTACTCGTTAGGGGTTGTATTGGAGGATATTCTTCAGGTCTGCTCAGGAGGTCCTGCCAAAGAAGGCCTTCTGGACGTGAAAGATGCAGCAACAATGAGGACTGTTAAGAAGAGATGCTCCTCGATGCTTGATATGGATTCGGCTATCCGGACTTCATTCGAGGATGCGGATGCAAGCCATCTTTTGAATAGTGTGCCCTGTCAGGTGAGCGGTGTCGCGGATGTGGGCTTGCTGAGGGAGGTCAAGGATCATGTTGTACTGCGTGCTGGAAAGTATTTTATTGATTTTGACATTGTGGTGCGTGAAGGCGGCACCCTGGATATAAAGCCCGGAGTCGAGATCCTCTTCGGGACAGAGGGGGGTATAAGAAGCTACGGTACATTACTGGCTGCGGGAAGTAGGGGGCCGGAGATTGTTTTTAAGCCAGTCAGAGATGATATAAGATGGAAGAATATACTCATAGCAGGAGAATATTCTGCAGACTCTGTCCTGAGGAATTGTGAGATCATCCGAGGTGGATCGAGGAGAGAAGTGTTAGATGAGACAGGCAAAGAAGTCAAGTCTTTGAAAGAGAGAGGTGGCGGTGTTTTATTATACAAGACTTCTGCTTCTATGGATTTTTGTGTTTTCACGGATAATTCTGCTAATATGGGCGGAGGGTTTGCAATCATAGATTGTAGCATGTCAAGCTTAAGAAGTTTAGGCATGTATGGTAATTCAGCAGGTACTGGAGGTGGCGGTGCATATATCGACGGGATTGATGGATTGGTACTGCAGGATGCAAGCTTTTCTGAGAACAGGGTTTTTGATGCTAACTGGAGACCTGAATGGTCTGAATACGGCGCTTGTGGGGGAGGTCTGGTAGTACATAACTGCAAAGGCCTTAAACTATACAATATAACAGCGCGTAAGAACATCGCAATCCCTGAACAAAGGGCCATGCCCAATTTAGAAAAAGAGGGTATGGCTGGAGGGGGGATATGTATTATTGCTTCAGAAGTAGAGATTAAGAAAAGCAAGCTGTCAGAGAACAAGGCTGAACGCGGTGGTGGTGGTTTGAGTGTTTCAGACTCCAATCTTATTTTAAGGGGATCTGAGATATCAGGCAATGAAGGTGGTCTTTATGGTGGTGGTGTCGAGATCAGGAAATCAACATGTGCCTTCTGGGCGCCCCAGATAAAAAATAATTTAGCAGGTTATGGTGGTGGTATTTTTCTTATAGGGTCAAATTTTGAGATAATAACTGGAAGTGTAGAAGGTAATAAAGCTACACTCAATGGCGGGGGTGTATGTCTTAAGAAATCAAAGTTTAGGAATGTGGGTATAGTAGATCATAACCAACCCAATAACATAGCGAAATACAGGTTTTGGCATCGAGGATGATTTTACAGGTCTTTCGTTTCTTTATTTTCGGCCAATCCTGAACTCCTGCAAAAGATCGAATCATATTTTGAAAGCGTGTTAATAATGAAGAAAGGAATTGAACTGATATGCAACGACAAGAGATATGTCGTGAAGGATCACATAGCCGATGGTGCGTTCGGCACTGTGTGGAACGCCCGGTCTCCTGAAGGTGTGGACGTCGCCATCAAGTTCCTCAGCATCTCGTCAGGCTACAGGCAGGATGTGGCCGTTCGTTTCAGGCAGGAGGCTGAAAAGATGGCTGATTTGGAACATCCCCACATTGTCAGGGTCTATGGTTCAGGGAACATCGATCAGTTCGATGATGCTGGAAATAGGATGCCTTTCCAGCGTCCGTATTATGTCATGGAGAAGATGGATGCGAGCCTTGCCGCGGTGATCAGGGATTGTGTTCCTTTGAGCATCAATAATGTCTGCGGCATTGTTGACGAGATAGCAGCAGGTCTGGATTATTCTTACAGGCGGAAGGTGAAGGCGCATGCGGATCTACACCCTGGAAATATCCTATTTGATGCAGAAAGTCTCGACGCAAAGATAGCTGATTTTGGCATGATGTTACTGGAGCCAGAAGATATCATGACTCTCTCAACGACTGCAAAGACTGTGGACAGTTCACTGGAAGATAAGAGTCGATTAATCTCGAGATATGCTGCTCCTGAAGTGCTGCGAGGAGGAAGACAATTTGCATCTGTGCGCTCGGATATCTATTCGCTGGGCGTGATCCTAGAGGACATTCTGCTCATCTGCAAAGATACTGAAAATAAGAAGGGTATGCTTTCAATCAGCGACAAGGCGACAATCAATTCTCCTGAGAAACGGTTTGGTTCCATATTTGAGTTCAGGTATGCCCTCAGGGAAGTTTTAGGCATCGATAGGATAAGCAAATTGAAAGATTATAGGGTGAGAGAGTGGGTCAAGGCCAATCCGAAATTGATGCGTGATGTGGAGCTGGACGATTCGATTTTCAAGATTCTTAAGAACGCCCGGATGGACGGTCGCGAAAAGCAGGTAGAAGCTGCAGTCAGGGAGATGTTCAAGGATTATAACATCAGGGGCAAGACAGATGTCTGGGTTGAGAAGTTCAAGGGGATAGTCCTTCATGCCCCTGAAGAGCGGCAGGTTGAATTGATAGGGGCGTTTTTCGATGATCTGTTGACCAAGGCAGAGATTGTTGATGACGATGATGATGACAGAATTTTTGATTTGAACAGGAGAGAGGTCATTCAGGGATTAGTTTCTCTAGCTTATCTTGGAGTGATTGGCGGGGCTATCTACTGGGGTGTCAAGAGCTGCAATTGTGGAGATGAGGAAGTTAAGGCAAAATACAAGAGTGTCCGTCCCGACAATATCTCCAGAAAGAAATAAGTTGTTGTCCTGTTTGCAAATCGATAAATTTCCCTGCCCAAGCCTATTTAAATAAACCAGAACCAATCTTTCTCATTCAGAAACACTCGCTAAAGGTGATTTCTGTAGGGGTGATGCAATATGCAAAAACACTATCTTATACTAGGTGCTGGCGAGACCGGCTTTGAGATGGCCTATGATCTCCTGAGCAGGAAGACGACAAGAAAAGTCCACGTCATGGACACGAACAAGGAACTGGTGACTGATCTGGAGAAGAGACTCTCCAGCATAGGCATCGCAGACGCAAGACTCTCCACAGAAAAGGCAGACGCGAGAGACGTGAAATACCTAAGAAAGAAAGCAGAAGACGCAAGCGTAATCTTCAGCTGCTTGCCATATTTCTGCAACCTCTATGTGACAGAGGTTGCGATAGAGCAAGGCAAGATAATGTGCGACCTTGGAGGGAACAACACCATAGTTGACCATCAGTTCGAGATGGATGAGGAAGCAGCATACAACAAGGCGAGGATATTTCCCGCGTGCGGAATAGCACCAGGCGCTGCAAGCATAGTCGCCATGGATGGCATAACCCGCATGGGTGGACCAGACAACGTGGACTCTGTCCATGTCTACTGCGGCGGCCTTCCAACAGAGCCGCAGGGAATCCTCAACTACAAGGAAGTGTTCTCCATAGAAGGTCTCTTCAATGAACTGAGAGAGCCCTGTGAGGTGATATACGAGTTCGGGCTTAAGTACGTGGCGCCTATGACTGGAATAGAACGGGTAGAACTCTACGAACCCTTCAACTGCCTTCAAGCAGCACATACTTCAGGAGGGCTTGGTAGGACAATCAACAACTTCGAGGGAAAGATAAGGGAGATGTGGTACAAGACACTGAGGTACAACGGCCATTGGGAGATAATGAAATCCCTTTTTGACCTGGGATATCTCAGCAAGGAAAAACAAGGGTGTGTAGCGTCACCTGCTGAGATCTCAAAGGAGCTCATAGGAAGAGATATACGCTACGAAAGCGATGATGTGATCCTCGCAAGATGGGTCATAAATGGCATCCCAAAAGACGGCAAGCAGAAGATCATCCAATACGACCTGATAAACTTTGGAGACCAGCGCAACGGACGATCTGCCATGCAGGTCATGACATCAGACTCTGCATCTGCAGTGGGCCTCATAGCAGAGAGCGGCAAGATACCAAGATACGGCGTCATCTCACAGGATGAGGTCCCGACAAAGAGCTTCCTGAAGCAATGGACCCGCAGGCGCATCTGGTGCCAGAGAAGAGAGACAAACATAAAGTATTAATATCACCCCCTTTCCCCTCAGTGCATGATTGTCAGATACGGTATGGTTGGGGAATACCTGCAGGCGACAGCAGTTCATGGTTTCGCATTGGTATGGACGGGTGATACTATAGAAGCTAAGATAGTCAATCCTGATGAGGATGTGGGAGATCAGTTTGCAGAAGTGCCGAGAAAGCAGTTCGATAATCTTTATCACAAGGTCTGCGCATACGCTGCTCTCAGGGCGTGCCACCCTGACTTTGCAGAGAGTTCTGCGATGAAGCGATTGTATAGTGATGTTGAAGAACATAGTCGGACTATTCTTGAGATCCTCCGTGGACCGGCAGAGGCAGACGTGTATAAACAGAAAAAAGAAGACGCGCGCCGGGCACAATCTGCCTAGAAGAGGTCAAGATCGTTTGAGGGTTTTCTCTGGAAGTAAGGCTCGAATCGCCGGTTCTCGACCAGCATCTGCGGGTTAGAATTTTTCCTTCCAAGAGCGTCTGGCGCTTTGTCTTTCGCGACAAGTATCTTGTCCTTTTCTATCTTCTCTATGACTACCCCTTCGCATCCAGGCAGCTTGAGCATCTGCCCGATATGGTAGTGCTCTTCCGGGCTGTATTCCCGCGGTGTCCTGAGTATCTCCAGCACCTCTCTGCTCATTGGAGGATGGTTGTTGGTCGTCTCACTTGTCAAGAGCATCACAAGACCTGCGTATAGCTCTACAGGACAGTATTTTTTTCTTCTATGGGTATTTACCAGTTCCCTTGTCCCGCATACACGGTGCGCTACCAGCTCATCTTCTATCGCGCTAAGGGCTGCATAGTCATGCGTCTTGAGAATCTGGTTGACAAGTGCCTCGAAAGCGAAATACGCGACCTGCCCTTCAGGGGCCTGTTGCCGCTCCCTTTTTTTCTGTTTCTGCTCCCTGATCATATCTATTTTCTTCTTCTTTTCCTCATTGACCATCCCGAGAAGTTCATAGTACACAGTCAGCCTAATAGGTCTCTTCTCTGACTGGGATTCAAGGAGTGCACCCTCTTCACAGACGTTTCTTTCAGCGACCGCTTCATCCAGGTCATTAAGCGTTGCGTATGTATCATATCTGAGGAGCCTTGTCACCAGGGTGTTGACCTTGCTGTAAGATGAATATCCGTGAGGTGTCTTTCTTGTAGATGTAGTCTGTTTTTTTACGGCTTTCTTCACAATCCTTCTTTTCATGGATGGAGCCGCATCAGGCTCTGTCTGGACCCTCACCTCAATGGTCTTCTCAGGTTCTGCTGCATCTGCTGCGCGCACCTGATAGAGCGCGCGCTGGAACTCTTCTATATGTGGAGGGAGAACATATATTTCTCTCTTCTTGTTCACCCATCGGAGTGTCCGCACTGCTGCCTCATACATATCCAGGGATACGAGTCTCGCGTTCATGCGATAGATAGACTCGACAGTCATCGGTGTTGAGTCTGCTTCTACCCTTATCATGTCAAACACGTGGGGAAGTCTCTCTTGAGATGCTTCAAAAGAAGCCAGTATCTCATCTACGACTATTACGAATTCTGCGTGTGGCACTACCTTTTCTCTGGCATGCCCATCAACAAAAGAATCTATGCTGTCTCCTTTCACGTATCTCCCCACATCGTCCATCAGGAAAGAATAAGGTAATTTATTTAAAGATTTGGTTGTCACTTACCTGTTATAGACGTTCTGGAGCAGGAGTATGATAAAGACGATGATTGCGACACAGGCAAGCAGCAGCACGAATGTGCTGAACCCATCATCACCTTCGGTATCTGGCACTGCAAGCGTCGGTGTATGCACGCCTGCAGGCGGCATCTGGAGCTCGACCTCCTGAGACTCATCACCAAAAAGGAAGCTTCTGTCCCTGTTAGGATTTGAATACCTCTCTGTGGTCTTATACACCCTCTCCTCTTCGACCTTTTTCACAGGTATACTTTCGGACTCGCAATCCTCGACATGTAAAGTGATGCTCTGCTCAAGCTTATTCCGGTCATTGTCATAGAGCACCTGCACCCGTAGAGTATGCGTTCCTGGAAAAAGATCATCAAGATCAAGCCGCTTGGACTTGCGATAGATGCTGTCAGCATCAGAATCATCATTGATGCTCTCAAGATCGAATGTATCTGAATACACTGTCCCGAGCGAGCTGCTTATCACCTTCATCTCAACATCAAGCTCCTCTTCCTCGCCGATGTTCTGTATCTCGACATTGAACTCTGCGTCCCCGTCGCACATCACGTCGCTGACGCGAAGCTCCTCAAAGATGAGCTCGTTCTCTTTCCTATCTATCTCGATATCATACGACACCGAATCACTATGTTTGGTCCCGTTCTGATCAGTCCCTGTTGCGGTTATGTCAAGCTCATAGTCCTGGTAAGACGACACGTCATCAGGTATCTTCAATTTCAGCTTCACTATCCTGTGCCCGTCAGCGCGCACATCGACCCTGTCAGAGTCATCCACATCATCTTTGTCATCATCGATGTCCTCTATGAATGCCCACACGCGCACATCCTCGATATCATTGTCAGTATCATCATCAAAGTTATTTTCCAGCCGCACCTCGACATAGAGCGTGTCGCCAGGGTCGACATCGAAGCTGCCGGAATTGCTGCCTGTAGTCAGGAGGGTCCGACCATCTGTACCTATCTCTACACGGTCTATCTCCAGCTTAGAATCTGCAGCCACAAGCGCGGCACAGAGCACGGTGAATATCAGTATAAATAGCAGCTTCTTCATGTCATTACCCCCTGAAGACAGAAGTAGCTCGTCATTATTTAAATAATTTGTCACACCTTTTTCGTCAACAGGTTGGGACGAAAACGCACAATACATGGAAATATTTATAACACACAGCGCAAGAACTGGTTATCTGATGTCTGAAGATACTTATTGCAGGAATGACGTAGCGCTTGTGGCACACAGGGACGCCCGGATACTTATACTTAGGATGGAAGGTTATAGGGAACTGTCCTGGCGGCTTCCGCAGGGCCCGTTGAGGCAAGGGCTTGACCTGATTAAAAAGCGCCAGCGCATGGGTGTAGAGCATGAGATGGTCCTTGACCTCCTTGAGGAGCGTATAGGTAGCAGGGACGCGAACCTTGTGAGGTACACAGGTATCAAGGAGCATTTCTATTTCTCAGAGATTGATCAGGGCATAGAGGACCTGACAGTGACTGCCAGCACCTATCCGACAAAACGCCTGCATTTCTATATTGTAGAGCTGTACTGTCCGGATAGTGTCATAAGACAGGGCGTCGCATCAAATCCGCGCATAAAGGATTGGAAACTTGTAGATCCGTCTGATTTGAAATGTATATCCCAGGAGGAGCGGCGTGGTGTCAAGCAGGTCCTTGATGATTACCTGATAGACATGGATGCTCCGGTAGAGATAAAGAACGATTAGCTGAATTCTTTTATCTTCGCTTTCATCTCTTCAAGCTCAGAAAGGAAACGTGATATGGTATTCGCGACATGCTGCGTCTGCGTGCTCAACAGCTCAGCAGTGTGCTCAAGTATCTCATCATCCGACCCCTCTGTCTTCTCAGGACTGACAAGATCGAGCGCACCATCCTCAAGCGGTTTCTTCTTCTTGACTGCCTTTCGTGCAGTCTTCCATTTCGAAAAGAGCTCAACAGCACGCCCGGGCACAAGCTCTTTCTCCACGCCAAGCATCTCAGCGATGTTGCCAATGACTTCACCCTCATGCTTCTCTGCCTTGTCCACAGCCTTTCCAGCGACATACTCAAGACGCACGATGCCGTCCTGCAGCTTGCTGCTCTTCAGGAGCTTTATCTCACCGACCTCGCCGGTCTTGTCAAGGTGAGTCCCGCCGCATGCCTCAACATCAAAGTCAGGTATCTCCACGACACGGATGTTCTTTCCAGGGACAGCACCTCCTTGGTAAAGCACAAAGCCATACTTGTCTTCTGCTTCCTTTCGGGGCAGCAGCATCTTATTGACAGGGACATCCTTCTTTATCTCTTCATTCGCAACCGCTTCTATCCTGTCCATCTCTTCCTGGGACAATGAATCATAATGCGTGATGTCAAGCCGTGCCTTGTCAAGCGTCTTTGCAGCGCCTGCCTGCCACACGTGCATGCCAAGCACATTCTTTGCAGCACCATTGACGATGTGCGTCGCTGTGTGGTGTATCGCGAGCTGCAGGCGATGTTCAGCATCGACAATACCTTTTACCGAATCACCTTCCTTGAACGCGCCGCCTTTCACAGCATGCACGACATGGTTTCCCTGCTTGAACGCATCGACGACCTCGCCTTCACCAAGCTTGCCGATATCATGGAGCTGTCCGCCTGATGTAGGGTAGAACGCAGTCCTGTCCAGCACGACTTTATCACCATCCACTTTCAGCACTTTCCCTTCGAACTCGAGCTCTTTATGACTTCCCCAGTAAAGTACTTCTGTCTCAGGCACGTCAGAGAGATCGATCTGGTCCTCCCGTTTCGTGGCAAGCTGTTTTGTCTTCTGCTCATGCAGCTTCCCGACCATCGTGTAGAAATTATCAGGTATTATGATTGTCTTGTCAAGCTTCTTTGCCTCATCGCGCACCATCTCTGGTGATATGCCTTGGGTGTCATAGAGCTCAAGCAGCACCTCGTCATTGATCTCCTTGTGGATGATCCTCTCCACGACCTTGCGCGCGTTCTCTTTTGATGCCTTGTACTTGCCGGTCTCGACATCAAGTATCTTCCCGACCTCGTCTATGTTCTCCAGCAGCTCCGGAAAAAGTTCCTTAAGCTCTTCAGCATGCCACTTAGCGACCTCTTTCAACTCAATTTTCCATCCGAACTGGTCCCTGAAAGCCAGCGCACGGCGGAGTATCACACGAAGATTGTATCCGCCACCGACATTCGAAGGCAGCGCACCATCATTGATCGCGACAAGCAACGCCCGAGTATGCTCTGCAATACTATACACTGCAGTCATGGGCATTATCTTCTCCTTGAGCTCGGCCCCGGACATCTCCATCTTCTTCCCGACATCCTCCCACGCTGCGTTTATATCTTCGACCTCATCGATGTTCAGCAGCGCAGAGTACGGCGAGAATCTCTTGAAAAGATCTACATCATGCTCAACCTTTGTCCTTTTCTCAATCTTGCGCAGCACAGCAGGGAATATCGCTTCATAGATATTTGCCGCACCCTGTGAGAACCAAGCCACTCTCTCCTGACCCAGGCCCATGTCAAGCACCTTTATCGGTAACTCCTTGTCACCAGAATCGCTATGCTCAAATAACATATACACTTGATTGAACAATTCAACACCTCGAGAAAAGAACTCCATGCAGCTTCCGTAATTCCCTCCACCGGCCCATGCATCCTCATGAAGCGTAAGCTCAGAAGCAGGCAGTCCTACCCCCTCTGTTATATATCTGTAGATATCCTCAAATGACTTGTTCTGGTCCCATTCCTCTGGCGGCACGAACTGGTGCTGTCCGATCATCACGAATCCTGTGCAGTGCGCACCAGTGATCCCGACATTGTCAACATCACCGAACCGAAGGCAGAACTGTGGTATCACAAGCTTCTTTGCAGGCGGCTCCACTTCCCCGGAAATCACATAAGGCTGGAAAGCCGCAATACTTGCCATGGTAAAATCAGTAGTAGGATTCCAACGGGCTACAACCGGATACCGCTTGACTGGTTTGTATCCCCACTCAGAGAACATCTTCTCGAACTGCTTCCACACTTCCACAAACGAGAGCTTGACCTTGGAAGGATTCCCTTCAACAACATTGGTACCTCCCTGGCACGCAGGATCCCCGCACACTGTCTGGTCAGTATTTACAGTCCAGAAGAACATCCCGCAGCAGGAACATTCCTTCCGCGCAAAGCCTTCTCTCTTGAGCACATCAGTAGCATAATACTTGTCAGGTTCCTTAGAAGCAACGCCTTTGAACCACTTCTTGAGCTCTTTATCTGTTTTCATCAGTAAAGCTGGAATCAGAGGGGGTATTTAAATATTACAGGTATTTGGCGCTTTTTGACTGTTCTTCTGCAACAGGAACTCCATGTAATCCATCCCCCAACCATCCACCCTGCCGCCATTCTTCAGCAGGCTCTGCGCCTTTTCCTTGAACCGCACATACTCTGGCACTGTCTGCGGACCAAGGTCTGGCCATATGTCCCCGAGCACGCAGTCGAATCGACGCGGACTATCAAAATCATAGAAGTCTCCGATGACAACATCGCCATGTATGACACCATACACTTTTTCACAAGCCTGTATCACTTCATCAATAGTCTCCACAGTCACGACCGAAGACACCTGAGGGTTTGCAACAAGATATCTCTGGACGACTCCAAGTCCATACCCTGCGACAAGGACATCACCATAAGCATTATCTGCAATGCTTTTCTGGTCCTCTACCTCCTGCGGAATATCCCACATCCAGAGATAGTCATCAATATATAAGAAATTAAAACCCTTCTGCTGCAGTATCTCGACCTTTACCATGCATGATCCCGCCTATAGAAAAAATGATCAGACCTGCTCTTTCCCAAGTTTCTTCTCCTTGAACTTCTCAAGGCAATGCTCAGAACAGAACCAATAGGTCTTCCCTTCTATCTTTGTCTCGAACGTATTCTCTGCATCAAGCATAGCAGCACCGCAGTTCTGGCATTTGCCCTGCTCACCATCATCCTCAGCGCCTTCCATGAACCCTGCTTCCTCAGGCGACATCTCGCCATCCTCAACAAGCTTCTCACGGCCAGCTTCAGTATATACTTCCTCGTCCTTCTTACCAACGTCCATCTCTTTCTTGAGTTCGTCTTTTGATTCTTCCATTAATCATCACCTTCCTTATCTTCAGGCCCGAAGACCTTTTTTCGTATCTTATTTACATACTTGTGAGCCTCATGCAACGGCTCTGGCAATTTATGTTTTTCGACCATGCATTTCCTGACAAGCTCTTCTGCTGTCCGGAATGACACGCGGTGCCCGGGACTCACAAAGATAGGCTTTGCATACTCCTTTGTCTTGAGCACAATCGCCCTTTTATCGCCTTCAACAAGTATCTTGCCATCAACTTCCTCACCAAGCTGCAGTTTCTTCGCAACCCCTATTGTTGGCATGTCAAGCAATATTCCCAGGTGCGATGCCATCCCTATCTTCCTGGGATGTAATATCCCGTTTGCATCTACCATCAGGAGGTCAGGTTTCTGCTTGAGCTTTGACACCGCTTCGATCACCGCAGGGCTGTCCCGATAGCTCAGGAATCCTGGTATGTATTGTATAGGAGCATCAGCCACAGCATACTTCTTTTCGACAATCTTGAGCGTCTCTTTCTCCATGACAATGACTGCAGAGATGACCTTGCTGTCAAGATACGCCTGGTCACAGCCGCCTATGTAGTTGATCTCGTCAAAGTCATCCTTGACAACGACTTTCTTCGCCAACCTGAGCTGCTCTTTCTTAAGGTCGCTGACATTCATTGCCTTAATCTCCTCTTTTTTCAGGCTGATTTCAGCTTTTTGCCTTTATATGTCTTTCTAAATTTAGCAGCTGAAACCAAGAATCAGTTCATTATTTTCGGATATTTCTTTATCAGGTGCTTGAGCATGAACGGGAACATCAGTGTAGTTATTATTGTCATCACGACAATCGCGGAGTATATCGGCACAGTGATCAATCCCACGCGGAGTGCCATGAGCGCAATGACGAGTTCGACAGCCCCTCTTGAGTTCATCGCCCAGCCTACAAGATGCAGCTGCTGCCAGCTCAGATGAGTGAAAGGTTTGACAAGCATCACGCCCACTATCTTTCCGACAATCGCGACGATTGTTATCGAGATGAGAAGCGGGATATCTATCACAAGCGATGTGTAGTCGAAGTTGAGCCCGATGCCTATGAAGAAGAATGGTATGACAAATGACAGCGCCATTATCTCAAAGTGCCTTCTTATGTTCACCTCCTCTGTCTTGCTGAGGCTGAGCTGTATCACGACCCCTGCGCAGAATGCTGCGATTATTCCCCCTGTGAGTGTTCCTGTTATGATCTCACCAAATATCGCGAACAGCAGGCACAGGAGAAGCGCTGTGGTGAACAGGCTGATCTCCCTGAGATCCCCTTCCTCGCGTTCCTCATATTTTATGAGTCTTGGAAGCAGCTTGAATGTGATTGCGATGATGGCGACGAATCCGATCAGCTCAAGGGGGGAGTAAGCGAAGCTCTTGCTTATGATCTTGTGACCTAGCGCTGCAGAGATCGTTATGAACAGGCCCAGGCCTATTACATCATCTATGATGCCTGCCCCGAGCATCGTGGCTCCGAGCTTTGTCTTCATTTTCTTTAGCTCCATGAGAACTCTTGCTTTTGTGCCTTCTGAGGTGATGCTAAGGCATACCCCCACCACAAGCGCCACAAGGTTTGTGTAGCCAAGTATCTTCATGACGATGAATCCCATGGCGAAAGGGAAGAAGCTGCCGAACACCCCGATCAGTACTATGTCCTTGCGCGCCCCGTACATCCGGTTCCAGCTGACGCCAAGCCCTGCGAGGAAGAGAAGGAATATTATCCCGAGGTCAGACAGCAATCCGACTATCTCTGTGTTTTCTCCGACAAAGTATCCTGTGACAAAAGGTATACCGACAATGATCCCCGCGACAATCTGCCCGATGACAAGGGGCATCTTGAGCCTGTATGCTATCTCAGAGAAAAGGAACGCTATACCAAGACACAATGTGATGGTTATCAGGAAATTCATTCTACCTCTTTTTTAAATGATTTAGACAGCATACGGCTTTGGCATTTAAAAACCTTATGTCTGCTGCAGCACTCAACCTGACTGCAGCAGGCAATTCTTTCCATCATAAGAATAAGAAATAATAAAATATTAAAACTCAACAACCGTAGTAGCAAGCGCAGCGATATTCCCTGTCTTGTTGAACTGCTCAACTGCCTCAAAAACCAGCAGCAGCTTATCGTTCACATCCTCTTCATTCTCAAGATGCACGTCAATGGCTGGCGGCTTCTTCTTGGCAACATAATACTTCTGCTCTTTATATGCCTCTTCAGCCAGGCTTTTGATCTTAGTCACGAACTTATTGAGCATCCTTTCAGGCTTGTCAAGACGGATCTTCTTCTTCATGGAAATATTCTTACCGTTCCCTTCAAGCGCGACATCGAAATACACATACCCTGCCTTGATGTCCTGCACTACATCACCGTCTTTTGATTTCCTTTCAACCTTTACCATCTTGAGGTCAAGTTTCTCCACGTCAGTCACATCACACACCTCCAAATCTATACATAATACCCTGTTTTAATCCTATTTAAGTATTGTTATTTTCCCACGCCGCTCAAGAAGCTCCCCATGCTCAATCAGGTTATCAACAAGCGACTCACCGAACTTATCGATGACCTCGACAACATCAGCTTCCCCGCCAGCATCTTCAATAAATTTACGAACAGCCTCGCCTTCCTTCATCTCAACTTCAAGCTCCTCAGAAGTCTCATCAGCGACAAGCTCCCGCACAGCAGCGATATGCTTGCATACCTTCCCGGATTTCATATATCTAAATTTATAAGCAGGACAGTCACACCAGGGCTTCTTAGGATCCACCTTGTAGAACTTCCCCTCCGAAGAAGAACTCTCGACAAGATAATCCCCTTCAGAGTCAGGATCCTTCTTGATATTCATTCCATCAACGCCTCAATCTCGTCATGCAGCTTCTTCACCTTCTGTCCGACAGCATCACCAAGCTCGTCAGTGAACCGTTTCACCACAACCAAAGAATCCTTCGGTGTATCTCCCCAGAGCCGGTTGTCAGCATAGGTTATTATCTTCTCTTCGATACTCAATGGCACATAGTCGTGCACAGGAATAGGCAATCCTTGCTTCCGAACATCTGAAGCAGTTATCCCTGCTCCAAGATGCCTCTCACACACAAGAGCATAACGGTCATCAACCCCCTCAGCACGGAGTATCTCTGCCCCAGCAACACCATGCTTGATGGAATCCTTCCCTGGAGGGTACCGAAACCGCCCGATGTCATGCAGTATCGCAGCAGTCCTGATGAACTCCACATCAACAGAAAGCTCAGGATGCAAAGACTTGATCTTTTCCGCCACCTCAAGCGCCAGCTTCTGCACCGCCCTACAATGCTCAAGCACACCTTCGTAGTCAGTATCACTAGAAGCATGCTTTTTCAGAAGTTGAATAGCGTCATTTTCGTCCATTTCCCCTCGTGTTATAAAAAAAGTTCGGGCTCCTCAGATTTTGGGGGGTGGTTTGAAGAAGTTAGGTCAAATGAGAAGCCCGAGAGCGTGATGTCATAAAGGTTTGTTTACCTCCTGTACCCACATCAGTCCTATCTTCTTGACTGAATTGTTGAACTTGTCTGATATCATGTATTTCTTCTTGTACATGTCATAGTCAATCATGCCCATCGAACGCATGGGTGTGAGTATCCTGTCGTAGAACTGTCGTTTGTTGTATGATATCTTGACCTTCTTCATCCGCTTAACAGGACCCAATTCCTCAGGTATGTCCATCACAGTGCCATCGTGCAGCCTGTTGGCAAAAAGTGACATCTCTGTCTTCCCCAGTGTTCCCTCGTTATGCTTGAACTCCTCGACCAGCAGTCTTCCGACTATAACTTGCTGTTCTGTTGCAAATACCACCTCGAAGATGTCTTCTGGTAGATGGAACTGGTCAAATAGTATTACCATTCATACAACCCTTACTGTAATTACTGTTATACACAATAACCATAACTAATATATAAATATTACCTTTTGCGTCACTAGTGTGGTTTTTTGTATAACAGAACGTCTAAGCTTAGAATATTGTACTTTCAGACCTTCTAAAACCTTCACAAACCAAAGAATTCCGATATCTTACCCTTATAATCCCGCGTCACATCAATCAGCATATCCCGTGGAAAGTGCTTGAAGTAATTCTGCCAGACAAACCTCTCATCAAGAAACACGATGATCCCTCTGTCAGTCTCGCTCCGGATACACCGACCAGCACTTTGCAGGCACTTGGAGAACGCAGGAGCCACATATCCATAATCCCAGCCTTTCTTGAATTTCTCGTCGTAATACTCAATCAGCTTCTTCGTCTCAAGATTAGGCTGCTGCAATGGCAGCCCAACGACAACAACACACTTCAGCAGGTCACCGGGCAGGTCAATACCCTCGCCATAGCTCCCTGACGCCACACCCAGCAGCACAGCCCCTGAGTCCTTGTAAGACTTGAACCGGTCCAGAAACTCTGTCTTCTCCTCCTTGCTCATGTCGGTGCTCTCCAGAAAGGCAGTCTTCTTGGACAGCTCCTCAAAGAACCCATACACCTGGTCCCGCATATAGTATGAGGGGAAGAACACAGCAGAATTCCCAGGCACCATATTGGTGATATCTGCACATATCTCTGCGATCCTCTTGAACTGCTCAGGATTACGCATAGAAAATTTAGTCGTCGTTTCAGGCACCACAAGCGACAGCTTGTTCTCGTCGGGAAACGGGCTTTTATAGCGCCGCTCGATAACATCATCCGGAAAACCCAGAATATCCTTATACATCTCAGTAGGCGTCAATGTCCCTGACATCACGATAGTGGAATGAGCACCAGATATGGCATCACGACTGACAATACTAGGATCCAAACAACGATAAGACAGCACAACCAGACTTTCCCGTTTAGTACGCTGCTGAGCCAGTATCCGAGCATGCCCCTCGTCGGTATCCTGCCACATATCAAGGAACTGCGCGATCCCTCCGATAGAAGAAGATCTCTCCTTCTCCCGCACTGTCTGCGCAGCAGTCTCAAAATCAGCCACCAACTCATCATAATCATCGATCTCAGCTATCTGGGACACGACAGAGTCCCGCGATACAAATTTCTCGTCGCCATCCTTCATCCCCTGCGACATCTCATCAAGGATGTCCTGCACCGCAACCACCTTCCGCAGAAGCTCCTCATCCTCAAGCTTCCCAGCCTCTTTCACAGCCCGCTTAAGCATGTAATTGGACAGCTTCACAGTCATGAGGTTCCGTATCCGGTCAGGCAGGTTATGCGCCTCGTCGACGATGACAATGCAGTCCTCAAGCTTGATTCCTGTCTTCTTCAGGAACGGGTCCCGTATCAGGGGGTTGAACATGAAGTAATAATCCGCCACAATCACCTGAGCCTCCTTGCTGAGGTGCGCAGCCATCTCATGCGCGCAGATCTCATATGGCGCACACAATGCCCGAAAATCCTCGATATGGCTGGGCATATGGACCTTTATCTCCTCGAGAGCCTTCTCAGCATCAACAGTCAATTTAGTACCTTTTTTGGTCTTGTTGAAGTAATCGCACACCTCATCCGCACGTTGCTTCTTGCAGTACTCATAGAACTCTCCGCTCTGCATCACCTCGACGCCAGGCACAGAACACATCCACTTCTTCCCGATAAGGTCGATAGCCATCACGTCGACAGAATGCTTCTTCTTGATGTCCCGCAGGGTTTCCACAGCGATCATATGCTGCGTATGCCTGGAGGTAAGAAAGAACACCGTCTTGTCATTGTCAATAGCGTATTTAAGCGCAGGAGCCAGTGCAGCAGCAGTCTTTCCCAGCCCGGTAGGTGCATGCACTATCATGTCCTTCCGATCCTCAAGCGCCCGGGCCACTTCCTGTATCATGGCCCATTGCACATTACGCAGCTTCTCATAAGGGAAGAGCCACTCATCCCCAGACATGTCTACACCATCATCTGTCTCGTTTTCCACCATGACTCTACAAATCTGGAGGTGTCTTATAAAATTTCGTATGTGCTGATAAAAGATGGCTAGCACCCGGAAAATCAATGAGTTCCAGCACGTATAGCGAAGTCAAGGCCGCCGCTGCCCCCTTTGCGAAGCGTTTTCCAACAACGATATTAAGGCCGCCGGGGGGATGTCCCTTACGGGGACGGCGGCCCTATGTGGTAATTCATTACGCGCTTCGCCTGGCAGCGCACGGGGGTTTTCTGAACGAAGTGAAGAAAACCGGAGCAGGCCTTGACTTTGCGTCCCACAGAAGGCGTTGCGCTTCAGGTAAAAGAACAATATCGAGAGGAAGGCCTTCGGCCAGAACGAATGACAAAGAGTCTGCAGCGGCCTGGTGCGTGGTGACTCCCAACCTCCTTGTCGTCACTTTTCTCGACGACACTCCGTCAATAACCAAAACCGAAAACTCCAATAGAAAGCTTTATAAATAACCTTTTTCCCCTATATATTGTTAGATATATGATAAAACACTACATTTATAATATCTATATTGTAGTCACTATTGGGGGTCATATCTTATGAAGAAAGAACTGAAGAGAGCGGACGTTTTCAATATCTTTTTCAGAGAGAAACCTGCTATGATGCTGGTTGCTCTCAATGCTGCAAAATCTGACATTTATGCTTCTTCACTGGCAAAACAGATCGATTGTACATATTCTCACGTCGTCAAGATCCTCCAGGAGATGGCTGACGCAGGCCTGATAAGCTTTGATAAGCAAGGCAGATTAAAACTATTGACTCTGACAAAGAAAGGTCAGGAGATCGCAGACCATATAGACAAGATAAGGAGCCTGATTTAAACCCTTTTTTCTTTTTAAATTCTATACTCTACCTATTCTGAAAAACAATAAGAAATAGGAAATAAAAAATTAAGATATCTACTCAAGATACGTACTGGCCTTAGACGGTATATACTTCCATTCAATAGACAACCTGCCAGTCTCCTTGTAGTACTTCACAATCCTCTTGATCTTGCTCTCAGTAAGCTGCAGCCCTCTCAAAGCAGGCATGTCCTGCTTATTGTCCTCGAGGTGCTTCCTTACCATCGCAGACTTCTTGATCAGCGCCCGAAGATCTTCAGGAACCTCAGGCAGCAGATTCTTCTCTGCGATTATCTTGGTAATGCTCTTCCCTGTAAGTGTCTTCACATCAGGTATGCCGTATGTATCCCGCAAAGTCATGCCGATTACGCTGGGCGTCTTGCCTTCCTTGGCTATCTTCATGACCAGCATCTCGATCTCCTTTGGCTTGTACCGTGTCCACGTCGGGATAGTCTTCTTGAACGGCTTCTTTGAGCCGCTTACTCCTTTATCACGTGAGTGCATCCTTGCCATTATATCACCATATTGTTCGAGAAGAAATGAGGATTATCCCATCTCCAGCATAAACAAGCCCTAAGACCGGTTTACCTCTCGATATTGTCTCAAAAGGGAAAATCGCTGACTTATAAATGTTTTCATCAAAACAGGCGCTGGTCGAAGGGGTGCCACCGAGACCGTCCGTGCCTGCAAAGCAAGCTGCTGTGAAGCAGCCGCTTGCGTGGCCGGGCGGAGCTTTTTTCGCGTAGCGAAAAAAGCGGAGTAGAGGCTCGGTGGCACCCCTAATCAAGCGCCACATCAGTTAATTTTAAATACTATATTCTGCCATACAGCCTTTATATCCACTAAAAAAGGTGATTTCATGAAAAAGACACTCCCATTGATGATTATTATTACCCTTCTATTGGGCATGACCCTGGCAGGCTGCACCAAGATAGAGACAGTCTATGTCTGTGCAGACGGACGTGAAGTGCCTGACAAGGAATCCTGCGGTGTGAACAAGGTGGCTGGCGTCAAGAAGATGGAGGCCGAGAAATACGCCCAGAACTACGTGACAGCCTACTTCCTGCCTTACGGCGGCAAGTCACAGCTCGTCAGCTCTTACCTCGACACCAAGGAGGGTGACTACAAGGCAACATTCATAGTCTCAGAAAAAGGCGGAAATCCATACGAGACAGAAGTCACCATCGACGGTATTACTGGAAAGGTGTCCTGCAATACAGAGTGTGACTACATCAAATAATCACAGAATTTTTTTCTTTCTTCTTACCTTAACCGCGTCTGTGTCTTGCGCTTGAAGGTTATCTTCTTGGGGTCCATCTTCTGCATGATATGGATGAACGCCCCGAACTCCTTGAGTATCCGGTCATACTCAGCAAACCCTTTCTTGCTGATCCGCAGGCTTTTCTCGTCGTAGATGACCATACGTGACTTCTGAAGTTCCTCAAGATTACGATAGACTGCACGATCCTTCTTCGCCACGATGTCGAGCTTGATGATGCTCTCGATGAATTCGACCTTGGACACAGACACAGAAAGATGGCGGGGCCCGAACTTCTTATCAGTGGCCTTCAGAAACTGGCCTAGAATGAACAACATCTCTTTCTTATGCCCTTTTAATACCATAATCTAGCTATATAAGGCCCTAGTATATAAAAAGATTTCCACTCATCTGACGAGCATCAGTATCCCGATCACGAATGTAGCCAACACGCCGAGCCAGTCAAGGCCGCGGACCACAGGGATGTACTGTATCGCCGCAGCGATTATCAGGATTATGCCTAGTATCTGCCTTTGGGACAGACCGCTACTTCTTCTTGCCATTGTATCACCTTCCATAACCTGAGATTCAATCATATATCTATCTATTGTCCATAGGGGTGTAATTCACAAGCTTCTCCAGCACTTCCTGATCTGCTGAATATACAAAGCGGCCTACGACATAGTTACCGTCGAGAACAAGCGGCAGCCAGTGCCTGTCTCCAGCCCACATCTGGCCGTAAGGCAGCGTATCGCGGGAGAACCACTCAGGCTGCATCTCTTCAGTCTCTCCAGGAGTAGAATGCCATTTGTCGACGAGATAGACATGCATGTGTTGGTCCCATTCAGGATTATCTGGGAACCTGAACAGGATCCCTGCGACCTCTGTCAGGTAACTCTCATCTGCAATGACGCCTGATTCTTGCTCCAGCTCGCGTACAGCAGTCTGGGGTAGTGTCTCTTTTCCCTCAGGCTTCCCTCCGAAGCCATTGTACCTGCCAGCCCCGAAACCCCGTTTTTTGAGGCCTAAAAGCACTTTATTGTCCTTAAGCAGCAGACATAATGTTACCTGTCTCAATATGATTACCCCCTGAAAATAGCCCGCGCGGTTTGTTTGCGATGATGTTCAAATCCGCCTTAGGTGAATAACGCGGCTTATTGTTGGAAATAGCCCTGCGCGGATTGTTTGGAGTTACGCCTCCAAACTCGAGCAAAGCTTTGCTTTGCGATGATGTTCAAATCCGCCTTAGGTGAATAACGCGGCTTATTGTTGGAAATAGCCCCGCGCGGATTTGAACCGCGGTCCCAGCTTGTCTTCGACGATGGGCGAAGACTTCAGAAATCTTCGATTTCTCGCCACCAAAGAGCTGGATGATTGGCCTCTACACTACGGGGCTGAATGTGTGTCTGAAAACAGTAAAAAGGTGATTTATAAACTTATCTCTAAGAACTCATTTCCAGCGTTGCAGGGCCTCTTCTTCCACAAAATGTAGCTTTCCAGGCACTACAAGGCTATGCAGCGGCCCGCCAAACCCCTCGTCGAGAAGCTCCTTGGCAGTCCCCACAAAAATCTTCATGTTCAAAGACCCTAACCGGGCACACCCGACACACAATGTCTCATCGGTAAACACCCCTTCCTTGCGCTTGGCCTCAATCGCAAGCAGGCTCTTCACTCCCTCAGCGACTGTCATGAACCGAGGCTTCTCAGCCGAGGCTCCATCCTCCTGACGCAGCCCATCTCTAGACGGCTCAGCCACCTTGATGTCCAGCAGGCACAAAGTGTGCAGCCCCCGAGCAAGGTTCTCCTTCACGACGTCATAATGCGTCTCGACATCCCATCCTTTCTCTGAAAACACTATAGAGGTTGTCTTGCCGTATTTATAAAGCTCCAATCCGACCACTCCGACAGCAGTCAATACAGAGGCATTATGCACGATTTCCACAGAAATGCCCTTTTTAAAGGCCCGCAGCACCAGATCAGTGTGTGTCGTCGCTGACATCGCATCCCCGACAACCAGAAATGCCACATCCGAAGACTCAGCATCAGCCAAGATATCATCCGCCTTCTTCTCCACCCGATCCCGGTCAGCCACCACCACTTCACGGCCGTAGAACTCCTCCAATCGATCAACCCCGCACTGCAGGATCGAGGTGTACCCTTCCAGCCAGACCTTTGCCGAGCGCTTGATGATTTCTAGTCCCTTGACAGTGACGTCTTTCTCATCATTCAGCCCTATCCCGATCATGTATAATGTCATGTTTTCGTTGTTCCCCTCCAATTATTTATTTCTTTGTATTTGAGATATTTTCCCAAAATCCCACAAACTAACTCGTCACAATTACGTAGTTTAAAATACAAAAAGATATACTAATATACTAATAACTAGCATAAAATAAGCCTGTTTTCGTGATTTTCCCCTTAACCCTGACTACCTTGCTATTGGCCCATTCTCTCGTCGGAGAAATCATGTTTTTTCACCAACACCAAAAAAATCGCGCTTTCTGATCACGCCCTCGTTCTCCCGTCGTGAAACGCTATTTTTAAACCAATATACAGAAAACTATACTGGAATATAGTCTTAAACCTATATTTCCAAAACCGAAAATGTTTAAATACTAGATTCAGTACTCATTAAGATAATAAAAAGAAATAAAAGTCAATTTTGTGGAGAAATTGACTCAAAAAGTGTGTGAAATCTGGCGATTTCTGTGTGGAATGATGTAGGAAGCAGTATATAAAGCTTTGGGTTAGAAGCTTTTGTACTTACGATCTCGAAAAGAGGTAAACCAGCCAAAGAAAACCAAAAGGGGGTTAGACAAAATGGACTTTTTAGTACAGAATGCATTGAACACAGCTGAGACAAACTCTCAGCCAGAGATTGAAGTGGGACAAGCCAACATCAAGGTAATCGGTGTTGGTGGCGCCGGGAATAACATGGTCAACTGGCTCTACAAGAAGGGCATCCAGGGCGCTGAGATCATCGCATGCAACACAGACCTTCAGCATCTGAACATAACGGATTCTGACAGGAAATTCTTGCTTGGTCAGGAACTTACACGTGGTCTAGGCTGCGGAGGATTTCCGAGCAAGGGTCAGGAAGCCGCTAAGGAAAGCATACAGAAGGTCAAGGAAGCGCTTAAACTATCTGACATGGTCTTTGTCTGTGCAGGTATGGGTGGAGGCACAGGGACAGGTGCAGCACCAGTAGTGGCGCAGGCAGCAAAGGACGCAGGAGCTATAGTTATTGGCACTGTCACCATGCCGTTCAAGATCGAGCGTGCAAGAGTCGACAAGGCCGAATTCGGGCTCCAGCAACTGAGACAGGTGTCGGACACAGTGATAGTCATCGACAACAACAGGCTGGTTAACATCGCAGGGAACCTGCCAGTACAGCAGGCATTCGCTGTTGCTAACGAGCTGATATCGACGATGATTAAGGGAATCGTAGAGACGATCGCCATACCAAGCTTGGTCAACCTGGACTATGCAGATGTCAAGGCCATCATGACAGACGGAGGCGTAGCAGCCATCGGAGTCGGAGCCTCTGACACAGCTAACAGGGTCGACGAGGCAGTGCGAGGCGCACTATCGAACCCGCTGCTTGACATCAGTTATCAGGGAGCGACAGGAGCTATTATCCATGTCCATGGAGGTCCTGACCTGACACTCGACGAGATATCGAGGATAGGTGAGCTTGTCACAGAGTCGATGGATGACGACGCCAACGTCATCTGGGGAGCAAGAGTGACAGAGGACATGAAGGGCAAGGTGACTGTTATGACCATAATAACAGGAGTCAAGTCCCCGTGGATACTCGGAAAGCAGGACTACAAGAAGGCCAGCCCTCAGGCTATGCACCTGAGCGACGAGCTGGGCATCGAGATAGTCCGCTAAAAGAGGTGATGCTCACAAGTTTCTGTGAGGAAACTTCTTTGCCTTCATTCAAACCACCCCCAACAAACTTGACGTGAAGGCAAAACCACAACTTGTCTTCATTGGGTTAAACCCCAATGAAGCATTTTTTCTTTATTTTTAGGGGGATTCTAGATACTTCTGCGGAAAAGTGAGGGTTAGGTGGGGGAATGAGGCTCGCAACCAAGAACCTGGTCGCTGGCACCGCGAAGTCTGGGTCTAAAACTGTTTGGCTATCGTTCCGGCCGAAGGCCACACCTTCTATATCGTTCCTTTTACCTGAAGCGCACGCGCTCCCTTCAATATTGTTGAAGAGCGCTAAAAAACTACTTCAGCGCCTTTATGTGAGGGGGTCGCCGTAGCAACACTTAGGGCAAATCCGATTTAGATGCCGCGCTCTGCGAGCACGGCATACGGATTTGCAACTATTGTTGTTTCTTACCGTCCCACCCACCTCCCCTAAGAAGGCGACCCCCTCTATAGTGGAAAGGCGATAAAGAATTCTGTATATGATTATGTATAATCTATCGACGATAAAAACAATAATGCTAGAAATAATCTCAACTCAAACTCTCACTCAAGACCCTCAACATCATCAAGCACTTCCTCTTCACCACCCAACTCCTTCTCAAGAGCCTTAGCTTTCTTCTTCTTCCTCTCATCCATCTTCTCCTTCACTTTCTCATGTGCCTGCTTGATCTTCTCCTTCCCTTTCTGCAGAATCCCTGCCGCAAGCACAGGCCCCTTCTCCACAACGACCTCCTTGGCTTCCAGGATCTTCTTGCGCATAGCCTCACTATAATCATCAAACAACAGGTCGATATTCACGATCTTCCCTTTCCAACTGTTTATGTATGTTAGATCGACGAGCTTGTGCTTCCGCGGCACACCAGGCACAGAATCAGAATACCCGATAGGTATCATGGCCTGCGGCCGGGCATCATTGGGCGCCCCAAGTATAGTATTGACCATGTTCTCGTCGAAAGCCCCAACCCAGCATGAGGCAAGTCCCTGGTCTGTAGCAGCCAACAATATGTTCTCGACAGCTGCTGCGCTGTTCTGTATGGTATAGAGCTTCTCCCCGCGGAGCCCATAGAACCTCTTGGTCCCCTTGGGTTCAGAATAGACTAGTATGAGTACAGGAGCCTTTGCGATCCAGTGCTGCTTCAGCGCAGCATTGGCAAGCGCTGCCCGCTTTGTCCGGTCAGTCACGACAACGAACTTGCAGTCCTGCACATTCCCCGAAGAAGGCGCCAGCTGCGCAGCACGGAGGATATTCCCTATCTTCTCCCACTCTATAGGCAGGTCGCTGAAGTCCCTGACAGATCTCCTCTTTTCAATCGCTTCTAATGTCTCCATCGGTTTAAAAAGAGCTTGTTGGGTATTTAAATCTTTTCCCCACAGCAACTTTTTTAAACACCTCACCCATCCTGTAGAACATGGAATACAAGAACCTCACCAATCTCTACGAAAAGATAGAATCCACATCAAAGAGACTGGAAAAGACCTACCTTGTCTCAGAATTCCTGAAGCAGACAGACATAGATGACCTGCCCAAGATTACCCTTCTTCTCCAAGGCCGCATATTCCCAAGCTATGATGACCGCAAGGTAGGCGTAGCCACAAAGATGGTCATCAAGGCGCTCAACAAGTCCCTGGGCATATCACCTGATAATATAGAGGATGAATGGAAGAAGACAGGCGACCTGGGCCTGACTGCAGAGAACCTGACAAAGAAAAAGAAGCAGGTCACTCTATTCAGCCAGACACTCACAGTGACAAAGGTCTTCGCCAACCTGCAGAAGCTAGCGACTCTGGAAGGTTCAGGCACAGTGACCCATAAGATTGCCCTGATATCAGAGCTGCTGACAAGCGCGTCACCGCTGGAGGCAAGATACGTGATACGCACAGTCCTGGAAGACCTACGGGTAGGCATAGGTGAAGGCGTCCTGAGAGACGCGATAGTCTGGTCCTCATTCGAGGACAGCATCCACATAAACTATGACCTGGAAAAGAAGAACATAAGCCCGGAAAACAGGGAGCTCTACAACGCATACGTCGAGGCAGTCCAGGGCGCTTACGATATCCTGAATGATTTCGCAAAAGTGGCAGAGATAGCAAGGACATCAGGACTCACTGCACTCAAGTCAGTATCATTAGAGACAGGAAAGCCTGTCAAGGTCATGCTCTACCAGAAGGTGAAAGGGATAGAAGAAGCTTTCGGAAAAGTAGGAAAGCCAGCCGCCTTCGAGTACAAGTACGACGGCTTCCGTGTCCAGATACACAAGGTAAAAGGGAAGATAAAAGTGTTCACCAGAAGATTGGAAGAGGTAACATCTCAATTCCCTGAAGTCGTCAAGTACGTAGACGCGCACGTAAAGGGCGACGAGTTCATCATCGACGCTGAATGCGTCGGCTTCAACCCGAAATCAAAGAAATACCTCCCGTTCCAGAACATCTCGCAACGCATAAAACGAAAATACGACATAAAGGAGGTCGCAGACAAGTTCCCTGTAGAGGTGAACGTCTTTGACATCCTGTGTTACAACGGGGAATCCCTGATCAAGAAGACATTTGATGAAAGAAGAAAGCTGATAGAAGAGATGATCACAGCGGAACCATACAAGATAATGCCTGCAAAGCAGATAATCACTGCCGACGAAGAGGAAGCCAGGAAGTTCTACCAGGAGGCGCTTGACTCAGGAAACGAGGGCGTCATGGCAAAGAACCTCGACGGTATATACAAGCCAGGATCGAGAGTGGGCTACGGCGTAAAAGTGAAACCAGTCATGGAATCCCTAGATCTTGTCATAGTGGCAGCAGAATGGGGTGAAGGAAAACGCTCTGGCTGGTTCACAAGCTTCAGGCTCGCATGCTACGACCCGGACACTGGAGCGTTCAAGGAGATAGGGAAGGTGGGTACTGGCATGAAAGAGAAGGCAGAGCTTGGCGTAAGCTTCGAGGAGCTGACCAACCTCTTAAAGCCGCACGTCACCAAGGAAAAAGGAAGGAATGTCACGGTCAAACCAACAATCGTTGTAGAGATAAACTTCGAGGAGATCCAGAAGAGCCCGAATTATGATTCAGGCTATGCGTTGAGGTTCCCGCGGGTCATACGCATCAGGGAGGACCGCGCGCCAGAGGAATGCTCTGACCTGGGTCTGGTAGAGGATCTATATTCGACACAGAGGTCAAGATAGGGGGTGTAGTGATGATATCTAAAGTAAAGGACTTGATGGCTATAGGTGGTAAGCTCGACGAGATATCAAAGAAGGTGGATGCTGCAGAAGAGAGCGTCTCTATGCATTCTGCAGAGATCGCTGAGTACAGGAAGGATGTTTCAGGTCTTAAAGAGGATTTCACAGGCCTGCACAAGGAATCCTCCAAGTTCGGTTCGACAGTCTCTGACCAGATAGACGCACTGAAGAAAGCCAGAGAGGATCTGGAGAACGAGCTGTATGATTTCAAGAGGATAAAGGCAGACATAAAGGCCAAGCTGGTCACAGAGCTCACAGATGATTTCAGGGAAGAGCTGAAGAAAGAGACAAAGAAACTGGATACTGACGTGAAACAATTCAATGAGCTGAAGGATGAACTCTCAAGCCTGGTCACAGAGTTCAAGTCTGTAGAGGGAGAGATAGCCAAGTTCAGGAAGATCGCAGGCCAGGTCAAGGAAGCGGACTTCCAGCTCGCAAGGCACGCAAGAGAACTCACAAAAGCAGACCAGGAGAAGCTCAATCTCATGCAGAAGGTAGATCAGCTCGAGAGGCTCATCTCGAAGATGAGGCGCGGCCGCCCATGATTCATTCATTTCAATTCTTTTTTTCTTGACTTTTTTTGTTCTTATCCTTCTTTTTCTTCACACCATCATAAGCAAGCACTGAAAGTATGGCTAAAGTCAGGAAGACAACAGAGACAAGCTCAGGTTTCATGTGTTTCATGATGCTGAATTCATCCAAAGCCGCATCTTCAGTCTCATTTGACTCGCCTACAGCCCCCTCAATCACAAGCGGCCCGCTGAAATCCAGCTCTTTTTCCTCATGGACAGGCTCAACACCCACATCACCTGCCTCAGATTCACCTTTTATCTCAGCTTTTATCGCCACAGCAGGAAGCACCCCTACCTGTCCGCCTTTCTGCTTTGTCTCGACGAGAATATGTGTCTCCCGGGATGAAGGATCGACTGCAGTGCAGACGATTATGGCCTTTCCTTTCGCTTCTATCTTCCCCTTTGCAGGAACACAACCTATAAATTCGTTTTTTATCCCGAACTCGACATCTGAATCATTAGGGTTCACGATGCTGAACACCTCTTCTTCTCCATCAAACACAAGCCTGTCCGGCACCACGCCGATTCCCAGTGCTTCAGCTGTAAAACAACCAAAAAGAAAAAAAGAGATTAAAAGTATTACCGCTTTCATCTTAGCTGCTCACCGCCACGATGGTTATGTTCCCTGCATAGTCCCCGTTCGGAGTGCTCATGGGCACGAACAGCTGGAACCCAAGGCTTGTCACGCTGTCTGCCCCATTCACAAGCCCAAGACTGTTGATTTCCAGGGAGCCTGACAGCACACCAGACAGCTCACTCTCAAAATCATTGTCAAAGCTGTACTTCACATTCCCGATCCCTATGCTGCTGGCACCGTCGACAAGGTCCGTCCCATACAGCCCGACATCAAGCTGTGTGTTCCCGACATTCCGCACACTGGGAGAATCTGCTGTTGACAGCGCAAAATCACCATCTATCTGAGAAGTCTCGCCAAGCTTTGCTCCGGAGAACTGCAGCGAGCCCGCATCGATGGATATTGCAGCCATGCTGAGGTAGTCGAACTCCACAGACCCCTCTCCGATCAGCGAAGAATCATTCACAGTAACAGTCACATTGTACATTCCAGCACCGTCATAGAACTGCATGCCAAGAGTCGCATTGAACAGCGAGGTCGTATTGTCGATGACCTGCGCCAGTGCAAGGACAATATCTGTTGAACCTCCAGGCCCGACAACCTGCGCAGCCACAGAAAGCCCTGCTGTACCGTCGGGATCGATGACTTCAGCCGAGATCAGGATATCTTTCACGCCTTCAGGCTCTGGAATCACCTGCACGCCCGCAACAGCGCCGTCATCATCACTGAGCACGCTGACAGAAGCCACAGAAGGCGCCGTATTTGTAACAGAAACACTCATCTCGATGGATTCGCTGGAGTTGGTATCAGTGATGTTGGATTCTCCCCCGCCGCCTGACGCAGAGTTCTGCAGCTCAGCAGCAGACTCCACAAAATCAACACTGTTATCATCACTATCTGAACCGACGTCTGACCGCAGCAGGCTCATCCCTGCACCGACATCCACAGCAGGCGTGCCTTCAGACAGCCCTGCGCCGATCCCTGCAGCAGAACCCCACCCGACAGCGTCGACAGAAGTGCCGTTTGGATAGAGCAGTGCAACACCTGCATCAGTGTTGGACATTGTAATCGCTTCCTCATGATCCGCATCAGGCCAGCCAGCATCATCCTTCAGCCCAGACCAACCAGTATCTGTGATAAGATAGTATCCCCCTGAAAGAAGGACAGTCCCGCCAGGCACTACAGCATCAGAGGCACTGCTCTCTGTAGCGATGACATACCCGCTGATATCAACATCACCACCAGTGGGGTTATACAGCTCAACAGCCTCCCCACCAGTCTCTGTCCCGATAGGGTCATAATACACCTCGCTGATCACCACATGATCTGCCGCAAGGCAGAGACCAGACATCAATACCATCACCAACACATACAAGAACCTCCGCACCCTTCTCCGCATAGCTGTAGCTACCTTCATATTTCCTCACCTCATCCGATAAAATGGTTGGGCAGGCATGTTCTATAGAGAGTCAATACCTGCCTGCCCGGAATAGAGTGGGATTACCACCCCAACTTACCTAATGATTATAACTTTTCAGCTTAATAAATCTTGCCCAAAAAAATCCGCACGTTTTCCGACGAGAAAAACCTTCCGGCAAGCATTCCGAAAACCAAAAAATAATTCCGAAAATACAAAGAAAAAGAAACAAAAAAACAAGATTCAGCAATACCTTCCCTCAAATCCCTTTAAGCAAAGGTCCTTATTATCTACATCTGCAATCCGATCGCAATACCCACGACTTCCTTTTTCCTTGGCAAACCTGCCATAACAGGCGCAATACTTATCAGAGTATTTCTCATCATCAATCACATCACAGGCAGATATCTTATCATACTTGATAGCCACGTCAATTATACAAGTGTTCGTGGTCTTCATCACAGGGATACAGTCAGAGCACATATCTGCCTCCTGCTTCATCCCGGCAGGCTTGCCGAGCGCCTTCAGGCACTCCACATAATGGCACTCAGACATGGAACAATACTGATCATCCTTCACCTTCTTGGCAAGATCAAAAGCACAGTCTGACATCTTATACTGCTTATTGTATCTGTATCCGGAACACGCTGCACCATACAGGTCCAACGTGAACACATCAGCGAACACATTCACCTTCCACGCGCCATCTTCGAACTCAAGCGTAGCAGCAGGGATATCGATCTCCTGCACATTGGTCTCTGCCTCGATGCTCAGCTCAGCATTAGAATCATCGATCATCTTCACCCCGAGCAGCTCGACAGAGAGCAGCTTCTTGTAGAACGGGTCCAGCTCCATGATCGCCGTGAACTCAGAAGCGGTCTTCTGGCTCTTCAGCGCAGAGGTGAACAGCGGATACATCACATTATACTGCTTGACCTTCCAGTTGTCGACAAACAGCTTTGCGACCTTCTCTGCATCCTCTTTTGTCCCTTTAGTCTCTACGACTTCTTCAACAGGCTCTTCCTCGACCTCATCTTCACTCTCCTCTTCCACCTCAGCAGGCTCAACCTTCTCTTCAGTCTTCGTCTCTACATTCTCATCCTCAGGCTCAGCTTCCAGTGCTTCATCCACATCACAGACACCGTTCTTGTCAGCATCCATGCAGCACCCATCGCCTTTCGGGATGAGCGGCGGCGTGCACTCAAGCACGATTGACCCGCCATCATCACAGCCGAAGCTGAACAGTAGGAGCAAGATAGAAATTGCGATCATAATATTCTTCATCATATCACCTTTTTGGCAGTACACGCATTTTTCCTATAAAAACCTTGACATTTGATGTTTTCCACATCACAGGCCTTTAACGTCAAAACATTTATAAGCCAATAACGCAATAATACCCCCTTATAGGTGATATTGATGTCTCCAAAAAAGAAAGAAGTGAAAGATGAATATGTCATCACAGTAAATTCTCTTTCAAAGACCTTCAAGACCAAGATAAAGGAACCGGGCGTAAAGGGCAGCCTAAAGGCAATATTCAGACCTAAGCACAAGAGCATCCACGCAGTGAATAACATCTCATTCAATGTAAATAAAGGAGAGCTTGTAGCATTCATAGGTCCGAACGGAGCAGGCAAGTCAACGACTCTCAAGATGCTGTCAGGCATACTTTTCCCTGATGGCGGAGACATCTCGGTCCTGAGTCTGAGCCCACAGCACCAGCGCAAGCAGCTTGCCTACAACATCGGCACTGTATTCGGCCAGAAGCCGCAGCTCTGGTTCCACCTCCCTGCGATGGATTCTTTCAATCTCTTCGCAAAGATCTACGACCTTGACATGAAGGAATACAAGCACCGCATAAATCATCTCATAGAGGTATTCCAGATACAGGACATAATCAAACAGCCAGTAAGGAAACTCTCATTAGGCCAGCGCATGCGCTGCGAGTTCGTCCTTGCTCTTATCCACAAACCCAAGATACTTTTCCTAGACGAGCCGACTATAGGCCTGGACGTTGTCATAAAGAAGAACATAAGAGAGCTCATCAAGAAGATAAACCAGGAAGATAAGGTCACAGTAATCCTGACAAGCCACGACATGGGTGATGTGGAGATGATCTGCAAGCGGATGATGATAATAAACCACGGCAGGATTGTATACGACGGCACGATTGACGCAATCAAGAAGAGATATCTCAAGAAAAAGGTAATAACAGCAGTCTCAGACGAACCCATAAAGCTCCCGAAGCTAAAAGGGTACAAGACAATCCAAAAGAAGCGCTACGCAGCGATCATAGAGATAGACACCACAAAGCTCAAGATAAAGCAGATAACAAACGCATTGATGCGACTGAATCCTATCAATGATATCACAATAGAGGAGCCGCCCATAGAGGAGATAATCGAGAACATCTACCACCAGAAAAGATGACTGCTACCAAGTATGTCCATATAGGGAAGATAAACTTCATCAACGGCCTTGTCTACTTCTGGGACAACGTAGCCCATTCATTGTTCATAGGGCTCATTTTCTATGTTTTCACTCAACTATGGACTGTTGTTTATGGGGACAAGATTCTGATCAGCGGTTTTACTATAGCCATGATGCTGTGGTACTTTGTCATGGCTGAGTCTATCGTCACGTCATACGGCAGGCTGATAGAGGAGATAGGTACTGAAGTTAAAACTGGTGAAGTTGCCAATGCGTTGAACAAGCCGTATCATTATATCATATACAAATATGCATCATCCTTAGGTGCTGCTTGTCTAAGATTTTTCATTACATTCGCAGTGGGAGTTATAGTCCTCTCGATATTCATAAGAGAGATAGGCTTCCAGTGGGTGGGTGTCCCTTTTGTCCTGATCACGGTCTTCCTTGCTATAACCCTGAATTTCATAATGATGGCATTCTTAGGCATATTTGCTTTCTGGTTTGAGGAGGCTGAAGCACTCTATTTCGTTTATCAGAAGTTCGTATTTACAATAGGGGGTATGATATTCCCTTTAGATATATTCCCTGTCTGGCTTGCAAAGATAGCTGCAGTCCTTCCTTTCAGTTATGTGGCATATCATCCTGCCAAGCTGTTCGTTGCATTCACGTTTTCAGGATTCCTGAAGGTCGTTGCTTTCCAGCTGGTCTGGATAGTCATATTCAGCGGAGCAGCATTCCTGTTATATTCAATGTGTGTCAAGAGGTTGAGCGCAAATGGTGGTTAGTCATCTGAAGCTGCATTACACGTACCTTAAGGTAGCGATGAGCACAGCAATGGAGTATAAAGTGAATTTCATAACCCAGGTGCTTGCCATGGCGTTGAATGATGTGGTCTGGATAGCCCTGTGGTGGGTATTTTTTGAGAAATTCGAGTCAGTCGGTAATTGGGATTATACGAGCGTCCTCATGCTGTACGCGCTGGTCGCCCTAAGTTTTGGTCTTGCAAGTTTCTTCTACGGAAACAGGAGCAAGATGGCGTACATCATCGCAGAGGGCAGGCTGGACTTTTATCTTACATTACCTAAGAATCGACTACATCATCTGCTGATAAGCAGGTCAAGCTTCTTTGCCCTGGGTGACGTACTGTTTGGCATTGTACTTGCATGTTTTGTAGTTCCATTGCACAATCTGCCTCTTTTTATGGTGTTTGTGGTATCATCAACAATACTTTTTGTATCTCTGTCAGTCATCTTCCATTCACTGGCATTCTATCTAGGTCATGCAGAAGCAATCAGCAATAACATAGTCATGGGCGTAAACACCATTGCGACCTACCCGATGAGTGTGTTCAAGGGCTTCTCAAAGCTGATTATCCTCACAATCATCCCCGCAGGCTTCATAAGCGGAGTGCCTGTTGAACTGCTCCACGAGTTCAATCTCTCATGGTTCCTGATGACAATTGGATTTACCATAGCAGTGGCACTGCTCGCAGTGGCGATATTCTACCACGGTCTGAAGAGGTATGAGAGCGGTAACCTTCTGTATGTAAGGACTTAGAAAAAATGCCCCTGCCGAGACTTCCGTGCGGAAAGCACGGATGCTTTCCACAAATCGAACTCGGGTCTTACGGACCGCAACCGTATAGTCTATCCACTAGCCTACAGGGGCTTGTCTTCTGTTGGTCCTATTTCCTTTAAAAATCTTCACCTTTCAAGGCACAAATACATTTTTATATGACCTCTTGTTCTTCCTGTTTTCAGGTGTTTGAGGAGAGAGATATGGCAACAATCGATGACTTACTAGCGATAGAAGGACAGGAAGAACTGTGGGAATTCTTGGACAGGGATGCTCTGGTATTGACAAAAAGGATAGCAAAGGCTACCCAAAGGGCTGAGATGAATGACAGCGCCAAGCAGTTTCTTGAGGAAGTCGGTGCATGTACTGATATATCCTTTGCAGGTGTGTATATCAATAGCGCATTGAATACCGCTGCAGAGTTCAGGGATGGTGTTATCAGTTATGTGGAGGTAGATTCTGTGGATCCAGATATCTTCAGCACAGCGTCCCCTCAGATAGATGATGCAGATGGTCTGTCACGCCTGGTCGCACCTCTGCAGTTCAAGGAGAATGAGCCGTTTGGTGTAGTTGTCTTTGAGCGTCCTGATTTCAGCAGCAGGGACATTGCTTTACTGCGGGACGCCACGTTCAATCTCACTACACACATAAATAACATAGCTGAGAAGACGGAGCTGAGGAGGCTTGTTGTGAGAGACCCTCTCACAGATCTTTACAACAGGCGCAGGTTGAACAGCGATTACGCGAGCTATGTGCGGAATTGGGTGAATTCTGGCCAGAATTTTGGGTTGATATTTGCGGATCTTGACCTGTTCAAGGAGATAAACACCCATTATGGTCACGTCTATGGGGACTACATCCTGAAGACTGTTGCGCAGATAGTGATTGATTCTACTGATTCGACCTCGATGGTATATAGGTTCGGAGGGGAAGAGTTCATCATAATCCTTCCTGGAGCGTCTCCTTTGCAGACAGAAGAAGTGGCAAGGCTGATCGGTGATAACATAAGGGAGCACCAGTTTGAACAATCTGCTGATTGTGAGAACTTCCTTAGACCGTCACCCAGGATTACGCTGAGCATGGGTTCTGTTTCCACCGAGGAGGAATATCTTGATGATCGGCGCATAATCAATGTTGCGAACAGGAGGATGCTTGAGGCAAAAGGTTATGGGAGGGATGCTGTTGTCTCCAATATCCGTCTTGACATACAGACAGGGATTGCAGGCATGCCAAGTTTTAAGCCGCATTTGAGGGACCGCATAAACCAGTGCAATAAGCCTGCGCTGGAAGACGAGCCTGCAGGGAACATCGCCCTGCTCGTCTATGATGTTGTGCGTTTCAAAGAGCTTCGGGACAGGATAGGCAAGCAGGCGTCTTATGATGCATTCAAGGATGTTGTAAGATGGTTTTACGGCGAGCATTCAAATTTTGATTTTGTTGCCAGACCGTTCAACTACGATGACATCATAGCGACGCTTTTCACCGAGCCGCCGGTCAAGGATTTTGATGTGCAGGTGACAGATATCGCCGCGTCATACCTGCATAAGCTTAGGAATCTTTCTTTGGACAATGGTCACGGTAGATTGAACATTGATTTTGCAGTAGGTGGTGTCATCTATGATCCTTCTATGCTGGCTCCTGACCAGCTTGTCAGGAATCCTGATGTCCTGTTTGGGTATGCTGAGAATATTGTCGCAGAGGCAGGAAAGATGGATGAGCGGATCAAGATAGAGTATTTCAACCCTTCTTCGCAATCGTACCAGGACCTCGCCTCCCAACGACAGGACCATCCGTCACGTCAAACCGAGCTTTTCTGAAGTTCTCCCGCACGACACGCGCACAGCTATAGGTAGCAACAACGCCACCAGAACGCAACACCCTATAGATCTCCCCGAAGAACTCAGCAGTCCAGAGCTCAGGACACTTTGCAGGAGAGAAAGGGTCAAGGAACACCACATCGAAAGAAGAATCACCTAATTTCTTGATGGTCTCCCGTGCATCCCCCATCATAAGCGAGACAGAGACTTCAAAACTAGCAGCGCCGCCAAGACCGTCCGTGCCCGCAGAGCGAGCTGCTGCTGGAGCGTTAGCGGAAGCAGTTGCTTGCGTAGCAAAACCGGAGTAGAGGCTTGGCGGCGCTGCGTTACAGTAGCGTCCATCCTTAGCAACCTTCTGCATTATATCCCGACACGAAAAAGGATACTCCTCCCCAAGACGCACAATCTCATCAACAATCCCCTGATAAGACTCAAGCCCCACAATCCGTATACGCGAACCCCTAAAATCATCAAGCGCAGCAGCAGAATTATAACCCAACCCAAAACAGATATCCAATATATCGACCGATTCCCGAGCACCAATCCCGCACACCTTGGAATACTTCTTGTCAGCCTCCTCAAGAGCCCCAGATACAGAATGATAAGTCTCATCATATGAAGAAGACCTGAAAGTCACACTACCATCCTTGGTCACGACCCTTTCATCAGCCATGCTGCTCCTCCTGTTCTATGAGCATTTCCAGAAGCTTGTCCTGCGCAGCGCTCTTCGCAGCATGATGCGCTTCTGTGAACGTCTTCTTCACGAGCTTCGGAAGCCTCACCCCATTCACCTCAGAGAAGACCTCGTCCCATATCGTAGGATACATCTTGTAATGTTCGCAGGCAAAGAGCTTGCAGCCTTCATCCATGTGTGACATGATGAACTGCAGGATACCATCCTCCTGAGAGTACACATAATCCTTTGTACCTGAAAATGTCAGCAGTGCAGGCTGGTGGGGGTTGACTATCAGCGCATGGCTGTAGCTGTAGATCCCGTTCTCATACACGACAGAATCATCGATCACTGCAAAATCTCTCATACATAAGATTAGCTGCATCTCCTATAAAAATATGCGCCAAAACAATTATAAACACGAAACCCGAAGATCATGTCATGCACATCCCAAAGCGCTACGGCGAGTCAAAGAACCAGTCCTGCCCTTTCTGCGGCAAGCAGGCAACCACCCAGAACAAGCAGGGAGTCCCTGTCTGCATAAAGCACAAGAGCGAATATCTCGACCTGAAATGCCTCTGCGGTGAATGGCTCGAGATCAAGTCAGGCAAGTGGGGCCCTTACGGTGTCTGCCTGAAATGCGGCAACATAAGCTGGGCAAAAGTCATGGAAGCGAACCCCAACATCAAACCGAAAAAGAAAGAACAAAGACCTCCTCTTTTTCCAAAAAAACAGGAACAGGCAAGACCGACATACAAAGCTGAAAAAGAATCAAAAAAAGAGACAGTCATTACATCAGATGAACTCGACTTCTACTTCTGAACACCATCAAAGATAGACCATATCCTGGCTCTGCACAAAAGTATACCCCATCTCCCGCAGCTGCTTCACATAAGGATAGAATTTCATCTGCTTCACTGCGAGGCAGCGGTTAGACAACTTAAGCTGCTTTCCCTCAAGCACGAACAGAGGGAACTGGTCACACGTTGACGGCCGCCCAGGATTATCATGTATAGAACACTTAGAACCCTTCAATCGCGGGCAGGGTAGATCAGGCGTCCCCATAAAAAGCGCCCACTCACCCTCCTTGACACTCTTGAGTATATCCCTCTCGATAAGCTCTTCCTCAAGATCACCGACAATCAGCTTCATCTCTTCATCAGAAAGAGTAAGATACCCCTTCCTGCAGCAGTACCCATTGCATTCGGTAATACAGAAGTTACTGATAGAATTCCTCGCTTCGACAATCAATGATTCAGCATCCATATTATGACAAAAAATAAAAAAATATCAGGCGAGCCCTATGCACTCCATCTCCTCATGTCCGCATTTCTCGCATTTAGTCACTGAGTACTTGGAATTTCCGCTGTGCATCGTGCCTGCTTTTACCATGTTTCCACTGCATTCCGGACAGTTCGCCATCTTCTGCACCTCCATAGAATAAGTTTCAGGAACTGATATAAATACTTATCTGAATGTCTATTCCTGAGAAATCCCTAGTGTCTCTATGTGCTTGAGCTCTTCTTCCATTGTCTTGACCTCTTCCCTGACATGCTCAAGGTCTTCTCCAAGCTCCTCTTCAAGGATCTTAAGTTCGTCTTCGTATGTGATGACTGATTTTTTGAGACCGGCTACTTTCTCCGGCATTGTCCTGTTTGTCCTTCCCTTGACGATATCCTCCAGCGCGAACTGTACATATGATATCTGGTTCCGGAAGTCGCTGATGTGCTTCAGGTGGAGATGTGATATCTTCCTGTCCCGTGTAAGCCTGTGCGCAATCGCCAATATCTTCTCAGAAAGGGCTGTAATCATCTCGTATTCTTCCTTTGCGAGGTTTGTTATCCTTAGCTCTGACTTCTCTTTTTCCATGCGTGTGATGAGCTTTAGCAGTCTTTGGCAGCTGTACATGGAGTATATCACAGGATAAGGCATATTTAAATCTTCTTAAAAACACAACAGGATTTGGGCACCATTAGTGCCTTAGAAAACGTGTATTCCCTCCAGGGAATTCTTGAGAATATGCTTGCAGTTCCGGATGATAGCAGTCATCCTGTCATCATCCTCCAGCGCCCGGTCTATCTGCTCAAGCTTGTCCAGCACCCTCATGAACAGCCGGATCAGGTCCCCTTCAAGCATGTTGCAGTTCTTGAGTATCTCTATGAACTTCTTCTGCTGGTAGCAGGGGTGCATGAGCGCGGTCATCTTCACCATGTTATCGATCCATTTCCCTCTCTGCAGCACAGGCTGGTTGTGCACTGCGCGGGTCAGCTCGCGCGTAATCTTCGACTCGAATGTATCGTAGAACCGCACTTCCCGTCTGCCTTCATACACGAGCGTGCAGATCAACAACAGTATGGAATACTCATCAAGTGGGTGAGGGAAATCTCCCTTGAATATCTGGGATACCTCAAGCTCATCAGAGAATATCTTGGTGGCAAAGATGCCTATCTCTGTCAGCCCCGAGTCATCAATGTACCCTAACTTCCGCAAAGTCTTATAACGTTTAGTGAACCTTGCCTTGATAGAGCCAAGCACCCTGTTCTTCTCTGTCTTTCCCTTGAGCTCCTGGAATGTATAGAAGTTCATCTTGAGTATCTGCTGTATCTCCTCCTCATTGTGGAGATGGACCATGTTAAGTACAGTATTATACGTCAATTTGAATTGCGACTTCAATGGCAGCTTGTCTTCCTTGGTGAACTGCGCTATCTTGTCGATCTCTGCAGAAGGCCTGAATATCACCGCGACAGAAAGCCCTGTCTTGTCGATCCCCCGACGTCCTGCCCTGCCTGATATCTGGAAATACTCTTTCGAATTTAACAATCTGAATCCCGTACCTGTGTATTTCCGCAGGCTATCAAAGCACACAGTCTTTGCAGGCATGTTGATTCCCACTGCGAATGTCTCAGTGGCGAACAGCACCTTCAAGAGCCCCATGCCGAACAGCTTCTCGACGATGTGTTTTGTGTCAGGCAGCATCCCTGCATTGTGGAAACCGATGCCTTTAGGCAGGCACTGCCGCAGATCTTGAGTCGACTTAAGTGCGTTTATGTCGCCGCTCACCTTCCTGAACTCGTCTGCAAGCATCATGGACATCTTCTTCCGCTCATCCCCTGAAAGCATGTTACTGTCCTTGGAGAGCTTGACCGCGTATTCCTGTGTCTTTGCCCGCGAGAACACAAAGTATATGCACGGCAGCTTGTCCTGGTCCTTGATATCATTCACCAGTTCGCGATAGTCTGGCGCAGGCAGGCGTGGCTTCCTGAACCGATGTTTGGTCCTTTTGCCATAAGCAGGATATTTATCAAGTGCCTTCTGCTCCTTGATCTTTTCCAGTGTAGTGATACCGAGCTCTACGTCGTAAAACTTCCTCTCGAGCGGCACGGACCGCACATGATGCTTGACCACGACGACATCGTGCTTCTTGGTATTCTTCACCCATGAAGCGAACTCCTCGGAATTAGGTATGGTAGCAGAAAGGAACAGGAATCGTATGTGCCCAGGAGAGAATATGATAGACTCCTCCCAGATATACCCCCTCTCTTCATCGCTGATGAAATGTATCTCATCCATGATGCAGTACGACACCTCATTCAGGATGTAGTCCTTGATGATGGCCATGTTCCTGTACACTTCAGTGGTCATGATCAGGACCTGTGCCTGAGGATTGATGACAGTATCCCCTGTGATGAGCCCGATAGTGTCTTCCCCATACTGCTCGCGGAAATCCTTGAACTTCTGGTTGGAAAGAGCCTTGATTGGCGCAGTATAGATGATGCGCTTGCCCTCCCTGATATCCTTGTCGATGATATAATCAGCGATCAATGTCTTTCCAGAACCAGTAGGTGCAGATACAAGTACAGAATGCTTGTCATCAACAGCCTTCACTGCGTCTTCCTGGAACTTGTCCAGTGTAAATCCCTGAAACTCCATAAAACCTCGAAACGAAGAAACAGATTATAAATGTTTGGTATGATTGAAGAAAAATGAAATGATTATTTTGCCTTGGCCAGCCCAAGCACCCGAGCCAGCACATACCTCTTGTCCACGCGCAGCACATCAGCAGGTATCTTAAGCTTCCAGCGAGAGACAACCACATCCAGCACAGTGTTCATAAGCACATAAGACACAGCAATCCCACCAGCGAACAGCCATCGCTCAACCGCAGTCACAGGTATCAACGCCAGCCACTGCTCTGCAGTCATAGGAAACGTATACAGCCATGCCACAGCACCCACGCAGTGCGCAGTGAACGTAGCACCAAGGCTCCGCGCAAACACCGCAGAACTATACTGCCCGGGCAATAGCTTAATCACAATAGGTATCAGCCAGAACATGGCATAAAGCCAGGCATACCGACCCACAGGATGAACGACAAACAGAACGATCGCTGCAAGCGGGACAGCAACACCCATCCAGCGCTTCTTGGTCCCAAAATACCAAGCCGCAAAAAGCATAGGTGTCAACCGCACAAGATTGATCCAGGTCCACTCCTTTCCGACAATAAGCGAATCAGATATCTGCGCACCAAACACAGCAATCACTCCAAAGAACGGCCCCAAGAACGCACCTGCGATAGGCCCGAAGAACTGGTACAGTGTAAGGAACTGGCTCTCCGCTCCGACCAGCGGTGAGAAGTTTATTTTCTTCCCGATAAGCACCAGTGCAACAAACAGAACTAAGAATATTATCCGTTTCTTTGAGAATATGCCTCTATAATCCATGCTGTAACCCTCCACTAGAGTGTGTTCCAGCCTTGTTTATAAAATTTGTTGTTTCAGCCAAGCACCCCGACCATCCACTCCCCAAGCTTAAAAAACAGCCATATATTGACACCTATATTCACCAAGATCCGCGGCAGGCTGGACGTAAGCTGCTCTGCATCATGGAAGAATGTCATCACCGCGAATATTACCTTGCGCAGCATCACAAGTATGACCCCTGTCATCACCACCCCTGCAGGCTCAAAGAACCCGACAAGCAGGCACAGCCCGGCATAGACAACAGCCCGGGCATTCCTGAACCTCCTTTTCCGTTTATGTATATAATCAATAGACAGTATGGATGCTGCCGCGACAAGAGCCCCTGCGATAGGATGCACTGCAAAGCTTGTAGTGATAGAGAAGAAAGACACAAGCTCAAACCCGACATCGTATCTGGTGAATTTCCTGTAGAAGCTGGCAAGCACAGCAATGCCCACCATGAGCGCCATCGATAGCACGAACAGAAACATGTCGCTTATCAGGATGAGCACTATGAGCACAAGCGGTACGTACCAGAATGATAGAATCCGTTCACCTATATCCCGCAACCTGTCCTGTTTCTGTTCAACCTGCGGTTTATTGACATTCTCTTCCCAAAACGAATCAGCCATCTCTCTTGCCCTGTTAAAAATAAATATAGTCCCACGCGGACTTTCGAGCGAAGCGAGAATCGCCTCCCAATTCGAACCGCGGTCCTCGGATGTTTCCGGCGGAACGTCGGAAACTTCAGAAATCTCCGATTTCTCGCCACCAGAGTCCGAGATGATTGGCCTCTACACTATGGGACTGTATGAACCAGAATAAAGGAGAAATAGGCTATTTATAAAGTTTACCCATCCGACTTGCGTATCTTTGCCACGAAAAATCCTTCTGTATCATTGTCTTGAGGCCATATCCGCAAACACTTCTTCACCTCAGGATTATACGTCTTCCCCTCGAAATCGACAACAGCATCACTTCTCTTCAACCCTTCCAGCTCTATCTCCTCAACACACGCATCATCAAACTCCCGCAGAAGATAATCGATTATCCCCTCATCCTCCTCAGGCTCAAGCGTGCAAGTACTATACACCAATGTCCCGCCAGGCTTCAGCAATCCAAACCCTATCTTGATCAACTGCCTCTGCGTCTTAGCCAAATGCGACGCCAACTTAGGATTCCACATCTCAATGGTCTTCAATGACTTCCGTATCGTCCCAGTCCCAGAACAAGGCGCATCAACCAACACCCTGTCGAACTCGACCCCGCGTATACGCGCACCCTGGCCCTGGCTCATTATCACATTCTGCACCCCACACCGCTGCAGGTTCACCCCGAGCGCAGCAAGCCGCACTCCAGTCACGTCATTCGCCACAAGCACTCCCTTGTTCTCCATGTACTGCGCTATCTGCGTAGTCTTCGACCCAGGCGCCGCACACATGTCAAGCACCCGATCGCCAGGCTGAGGATCCAACACAAGCGGAGGTATCATGGACGCAGCCTCCTGCACATAGATATATCCCAAGACATGCTCAAGCAAATTCCCGACATCACGCCGCTTCTTATCACCCTCGCCGCGATGCTCTATCCAGAAACCTTCCTTGCACCAGGGCACAGGATCCAGTTTCCAATCGCCAGATATCCGTTTCAGAAGAGAATCGACATCGATCTTAAGTGTATTCACCCTGATGGACCTCCGTAGATAATAGAATGAATACTCCTTGAACTTGTCGATATCAGTAAGTGCTCTATATCTCTTGGCAAACTTCTCCTTGAACTCCAAACCTTCTGTGCGTGGATTTGTTATTGGCATGGGAACTGAGAACACAAGAACTCTTTTAAGTCTTTCTGAAAAAAAGAATGTAAAAAATTACTCCTCTGCAGGCTTATCTTCTTCCTTCTTCTCTTCTGCAGGTGCCTCTTCCTCAACCTCTTCAGGCTTGTTCTCTTCCATCCATTTCTTTGCCTTCTCGATAAGCGGAAGCAGCACAGTAATCTCTTCAAGCGTCATCCGACCAAGTTTAGCAAAAGAGGCCTCGCCGTCCTGCCTAACCCTCTCACGGCTGATCTGGATCTTTGCAAGCCCTTCATTGTAAGACATAACACAGACCTTAAGCCTGAATATCCCTAACTGGACTGTCTCGCTCCATAATTCATTATCAAGTGATGCGTCAAATCCTGCCATATATATCCCTCCAAATTGTCGTATTTAAAGGTCTTCTGCCTTATTATAAAAACCTTTGGGTTAAGTAAATTATATAAATTCAGCCCGCTAAACCCCATATTATCTGAGTATCCAAAACAGGGGTGGTATATTTGGTAAGTGCAGATGAGTTGAAGAAAGGCATGTTCATCCTGATGAACAGCAACATATTCCGGATTACAAGAAAAGAGGTCGTAGTGTGCGGAACCCATTCTCATTCCAAGACAAAGATATTCTGCCAGCCATTGCTGGGCGGTGGCGAGCGCAACTTCCTGTTCGCGCACAAGGACAAGGTCGATGTGCCTGATGTTGATAACCGCATAGGCCAGGTCATCGCAGTGGGAGACGCCACGATAACCGTGATGGACAAGAGCACCTACGAGACCCTTGACATAAACGCAGACCACTCAATCATATCAGAAGTGCAGGAAGGCCACGAGGTATTCTTCTTCACCTACCAGGGCGCATCGACTGCATTGAAGATAGACAAGTGATGAGAACGTTATTCACTCCCTGAACTCCACAGCATCGACGACCCCGTCATCATCAAGGTCAAGCCCTTCGACAACCTTTGCCATCACGCCAGGCTTCAGCTTATTCCCGTTATATATCTCCTTGAATCCCTTAAGAAAAGCAGTGATCGCAGCACGGGTCCCTGCAAATCTCTTTCCGGCAACGACAAGCACAGCCTTCTCAGGGTTGAACGGGTTCTTTATCTTGACGATCAATCCTGTCTCGTCAGAAGAGTAAGCTGTCTTCGATATCTTGGAATAGATGTTCTTGTCAGGCGCGAAATATATAGGGAGGTGCTTGTGCACCTTTTCAGTTATCCTGTTTGTGATAGGCCCCCCGATCAATATGAGGTTCTCCTTGAGGTCAGCATCACCCACCTCAGTATCCAGCCGCACAGTTATCTCTGGGACATAGTTCAGGAACGTCCCGAAGAACAGCGCAAGATCAATCCCATAATACCCGTCCCTGCTCCGCGCCTTTTCAGGTCCGTGCGGGTCAGGGCTTCCTACGATGATGCGCGCGTTGAACTTCCCATCGACAATGAACGGGGAAAGGAAGCGAGCCACTTTCTCATCAGTAGGGGATATCTCCTGTGATGGTGCAAAGTCCTTGAACTTAAGCACAAGCGCGGGCTGCATCACCTTATAGAATTTTGCGATAGCACCATGTACTGTCTCTTGCTTCACAACAGCAATCACTCCTGCTTTCTCAAGGTTCCGTATGTGATAGTACACTTTCTGTTCATTCTCATCCAGCTCCTTGGCAATCTGTTTAGGATATTTTGGATTGTCAACAACTGAAAGGACTATCTTCTGAGCCAAGGCCGATTTTACACTTCCCAGGCCAGCCATAGATATCTCTTTAGCATCAATCGAATACGTCTTTTG
>JBHPEY010000006.1:0-57893 GCA_042576705.1 Nanobdellota archaeon | reverse complement strand
CAAAGACAAGATCATAAGGACGAACTATTCTATCGCAGCTATGAGATTCTGGAGTATAGAATGCGGTTTTACGTTGATTCTATGAACCGCTGCATAGAAGGTAAGCAAGAAATGATCAAAGTGTTGACGTTTATGCCTCGCTGGCTTATTTCTTTTAACGATCAGGGCAGGCCTGAAGAACTGGCAAAGATTGAAAATGAAATGGAACGGGAATACAGAAGCATCAAAGGAAGGCTTGAGCACATCATCGATGCTGTGTGGAAGTATCCTGTTCACTTGGATATTTGTAGCTATTATGATGCAAACGAAATATTCTCAGCTACCCATAAACACCGCATTGAAATCAGTTCACCCCAATTCAGTCCAATTTTCAATCGTGATAATTGTGACCTCGAAAGGGCGACTCGTAACTTTTACTTAGCAACCTACTTGATGAGATCGGCATTGCTGTCTCAGGTAGAGGATTATTCTACGAATTTTCATCTTTACCCTATTTATATAACTAGGCAGGTATTGCAGGGACAATCTGAGGCAGAAGGCGACTGTGGATTGGCATTCGTTCCTGCTCTACCTTACGTCTCTGTTCGTCATCTCTCAAAAAATCCTGACGAAGAGTTTACTTTTTACGAAGGGAAGGATGCTATCTCTGGAAGGGGCTATACTGCTAAATTCCTATTGCCTGAAGAGAACGCTCGGGAAACGATTCGCATATTAAAGAAAATGGAACAGGATCATAGACAGCTCAAGGTGAGTTGGAACGCGCACGCCGAAGCTCTTCATGAGTAAGAGATTCCTCCAGAAAAACATTCCACAAGCGCCCAAAAGAAGAGAACGAAGAACGTATTTGGCAAAAAAGATATGTAAAAACGCCACTGCCAGGGAAAAATGCTGAAGTTAAAATTGAGAATACCAAAAAGTATAGACTTCTTAGAAGATGATAGTTACGAAGGCAGTACGGGGGATTGGGAACTAGTCAGAGAGGTCGATAAATTCTTAAAAAGTAGAAATCAAATGGGGCTTCTTGTAGGGGGTGTGCTCTCAAAGCAACTCCCAAGGAAAGATCTTGATGTCATTGTCACAGGATGCGATATCGAACCTGAAGAACTGGGAGTTGATTGGTGGTGGATTGATGGGATAAAAGGTGATTCAAGAAATGTGTGCGGTTACCGAATTAATGTGCCCGGAGCTGCAAAGCGAGCATTAGCTAAAAGGCTTCCAGGACTCCATATCTTAACAGACCTGTATGATGTGAAGAATCAGGACCTCCCAGCAACATACACAACCCTGGGTGAACTCGAGCATCAAAACTCTTCACAAATCCTTGATTCCAGACTTTTTACACCAATAGAAATCCAGTACCAAGACGAATCACTTATTGGAATTCTCCAAGCTTACGATGATACGCATATTGAACTGGCTGACCTTGTTGCAATTCCAACTGATATGTACGGTAATGGTGCTTACGGCTTTCGGCCAGACTTTTATATTCCAGATGAGGGAGGTATATCAGAAGAATATACTCCGTCACAGCTTTTTCTGAAAAGATTAAGCGCTCATTTCAATGAAGACGTTGATGAGCAGTACGTACTTTGGGCATTAGAGAGGTACGATCCTGAAAAAGGATCTGACAAGAAAGCGGATGAAGTTTTGGAATTAACTGAGCAGTTCAGATCAAGAGTCGGGGAAGTAGTAAACCATAATGACGAGAGAGAATGCTACCTATTCATCAGAGATAATTTCGGTCTTGAGGAGTATTTCTCTGAATTAGTGCGGGTGCGGGTTAGTTATTTTCAGAAGAACGTGGGAAGATATATAGGAACAAAGGCAATCAATAAGCTGGCGATAGGTGAAATCAGGTAAGATACCATCCTGAAGAAAGATGTAGAAATCTGCAGCCCGTTTGGGCTACAAATCTCCACCGTCCACGAGTTGCGGACGTGAAGTTGGACTAGGACGCCGCCGCCCGGCCTTGGTCAGTCACAGCACGAACCAGGCCGCTGCAACCTCTTTGACTAAAATTCTTGCCGAAGGCCTTCTCCCGATATCGTTCCTTTTACTGAAGCGCAACACCCCTTAATCTATACCTAAAGGGTGCGAAATACAAAACAATAGATTAAAAAACAAGATGCTACACACAGAGCATCATGGCAAAGAAGAAAGCCTCACGCAAGATAGAATCCACAAAAAACCATTCCTGGAAGATAGGCAGATTACCCAAAGGCTGCCAACTCTGCGTAAAAGGAGAAAAGACCGTCTTATTCGTAACAGGCCTATGCCCAAGAAACTGCTCATACTGCCCAATCTCCGACAAGAAACACCAACAGGACATAACCTACGCCAACGAATGGCCCACAAGTGACATAAACGAAATAATAGAAGAAGCAAGACTATGCGACTCCAAAGGAGCAGGCCTGACAGGCGGCGACCCCTTAGTAAAAGTCCACAGGACCTGCACCTACATAAAACGTCTAAAGAAAGCCTTCGGAAAAAACTTCCACATCCACCTATACACATCTTTCGACCTAGCAACAAAAGACAGACTAAATAAACTCCACGAAGCCGGCCTGGACGAGATAAGATTCCACGCAGACCTAGATAACGACAACCTCTGGAAAAGAATAGACACAGCAAAAGAATTCAACTGGGACATAGGCGTAGAGATCCCCGCAATCCCAAACAAGAAACAGAAGACAATCAAGCTCCTGAACTTTCTAGAAAATAAAATCAACTTCCTGAACATAAACGAACTGGAAGTCTCAGACGCAAAAGCCAACAAGCTCTCAGAACAAGGCATGAGAACAAAAGACAATCTCAGCTACGGCGTAAAAGGCTCAGAAGCCCTAGCAAAACTCCTACTAAAACACGCAGCAACCAACTGCAGCTACAACCTCCACTACTGCACCGCAAAACTAAAGGACAAGGTCCAGCTGGCAAAGCGCATCCAGAGACGCGCAAAGAACGCAAAAGAATACTTTGACATCCTAAACAAAGACGGCACCCTGACAAGAGGCGCAATCTACCTCCCATTCCTGATCCCATCATTCAACTACAACGAAAACCTGGAAAACCTCACAAAGAGACAGAAAGACATAGCAATAAAGAAACTCAATACAGCAAGAAAACACATCATCAGGGAATACAAAGTCCCCATAAAACTCCTGAAGATAGACAAGAAGAGACTACGCATAATAACAAACCCTGGCGTCACCCAACACCTCGCAGAAGAGATAAAGAACATGACCCTCAAGCCAGCAATAGTCACAGAATACCCGACATGGGATGCACTAATAGTTGAGCTGGATTGGCTTTAAGCCCTATCAAACCTATTTCTACAGCAACATTTATTAACAAAAACCCCTATTTTCACAATAATATGTTTAAAAAGAGGTCAAAGAAGGCCTTGTCTCATGTAGACTGGGCAATGTCATTAGGCATCTTCCTTCTCTACCTAGGGTGGTTCTTCATATTCATCAATCCACTACTCGGCCCAGCCCATAACCTGGATGTCCTGCTGGACATACTGGAGGAGGGTGTCGCAGACACATTCTACGAGGACGTAGAGCGGGTCAAGATATACATCCCCCAGGAACTGGACACGCAATACGAACCCATAGCCATACCGTTCATATACAGCTGGACAGAATCAAAGATGACCCACTCTGCAGATTATTTCGAGATCGATGACGGCAAGCTCTTCTTCCTCGCAGACCTCTCAGACAACAGCATGTATAAGATGTATCATCCTCACAAGGCATTCAGGTACAGCTCAGTGAGGCCTGTCATCTCCAACGAGGATCGCGCGAGATGGGAGGACTTCAGCGCCCATTTCAACTCATATCTCTTGAACTACATAATATTCAAGAGCGAGACCAGGCTGTTCGACTTCAGCATGGAGATAGATGAGATCGGAATCGACACAGAGGGTCAGTACAGCAACATGACATTCATGTCAAAGTACCAGCGCATAGGAGACTACGCGAACGTGTCCTCATACATCTTCTCAGAGAACACGCGGGTATATACCTACATAACCCCTGCTGATTACAACAACCACTCTGTTGTGATTGAGTTCGCAACATACAACTATTCGAATTATTACTTCAACGCATTGAACCAGGGCGAACTGACATACAGGCAAAGGGAATCCTGCGCCTACTACGAGAGCGATTTCCTCGACCTCTACGACCAGGAATCAGGGATGCTGATGACATTCGACCGCAACATCACCATAAGGCTCTGCACGAACTCGACAAACACAGATATCCGTCTGGAGTTTGACGTCTACGCAGGTGAGGACGGTGAGCTCAAGATATTCATGCACGAAGGCACTGTGGATTCCATTCTCAACTATCCCGCCGTGCCTATTGTCGGTGTGACAGAGACCCTGAAGACAGTCTCCTCAAAGCAGCTCTCGCTGTTCAGGAACAGGGACTATGATTACCTGAAGCAGGTCTTCGGTTATCCTAAGGAGAATGATTTCAACATAACCGTGACAAGCGACATCATAACGACGTCATACGGAATTGCACGGCCTCCGATGGAAAACATATACGCAAGGAAGATAGAAGGCATCATGATTGACAGGAACTATGAGCCGAAGCGCGCATTGTTCACCCTCAATGTTTGGTAAGATGAAAATAAGAAAAAGAAGATCAAAGAAAGGATACCTCAGGACAATAGAGGCATTCTTCGCATTCTTCATCACGTTCATATTCGTGGTGTTCGTCGTGCTGAAAGGGATAGATGCGAAGCCTTCAAGATCCCAGTTCGGCGTCCTCATCTCAGTAGAACAGAGAGAGGATTTCCGCGAGTGTGTCTACGCAGAGAACGCATCATGCATCGAGGACATTGTGCAGCCTTTCATCCCAGGGTCATACAACTACAAGATAAGCATCAACACCCCGGAACCTTTTAAAGGAGCAAAGGATATTTATACCGAGACGATATTTATAGCATCGAATCAGACGAATGATTTCAACATAATTTATCTTTATTATTGGACCTTGTCAGGGTAATAAATAATAGCAAAATCGTGACCGTCGTCGCCCTCCGCGTAGCGCCCATAGACAAATGATGTGGACGCGGCAGGGGGATGGTTCGAGGTTTCCTCGAACTCTTTCGCAGACCTGCGAATTTATCCCTTACGGGGATGCCGCGTCATAAGAAAAAGAAGAACAGCGCGGAGCCTGGCGACGCACGAAGTTTTCGCGCAGCGAAAACGTAGTAGGGCACGATTTTGCGGCACAGAAGAATCAAAGGTGTAAAAAAATGAGGATTGAGATCGACACAAAGCATGATTCAAAGGAAGAGCTAGCACACCTGGCCAGCATGCTGAAGGCTCTGGCCAGCTCAGCATCTTCAGGCAGCACGATAGTGGAGAACAGGATTGACCGCAAGCTGTTGAAGAAAGGGATAAGGCAGGATGTATTCTCCTCAGAACCCACATCACCTGAACCAGCATCATCAGGAGGACTCTTCAGCCTCTTCGCAGACGACTCCCCATCACAACCTGAACAGTCTGCAGCGACACCTGCAAACGACCTCTTCGGAAGCACAATCCCTTCACAGGCAACACCAGAACCGCAGGCATCACCATCACAATCATCCACAGGAGACATATTCTCGATGTTCAACGACACACCTGCTCAGGAAGCAGCATCACCAACACCTGCAAATTCACAGACAGTAGCAGAACTGCTAACTCAGCAGGAGCCCGAAGACGACAACACCCCTCCATCCACAGCAAGGGAAGTGTTCGACGACGACAGCCTGGTCCCATATTGATAAAATGGAAAAGTACAAGTTCTTTGATGAGATAACATCAGATGTTGTCTTCGAAGCATACGGAAAGACACTTAACGATGTCTTCGCAAACGCAGCAGAAGCCATGTTCTCAATGATATGCAAGATAGACAAGGTCCCCCCACAAGAAGAAAGACCTCTGGAAGTAGAAGGAGACTCAGCAGAGGACCTCATGATAAACTGGCTTCAGGCGCTCATCGCAGCAGTGGACATAGAGGAGATGTTCTTCTCAAAGTTCACCATAACCGATATAGACGAAAAACACCTGAAGGCATTCATCTACGGAGTGCCTGTCACCCCTGAATTAGGAGAGACAGTAGTAAAAGCAGTCACATACCATCAATACAAGTTCGAGAAGACAGATGATGGCTACATGTGCAGGGTAAGCCTGGATATATAGAAAGAACAAGAATAAAAAAGAATCAAGCAGTTATCTTCTTTTTCAATTTAGGTATCACCGGCCTCTTGTTGAACTCCGCACCCCGTTCGACAATGTGGGCGATCGGGCTCTCGCAACTGAAGAACCTGACAATGAACTCTTTCACAGCTTGATAATCAAAGTTTCTGCATGAGAAGATATCCATGAATACGTAATCATCATCAGGGAATGTATGCAGTGAGATGTGGCTTTCTGCAAGTATCACGAATCCTGTCACGCCAGGCGTCTCTGCCCATTTGTCCTTGTAGCGCATCACCTGCGGTTCGGATATCCTTGTCATGCCAATCTTTCCAGGAAGGTCCCTTAATAGGGAATGTATGACATCTTTATCAACCAGTTTTGTCCTGTCGCATTTGTGCAGATCGAGCATCAGGTGTGGCCCGAATGCACTGAGTGTGTTCATTTGAATCACCCGTTCAGTTCTTAGAGAAGTTTCAGAAATAGAGGCCTTGCGACCGTTATGTGCTTTTTTGGTTTGGTTCATCGTCTTGCATGTATCACCCAGGATGTGTGTCCTGTACTCTTTTAAATGATTCCAGTGGTCAAAACCCTATTATTTAAACCTTTTCTTTATAAAGCCTCAGGGGCGATTTATGCCCCATTTCAGCGCTCAGAGGTTTTTTTTGCCCTCCTTTTCACCCATCTTTTCCAAAAACATTTAAAAAGCACCGACCCTGCCTCACCGCATGCCAGATTTCACGATAAACCGCTGCAAGACAAAGAAAGGGTTCTCTGTCAAGCCGAAAAGCAACATCAAGCTCAACTTGAAGAGCATCAGTAAAAAGTTCAAGACAACCCTTGATGCAGACGTCCTGTTGGTCATAGACAATGAAGGTGAGATCATAGTGCATGGCTATGGTGAGCTGATCTTCAAGGAGCTGGATGACAAGGATAAGATAAAGAGCATAGCAGAAGAGATATACAGAGCAGGTGGTGTTGATGACTAACCTCAAGGAATACAGGCAGGCCACAGAGATAACAGCCTTCTTCATGTTCAGCGTTTTCCTGGTACACCCGGTCCTGGCACCTTACATGAAGCTGATCGGCCTCTCGAATTTCCAGACCAGCCTTCTTTTCGCGTTATTTCCACTGACCATGATATTCACTTCTGCGATATTCGGCTCGCTTTCAGACTCGATAGGCAGGAAGAAGATAATCATGTTCGGCATACTGCTAGAGGTAGTAGGCATGACCCTTTACATCGTGGGTACACCCTACCTTGCATTGGTAGGACGCTTCCTTGAGGCCCTTGCGTTTGTCGCAGTCACAATAGTAGGCCTTGCAAAGGTGCAGGACGCACTTGATACAAAGACAAGGGGAAAGTATTCAGGCATATCACTGACTATCATGCAGGTAGGCAAGATGGTTGCTCCGGTAATAGGAGGATTTCTCGCAGATTATTGGTTTGTCAAGGCCCCGTTCATATTCTCGATGTTCTCTCTTATGCTCATGCTGTGGCTCATCTCGATACATGAGACCATGGATGTCAACCATCGCTTCTCAAGGTCAGAGTTCAACCTGTTGGAGAAGATGCGCATGTTCTTTTCAGACAGGCGCCTCAAAGGTATGGGTATCCTCGGAATGGTGATGCACGCATCCATACCTATAACATTGGTAGTCATCCCGATATACATCACAGAGACACTGAGCATGCAATACAGGTTTGTAGGGTACGCGTTCTTTGCGATGCAGTTCTTCCTGCTGTTCCAGTTCTACGCAGGAAAGCTGTGCGACCGCTTCAACAAGGCAAAGCTCGTGCTTCTCGGCGTGTTCATTTACGGAGCATCAATAATCTTCCTTGCATTCACGCCGAACTACACATCACTTGTTGCAGTGCTTCTTGTCGCAGGGATAGGCAGCGCATTCTGGAACGTGGCTGCCTGGTCATTGATGTCTGACATCGGGGAGTCTGCGCATAAGGAAGGTTTTGTCATAGGAACATACATGTCTGTGGCAAAGATCGGCTCTTTCCTGAGCTTTGTGGGCGGCGGTTTCATCATGAAATACTTCAGCGCAGATGTTTTCATGCTCTTGGTAGGCAGCATGATACTTGCAGGAGGGGTAGTGGCATCGTTCTTCATGTTTGATAAGAAGGGATCAGCAAGGAGGACTGGAAGATGAAGCCCTGCAAAGCGCTCTCGCTCATTTCTTCAGGAATAGACTCGCCTGTAGCCACGCACATCATGAAAAACAAAGGGCTTGACATCATAGGCATACATTTCTCCAACGAACCGCTGGCTCACTCAAGTCCAAGAGAGAAGTGCGTGGAGATCTGCAGGCACCTGGGGATAAAGAAATTATACATAGTCAAGCACGGCACACTTGTCCAGGTGCAGCTCATGCGCAACTGCGATGACAAGTCACGCTGCGTGCTCTGCAGGCGGATGATGTTCCGCATAGCAGAAGCCATAGCAAAGAAGGAAAACTGCGAGTGCCTTATCACGGGAGAGAATCTCGGTCAGGTCGCTTCACAGACATTGGATAATATGCATGTGACAGACTCGGCAGTATCAATCCCTATCCTGCGGCCGCTGCTCTGCAATGACAAGCAGGAGATCATAGACCTCGCTAAAAAGATCGGCACGTATGAACATTCTGTTGAGGCAGCATCCTGCTGCAACGCTGTCCCGAAACAGCCCATTACCAAAGCAATCATCCCGAAGATCGAGGCAGAGGAACAGAAGATAGATGTGGAAAAGATAGTCAAAGAAGCCATTGAGACAGCAGTCATTCTGGACATCTAGATAGGCCAAAAATTTAACCTCTGGCCGAAAGTGAATGTTTTAAAACACCCCTTTCTTTTGACCTCAACACGCAGAATTTGACACTCTTAGCCCTCGTGGAGGTCAATGAAAAGCTTTATATATCGCTACTTTTTCAGGTATATTGCTATTTGTGGTTGTGGTTAACCAATATGGCTTTTTTATTTTTTTTTATCTAGGTTTTCAAGATGCTGACGAAAAAACAATATTCTCAGATTCTGGATGAACTCGATAACTGTAAGCGACCGCTCTTCTTTTTCCATGATGACAGCGATGGCCTGTGCTCTTTTCTCCTGCTGTACAGGTACAAGCTTGAGGGCAAGGGCATATGCGTGAAGTCGCATCCAAGGGTGGATTCCCGTTTCTTCAAGATTGTCAATGAGTTCGAACCTGACAAGATATTCCTGCTTGACCTTGCGATACTGGATGATGAGTTCATAGATGAGTTCCGCAAGATCCCTATTGTCTGGATAGACCATCACGGCCCTGCAGAGCCGCGCGGTGTCAAGTACTTCAACCCGAGGGTAGAGAACAAGGATGACAACACCTGCGCATCCCAGCTCTGCTATAACGTCATCAAGCATATCCATCCTGAGAATGTCTGGATAGCAGCTGCAGGGATAGTCGGTGACTGGCAGCTCACCGAGGCGACGCAGGAGTTCTCAGCGAAGTTCCCTGAACTCCTCCCGCCAGAGGTAGACCGTCCAGAGGTAGCTCTCTTCGATACACCGTTCGCCAAGCTGGTCAAGATACTGAACTTCACATTGAAAGGCCGCACCCAGGATGTCATGAAATGCGTCCGCATCCTCACAAGGGTTGAGTCCCCCTACGAACTCCTTGAAGGCCAGACCCCAAGGACAAGATATCTGATCAAGCGCTACAAGCAGATCAACACATTGTATGATCAACTCCTTGCCTTTGCCATGAAGAAAGTTTCCAAGAGCAATGTCCTTGTGGTCACATATACAGAAGACAAGATGAGCTTCAGCGGAGAACTATCAAACGAACTTTTGTACAGGTATCCTAACAAGGTGATCCTGGTTGCGAGAGAGAAGTCAGGCGAGATGAAGTGCTCGCTGAGATCCGGCCAGGACCTGAACATAAGGGATGCCCTGGAAAAAGCATTCAACGGAGTAGAGGGTTACGGCGGCGGCCACGAGCACGCCTGCGGCGCCTGCATAAATGTAGAAGACTTCGAGAAGTTCGTGGACCAGCTGAAGGCAGAGATAAAAGAACAGCAGAAGAAAGCATGATGCGCACACAGGCCACACAGGCCACACAAAGTTTATATATGCCCAATTTCTCCTAAAATCAACCGCGCCGATAGTATAGTGGTAGTATCACGGCCTTCCAAGCCGTTGGCCTGGGAAATGCCTAGGGTCTGGGCATTCAGGACTTCAAATCCCAGTCGGCGCAGTTTTTTAATTTTCAAAGAGGTGGAGTATGGCTTTAGAGAACGCAAGCGTATTGGTCAATCAGACACTGGATCAAGCAGCGCCTTCTGCATCATCAAGCGTAGGCGAGTACATGACAAACAACCTTCTCCCAAGAATACTAGACATTCTAGTCTCACCATCAGAGAACCCTGATATGCTCTGGACACTTGCACCAATGCTGATAGCCCTTGTCCTGATGCAGCTCTACTTCGGAAGAAATAAAGACGAAGCCCTGGGCTGGAACACAGCATTCGGAAACTCAATAGCCCTGATATTCATCTCAGTATCATTATTGCGAGGAGTCTTCATCTCATCAGGCATGACAGACATCTCAACATTCCTGTACGCAACATTGGCATTCAATGACATACGCATACTGATAATAGCATTGATATTCCTATACGGCATATTCCTCGCGATGCTGAGCTACTTCCACTGGATACCTGAGAAGCTGGCGTTCTTCATAATGAACGGCATCTCCATCAACGTCACAGCATACGCAGGAATAGTATTAGTCAACTCAAGCAACATCCCGCTGGACTGGACAACACTGCTGGGATGCGTAGCGATATTCATAGCAGTCTACCTGATAGCCATGCTCATAAGAGGTTTCATCCCGGCATCATCACTCTCCCGCATCCACCTGATGGAAAGAAAGCGCCACATGCTGCACCAGAAAGAGAAGCATTATCATTATCTTGCCATGAAGACAGATTCTGACTGGAAAAAGAGACACATGGATGCAAAGGCATTGAGATACGAGCGCAAGGCAGAGGAGATGAATTCTGAGATACACAAGCTGAAGACACACCGCCTTAACCAGTAATATCTATTCAATAAACTTTATAAACATCCCCAAATACAGTTCTCCCATGCCAAAGAAAAAGAAACCTGCCAAAAAACCAGGCAAAAAGGAGACCGTAATGATCATCTGCGCGCATCCTGATGATGAGATAATCGGAGCAGGCGGCACCATAGCGAAATACTCCCAGGAAGGCAGGCGAGTCATAGCAGTCATATTCTCATACGGTGAGAAATCCCACTGGTGGCTGAAGAAGAAGCACACTGTTGAGATGCGTGTCAAGGAATCAAAGCATGCAGGCGAGGTTGTGGGAACCTACCAGACCATATTCCTCGGCATGAAGGATTTCGAGCTCAAGGAGGAGATAAAGGACAAGAAGAACCTTGAGGTCCTGGAGAAAGTCATAACTAAATACAAGCCAGGACGCATCTTCACGCACTCACCTGATGATGTCATATACGCAGACCACAAGGCAGTGTGGGACTCTGTGGAGAGAGTCACAGAGAAGATTCGCTATAAAGGGGACATATATGTCTTCAACATCTGGGCAAAGGACGTCCGCTTATCGAACTATCCCAAGCTGTTCATAGATATCTCAGACACGTTCAGGCTCAAGTGGCAGGCACTCAAGTGCTTCAAGTCACAGCAGATGTACATATTCCAGCTCTATCCTGGCGTGCTCTGGAAAGCCTTCAAGGGCGGCATAGAGCACAAGTGCAGGTTCGCAGAAGTGTTCACAAAGGTAAAGTAAGATGGAGAAGAAGAAGACTTTACTCATAGCGACGGATTCTTTCCTCCCGAGATGGGACGGTATAGCAAGATTCCTCTATCAGGTTGTCCCGACGATAGCGAAGCATTTCGATGTTGTCATCGCAGCCCCGAGGTTCCAGGGCAAGTTCAAGGACATGGATGACATGATAATAATCCGCTTCCCCATCTATGATTGGAAGGTCGCAGACTTCAACCCTGCAAAGATCAACAGAAAACAGCTAAAGCGTCTGGTAAAGAACGCAGATATTGTCTGGGCCCAGAGCGTGGGAACTATAGGTGCGTTTGCCATGCACTATGCAAAGAAGTTCAACAAGCCCCTCATCTCATTCATCCATTCAGTGGAGTGGTTCCTTTTCTCAAAATCACTCAAGCGCTTCAAGGAGTTTATAGAGTTCACCATAAGGAAACTCATCCCTTTCCTGTACAACAAGTGCGACCTGATAATGGTGCCCTACGAGGGCATGGTGCCTATGCTTGAAGAGCAGAGCATCAAACCCAAGAAAGAGATCGTCCATCTCGGTGTTGATATCGACGCGATGCGTCCTGCAGAGTCAAAGATACTGGCAAAGGAACGTGTAGGACTGAACCCGAACAACATGGTCATAGGCTACCTGGGAAGATTCGGGCGCGAAAAAGACATCCCGACACTGTATGAGGCTTTCAGGAAACTGAAACAGGACATTCCTAACATCACTCTGCTGCTTGTCGGAGGCAGGATGGAACCGTTCAAGCACATGGAAGACGTGAAGGTGGTAGGTTCTGTGAATAACCCGCTTCCATATTACCAGGCAATGGACATCTACGTCCTCCCCTCGCTCACAGAGACGACATCATTGACCACGATGGAAGCCATGGCCTGCGGCGTCCCGGTAATAGCGACACCTGTGGGTTACATACCTAAATACGTAAAGCACAAGGAGAACGGCTTCATATTTCCCTGCCAGAACGTGGATCGACTGTACATACAGTTGAAGAAACTGATAAAAGCGCCGCATATAAGGAAGGAAGTCGGCCGCAATGGAAGACGGACGATGATGCAGAAGCACACCTGGCACAAGACTGCTGAGAATATAGTGGGTATATTGAAGAGATTCGAATAATCAGTCTTTCTTATTCATCACCTTCTGCAGCGTTCGACACCTGATACACCTTCTGTATCTTCTTCTTGTTCCCATGAAGGTCCTGTGCGAACACGACCATGTGGTAATATCCTGCCAGATAATGCTCCCCGATCATAGCGGTCGTTGTATAGTAATTATCATCCGCTGCCCTGTCTCCATCCTCCCCGATGTCATTCATGTCCCCTATCTCACCATGCGACTGCGCAAGCTCAAGCACTTCGTACCACACGCGTTCGATGTCATCCTTTCCGTTATCATCAATCACCCGTGCCTCGATGACTATCTCGTCACCGATCGAGACATTCGTCGGTGTTATCTTTATCTGATTTATCTTGGGAGACTCCTGCGGCCCTGTGATGTTAAGCCCGGTTATATCAACAGTCTCCTCTGGAACCTCCTCAACAACCTGCTCCGGGCAGTCAGCATCAGTATCATAAGAACAGGATGGAGGGCAATATCCATCCCCTCCTGAACACGAGGTTATCGCTGTGTTATGGCATGTCCTGGGAACACCAGTACACGTATCTTTTGTAGAGACATCATAATCATCACAATCTGTATCCTGCTGGCATTCATCACGCACAGGGCTTGCGCAGACATTCTTCTCGCAGACAAACCCTGACGGGCAGCCGCAGTCCATGCAGCATACCTGATAGCTCTCCCCGGGCACGCACACCCCGTCGCCGCACACAGCAGCCTGTGTAGGCTTCGCAACACCCCGTACCTCTACAGCTGGAAAAGTCATTGTCTCAAGCTCAGATATCTCCTTGTTCACGACATAGACGACTTTCTGCGCCTCGCCTGCTCGCACATTGCGTAATGTGAACATCAAAGCAGGTCCGGACTTCACGCCTGCCTGCGTAAGCTCGACATCCTTCATCAGATCTTCAGGCAGGACCTCGATGATCTTCAGCAGCACAGAATCCCTGTCTGCCTGGAACCGTATCTCTATGAGGGTCTTTTTCTTGGCCCCTCCATCGATTATGTTGAACACTGTGGCCCTTTTCTTGAATCCTGAGACAGTCTTGCTCAATATCAGGTTGCCGAGCACAGCGCTTGCCTTCTGCTCTTCAAGGAACGCAGTTGCCTTCCGCGTATCGACCTTCTCACTGCGTGAAAACAGCTGGTCTGACCCCTTTATCTGCGCACTTTCAGGACGCAGCCCCAGGTTCTCATAAAGAAATACATCGATCTTCTCAGGCAATTCCTTGACTTCACCATCCCCGCCGATACCAAACAGAAAGAACACGACAACAAGCGCAAGCACAAGCCCTGCGATGCCCATCACAGGGACGTGGAAATGCCGGGCCATATGCGACTCAGCAGTCTTGGGAATCTCTTTCTTCTTGTCCTTCTCAGAGACCTTGTGCTCCTTCTCTACATACTTGACAGCAAAGTCGATGACCTCAGGAGGATACCCCTCATCGACAAGGCCTTCCTTTATCTGATCAAGACCATATCCCTGAGCCAGCTCATCATCTATATAGCCGATGGCCTCCTCCTTGAAGCTTATCACCTCAGGAGCTTCTGATTTCCCGCTTTCTTCTTCAGGGATCCTGCTGCACCTCTTTTTAAGCAGAATACGGCGCTTTTCTTTAATAATCTTACGTTAAATAGAAACTGCCTATATCTTCAGGCTGACAACATCACTCACGCCATGCTCATTCATCGAGACACCATAAAGATTGTCTGCCTCAGTCAGTATCCCGTCATTGTGAGATATCATGACATACTGTGCCTTGTCACAATATGACTTCACCAGCTCAGCAAGCTTTTCAGAGTTCTTCTTGTCGAGCGCAGCATCGACCTCATCAAGCACATAGAACGAGGCTGGATCGTATTCCTGCACAGCAAACAGGAACGCAAGAGCAGTCATAGTCTTCTCACCGCCAGACAGCGAGCGTATGTCCAGGAACTTCTCTCCTGTCAACCTGACCTTGATCAGCATCCCGCCTTCAAACGGATTTTCCTCATTCTCAAGCACAAGCGAAGCCTCGCCCTTTGTCAGCAATTGTGAGAATATCTTCTGGAACTCTTCCTGCAGTGCCTCCAGTGTCTTGACAAACAGCACCTTCTTCTTTCCCTCTATCTCTGCCATAAGTGTCATGACATCATCTTTCTCTTTCTCGAGAAGGCTTTTCTTGGACAACAGCTCTTTATACTCCTTCTCTGCAGCATCGTATATCTCAAGCGAGCGCATATTGACAGCTCCAAGGTTCTCGACCATCCTCTCGAACTGGTTTATCTCGCGTGCAAGCTGCAGGTCTGTCTTCTCATGGTCTATCTCGACGCCTTCATACTGCTCGAATTCCTTCTTCAATCCATCCACTTCAGCATTGATGCGCGCAAGTTCCAGGTTGATAGCATTCACCTTGCTCTCAAGCCGGCGCGCTTCATCATTCAATAAATATACCTTTGCCTCTTTCTTCCCGGCCTCATCTCCCAACTTTGTCCTCTTGTTGAAAAGGTCCTTGAACTGCGCATAGAATTTCTTCTCCTTCACTTCCTTATCCTTCAGCTCGCGCTCCATGAGCACTATCTTGCCATTGGCCAGCTTGATCTCTTCCTTGAACGCCTCTGCCTCTTTGTCATGCTGCTTCATGATCTTGTTGACATTCTCGCGCTCAGGTGCAAGTATTGTGGCGACCTGTTTTCCCATGTTCTCCATCTCAGAGGTATATTTGATTACAGTTTCGCGTATCTCGCGTTTCTTCTCCTCAAAGGTGTTCAACTCTGCAATCAATGTAGGGCTTCGTAATTGTGATATCTTCTCCCGCAGCTCCTGTCTCTTTATCTTATTGGAAGCAAGCTCGCGGTTGCTCTCAGAGACATTCCTCATGACGTCATCGATCTCATCCTCGCTCTTCTTGAGCTTTGTCTTGAGCTCTCCTTTGACCTTCTTGTTGACATCAATATCTCCTGAGTCAAGGTGCAGCGATTTCTCCATCTTGATTATGTCGCCTTCAAGGTTGGCCTTCAGCTCTCGCAGACGGACGATCTGTTCCTCTGCATCCTTCTTTCTCTTGTCGAGCTTGCTGAGCGTCCCATCCGCATCTGCCTGTATCTTCTGATACCTCTTGATCTGGTCAGTCACCTCTTTCTCAGAGAAGCCCATACCCTCACGTTTCTGCCGGAACCCGCCTGTCATCGACCCGCTGAGCTCAGCGACATCCCCATCAACAGTTACCATCTTTGCTGTACCGATGCCTATCTTGCGCGCCGTCTCCATGTTGTCCACGACAACAGCACCCTCGAACACGAACTTGAACACAGCATCAAACTTGGAATCGTAAGTTATGAGATCGACAGCTCTACCGTGCACGCCAGGCATCTTGAGTATCTTTGCCACTGCAGGAGGCTCTGGACGCGCCCGTATCTTGTTGATAGGTAAAAAAGTCGCAATACCTAACCGATTCTTCTTGATGAAGCTGATGCACTGCGCAGCGACGCGGTCATTCTCGACAACCACGCTCTTTATCTTGCCGCCTGCAGCAACCTCTAGTGCAAGCGCGTACTTTGACTGTACCTCTCCGAGCTCAGACACTGTGCCGTGCACTCCCTTGAAATCATCCTTTCTTTCAAGTACCTTCTTGACGGCGATGTTCGCGCCAAGCCTCTCCATGATCTGCGCCTGTCGCGCACTCAATTTCGAAAGCTGCTCCTGTGCCTCGAGCGATTTCCGCCGTGCGTCACCCAGCTCTGCTGCCATGCTGCTCTCTTCTGTCTGTAATTGTGATAGTTCCATGGATGCTTTCTTGAACTCTGTCTTCTTCTGCTTGAGTATCTGTATCTGGTCCTTGTTCTCCTTCTCGATTGAAAGGACCTTTTCGATCTTCTCGTCGATAGCCTGTATCTGGAACTCTATCTTGTCCTTCTCGCGCAGCAGGTCCTGCTGTTTCTGTCGCAGTTCATGCGCACTCTTCTGGATATCTTCAGCACTCCTGTCCAGCTCGTCTATCTCCTTGTCGATGTTCTCAGCATCCTCAAGCTTGTTCTTCTTCCGGAACTGCACGAGCCGCGCCTCGACCTCCAGCATCTCTTTTCTCTTCAGTCCCAGCTGCCGTTCAAGCTCTTTCTTCTGCGCATTGCTCTCCTTAATCTTGTCGTCGACCTCATTAAGGTTCTCCTGCAGGTTCTCTTTCCTCTGCTTGATCTTGTTTATCTCGTCTTTGCACGTCTCCATGCGTGATTTCGTTGTCGCAAGATCGACCTTGATGCCCTCCACTTCCTTGTGCAGGGATATCTGCTCCTTCTCTCCTTTCCTCTCGATCTCCTGGTTTATCTCTTCCATCTGTCTCTTGAGTTCGGTGTTCTGCTTGCGGAGCCCTTCTGCCTCTTTCTGTTTGTTCTCGAGGTTCATCTTGTGTTTCGCGTTTCTCTCGTCGAGCTCTTCCTTCTCTGCGTCCTTCTTCTGTACCTGACGATGCAATGATGTCGCCTTGTTGATATTGATGCGGGAGTCCAGCTCCTTGTATCTCTGTGCCTGGTTCCTCTCCTTCTTGAGTTCCTTGAGATAGGTCTCCCTTTCAGTCAAGATAATCTCTGCTTCCTTCAGCCGACCGCCGACGCGTTCAAGCTCATTCATCGCCTTCTGTTTCTTGTCTTCATACACAGAGATGCCAGCGATCTCCTCGATTATCTGACGACGTTCTGAAGGTGTCATGTCGATAAGCTTGATGATGTCCCCCTGAAGGATGATGTTGTAACCATCAGGATTGATCTTAGCAAGAGAAAGCAATTCAAGGATCTGAGTACGGGTCCGCGTCTCATCATTGATCTTGTACACGCCCTGCCCGCTCTTCTTCACAAGCCGCGTGAGCTTGACCTCCGGAGCATCAGTAGGGAATGTCCCATTGGAATTATCAAAATAGATAGATACCTCTGCGGTCTTTGCAGGCTTCCGAGACTTCCCTCCATTGTAGATGAGGTTGGCGCTCTTCTCAACCCTCATTGATTTTGCAGATGACTTGCCCAGCACAAAACAAAGAGCATCAAGGATGTTGGATTTCCCAGACCCGTTAGGCCCCAGCACGCAGTTGAACTCAGGACCGAACAGTATCTCTGTACGCTTCGCAAAGCTCTTGAAGCCATGCATCACCATCTTGTTTATCATGGTCACTGGTCTGCCACCTGCTCGCTTGATATGTGATTATAGTAGAAACTGCGGAAATCTATAGTAATCTCTTTTTTTACACCCAAATTCAATACCTCTAAGAGTGTAAAAATTCGATTTTTATATTTAAATGCTTTGTTTTCCATTTTTAAGCAAATCAAAGGTTTTAAGCGCTCTGGCTGTGTTTTTTTCGCTTTAGGGCTTTTAAACCAATCAAAAATATATTTAGCAGAGAAACACCCTCAAAGTATGCGTGTCTAGAAATCCCCAAGCCCCTTCTGCTGTTTCTCAGCAACAAGATTCTTGTATGTCTTCCATGTCTTCCTGAATATCTTAGGATACTTCTTGTAATTATCAGCAATAAACGCCTTTGTGACAGGGTCTGCAGGGTAACCAGAGCCGATATCCTGCCCAACTTCCTTCTTGATATCCTCAATAGCCTTATCGCGGGTTACCTTCGCCAAAATACTCGCAGCCCCCACAACAAGATGGTTCATATCTGCCTTATGCTCACAGATGAGTTCGCAGTCCACATTCAATTTCTTACGGATGTACTCAGTATAAGCCTCAACATTATTGGAAGGACAATCAACAATCACCTTCTCAGGCTTCAGCTTATTGATGATCTCTGCCTGCGTATCCGCCTCAAGCCAATTCAGGTTCGTCCCAGGATCGATGAGCGCAGCATCGATATCAGCAGGCTCTTGGACATTGATTTCATACCTCTTGACAATCTTGAGGATAGCATCAAACATAGCTTCTCTTTTCTCACGAGGTATCAGCTTGGAATCCTTGACCCCAAGCTTCCGAAGCTTATCCTCATCCGCAGAATCAATTACCACACCCGCAGACACAAGCGGACCTATCACAGGCCCCCGCCCAGCTTCATCGATTCCACATAGCATTGTCATAACACAACCCACAGAAGTTGTTGTTTTTAACCTTTTTGGCCACTGAGCCCCCTGTCGCATTAATCAAGCACCAGGTCTCTGCAAACTCTTTGGCATTCGTTCCGGCCGAAGGCCACCCCTTCCATATCGTTTATGTGACTGAAACGCAACGCCTTCTGTGGGACGCAAAGTCAAGGCCTGCTACGCTTTTGCTCGCTGCGCTCACAAAAGCTCCGTGCGCTGCCAGGCGAAGCGCGTATTGAATTACTACATATGGCCGCCGTCCCCGTAAGGGACAACCCCTCGGCGGCCTTTATACTGTTTCTGGAAGGCGCTTCGCAAAGGGCAGCGGCGGCCTTGACTTTGCTCTTTGTTGTGGCGGCCTTGACTTCGCTACTAGTGTTTAAGGTGCAATATACTCTTTAATTCCCGTTACCTTTAAATACTAAAATCCCTCATTTTCCAATTTAATTAGTTAGTACTATATCAAAAGAGGTGAATACGATAGTCATACCTAAATCAAGGAATGCACAGGTTGCTATGGAGTACCTCATCATAGTAGGCTTCGTCGCAGTCATCGTCATCCCGATGATACTCATATTCTATACCTACGCCGACCGCACACAGGATGAGGTCGTATCCAACCAGGTCCAGAAGATAGGCCTCAAGATCGGTGACTCTGCAGAAGCGATGTACTATTTGGGCGAACCCTCCAGAACAAGAGTCAGGGCCTACTTTCCCAAGAACATAAACAACATCACCATAGGCAACAATGAGATAACATTCATGATACGCACAAAGTCAGGTCTGGACCATATAGTCATCTACAGCACAGTGCCTGTCTCAGGAAGCCTTGACATACATTCTGGTTACCACAACATAAACGTGAGGTCCAAGGGGAACTATGTTGAGATCACTGATTAAGAACAAGGCACAGGTGGCGTTTGAATTTGTAATCCTGATAGCGATTGTCTTCACAGCACTACTGGTATTCATCGCTTTTGTAAGGGACAATTTCGACGATATCCAGAGCGATACAGACTATTACAAGCTGAAGGACGTCGCCCTCTCTATCAAATCAGAGATAAATCTTGCCATAGCTTTGGAGGATGGGTACAACCGCGCATTCTTTGTCCCGCTGACCCTTGACGGCCTCGAGTACAACATAAGCAGGGACAATGGCTTCCTCACCTTCATGAGCGCCGGCACCGAATATGTGGTAAGCGTGCCGCCCTACAACGGTACTGTGCAGAAAGGCAACAATATCATCAAGAAACTGGATGGCATTGTAGAGGTGAACACGTGACCTCAAGCAAAGCGCAGGTCTGGTACAGCGACTTCATGGTAGGCATCCTTATCTTCAGCATTGTGATCATAACATACTTCTATTACGTGGAGCACACAGAATACTCTGATGACAATCTTGACACGTATCTCATCTCAGAGAGCAAGTCAATCGCAAACTACCTGACCACGCAAGGTTACCCTCCTGACTGGACAGCATCAAACGTCACCACAGTGGGTCTCACAGACGGAAGTCCGAGAATAGACCTGCAGAAGCTGAGCGAGTTCAACTCCTGGGGTTATGAGGAGCGCCGCAGCTACATACGCACCACAAAAGACTACTACTTTTATCTTGAATACCCGAACGGGACAAGGTTCAACGAGCTCTGCGAGGACCCTGGTGCGGGTTGTATCGCGTGGAACAGCTCTTACCATCTCGCCCAGAACACGCGCCTGTTGATATACAACAGCAGCGTGGTGAAGCTGATCCTGAACATATACCAACAACCATGACTCGAGTTAAGGTTTCAAAACGTGCATTGTTCTTCACCATAGATGCGCTCATCGCAGCGTTCATAATGATAGGCGGGCTTTTGATGATAACCTCATCATACGTCACAGAACAGCCCAAGTCATTGATCAACACCCTGTCCCAGGACATGCTCAATGTCCTTTCTGAGCTGCAGGTGCATGAGGTGAACAATTCGTTCATCCAGGCGCTCATAGACAACGGGTCGATAACCGACGTGAACCTCACACTGATAGAGCAGATAGGTGCGTTCTGGTCGAACAGCAACCCCCTTGCCGCAGACTTCGCAGAGAACATCTCAGAAGGCATATTGCCGGGCATGTTCGGCTACAGCATAATAATGGACAACGACACCATCTACACCCGGACGAATCCTGTCAAGAGCACGCTTGTCACGTCAAAGAGGATCATAACAGGGATTGAGAAAGCAAAACCGTTGAAAGGTTATGTCGCAAAGGCGAGAGCCACTGCAGTCAGCAAGACGAGCAGCAGGGTGATAGCATTCTCTCCTGCAGGTGCCGGGTGGAAAGGATCTGCAGCCGACCCAGGTATTATCACAGCCAAGAAGTATTTCAACCTTCCGAACGTGACTGTGCTCGACGCAAAGGCATATCTCTCTTTCCATCTTGACCGCGGTTCGCCAAACTGGGATATCGTCACCATAAACCAGGGCCAGTGCATCATAACACGGGATGACATGAACCTCGCGCCAGGCAGTGAAGGTGTATTCAGGATATTTGATATCAATGATTCTTGTTTCAACGTAGGCACAAATTCCATAAGCCTTGACCTGCGCAACCTGGGATACCAGGCGCACATACACCCTGGCACATTCATTGTAATCGACTACAACCAGACAGAGAACCCGACGCTGCTCACATGGGAGCACAGCGAGAGGATATACTTTGACAACGTAAACAGCACAGAGGGCGGAACAAACGCAGGCGCCGGCCCGTGGGTCATCACTCCATTTCATATACCTGAGAACGCGGCAGATATCAGTGTCACAATCCAGGTTGCCGGAAGGGGAATACTTGATTACACCGGAAGCTGCACACCTGCAAGGCGTTTCTGGGGGTGGGGAAGCTCTCGTTGCATGAAGAGCTATGATTACATAATCTTCCTCAACGACGACGAGCCTTTTGACGATGATGCCGCGCCAGACACGGATCCCCTGTACGTTTACGGCCCTGCAGAGACCGGGCCGCACATAATCAGCGGCACCAACCTGATTGCTGTCTATTTCAACAACTATGATGATGATGTCTGGGGTGAAGACACAGAGATCATATACGCTGACCCTGAGAACAACGCAAGCGGCTCTTCATACGTAGAGGTGAACTACACCTCGCCGCCTGAACTTCCTTACGGGGTGATAGAGGTCAGGATGATCAAAGAGTTCGGAGGCGAGCCCAACTACACAAAGGACGCGAACTTCTCTTTTCCTGCAGGAGCCAAAGGGATAAGCTCTGTCTTTGTCCATCCTGTAGAGCAGTACTCGTACATAACAAGGGTGTTTTCAGATACAGGATACCCCCCTGGAAACCTGGTGTTCGAATCACCTTCTGCAAGGGCTGTTCCGAGCTCTGTGTACATACCACATTCTACATTGGATGATACTCCAGGCATCCCTAACTTTGAACGGATAGTAGAGACTTCGATGGATGTTGTGCTCCCTAACTCGACAGTTGATTATGGTTTTTACCTGAAGGGCTCTGTGGGATACGGCATGGTCTTCGCGACAAGGGATGAGTCAGTAGATGATGCCATAGCAAGGCTTCAGGAGATACTCGGCAGCTATGTGAATGCTTCAGATATGATAATAGACAACACGACGATGTCTGGCGTGCCTTCCCTGTGGGGGCCTGCAGTCGCAGAAGTGAGGGTGTGGGACTGATAAGATGAAGATGTTCAGCAACCGGAACAAGAAAGGCATATTCTTCACATTGATAGCGGTCAGCCTCCTGGGAATAATGCTCTTCACATTTGGGGTCACATATTCATACTCTCTCCACGAGAAATCCGCCATAATCGAGACCCGTGTAGATACCATGAACCGTTTCCTCCAGACAGTCGATGATGACATGCAGAACGCGATATACATCTCAGGCTACAGGTCCATGGTCGCGCTCACAGATTATCTGGTGACGAACGGCAGCTATGTTACTGACAGCGAGGCTGCGCTGACCGAGCTTTTCATGAACAGCACGGTAGAGGGGTATGAACACGTGTTCATGGCTAACAACACATTTCCCAACTGGACGACAAAGATTGCAGGGAAAGGGTCAGAGATAGGGATCAACATCTCTGTCTCTATATTATCGCTCTCGGTGTATCACACAAGCCCCTGGAATGTCCGCTTCTCTGTAGAGTCAGAGATAAACCTCAGTGACCAGAAATCCACTGCCAACTGGTCCAAGCAGAAGTCACTATATTCAGACATATCCATAATAGGTTTTGAGGATCCCTGGTACCCTCTGCATACCAACGGAGTGGTGAACAAGAGGATCAACCAGTCGATCCACGACGGGAACTTCTCGCAGGGGAATGACACATCAAACCTCAACGAACATATAGCCAATACTTACTACATAGCATTCAACGCATCGCCGAGCTTCCTGATGCGCTTTGATGAGAACTATTCCACAAGCCCTTATGGTATAGAGAGCCTTGTCAACAAGACAGATGTCCTGAACTATTGCTCTATATCGACAAGCTCTACTGACCACATCTGCTGGCAGAAGAACACATCGATAACGACCTGGCGCGTTACAGGGATCAACAGCACCGCTTTCAGGCTGGACAATGAGACCAATGACGCGGGAATCGGAAGGGTCGAGCGTTATGGCCTTGAGGATGTAGTATACTGAGAAGATACATGATGGAAAGTCCATACAGAAGAAAAAGGATAGGGAAAAAAGCCCAGGCCGCAACTGAATACGTCCACACCTACGGCTGGGCTTTCCTGGCGTTCATAGTCATAGGCGGAGTCACGCTCTACTACAGCCTGTCAAATACTCAGAGCATAATCCCTCTCGAGTGCCAGTTCCTGTCAGGCATAGACTGCCTAGACTCTACAACAGATGAAAATCTCCTTTCAATCGTGGTAGTGAACGGGTTCAACTTCGCGTTGAGTAACATCACAATGAACGTGACCGGCACGTGCAACAGCACAGCAAACACCACAGATGGCAACATGTATGGTAACCTCAATGTACTATTGGAGAACCAGCAGACCACGTATGTCTTTGAATGTCAGAACCTTTCCAATATGGATGTGGAAGAGCAGATGACTGTAGGTTACAGAAATATAGAGACTGGACAGCAGCATATAAAAGTAGGAAAGCTCCAGTTCTCCCCTACAGGCTGAGACCGATAATTCTGGATAGTATAAGCTCTTATGTCAGGAAATCCACCAAAACCTTTTTAAACCCGACATCCTTATTCTGCTTTATTAATTTTAATAATTTGGTGGATTTATGGTGGGAAAAAAGAGCGTGATTGAGACAGGAGTAGATAAATTAGTCAAGCTTATCACTGAGTACAAGAAGATTTCTGTGAAAGACGCTGCCAAGGAGCTCGGCGTCTCTGTCTCCAGTGTTGAGGAATGGGCTGACTTCCTGGAAGAAGAGGGGATAATAAGCATCCAGAGCCATTTCGCCACAGTCTACCTTGTAGAGCGCAAGATCGGCAAGAAAGAGCTTCAGGAGAAGGTAAAGGTAGTCAGGGATGAAAAAGAGAATTTCATAAGGAAGGTGGAGAGCTCCATCAACGCGCTTTCTCGTGACCGTGAAGAGATCAAGCTTATAGATTCTGAGTTCAAGCATATTAAACGCATTCTGGAAGATAATTTCTCAAAGCTAAACAAGCAGTTGGGCAGTCTTGAGGATTTCAGGAAAGGCCACAAGGGATTGGAAGCAAAGAAGCGCGAGATAGAGGATGAGTATGAGGGCAAGATAAATGAGCTTGAGTCTCGCCTAAAGAAAGACCAGAAGAGGTATACTGAGACATTCCAGGCAGTCGAGGGAGAGATAGATGCGATAAAGAAAGAACGCGAGCATCTTGAGGTACTGCAGGAATCAGAGAACAAGCTCAGGTCAAAGGTGTCTGAGATAGACAAACTGATATCCCATGTACGGAAAGAGATAGATAAAGGCAACGAGCAGATTGAGCTGGACGAAGAACGGCTGGATCGTTCAGAGAAGCATGCCAAGGAGATAAGGGATGAGCTCAATACCAGCGCAAAGGGTCTGGTAGAGATGTCAAAGCAGGTCTCAATCTCGCGCAAGGAGCTGGAGAAGATGGAGAGGGATATGCTCAAGGACATTGAGAATCTGAGCAGGGGAGACCTCGACAAGATAGGTTCATACAAGGAGAGCAAGCAGGTCATAGACAAGTTCAAGAAGTTCTTCTCGCAGGCGAATGGTGTGGAGTCGCTCATTGAGAAGGCAGAGAAGGAAGAGGATGAACTGAAAGAACACTTCGAGAACCTTGTGAAGAAGGTGCATGCTTTCAGCGTGGTGACTTCCATCCCTGACATAAAGAAAGACATGAACTCGCTGAAGAAGGAGCTCGCAGAGATAGAATCCAAGAAGAGCACACTCGGGACACAGCTGAGGAAGCTAAGGACCGTCGTGCGTGCTGTAGTGAAATGATAGCATTATTTTCATTGTAATCACATCACGAAAAAGAGGTTTGTATAATGCCAAAAAAGAAGGTGAAGCGCAGTCCTAAGAGAAGGTCCAAAGGATCCAAAAGAAAGGCTGCAAAGAAGACCTCCTCAAAAGAGGCTTCTGAAGATAAGGCTCGATCTAAGGGCAAGACCACAGTCATCGACACATATCGTTTCAAGTCCATGAACATACCTGTCACGGTAAATATAACCAAGACTAAAGATGATTACGTCCCTATCTACAATGTCGATGTCGCAGCCATAAGCGACAACACCCGAGTCATCCTTGAGAAGATAAGGGAAGAGCTCATCCGTGCAGTGAACCTTGGCATGGTCGACCTGCGCGATGCCCGCCGGAGCGGAGTCATAGAATCTCGTTTCTCAGAGACCATACAGAAGCTGATCAAGAAGTATTTCCCTGACGCGAGCGAGGAAGAATCCAATTTCATGACAACATATCTTATCCAGCGAAGCCTGGGTATGGGTTCTCTTGAGATACTGAATGACGATGCTTTTCTTGAGGAGATTGTCATAAACAATGCTAAGGATCCTGTCTGGGTCTATCACAAGAAGCACGGCTGGCTCAAGACCAACATAGACGTAAAAGATGAGGCGCAGACAAAGCATTACGCTGTCACCATAGGCAGGAAGGTCGGTCGCCAGCTCAGCGTCCTTGAACCATTGCTTGACGCTCACCTCGCAGAAGGAGACCGAGTCAACGCTACACTGTTTCCTGTCTCGACAGATGGCAACACGATCACGATCAGGCGTTTCTCGAGAGATCCGTGGACCATAACCAATTTTATCGAGCACAACACCATGAGCACGAATGCTGCTGCCTTGATCTGGATGGGAATCCAGTACGAGCTCAGCGCGATAATCGCAGGAGGCACAGCGTCCGGAAAGACCTCCACACTTAATGTTCTCGCTAATTTTTTCCCACCAAACCAGAGAATAATATCTATTGAGGATACTAGGGAGCTTCAGCTCCCTAAGTTTCTTCATTGGGTGCCCATGTCGACAAGACTTCCTAATGTTGAAGGCAAGGGAGAGATTGCCATGGGAGACCTGCTGGTCAACTCATTGCGTATGAGGCCTGACCGTATCCTCGTTGGAGAGGTACGAAGGAAGCGTGAAGCAGAGACGCTTTTCGAGGCAATCCACACAGGCCATTCCTGTTACGCCACATTCCACGCAAATGATGCGCGAGAGACACTCAACCGTTTCACCAATCCCCCTATTGATGTGCCAAAGACATTGATGCCTGCGATATCCATGATAATAATCCAGTTCAGGAACCGTCGTACAGGGATGAGGCGGACATTCCAGGTGGCTGAGATACTGCCTGATTCGACTGCAAATGTTCTGATGCAGTACGATCCTAAGAAAGATATCCTGGGAAACAAGAACAAGTCAAAGTCTTTGTTTCAGACTCTGGAGCTGTTCACAGGCAACACGCCGAATGAGATCAAGAAGGATATTGCTGAGAAGGAGCTTGTGCTGAAATATCTTGTGAAGAACCAGATCAAGGACATCAATGACGTGGGCAGGCTCATGGCTGAGTATTACACAAACAAGGATAACATAATGAAATACGTAAGAAGCAATAAGCATTTCTTCAAGAAAGGGAATGCTGATGCTTGAAGGTAATTGACATGAATTTGGAGTTCATATTCAAGAAAATAGCGAACAGGATACCTGGTCTGACTCTCAAGCTGCAGCAGGCAGGCATGGCAGATTCTGCAGTTGCTTTCGTGAAGAAGACATTCATTTCATCCTTCTACCTGACGACCGGGCTTGTTGTTTCCATGATGCTTCTCCTTTCAAAGGTCAACAGGGGAGTTTTGTTCATGATACTGCTCTTCCCTATTCTTTTCCTGATTATGTTCGCGTACTTCATCAAGTTCCCTGATGTCAAGATAATGAAGATGCAGCGCGAGATTGATAGGGAGATCGTGTTTGCTGGCAGGTTCATAGTGATTGAGATGGAATCAGGCATCCCTATCTATGATGCATTCAGGCATGTATCGAAAAATTACCCTGTCATCGGAAAATACTTCGATCACATCATAGAGGACATAGACCTGGGGACGACTATTGATGAGGCCTTGAATAGCGCTGTTGAGAGAACACCATCAAAGAATTTCAGGAGAGTCCTGTGGCAGATAATTAATTCGATGACGACCGGTGCCGATGTCGCAACCTCCCTCAACACTGTGATTGAGCAGGTAGTGAGGGAGCAGAGGATAAGCCTGAATGAGTACGGCAGGCGCCTCAATCCGCTTGCGATGTTCTACATGATTATCGCAGTCATACTTCCTTCCATAGGTATAACCATGTTTGTCATACTTGTATCATTTTTGTCGATAAAGCTGACAGTCTGGACTTTGCTTATGGTCTCAGGGATGATGGGATTCACTCAGTTCCTGTTTTACACTGTTGTGAAGAGTTCGAGGCCTGCGAGCCAGTTCGAGGATTGAGGTCATCATATGGTAAAGGTAGGAAAGGAATTTTTCAAGACAACTGAAAAGCACAAGCCAAAGTACACGTTATTTGGCAGGCTGAAGAATATGATGACGAGGCGTGGTGAACTGGCCCACCTAAGAAAAGCGCATCTCAAGAAGCGCCTGGAAAAGGCAGGCATCAGGATCAGCACGTCAAAGGCATCCAAGATACTTTTCGTCTTATGTGTGATCATAAACATCTTCATAACAATATACTCGATAAACCTGTTCTATGACGGTCTCAAGTACAATTATACTTTCATAGTCCTCATGCTTCTTGTCATATGGGTGTTCATATTCACGATAGTATCTTTCATCACCTGGTTCCTTTTCTATGTCAGTCTTGATGTGCTCATCTTCAACAGGAGACAGAGGCTGGAGGATGTCCTTCCGGATTTCCTGCAGCTTGTGAGCAGCAATGTCCGTGCAGGTATGACTGTTGACAGGGCTTTATGGTTTGCGATAAGGCCTCGTTTCGGTGTGCTGGCAAAGGAGATAGAGGAGGTCGCAAAACGCACCTTCGTTGGCGAGCCTTTGGAGGATGCGCTTAAGCATTTTGTCGGAAAGTTCGACTCAAAGACCCTTGAGCGTTCGATAAACCTTCTTGTAGAAGGCCTGCGTGCAGGCGGAGAGATGGGTGATCTGCTCAACAAGATATCCTCTAATATCCAGGAGACCCATCTCATGAAAAAGGAGATGGCTGCAAATGTCACCACCTATGTCATCTTCATAACATTCGCTACTGTTGTAGCTGCGCCGTTTCTTTTTGGTCTAGCATTCCAGCTGATAGTTGTGATCCAGGAGGTCTTTTCCAGGGTTGACATCAACCCTGGCGCGGTATCAGGATTTCCCATCCAGGTGACTAGCGGAGTGATAGATACAGGTGATTTCAAGATATTCGCGATAGTGTCCCTGCTCGTGACATCATTCTTTTCAGCCATAATAATTTCGGCCATAAAGAAAGGCAATATCAAGGGGGGTATCAAGTACATCCCTATGTTCATGTTCAGCTCGGTTGTGCTTTTCCTGATTGTAGTTAAGCTGTTCAGCTTATTTGTCGGAGGTTTTTTCTAAAATGGATTTCAAGATATTCGGTTCAAGACGCTCGCAGGCAGCCATGGAGTTCTTGATGACCTATGGTTGGGCCATCCTGGTTGTGCTTGCAGCTATCAGCGCACTGGCATACTTCGGGGTATTAAGCCCTAGCAAGTTCCTTCCAGAGTCCTGCACGCTCCAGCCCACAAGCGGCCTTGCATGCCTTGACTTCAGGTTGGACACAGATGCTGCAACCCTGCTGATAATGAACAGCGGGGGTAGGGATATTGTGATCAATAACATGACTGTCGGTTCATGTTCTCAAAGCATGACCCTGGATTTCCCTGATGGGTCTTCCCAGCTGTTCAGCCTCTCAGGCTGCTCTTATGGGACTCAAGGAGCCAAGGTCAAGCAGGATGTGTTGATAGCATATACAGACCAGATGTCTCAGTTCTCAAAGACCGCTGCAGGGACTGTCACAGCAAGGATTGCCTAGACCGCCGAATCATTTATTTTTTACTCTTCTACAGGGGAAGATACCGTAAGATTTATATACCCCAAACCACATTGTGCTTCTATAACGCTTTTAAAGTGTTTAATATTAAACCCAAAGAGTAAAGAGGTGATTAAGCGTGTTTAGGAATAAGAGAGCTCAGGCAGCTATGGAGTTCCTGATGACCTATGGATGGGCCATCTTGGTTGTTCTTGCTGCTATCGGCGCGCTGGCATACTTCGGTGTTTTGAGCCCTGATAGGTTCTTACCAGAGAAGTGTACCCTACCTTCTGGAATTGCATGCCTTGATTTTACAGGGACTGCTGCGACCGTTACATTGGTTATCCAGAACAGCGCAGGTTTTGACATGAATACAGTGAGTGTTTACGTCAACTCTTCAACAGCAAACTTCGCGTGCACAGATTCAGGTGCTGACGCCACATTGGTTGATGGTGAGAAAGACACCTTCACATGCACAACAGGCGGTCTGACATCGGGCAAGTTCAAGGGAGTATTGAACGTGGATTATGTGAATGCACAGACGACCTTGGCACACGTCAAAGCTGGTGAGTTGATCCTTAAGATACCGTAAACCGGTATAATTTTTTACTTTTTTTTCACTTTTTCTTTTATCTTAGCCTATTAGGAGCGCCCATGAAAAACTATAAATACCTCTAGTCCTCATCACACTTCAATAAGAGCAGGTGACTCAAATGGAAGCTATACAGTTTATCGGGCTCAATGAGCTTGAGCAGACAGACCAGGACATGGTCAACACAATTACAACAGAGTATTATGGCAAGATCCAGCGCGCGCTGAAGAACATCACATCCCTTGTCATACACATAAAACCGCACGCAAAGGAAGGCCATCGTCATCGTTACGAGGTCCATGTGCGGGCAGTGGCACCCACGCGCATCTTCGAGTCTAAGACAGAAGACTGGGACCTCGCTGTATCGATGCACAAGGTCTTCAAGGACTTGGAGAGTGAGATCGGCCATGCATTCCATGACAACTGACGTAATCCTTTATTCTTCCCTTCTTTTCAGGATTTTCTTATAAAAGGCATGGATAAGCTTAATAAACCAATAGTTGCCCTGCTGGCCGGGGTGACTGTAAGATGAGATTTATCATATGGATCATATTGCTTTTTGCACTCGCACCTTTTGCGGTGGCAGAGACAGACAATGTATATTATGTGAAAGAGGTCGGAGAAGAGTACTCCGTGCTTCCTGGCGATGAGTTAGAGATCACTTTCAGCATAGTGAGTAAGTCAGTGTCCCATCCTGAGAAGGTCACCGCGTATATTGATCCTTGCCCTGTGGGCTGGACCTGTGCGTCAGATGAGTTCTACTTTGATGATGATGGCAAGTACAGGGAGCACCCTGCTAATCTGTCTGTGAAGGTGCCGAAGACCGCCCGCACGAGCAAGTATACCATGTACGTCAAGCTTGAGAGCGAGGCCCCGACATCAAGGGGTATGGACAAGGTCGTGGTCACAGTGATGACTGAGGAGATGGCTAAGACCCTGACCCTTGAGGAGTACGCTGCAAAGCAGGAGGAGGTTGTCACGAATCCTGCCAAAGAAGTCCTGGTTGAGAAGCAACCAGACAAGGCGGAGGCTGTGTCAGTCCCTGATGAGCCTGTTGAAGCAGAGGTTGTCCCTGCGCTGCCTGAGGAACCGGTCCCTGCTGAAAATAAGTCAGAGCTGATCGAGAATGTGGAGAAGCTGGAGTCGAACAAGCAGTTCGTCGAGTACGCGACGATTGTCCTTGTTGTCGCCCTTGTGTTCATTGCCGGCGCTGCATATATATCATTCAAGAAAGAAGATTAAAAAAATTATTTTTTGTTTTCTGTTCATTCAGGTTTTCCATACGTGAATATCTCCAGGCTGTCCATGTAGTCTGTAGGCACGAACTCTTTCTTCACAGTGCCCAGGTTCTCCCTTGGTGCAGAGAACTTCTCAAAGACTGTCAGTGTCATCTTCTTGGTCTTGTTTATGCTGGCGTATCTTATTCCCAGCGACTTGTTCATCACGTATTTCTCTCCAGGCTCCAGCGCAGGGATTTCGTATTCCTTCTTGACCCTTGTTGAATGCTCCTCTAGCCTGGCCCCTTCAAACAGCAGCTCGACAAGCGGGTTCAGCTTCTTACCGCTGGGATTCCTGACAGTCAGGACCATGTAGTCCATGATGCCCTTGTCGCGCGAGGTCCTGTATGCAGATATCTCATGTAGCTGCAGATATTCCCTTGCCTCGCCCAGCTTCATCTTCTGCTTGCCGAGCTGGATGCCCATTCGTATGGGTGCGGGTTCAGGGATGTCTATCTCCTGTATCTCTGGCTCCTCTTCATCGAGATCTGCTTCAACAACTTCCTCTTGGTCTTCAGCTTCTTCGACTGTCTCTGTCACGTCACTCTCCTTCTCTGTCGCCTTGCCTTCTTCGTAATCGCAGACATCATTGCTATCATCATCCACGCAGCACTTGTTGTCTATTATCTCGTTCGGCGGATAGCAGGTAGGTGCCTTGCAGCCTGCCAGCAGCATTATGATTATTGTAAGAAATATCCCTATCAATATTTTCCCATTCATGTCAAACCACCTTAGCTTATTCTACCTTTAGAGAAGCTCAGATATATAATATGTAATCAGGGATTTTTATAGTTTTATATCCTGTAAACATAGCTTAGGAGGAGAAAGAAAGGCGCCGCGGGGGGGACTTCCATGCCGAAGCAATTTGAACCCCCGTGCCCCGGAGGACACTGAATCATTGCGAACCATAGTTGGTTTCTGAAGAACACAAGGTTCTTAGCAATCCAGCGCTATGGCCAGACTAAGCGACCGCGGCTTAGAATATCTCTAGGCTGCATTCTGGGTCTTTAAATTCTTTTTGTTTTTGAACAGACCAAACTTTTTTATAGAAACCTCTTTTGAGGACCCTATACGATATTATAATCAAAAAACAGAGGTTAAAAACATGACCAATCCAGACAAGCACCTGAAGAAAGGCAAGAAGCACATAGAGACTGTCAAGGCAGGCATGGAGCATGCAGGCGTCGCTTCTGAAGAGGAGATCGAGATCGAGTTCCTGGATGAGAGCGAGGCTGTAGCCCAGTCGATGCAGGACAAGATAGGCAAGATCATCGATATCCTTGAGAATGCAAAGGGTGTGATAGGTCGTGTGTTGAAAGGGGATATTGCGCTGAACAAGGTTGATCAGGACCTGAAGGCCTTGTATGAAGAGGTCTGCGAGATACTTGGTGCCAACCCCCATAATTTCAGCTGTGATCATCCTGCAGTCAAGCTGGTCCTCGACAGCGATGATGTCTGGCGTATGAAAGGTGAAGAGCAGAAGACATCACTTGGCGCTCTTAAGGATTATACAGAGGGGTTCATATCACAGCTTAGGGCATACCATGGCGTCGGTCTGAAGGCTATCGCTGAGACTGAGAAGACCAAGCAACTTCTCCAGAACCTGCGTTTCCTTGAGAATAAAGAGCGTTCAAGGTTCGCCAAGAAGGCAGAGCGTGCCGTCGACAAGCTTGAGAAGCACGCCAAGAAGTCCGGCATAAAGCAGGCCCTGGTGCTTGAGGCAGAAAGTCTTGCTCTGCTCAAGAAGAATCAGGAATACGTCCTGGCAAGGGTTGACCATATCATCAATGCCATCAAGGCTGCCGTCAGGCTGAGCAATGACCTTGTGGATGTATTCACATCATCCCCTGATTTTCACAAGAACAATGCCACGAAGCTGCAGCAAGACTTGGCAAAGATATCAAAGATACTGGGCAGGAAGGATTTCATCGAAGTCACAGATAAGATCACCGCAGACCTCCTGAAGGTTGTCGATAATGCTGAATTACGCGAGAAGAGCGCCAAAGCCCTTCAGCAATATCTTGCAAAGGTCATAGATGACCTGGAGCAGGTAAGGCAGGTGGGCCCTGAAGCTGTGAAACGGCTTGATTTCGCAGAGACAGCCTATCAGAAGATACTGAAGAGCCTGGAATCCCGCTGATTTTCTTTTTTTCTACACCCTCTTTCCGAAAAGCTTTTAAACAATTTAATCACTATAAAGTTACGAAATTATTCCGAATAGGGGGGTCTTGAATCGTACTTTTTAAACCAGAAGTGCTTGTATTTGATGGTTCGTTCCAGAGAGAGCCTGAAAACGACAGTTCTTTGAGCTATATGGGTAGCTCTGGCCTCTCTGAAAAGCTGAAAAAGCTGGAAAAAGGCTCTATAGGGTCTATAGAGCTTTTAGTAGCATCTGAAGAGAATATAAACATTAAAGTGGCCCCTGGAGAGAAGAGGACAGTCGTTCTTAATCCCGAATCTATGGACAAGTATAACATAACCCGAGGTGCTGACGGCAGTCTTTTCCAGGGTGGCTCTCCTGTGCATGCGCTGTTTGAGGAGTTCTACCTGACAGCCAATGTCAGGCGGCAGGGTTCAGACCTTCTTCTGGTCCCTGAGCATCACTTCCATATGGATATAAAGACAGTCAGCTACGAGCCTGCTGTCTTTAATGATGCTTCAGGCAGGGTGAACAGCGATATCACGGATTATGCCCTCAGGAACAGGCATGACAACACCCCTCAGCCAGTGCTTGCTGAGCTAAGGCGCTATGTCGCTTGTGTCATCGAAGCCACAGGAGTCAGGCCATCAATCATGATGGGCAATATAAGCTACTACGTGCCTTCTGAAGGCGTTTTAGACTTTCTTGAGCAGGCCACTCTCGGCAACGATTCAACCAACTGATTTCTTCTCCTAAAACAAAAGCCTTTAAATATAACTGGAATTCCTTCTGATTTCAATATATAGCGGGGTGGGGCAGCCAGGAGTGCCCGAAGGGCTCATATCAAAACCTACTGTTTTGTAAGAAACCCTTAGGTCGGTGGTTCAAATCCACCCCCCGCTATACTATTCTTTCAAAATGAAAAAAAGAGCCGCCCTTTCAATGCTTGTTCTTCTCCTTTTGATTATCCTCATTTCCCAACCAGCCCTTGCAGTCTGGTACCTGGAATCAGAGCATGTCACGATCGACCTCAAGATAAGGTCTGGCGTGGACCTTGACCGCGAACCTGATTCGACCATCGATTACATAACAGCAAAGGTCAGCTTTATTCCGGCTCAGACCCCTGCACAATCGATAGTGCGCATAGATGCAGACCCTAAACCGGAAAGCATAAGTGAAGAATACATCTTCAGGTGGGAAGAGCCTGTCCCTGATGATCCTGAGTTTGAGATCGACGCAAGAATCAAGACAACAAACACGCACAAGGATATCAGAAAGATCAGGTTCCCATACATAGGTTTCTCAGACAGCGTAGCTGAATACACAAAGCCCACAAAGACCATCGATTCCGGCACACAGAAGATAATCGAGAAGGCGTCACAGCTTGCTGCAGGCGAGACTGATTATTATACAGTCGTCTTTAAGATGGCTGACTGGACAAAGGAGAACATAAAGTATGACCTGAGCACGTTGAATGTGAAGGCTTCGAGGAAGGCGAGTTGGGTGTTCGCGCACAAGGACGGTGTCTGCGACGAGATAACCACATTGTTCATTGCGCTTCTCCGCGCAGTGGGTATCCCTGGAAGGTTTGTCTCAGGCATCGCTTACACAGAGTCTCCTAAATTTCCCGAGAACTGGGGCGCGCACGGCTGGGCAGAGATATATTTTCCAGGAACCGGCTGGGTTCCTTTCGATGTGACCTACGGCCAGTATGGATTTGTCGACCCGACACACATAAAGCTCAAGGACTCCATAGACAGCGCAGCATCTGACACAAAGTATGAATGGCTCGCAAGGGGTGTAGACATAACTGCCAACCCCATAATTGTCTCAGCAGACCTGGTGAGCAAGACTGGCACCATACACGAAAACATGGAGATCAGCGTCGATGTGATACAAGAGAACGTCGGCATCGGATCCTACAACGTGATAGAGACCACCATCAAGAACAAGAAGGACAGCTACATATCAACATTCCTCTTCCTGGCAAAGATAAACGAGATGGAGATAGACGGCAACAAGTACCAGGCAATCATGCTCGAGCCGAAAGAGACCCGGAAGTTCTACTGGTTGGTCAAGGTGATGGACAATCTTGACTCCCATTACACATACACATTCCCTATAACGGTCGCCAACCTCAGGAACACGTCAGCAGATTCGGCTTTCTATGTGATTCCAGGCGCGACAGTATTCACAAAGAACGAGATGGAGCAGGTCATCGACGCTGCAAAAAATGAAGAGAGCAAGGTCTACTCAAAGAAAGTGAAGATAGACTGCACACAGGAGCAGGAATATTACTACACCTACGACAGCCCGAAGATCGACTGCAGGGCAAGGAACACAGGCAACTTCCCGTTCAAGGATCTCAAGTTCTGCTTCGGCACAGACTGCAGGACAGCAGACCTGGGCATTGCGCAGGAGAAGTCATTCGCTCACACCATAGACGCGCCAAAGGCAGGCGTCAACAAAATCTCATTCAAGGTAGATGGAAAAGATGTGTCAAAGACATTCTTCTATGACCTTGAAGTGAAGGATGAGCCCGGGATATCCATAGATGACATTGAATTTCCCTCGCAGATAGAGTTCAAGAAGCCGTACACCATAACATTCACGCTGAAGAAGGAATCCTCCTCGGATCCGCAGGATTTGGACATAAGCTTCGACGCAACAGGCCTTGAGAAGGAGATTGAGATGGAGCAGCTCAAGACAGAGAAGAAGTTCATATTCAACATGAACAGCGAGGACCTGTCAATGAAGCCGAACATCTTCACGATAGCCGTGACTTACGAGGACCTGAACGGCAAGACATACACGGAAAAGGAAGAGTTTGAGATGAATCTGGTCAATGTCACCTTTGGCCAGCGCATGGTGATATTCCTCTACGACATGGACAGGTGGCTCAGAAATCTATTTAAATGAATATCATATCAGGGAAGATGCAGATGAAAAAGACAATCCTGGCAGCAATCATCATCGTATGTCTTCTGTTATTGGCAGGCTGCAAAGGACCTGCAACACCGACCAAGAGCGTCCCGCCTTCAAAGCCAGAGGTCGAGAGCAAGGACTCATGCACAGATGACATAGACTGCATCTGCGGCGGCATAGACAAGCAGTCAGGCACCTGCTTCATAGGCAACAAGGGATACTACGAGAAGTATGTGGACAAGGGCAAGTCCTGCCCGGATTTCTGCACAGGCATAGCAGGCAATCTTGCGGTGAAGTGCGTAGACAGCAGATGCATTCAGATGTTTGAGTGCATAATGGACTCTGAATGCGATGAAGGCAAGAAGTGCATGCACAACAAGTGCGCCTGAGGTGATTCTCACAAAGCTCAACTGATGCTAAGTTTTATATAAGACAATAACCCTGAGGGATACACAATGCTCGACATAAGATTCATACGGGAGAACCCTGACCTTGTCAAGGAGAACATGAAGAAGAAGTTCAGGGAAGACACACACATAGTGGACGAGGTCCTCAAGAAAGACGAAGGATACCGCGCCCTGCTGCAGGAAGCAGAGAAGCTCCGCCACGAGCGCAACCAGGTCACGCAGAAGATAAGCGAGACAAAGAAGGCAGGCGGCGACATCACTGATCTTCTCCAGCAGGCAAAGGACATCCCGCAGAAGATAAAGGAGACAGAAGAGAAGCAGAACGCTCTCAAGAAAGAGATCACAGACACACTGAAGAAGATCCCCAACATAATACGTGAGTCTGTCCCGATAGGCAAGGATGACAAAGAGAACGTGGAGCTGAAACGCTTCCTGGAACCCACAAAGAAACCCTTCCCTGTAAAGTCCCATGTAGAGATATGCGAAGCATTGGGCATAGCAGACTTCGACGCATCAGCAAGAGTGGCGGGCAATGGATTCTTCTATCTCATGGGCGACCTAGCCCTTCTCAACCAAGCCATCCTAAGGTTTGGCATAGATTTCATGATGAAGCGCGGCTTCACATTCGCAGAACCCCCGCTCATGGTGCGCAAGAAGGTCTGCGACGGCATGGTAGACTTTAATTTCTTCCAGGAGATAATCTATAAGATAGAGGATGAGGACCTATACCTGATTCCGACATCAGAATTTCCGCTCATAACAATATACATGGACCAGGTAGTAGACGAGAAGGACCTCCCGGTAAAGCTCTGCGGCTACAGCCAGTGCTTCCGCAAGGAGATCGGCGCGCATGGCATAGACGAAAAGGGCCTATACCGCACACACCAGTTCAACAAGGTAGAACAGGTGGTGATATGCAGACCAGAGGAGTCCGACAAGATGTACGAGGAGATGCTGCAGCATTCAGTAGACCTTTTCACAGAACTAGGCCTTCCGACAAGGATATTAGAATCATGTTCAGGAGACCTGGGCGACCTGAAGGCAAAAGGCGCAGACCTGGAAGCATGGTCCCCAAGAAAAGAAGAATACTTCGAGACCTGCTCTGTCTCCAACCTGACAGACAACCAATCAAGACGCCTGAACATAAAGATAGACAACGGCAAGGAACGCTACCTCCCGCACACCCTGAACAACACAGTGATAGCGACGAGCAGAGCCATGGTAGCAATACTGGAAAACTATCAGAACGAAGACGGCACAATAACGATTCCAGACGTCCTCGCCCCATACATGAACAACAAGGCAAAGATAGAATCCCAGAAGTAATTACAATCACATACAGCTGCAGCAAATTAAAGGCCGCCGCTGCCCCCTTTGCGAAGCGCATTCCAACAACGGTATGAGGGCCGCCGGGGGGACGTCCCTTACGGGGACGGCGGCCAATTAGAGAACTTCATTAAACGCTTCGCCTGGCAGCGCACGGAGGTTTTTCCGAAGCGAAGCGAAGGAAAAACCGGAGCAGGCCTTTAATTTGCGGAAGCGACAAACAAAAAAAAAGAGGCACACATGACAAAAAAACAGATCCCAGGACCTGTCCACGTAGTAATAGGTGTGGCAATGGTAGTGATGTCTGCCATAGCAGACCCCATAAAACTCTCCATCTTCATATTCGCAGGCGCAGTCCTGATAGTATACGGCTTCTTCAAGATAATAATAAAAGAGCAGAAACCAAAGAAGCACAAGTTCCCTCAACCACACCCACAGCACGCACACCCACACCACAAGACACAGCACCCTGCCCATAAGCATCATCACGCAGCACAGCACAAGCAGCACGCACAGCACAAGGCACACCCCACACAGCACACCCATGTTGTACGCTGCGCATCATGCGGCGTAAAGCTCCACCCAAGATTCCACTTCTGCCCCAACTGCGGCCAGAAGATGAAGTGATTCTACACCCGCAACCCAACACCGTCGTGATTCTTTCGACCATTATTCTGATACGAATATTTCTATCAAGAAATTATTAATAAAATGAGGGGATTCCTCTATGCATCAAGATATGGAGGTGTCTTAAATGGTATTTGTAACATTCAAGGACAAGGAGAACTTTGACAAGAGCAGGGAGATAGTCTCGAAAGTAGGCTACCCTGTCACATATCTGTCAGGAAAGCAGCAGGGACTGCATAACTGCGTCCACGTGCTTGCAGACCACACAGTGAAGGAATTTGACGGACAGGGCATAGATTACAATGTCCTGGACAGGGAAGGTGTGAAGTCATATCTGAGCGGGCTTGGTGAACAATACCTGAGCAGGCTTGAGTCCTGCCAGCCGCATCTGGTGAACCTTCCTTCGAAAAAGCAGAGCATAGACCCTGGAAGGAAGACGATATGTTTCCTGGTCGAGGATGAGCGAGAATACGACGCAGTGGCTGTAGTGGAGGAGGTGGCTGGTGATTTCGATTACGACAGGAGACACGTGCAGCGCGGTGTTGTCAAGATATCTGGAGAGTCAAGGATAAGCAAGCCATTTGAATTTCTAGAGATCAAAGGCACCGTAGGAGAACAGCATATTGACGACATAGTCAGGAGACTGGCAGACGAGAATCTCTGCGGATACAGCAGGGAGACGCAGGTGCTGGTCTCTGATGCGTATAAGAAGGATTGAGGGGGTGTCTTCAATGACATTGCAGAAGATAAAGGAGCTATATCACGACGGCGACCTCGTAGCTGAGGTGTTCAGGAACAGCTATTTTGTAGCGCTGCTCTCAAGCAGTCATGCCTATGTCAGGAACAAGCACTATGGTCTTCCCAAGACCCAGAACTTCGTAGCCTTGACAAGCGACGACTTCAGCGACATATCAGACGCAGTAGAGGAATGGAAGGAAGTGAAGGATGAATTATGGGGCCGACGCGCGCATGGAAGCTCGATGACAGGCCATACCTCTACGACATACTACCCCCCACACGACGAGGAAGGGATCAACGTGAAAAAAGGGGAAAACAGTGAAGGCATAGGTGTAGGTGAGCTGGAAAGAAAGGTGGAGAAAGGCAGCTTGTCATTCACTTTAGAGCGCTTCCGGCTCCAGATCAAAAGGGATGACCAGACAGCATTGCTTGATTGCTATCAGCTGCCCATTCTGGAGCAGGTCTTCATCCTGTACAAGAAACGCTCCGGCCTGTACACACCTGCAGAAGACCAGGACTTTGGCAGCCAGCTGAGTTGGGATGCATAATAGTTTTTAAACACCCCCCAAACTTATTTAAACACCTTTAATTTTTTCTTTTTCCATAATGACTCTATTTAAGGACATGCTGGGCAGCGAAGAATCTCTTTTCATAAACGAGATGGCACTGGATTACGAATTTCTCCCAAAGCTGCTCCCTTATCGCGAAAGTGAACAAAGACATTTCGCCACATGCATACAACCCCTTCTGCAGAGCCGCAACGGACGCAACCTTTTCGTGTTCGGAGCCCCGGGCATAGGCAAGACAGCAGCCATGAAGTTCGTCTTCCGCGACCTGGAGGATGAGACAGACGATGTCATCCCGATCTACGTCAACTGCTGGCAGAAGAACACCACATTCAAGATACTCGTCGACATATGCGACCAATTAGGCTACAAGCTCACCCACAACAAGCGGACAGAAGAGCTCTTGGCAGTTGTGAAACAGATAGTCAACAAGAAAGCAGCAGTATTCGCCTTCGACGAGATAGACAAGGTAGAGGACTACGACTTCTTATACACGATTGTGGAAGAGATCTACAAGAAATCCATTTTCCTGATAACAAACCACAGGGACTGGTTATCAGAGCTCGACCAGCGCATAAAATCAAGACTGCTCCCTGAGGTCCTCGAGTTCAAGCAATACAACCTCACCGAAACAAAAGGCATCCTCAGCAAGAGGAGCGATTACGCATTTGTCCCGAACGTCTGGGAGCACGACGCATTGGATGTGGTAGCCGCCCGAACCTTTGAACTGGAAGACATAAGATCAGGCCTCTATCTCATGAGAGAATCAGGCATGATAGCCGAAAGCAAGTCCTCAAGAAAGATCATGATTGAACACGTCAAGGCAGCAGTAGACAAGATGGAGGATTTCTCTGTAAAGCCCAAGAAGGACCTTGACGATGACCAGCAGGTCATACTTGACATCGTAAAAGATAATTCCGGCAAGAAGATAGGCGACCTCTTCAAGATATACCAGGAAAAAGGCGGCAATGCAGTATACAAGACCTTCCAGAGGAAGATAAGAAAGCTCTCCGACGGCAAGTTCATAAGTATCCAGCTCATAAAAGGCGGTGCAGAAGGCACTACTTCTATAATTACATATCAGAACACAAAGAAACTCACAGAGTTTCAATAAACGGAGGGCGGTACAGGATGGTGACCATCATAGATGGCAAGGCAGTCGCTAAAGGGATAAGAAAAGCGATAAAGGCGGGTACAAAGCGGTTGAAAGAAGAGCAGGACATCACTCCAGGTCTTGTGACAATCCTTGTCGGAGAGGATCCTGGATCAGCCACTTATGTCAGGATGAAAAAAAAGACCGCAAAAAGGCTTGGTTTCTATTCCGGCAATGTTTCTGAAGATAAGGAAGACGATGTAAAGTTCCCTGCAGATATTCCTCATGATGAGCTCAAAAAGATCATCGAGGGTCACAATGATAATGACCGGATACATGGCATCCTTGTGCAGCTGCCCCTGCCCAAACAGATTGATACCTATGACATAATGGACGCAGTCAATCCCAGTAAGGACGTCGATGGATTCTCTGCAAAGACCACCACAGACATCTGTAGGGGAGATGAGGTATATCTTCCACCCTGCACTCCACAGGGAGTCATAGAACTTCTCAAGGCATATGAGATAGAGACACAAGGCCAGCACGTTGTCGTTCTTGGACGGAGCAACATAGTGGGAAGGCCTCTCGCCAACCTGCTGTCAAGGAAAGAATACTCTGCAACAGTCACGGTCTGCCACTCAAGGACAAAAGACCTGGAATACCATTGTAGGCAGGCAGACATCCTTGTCGCTGCTATAGGCATGCCCAAGTTTGTAGGCCCTACCATGGTGAAGGAAGGCGCAGTAGTCATCGATGTAGGCACCAACCGCCTTGAGGACGACTCCCTCTGCGGTGATGTTGACTTTGATGAGGTGCAGCACATGTGTTCGCATATAACACCATCACCAGGCGGCGTAGGCCCGATGACCATAGCCATGCTGATGAAGAACACCTACAACGCAGCTGTTGGCATACATGGATTAAGGCCGGATTACGAGCTCAAGTAAGGCAGCATTGCCTAAATTTTTTCATCATCTTTTTCTTCAGAAACATTCCGATAGTCCTCTGCAAAACCATCCCCTCAGGGCTCCACACCACATTTTCTGAAAAAACACCCTCACTGGACACAGGACATCTCCTCGGATGACCTATTTAAACAACTCCTGACATTTTACTCTTTGTTTGGCAGGAAATGGCCGGGAAAACCCGGAATCCTACTCCTGCCTTATATTTCATAATCAACGAGGTGATACGAATGATGGCAGACCAATTCAAACCCGACCCTTCAGACCTGACAAACAGCACGATTCAGCAGCTTTTCTACAAGCAGATCCGCTCCCTTACCCTGCGCTCAAAACCGAGCGTGGATGACAAGATAAAGACATTCGATCTTCAGTTCAGCGATGCATGGTTCTAAGGAACAGATATGTTGGAGGTGATTCAGATGACAAAGAATTTCAAGAAGACCAGAAATTTCGACAATACAAGGTTTTTCAATGACCTGGAGCGCGAGATGATAGAAGAGGAAGAAGGAGATATCTTCACTCTCACAGGCATAGAGAAAGCAAGGGAATCTGATGAGATATCAGATTGGGAAGACGGATTCATGTCAGGATATATAGAAGCATAATTTATATTCTTTTCAAAGCCTTTTTTTGTCTAACCCGCCTCGTTCTGCCCCGTAATGGGGCACCTTTTTTTATATCCTATGGCCATTCCTGTTGAGTTCATATGCCATGCTTGCACAATCACTCGCGCGCGCCAGGTTCTCCATCAGCTCAAGCCTGCGCCCTGTTATCTGCTTGGAATACTGGTTCAGCATGCTCGCAAGTCTCTGTTCTGTCCGGCTCATCGCAAGGTGCTGCATGGTCTGGAGTATCTCATACGTCGGAAGCTTCTCGAGCATACACAGCTTGTCTCCTGCATCGCCTAAGCCCGGGCCGATGAATTTCCTGGAGTTCAGGTCTGCCTGGTCATGCGCAAGCGCAATCACATTGACGCCCAGCCTGCGGAGCCGGTCGATCCCTTCATATCCTCCTGCGAACAGCACGACAGCATATACATCCTCAGGTCTGCATCCTGTCAGGTTCATGTATGTTGGAAGCGTTGTCTCGAGGCTGTATCCTGTAGCGAGCATAGGGTCAGCGATTATATGCACCTGCTTTCTGGCCCTGCCGAATCCTGTCTGTGAAGGGAAGACAAAGCTTCCGCATGATAACCTTGAGTGATCTGAATGTTGATATCCCATCGGGGCCTGCATCCTCGCTCTCACTCCACCATTCTTCTTGTATCTCTTGGCATCGACACCGACTATCTGCGTATTCATGCCGAACTTCTCTGCAATGTATGAGCCGATGATGCTGGGCAGTATCCCTGCCCTGTGCACTGCAAGGAATGATACGTCCACGTCCACATTCTCTGTTCCAGAGACCCTTGATTTTATGTTATCATAATAATTTCCCGTGACTGCTCTTGCCCTTGACAGCGAGCCGCTGACAGTCCGCACGACATTCTCTTCATTATGTAGAGGGCATTCCTTGTCAAAGAACACCTCAGGATCCTCTGTCAGCTCGACACCATCTGTCTGGAGCTTGTATGTCAGGTCTATCTTGCCAAGAACGCGCTCTCCTTGCTTGTCTGCGATTATCTTGCCGAACACTGCAGGGAAGAAAAGCGTGAGGCAATTCGTCATGATGCTCTGGAACTTCTTGACATCCTTAAGATTTGTAGGATTGATGTTTCCTTCACGTAGCTCCTGCATGTGCGCAGCGATCATCGGTGGAAGGTCAAGGTTGTGGGTGCCGATCACGCCATAAGGAAGGTTGTGGCCTACTGTCTCTCCCTCGATATCCACATTGCAGAACTCTACGACAGGAGGACTGTTCCACGCCCTGCCCAGTCTTACCATCCGTTCATAAGGTACATCAGTCTCAAACGGCGCAGCATATTCTACTTCTACGCGCTTCCAATCCTTTGGAAGCTGCTTTGCTCTCAACACAGCGGTTCCGTTTGTCGCCTGTCTCTTTTCGGTCTCAGGTCTCAGTATCGGCCTGAACAGCTTGGTCACAATCGTATCTAGTCCCATCATACTGTCTCCCTCTCAACACTTTTCAACACTTTTTTACAGAATCAGGGATTGAAAATAAAATGGGTTATTTTTAAACCTTTTTGTTTCACATAAACCTTTATAAACCAACCCGGACCCCCTTTCTGCATGCAGATAATCACAAAATCAGCCTTCCTGGAGGATGAGGAGAATAGTATAGAGCGCCTCAGGAACGAGGTATTCATCTACCCTACTGACACACTCTACGGCCTAGGATGCAATGCAGAGAAGCCAGAGCTGGTTAACAGGATCCGCGAGATAAAGGATGCATACGACCAGCCGTTCTCAGTCATAGCACCATCAAAGGACTGGATAAAAGAGAACCTGGGATACAAAGAGGAGTTCGACAGATATCTAGAAAAGCTCCCCGGCCCGTACACACTCATCATGGACATAAGGAACAAGAGCTGCGTCTCCCTAGAGACAACAGCGAGCAAGGAATCCCTGGGAGTAAGGATACCAGACAACTGGTTTACAGAAATAGTGAACAAAGCAGGGATACCGATCATAACCACAAGCGTCAACCGACACGGCGAAGCACCTGTCACTGAAATCGACAATGTTCCAGAAAATATTAAAAGCAAGACCGACTTTGCGATAGATGATGGGAAGATCGAAGGCAGCCCTTCGACACTGATCAACCTGACAAGATCACCGCCAGAGATGATCGAGAGGAAATAACATGCCTGAAGAGACAAAGGAAGAAAAACCGAAGACCGAAGACGATGAGCTAAAGATACTGGCAGCTTCAGACATCCACGGAGACACGAACCTCGTCAACACCCTGGCAGAAAAAGCAGAAAAGGAAGACGTCGACCTTGTAGTGCTCTGCGGCGACCTCACACTGGGTGAGATGTCAACTAAAAACATAGTGGGCCCATTCACAAGACGCCACAAAAAAGTCCTTATCATTCCTGGAAATCATGAATCCATAGCAACGACAGAGTTCATGGCAGAACTCTACGAGCCAGACGCAAGGAGCATCCATGGCTACTCTGTGCAGTACAAGGATGTGGGTATTTTCGGTGCAGGCGGCGCAACTAATGTAGGACCGCAGCCTCCAATCAGCGAAGAGGAGATGTACGACCTTCTCAAGAAAGGCTTTGAACGCATCAGATACCTGAAGAAGAAGATCATGGTAACGCATATACATCCCACTGAAACAAAGATAGAGAAATTCTCAAAGTTCGTGCCAGGCTCCAAGGCAGTGCAGAAAGCAGTGGAGACATTCCAGCCAGACCTCCTGCTATGCGGTCATGTCCACGAGGCAGAAGGATTAGAGGAGAAGCTAGGCAAGACAAGGGTAATCAACGTCGGCCGGAAAGGCAAGATAATCAAGCTCTAAGCAAAACCTTTAAAAACACCATCTTTCTCTCCTAACTTGCACCTGCGGGGGTGCCGGAGTGGTCAAACGGGATACGTTCAGGGCGTATTGGCTTAGTGCCTACGAGGGTTCAAACCCCTTCCCCCGCATTATTTATTTCTAGGAGAAGTAGTAGCTTAGTGCCTACGAGGGTTCAAACCCTTGGGAACTTGTTCCCAAGTCTTTCGACGAACGGCGAATTTATCTTCCCCTGCATTACATCTTACTTCTATGCACAGAAACAATAAGAATTAAAAAATTTCTCAATACCGATAATACTCTGCCTTATACGGCCCTTCCTTCTTCACACCAATATACTCAGCCTGCTCAGAAGTCAACTTAGTCAACTTCACACCAAGCTTAGCAAGATGCAGCCGTGCAACTTCCTCATCAAGCTCCTTAGGAAGCATATACACACCGATCTCCTGCTTTTTCCCCCAAAGCTCCATCTGAGCAAGACACTGATTAGTAAAGCTATTACTCATCACAAAACTAGGATGTCCTGTAGCACAACCCAGATTGACCAGCCGACCCTCAGCCAACATAAAGATAGAATGTCCATCACCAAACACATACTTGTCAACCTGCGGCTTGATATTGACTTTCGTAACATCAGAAAGCTTATCAAGTGCCTCGACCTGTATCTCATTATCAAAATGCCCGATATTGCAGACAATGGCCTGGTCCTTCATCTTCTTCATGTGATCGACAGTGATGATATCCTTGTTGCCTGTAGTTGTCACATAGATATCTCCTTCATCAAGGGAATCCTCGATAGGCTTCACCTCATAACCTTCCATCGCAGCCTGCAGGGCACATATCGGATCGATCTCATTCACGATCACCCGCGCGCCGAAACCGCGCATTGACTGGCAGCAGCCCTTGCCGACATCACCATAGCCGCAGACAACAGCAGTCTTTCCAGCGACCATCACATCAGTGGCCCTTTTGATTCCATCAGCCAAACTCTCGCGGCAGCCATAAAGATTGTCGAACTTAGACTTAGTAACAGAATCATTCACATTTATCGCAGGGAACAACAGCTTCTTCTCCTCAAGCATCTGGTAAAGCCGATGAACGCCTGTGGTAGTCTCTTCAGATACTCCTCTGACATCTGCCGCAACCTTTGTCCACCTGTCCTTGTGCAAAGCATATTCTTCCTTGAGAAATGCCATGAGCTCCCTGAAATCCTCACCTTCACTGCTGTAGTCTTTCTCAAGCAGTGAGGGGGCGCGTTCGACCTCAACCCCCTTGTGTATCATCATCGTGGCATCGCCGCCATCGTCGACAATCAGCGTAGGCCCTTTTCCTCCGAAATCCAGGGCCTTGTTAGTGCACCACCAGTATTCCTTCAATGTCTCCCCTTTCCAGGCGAACACAGGCACACCTGATTTGGCGATAGCTGCAGCAGCATGGTCCTGTGTAGAGAATATATTGCACGACGCCCATCTCACCTCAGCACCCAGATCGACAAGCGTCTCGATAAGCACAGCAGTCTGTATTGTCATGTGCAAGCTGCCCATGACACGCGCGCCCGAAAGCGGTTTCTTAGGGCCATACTTCTCCCGCACAGCCATGAGTCCAGGCATCTCTTTCTCAGCGATCTCAATCTCCTTGCGGCCGAATTCAGCCAGAGAGATATCATTTACCTTGTAATCATCAGTCGAATCCATTCATATCACCTTTTTTTATGATCATAACTCCTTTATCTCCTCTGCAAGACTCTTCTCGACACGGGCACCCTCGCTCGAGACGACCTGCGCTGCTGCATAGCTGGCGATCTTCCCGCCAGCCTCAAGCCCGATACCGTTTGTCAACGCATAGACGATTCCCGCAGCATACATGTCACCAGCACCGTTGGTATTGGCGACAGTTGTCTTATGCACCGGCACCTTATACACATTGCCGCCAGCCTTTATCAGGCTTCCTCTCTCACCGAGCTTCACCACAGCGACCTCGCACATGGAACCCAGCTCCTTGAGCGCTTCCTCTTCCTCTTTCCCGGTGAATGCGACAGCCTCTGTCTCGTTCAGGAACACGACATCGATATAATCCTGAAGGATCTGCTTGAACGACGAGAGATTGCGCGTTATCAGTGCAGGATCAGAGAAATCAGCGGCGATCTTCAGCCCATGCTGTTTGGCAAGCTCCATTGCATGCACAACAGTCTCCTTGAGCTCAGGCTCCTCGAGCTGATACCCCTGCACATAAAGGACCTTACTGTCCTTTATCTCTTCCTCTTTGATGTCCTCTTTCTTAAGACGTGTAGATGCACCAAGATGCGTGGCAAAAGTCCTCTCGCCATCAGGAGTGATGAATGTGATTGCATGACCTGTGATCACAGAAGAATGCCGCGGAAGCGCAAGCGAAGAGCCATGCATCCGTGTCTTGTCCTCATAGATATCCCCTTGCGGGTCATCACCAATCTTGCCAAGAAAAACAGCATTTCCACCAAGCGCACTAACGCCTGCCATGGTATTTGCAGTGCTCCCGCCTGGAGTGATGCTGCAGGAGTACCCGCCCATGTTTATCATGATCTCGTGGCTCTTGTCAGCATCCACAAGATGCATCTCTCCCTTCTTGAGCCCAAGAGAATCGAGCAGCTCATAATCTACCTCATAAGTGAAGTCCAGAAGTGCATTGCCGAGTCCAATCACATCCCTTTTTGGCATACCCCAAACCACATAGATGATTGTATAAAAGCTTTTCCTATAACTTGGCTGATATGAAACCCGCAGTAGTACAGCAAAATTCGTGACCGTCGCCGCCCTTCGCGTAGCGCCCATAAGCTATCGATATAGATGCCGCGGGGGGATGCCCCCTACGGGGGTGCGGCATCATAAAGTAAAGAAGAAAAGCGCGGAGCCTGGCGGCGAACGGAGCTTTTTGCGTAGCAAAAAGCGGAGTAGGGCACGAATTTTGCGTCAATCAGTGGGTTTCATATCAGCCCTATAGATTATTGAAGCAACCCCGACAGATATACTCATTCCCTTCCCACTTCAACCCACCAGATTTATTGAACCTCTTCTTGCACTTCACACAAAGAAAATCCCGTGAATCACTACCGATATCGATAGAATCAGTCCCCACACTCGCACTCTCAGACACTTCAATCTTCCCATCCGAAAGCCCATCAGAACTCTTGATATTCAGGTACTCACAAACCTCCTCCTTATGCGCAAAGTGCCAGACATTCCTGTCTCCCATCTTAGGCACGACTTCCTTCTTGCAATAAGGACAGAGATAAGAACCCTTACACCCCTTATCAATATCATCTATAAGAACAAGCTTACCAGCCTTATCCCGCGCAGTGTACAGCTGCCTTTTCTTCATGACACTATATAAGACCTAATCAATTATAAACTTAACCAAATCCTGTAGTATAACCCTGTACAACTCTTCTTTATATCCCTCCCTGACATAATTAACACTAAATAAGTTTCAGTGAGGGGTTATCCGTGGGCTTGATAAAGAACTGTATATACACTGTAATAATCGCAGGCGCTCTCTACGTAGGCGCAAAGACAGGCGGCTGCGATTACGTAATGAACAAGGCAGGCATCTACGGGGATGCAAGAAAGAAAGCCAACGAGTCTTCTGAGCAATACGTCAAGACCATAGACAGCATAGCTGAGACTGCAAAGGATGTGATAAAGCAACGCAGGTGAGAGATATGGATTCATACACGAGATCAGAATATGTAAGGAAAAGGCTGGGAAAGAAGAAGTTCATCCGAAAAGCCGCCCGCTACCTCCTCGCTACAGGTGCCTTGGTCGCTCTTGCATACGGAGCAGACCGCTGCGACGCGAGCAAGACGATAGACAACTATGTCTCAAAGGCAAAAAGCGGAATAGAACGCGTCATCGATAAAATATGAACAACAACACCATCGGCGGCAAGTTCGAGAAGTATGTCCAGCAGCTTCTTATGAAGTATGGTAGGCGTACAGAGCGGAACATAATGTATCATAAGGGAAAGAAGAGCACATGCCAGGTCGATCTCGAGCAGCGGACAGGCCTTGTTTTCAGGGAGCAGACTATCTACGAGTGTAAGTTTGTCGGTCCTGGCAGCTCTTTCAATTTCATAAGAGCGTACATCCAGCTTGGCGAGGCGCTGATATTCACAGATAACCTGAAGGGAGTCATAGTCACCAATGCACAGGTCAGGGACAAGCACGGGAAAGAGGGGAGGTCTGGTGTGGAGATATTGGACCGCACTGACTTGCTGACCATGAGGTTCAGGGATTCAAGAAAACCCCTGGAGGACCAGATTGCCCAGCTGAACAGGGAGATCCGCAAGACCCCTTACACCCCTGATGATGCTAAATTCATCCATAAGTATATTTAAATGCGGTATGTGCTCAGAAACCACCTGTGGTTTCTGACATGCTAATTTCTTTATAATAAAACATAAATACTCCAGCTGCATTTCTGCCCATATTTACAATCCAGAGGTGCTAAAATGAGGAAGTTGACAGCATTGTTCATAATATCGATTCTTGTTCTGCTTGTTTTCGCCACAGGCTGCGCAGATAAGGATGAGGAGAACGGCCGAAAGCTGGTCTCTTCAAGGCCTGTGACAACAGAGGAATCATCATCCGCAGAGCAGACCACTGTTGTTGAGGAAGAGTCCGGCAGCACAGAGGCTGAGACCAAGCCCGCAGAGACACCGACAAAACCTGCTTCAAAACCCAAAGCAGGCCAGGCTTACTGCGAACAGCTGACCCTGTCAGATCTTGGGTCAGTCTTCGGTGGGACTTGGAAGAAGACATCTGACTGCCCGCAGAGGCCTGCGATGCCGAAGGGTGTTGATGTATGCCGCTGTGACTATGACGGTCCGAAGAACATCTATCTCAATGTAGAGACCCAGCTGTACGATGATGCAGACGAGGCGGAACGCGTCTATAACATGTACTGCAAAGGCACTGCTGAGGAATCAGAGGTCGGGACGTATTCATGCCGCGTGGCAAGGACAAATGAGCTCAGGCCGAACTTTATCTATTTCCTTGATGGGAACTATTTTGTCAAGGTCGCATGCCTTGGAGGCACGTGCAAGATGACAGACATAGTAGAGATGGCAAAGAAGGTCGACGCAAAGATATAATTTTTTCTTTTCATATTATTCAAAAACAAAGAGGTTAGACAAGGAAAATGACAAAAGAAGTAGAAATAAAAGCCCTTCTGACAGAAGAGAGGTACCGTTACCTGAAGACACTTCTCCCTCATAAGTTCACCAAGATCAATGAGGACACCATGACGACGATAAAGTTCAAGCCTGCTGACGTGCGGGTCCGCTACTCGGATAAGATGAAGGAGGTAGTCTTCAAGTCAGGCGACCCGACGCATTACGCAAGGGACGAGCTGTCTATAGTATTGAAGGATGACGAGGACTGCGGAAAGATGATATCCCTTCTGGAATCTGTGGGCCTTCAGCAGGAGCCTTCCTGGAAGAAGCACAAGCAGGAGTTCATCCTCACTCTGGATGGCAATGATTACACTCTCTCACTGCAGCACATCGAGAACTTCGCGTACATCCTGGAGGCAGAGATAATCACCGAGGAAGCTCCTGAGCAGCACATACCCAAGCTAAAGAAGATCCTTGAGGGACTGGGCTGCCAGCCGATAGACCCTCTTGATTTCAAGCAGAAGATAAGTGATTACATAAAGACACACGGAAGATGAAGGATTTTGAGCAGCTGAAACATCTTCTTAAGCTGAAGAATGTCGAGCGTCATGGAGAGGTCGGCAGCAGGATGGAGAGCACTGCCGAGCACACCTGGGCATGCATGATAGTCGCAGAGCATTTTCTTAAGGTCATAAAGCAGCCGCTTGATGAGCTGAAGGTGATGAAACTCATCCTTTATCACGATCTTGTCGAGATAGAGTGCGGTGACGTTGATATTCTGGATGAGGAAGGCAGGAAGAACAAGAAAGAAGAGGAAAAGACAGGCGCAGTATCGCTCGCAAAAAAGATTCCCGGATCAATATCTGCTGACTTCCTGGAATACTTCAATGAATACGAGGCACAGGAGACATTGGAGGCCAAGTTTGCCCTTGCGATTGATAAGCTTGAGCCCATGGTGCACTGGATGCTGTACCATCCTGATAAGATAAAGCGCCATGGCTGGACAGAAGCTCTTGTCAGGGAGAAAAAACATAAGTATTTTGAGCCATTTCCAGAACTTGTAGTATTCCTGGATGAATGGCTAGAGCATGTAAAAGAAGGAAATCATTTCTGAGTTCTTACCCCTTCACCACACCTAACGGAACCATCCGAGCCACTTTTATAGATATCCCTGCCTTGTGCACAGTATCAATCACAGTCTCGATGTCCTTATATGCCTTTGGCGCCTCTTCAGCAAGCACCTTCGGAGAAGTGGAACGGGCTACAATGCCCTGTACAGAAAGCTCCTGCCTGATGTCCTCGCCTCTGAACCTGTCTATCGCAGCATGTCGTGACATGGCACGCCCTGCACCATGACAGGTCGAACCGAACGATTTCTCCATCGCAGCATCAGTGCCGTGCAGTATGTAAGAAGCAGTCCCCATGCTCCCTGCAATAAGTGCGGGCGTGTCAGGGAAGCTTCGCGTAGCACCCTTTCGATGCACATAAAGATTCCTTTTCTTCCCGTCGACAGTATGCTCCTCAAGTTTGCAGATATTATGAGCGATAGCATATATCGTATGCATGTCCATGTCTTCCCATGACTTCTTGAACACACCTGCGAAAGTCTCGCGTATCCAGTGTGTCATCACAAGCCGGTTCGCAAAAGCATAATTCACAGCGCATTTCATCGCCTTGTAATAGTCCTGTCCTTCAGGAGAATCAACAGGAGCGCAGACAAGCTGCTTGTCCGGAAGTGTGATGCCGTACTTCTCTGCAGCGCGCTCGTGTATCTTGAGATAATTAGAAGCGACCTCGTGCCCGAGCCCCCGCGAACCGCAGTGCAACATCAGCACGACCTGGTCTTTCTCAAGCTTGTAGCGTTTAGCATAAGTATCATCAAACAGGTCACTGACTCTTTGAACCTCAAGGAAATGGTTTCCCGCTCCAAGCGTCCCCAGCTGCGGACGCCCGCGCTGTTTCGCTCTCTCACTCACCTTGGAGGGATCAGCACCATCCATCTTTCCGTGCTCTTCAGTGTTCTTGACATCCTCTCCGACTCCGTATCCGTTTTCGACGCACCACTCGCAGCCTCCGCGGAGCACTCCATCAAGCTTTCCCGGCTCGACACGAAGCTTTCCCTTGCTCCCCACTCCGCAGGGTATGTTCCTGAACAGTTCTGCGACAAGCTCGCGCATCTTATCCTGCACATCACTGGCAGTCAGATTGGTCCTTATCATGTTGATGCCGCAGTTTATGTCAAACCCTGTGCAGCCGGACGATATCACACCTTCCTGATCATCAAAAGCACCCACAGCTCCCATGGGCAGTCCATATCCTATGTGTGCATCTGGCATTGCGCATACTGGTTCGACAACTCCTGGCAGCATCGCTACATTAGTGAGTTGCTTGATACACTCATCTTCCATAGCATCCATCACTGCCTGATTGGCAAAGACCTTTGCATCCACGCGCATACCCTCACGCGCACTCTTCGGCAGACGCCATTCATAATCATTGATCTTCTCTAATTTGTCTTTCATGATACACACCTTTTGTCTCCTGGAGAGGACACAACAGAGCAGTTTCTTCCCTGTGTTTATTAATGTTTTTATGTATTAGAAACTTTTAAATATGCTCTGACGTAGTCGTCTATAAACAATCTTATCTATAACAACTAATCGGGGTGGTATTTGATGTATTGGTACATTATTCTTGCCGCAGTGATATCCCTTATCGCTGCAGGTATATTCTCCTTGACAATCAGGTTCAAGGACGCAGGCACTCCTACGATGCAGAGGATTGCCAGGCATATACGGGATGGTGCGATGGCTTACCTGTTCAGGCAGTATCGCTACATCGCGGTATTCATCATATTTGTCTCCATGGTGCTCGGTATTTTCATCAGCGTCTGGACAATGGTGTGCTTCATCATCGGAGCGATCTTCTCGCTCTTGGCAGGTTTCATCGGAATGCGCGTCGCCACAATGGCGAACGTGCGTACGTCAGCTGCTGCGAGGAAAGCGATCTCTCCTGCACTCAGGATAGCTTTCTCTTCAGGTGCAGTCATGGGACTCACTGTCGTAGGCCTGGGCCTTCTGGGAGTCACAACCCTTTACATGATATTCAACAGACCTGAGATACTCTTCGGCTATGCTTTCGGTGCTTCTTCTGTTGCGCTGTTTGCCAGGGTCGGCGGAGGCATCTATACCAAGGCAGCAGATGTCGGCGCAGACCTTGTAGGAAAGGTCGAGGCAGGCATCCCTGAAGACGATCCGAGGAACCCTGCGACAATCGCAGACAATGTCGGCGACAATGTCGGTGACGTCGCAGGCATGGGTGCAGACCTTTTCGAGAGCTATGTCGGATCGCTCATCGCAGCGATCGCCCTTGGTGTGATCAGTTTCCAGGCAGCAGGAGCACTTCTTCCACTCTCAATCGCAGCTGCGGGGATAATCGCTTCCATAATTGGGACATTCTTTGTGCGGGCAAAGAAAGAGAAAAGGCTTGGCCTTGCACTGCGCGTAGGCCTCTGGTCAAGTTCTGTCCTCGTCGTGATAGCATCATATTATCTGACACTGTATTTCATGCCAGACCTGAGCGTTTTCTGGGCGGTGATATCCGGACTTGCTGCAGGTGTTGTGATTGGCTACATAACAGAGTACTACACATCATATGACTATAAGCCTGTGAAAAGCATAGCAGAAGCAGGAAAGACTGGTGCTGCAACAAACATCATCAATGGTCTTGCTGTTGGGATGCGCTCGACCGCACTGCCGATTCTGGTAGTGTGCGTGGCAATCTATGTCTCATACCATTTCGCAGGATTGTACGGTATTGCAATCGCCGGCGTGGGTATGCTATCGACACTAGGTATCAGTTTAGCCATAGATGCGTATGGTCCTGTCGCTGATAACGCAGGGGGCATAACAGAGATGAGCAAGCTCGGTCCTGCAGTAAGGAAGAGGACAGATGCACTCGACAGCTTAGGCAACACCACTGCGGCAATCGGCAAGGGGTTTGCGATAGGTTCTGCTGCACTCACTGCACTAGCTCTGTTCGCAACATTTGCCACAACAGCAAAGCTTGAGTCAATCTCCCTGCTGAAACCGGTCGTCATCATCGGCCTTCTGATAGGTGGCTTCCTGCCATACCTGTTCAGCTCCATGGCAATGAGCGCTGTTGGAAAGGCTGCGTTTGACATGATCGAAGAGGTCAGGAGACAGTTCAAGAAGATTAAGGGACTCATGCAGGGCAAGGCAGAAGCAGACTATGCGAGGTGCGTGGATATAGCCACACGAGGCGCCCTGAAAAGGATGATAGTTCCAGGCATTCTAGCTGTGCTCTCACCTATTCTGGTAGGCTTTTTCCTTGGCGTGGAGGCTCTGGGAGGTCTTCTGGCAGGTTCTCTGGCTTCAGGCATCGCAATGGCTATATTCATGTCCAATGCAGGCGGAGCATGGGATAACGCTAAGAAATACGTTGAGATGGGCAGATTAGGTGGTAAAGGCAGCGATACCCACAAGGCGACAGTAGTCGGAGACACTGTGGGAGATCCGTTCAAGGACACTGCGGGGCCAAGCTTGAACATACTGATCAAGCTGATGAACATCGTTGCTCTGGTGTTTATACCACTGTTCCTGCTGGTGGCTTCTTAATCTTTTCTTTCTTTATTCTCTTTTTCTTTCTGTTCATTAGCCAGTATCCGCACAATTCTCCACACTTTATACTTACAATGTAAGTAAAACACACCTTATTCATCAACCATTCGTAGCTTTATCAGACTCTGGCCAGGCCAGAACCTGCTATTTAAAGCACTTCAAACACAAGAATTCTGCAGTTTCGGGCTTTGTTAGTCACCACAAAGTGACAACATAACCGAAACATTTATATATGACCTATGTCTCTACTACTAAACAGAGACAACTTTCAGTTGTTTCAGCTCCTACCTGAGGGTGCACGAATTTCTCAGATCCCCCTGAAGATTAGCACTCTTAGGTTATTTTTCTTTTTATTTTTCTGAGAACACGAAGTATGTCATTGAAGAATTCTTCATCATAAAGTATCCATGCGAACAGGAGAATCCCATCTATGAATGCTGCTCTGTACTTATTGACTATCAGTCCTGGAAGCGTTAGCTTGAAATGGAACGGGTAGAACCAGTACACAAGTCCATCAATGCCATCAATCAGGACATGGAATGTCGTTCCTATGGTCATCATGAACAATACAAGGTAGCTTACCTTCCAGCCTTTGTGTCTTAATGCTTTTCTTGAATAAAGCATGTATATTGTCAGACCCAGGAAAAGGGTTATTATCGGTATCAGCAGGGTATGCGTGACATTCCTGTGATACATCATATCGAAACTGCCTGTCACAAACCATGAGTAGATGAGGTCAAAGTCAGGCGCCCCTCCAAAGAATCCTGCAAGGAACACATACCATCTGGAGAACTTCTTCTTTGCAAAGTACCTGCGATAAGTCTCCATGATGAGCATAGGTACAAGCACGTGCGTGACGGGGTTTGCCATTCTTATTATGTTTTGAGTCTTCTTTTTTAAATGTATTGCTTGCAGACTTTATCCATCAAACATTATTTATACCTCTGAAACTTTTTCTCAACCATGAACATACGCTGCATAAAGTGCAAGGGGCGTGGGCACTGCGGAAGGAAATTCTGTGCAATAGCCAGCAAGATATCGTCCCAGAAGAAGCTGAACACATCTGCAAAGCAGGACTTCTTCGGCGCAGCACCGAATGTCTTCATAGGAAGATACGGCTATCCTAACATAAACGTGGGTCTCCTCTCGACAGAAGAGTACAACAACCACGACGCTCCGCTGCACTGGAGCAAGAACGATTACCAGATACAGCAGGTCATAGACCTACGCACAGCATTGGTGAATTCAAGCTTCTCCACAAACATAAGATCATTCAACGACAAGATGCTGAGCCTGTCCCAGGAAGTGTCATTGGCATCAAAGCCGGTGGATGTAGAGATAAACCTGAACAAGAAACCATCCTTCCGTCTGAACTTTGCCCAGGACACCATGCCCCACGGCCCAAGGGTCAAGCTAAAGAGAGCAAAGCTGACAGAGAACCCAAAGATCCCGCAGAAGGTAGATAAGCTGGTATCAGATTACGACCTGAAGGCATCCGACGCAATTTCGAGCCTAAGAGGAAAATTCGACGAGCACTATCTCACAAAAGTCCTGAGTGTAGGAAACCTGGGATTAAAAAAAGACCGCAAGCTGGTCCCAACAAGATGGTCGATAACAGCAGTGGACGACATAGTAGGCAAGCAGCTGACAGAGGAGATAAAGAGATACCCAGACTCAGACTTCAGGGCATACTTCGGAGGCTACCTGGGAAACTATTATCTGATACTTTTCTTCCCGCACTGCTGGAGCTATGAGCTATTCGAGACCCTTGTAGGTGAGCATACAAGCTTCTCAACAGACCACGAGTTCTACCAGGGACGCAAGTACTACGCAGACAACACAGCAGGCGGATACTACGCAACAAGACATGCAGTCCTGGAAAAACTAGCAGGCATAAAGCGCCAGGCAGGAGTCCTAGCGCTCAGGTTCATAACGAATGAGTACTGGGCACCATTAGGAGTCTGGGTAGTAAGGGAAGCCACAAGAAAGAGCATGGCAGCAAAGCCCATAGAGTTCGGCTCCAAGGAACTGATGCTGAAGTATGCAGAGGTATTCGTGAAGAAGAAATTTAATTTTGACCTGAACAAGCTACTGCGACAGAGTAAGCTATTAGATATGATGAAGAAGCAGAAAAGGCTCGCTGATTTCTAGATGTCGCAAAAACCACGATGTCAGTCAAGTGCGCAAAAACCACGACGTCAGCCCTAATAGATAAACAGATTTCGACCTAAGACAGTGAAGGAGCTGCACAGTATTCACTTAATGCGTTCGAAATCTGGGAAGAATCTTTAGGTATTACTTTAACGAGCCTGGTTACGGATTCTGCGGCCACATCAGATTTCAATAAAGCCGCGTTTTTAGTAATCAGGCTTGACC
>JBHPEY010000005.1:0-67424 GCA_042576705.1 Nanobdellota archaeon | reverse complement strand
GTTCAAGGAACCCTCCAGGTGTGGCTGCGGCAGGAAAGGCAAATTCCGTCTGCTTGCCAAAGAGCTGGTGGACGCCCAGAAAATCGTTTTGGAGGAGTGCACCGAGAATATGGAAGGTGGCGAGCAGCCAAAGAGACTAGACATTTTCCTGAAGAACGACCTTGTCTCCCCCTTGAGCGACAAGAAGACCAATCCTGGCACCAAGATCCGCGTAGTAGGTCTGGTCAAGGAGGTTCCCATCCCATCAAAAGACGGTGGAAAGCTTGTCAGATTTGATCTTATGCTTGACACAAACCATGTAGTGCCTATGGAAGAAAGCTTCGGCGATATTGCAATCTCTAAAGAAGAAGAAAAACAGATCAAAGAGCTCTCAAGAGACCCGAAGGTCCTCGATAAGCTCGTGAATTCTATGGCTCCCTCAATATACGGCCACGACAAGGTCAAAGAAGCCATCATCATGCAGCTGCTTGGAGGGGTGAAAAAGATCAGGACAGATGGTGTCACGACAAGAGGTGATATGCACATCCTTCTTGTAGGTGACCCGGGAGCAGGCAAATCTCAGTTGCTGAAACGGGCTCAGTTGGTAGCTCCAAAATCAAGGTACATCTCCGGTAAAGGTGCAAGCGGAGCAGGCCTGACAGCATCAGTCGTAAGGGATGAGTTCCTTAGGGGTTGGGCATTGGAAGCAGGTGCACTTGTCCTTGCCAATAAAGGATTTTGTATGATTGACGAGATGGATAAGATGACCCACGAAGACCGGGCCGCGATGCACGAGGCGCTGGAGCAGCAGACCGTGACTATAGCCAAGGCAAACATCCAGGCAACCCTGATGTGCGAGACAACAGTCCTCGCAGCAGCAAACCCTAAGTGGGGTAGGTTCGACCCGTATGAGATACTTGGCAAGCAGATCGATCTTCCACCCGCCCTCATAAGCCGATTTGACCTGATATTTCCCATACGTGACCTTCCTAACAAGGACAGCGACGAGCGCCTCGCAAAATTTGTCCTCAACCTTCACCAGAAAAGCGGCTCAGGCAAGTGTGACATAGAGACAGACCTGCTGAAGAAATATATTTCTTATGCGAGAAGGTCCTGTGTCCCTGCCCTGACTGACGCCGCTCTTGAGGAGATAAAGACATACTATGTGAAGATGCGTAATTCAGGTGGTGACGAAGGCGGAGTCAAGGCAATCCCAATAACCGCAAGACAGCTGGAAGCCCTTGTCAGGCTTGCTGAAGCCTCAGCCAAATCAAGGCTCGCAGAGAAGGTCCTGAGAAAAGATGCCCAGAAAGCGATTGAACTCCTGCATTACTGCATGTCACAGATTGGTGTAGATCCTGATACTGGAAAGATTGATGTTGACATCCTCACTACAGGAATCTCATCTTCCTCAAGGAACAACATTGTTGTAATCAAGGAAGCTATAACTGAGCTTGAGAACAAGATAGGTAAGACCATCCCGATTGAGGATGTTATCAAGGAAGCGCAGGAAAAAGGTGTCTCTGCTGACAAGGCAGAAGAGGTCATTGAAAAACTCAAGCGTTCAGGGGATATCTTTGAGCCAAAAAGAGGTTTCATACAGAAAATCTGAGGTTTAAAACGCTTTTTCTCAATAAAATTTATATACCCTCCTTATAAACATGAGACCATGCTAAAAAGAGGTTCACACTACATCTGTATGTTCTTGATTTATCTCTTGATCATGCCTGTCCTGCATTCTGCAGGGGTTTTCGCAGATATGAATGCGAACGCCTACGGCATGGACAATATACCGAGCTTCAGGAGAAGCACTAACGATGTCACTATTCTGAATGTTTCAGCAAGCATTGCAGGTGAAGAAGTGACCCCGCTGCAGATCAGATTGATAGGTGACCCTTCAAGGGTGTTTCAATGTTCACAAGGCAATATCAGCGAAACTGTTTTTTGCACTACAAATATAGCAGGCGATATTCCTCCAGGCCCTCGGCAATATGGCCTGCAGCTCTACAGGCAGGACGGTTCTCCTGAAGGGCCCCAGCTGGTGGTTCCGATAATGGTTGATGGGGATACTCCAAATATCCATTCATTCTATGTGACGCGGAACGAATCAAACATATCCGTAACATACAGCGCGTCAGATACCGCGTGCAGTTCCTGCGCACAAGACACTTGTGCAGGAATCTCCCGGGTTGCGTTCCTTATTGATTATGTTACAGTTGGTGAAGTGTTGCCCGAAGGCACAGAATGTCTCCTGGTTGAGAACTGGACAACATTGGATGTCCCGCAGGCCCCTGGAACAACACAGGAGCGCAATGTCTGCATGGAAATATTTGACAGGCTTGGACAGAGAACGCAGGAGTGCAAGAACGTGACAATGGATTTCTCTCTTCCGACACTGCTGGGCGCGAGCGTCTGGGTCGGGAACCGACTGTTGAAGTATAGCCAGGGTGACCCGATAAGTAATGTCAGGATCCAGGTGAACATCTCTGAGGATGAAGGATTGAACATAAGCACCATTGTAGCAGACTTCTCAGGTCTCAACTACAGGCCCGAATTTGCAGACGCGTACAAGAACGTGCAGATGTCGGATCCCATATTCCAGGGAGGCTGCCATAACATATCAACAGGACTATACGGCTGCAACTGGACAGGTATTCTGGCAATCATTCCTGATGATTTCATTCCAGAAGTAAGGATCATCGCAGAGGACATCAACGGGAACAAGATGAACAGTTCGGTGATCCTGCCGGTGATATATGACGACACCCAGCCAGAGATCGTCTCTATACGCTCAGGTATTGCTGATGATAACGCAAGATATTGGGTAGGGGCAGGCAACAACTCAATCTACGTGGATATAATAGAGAATGAATCTGGTTTCAGCGACAGGAAACTGTTCCTGGATTTCAGCAGCTTCGGGGAACAGACATACGCTGAAGGCCATACAAATCTCTTTCCGAACAACTGCACAGAGGGTTGGATGTGTAATTTCAACAACATAGTTGTTGACCCGACCAAGACTGTAGGGGATATCCTCTCGCTATTCGTGACTGCAGGATCGACAGATAACGCAAGGAACATGATAAGGGGAGTTACCTCTGCGGGTTTCTACTATGATCCTGAACCGCCAGAGATCATTTCAGTCGTGAACTCAAGCATCTGCCCTACTGCTCTTGACGAGATATCGATAGCTATGAACGTGTCAGAGCACCTCTCCGGCGGGGTTAAGGTAGAGGTGTCTGCTTCGAGACTGAGCACGAACAATTTTCCCATGGAGTTCGACTGCGAAGAGTCTGACGTGTCTGGTGTGTGGTTATGCGATTTTGAGATTGACAATCTTGTCACGATATACACAGATGATGTCATAAACATCACAGTGATAGACAGGGCAGGCAACAGGGACACCACAAGCGTCACCCAGGAAGTGTGCGAATCCACTCCAGGGACACCGCCAAATGTGGTGAGTGTGATGACATCAGCACAGCTTCCGAGCAATGGGCTTGACAGGAAGATCGCTTCAGGGTTTCCTCACCCGTTCTTTTACACCGCGGTTTTTTTGACCTCTGCAGGGCAGATCCAGGATATGAAAATGGGCAGCTGTACAGCAGAGAACGCTTCGATAATAGGGACAGATATAGTTTCCCTTGTCCCTTTCACCTCTGCGCTCATCGGTACAAAGATCCAGCTGGCAGGGATTGAAGACGCGCTGACAGTGAATGAGCTTGTGGTGACCTGCGACTTCAGTTTCATAATCCGCTCAGGCACAAAGGTCTATGAGCTTCCAGAAGAGGATACAGTCACGTTCGGCATCCCTCTCTACAACTTCCCGCTGGGTTACGTCGATCAGGCAATATTTGACAAGATAGAAGACATAGATGAAGAGATTGACGGACTGGAAAGCACCATTGATGCTCTGGATATAGTCAACAAGATATTCGGCACGTTCTGCACATTGGGACAGATTATCGAGATGCTGGTCATAGCTATGCAGGTCATCAAGGCTGTTGCAGCAGGCTTGCTGGCCTGGTGGTGGCCAAGCGCATATCAGGCAATTTGCATGGGTCTGGATCAGGCATCCAATTCAGCGATGCTGTGGGCTTACAATCCATTCATATTAGCGATCACTATCCCCGCATCCTATGCCGCATCCGGGATCTACATAAGGCTGTTTTGCGCGTATTACACCTGTGAATTGATAGACAGCGCGAACTTCATAGAATCCATAACATATACAGGCGCTGCCAGGGGCAACTCATACAGGTATAATTTTGATGATGAGAATATTGAGCCAGAGCGCAATGCTGCCGTGCACATTCCTTTTGCCAGTGCATTTTCAGAATTCAACTACGACCCCTACAGGTCAGTGGATGTTGCATGGGCCTTTGTATGCATACCCGGCATCCTTTACAACTACAAGAAGTCTAGGCAGCTGAAATGCCTCTACAGGAAGTGCATTCTCGACAGGGCGGCTGCAGGATTCTCAACAGATGTCTGCGATGAGCTGCACAAGATAAGGGAGTGCATATACATAGAAAGTGCGCCGATAAAGGCAATAGGCTGGGGAAAATACTTCTTGTGGATCCAGGCGCTGAGTGAATTGTTCTTTCGCAGCGCCGTGGAATTCGGCTCACTAGCATCACTTGTTATACTAGGGTGTCCTTACCTTTTTTTGCCTGTGTTAGATCCTATAAGCGCACGTTGTTATCCAGGCGCTCAGCCAATGGGTGTCGCCTGCGGAGGTATCCTTAGCGCAGGTATCTGGCTTGAGATGGGTAAGATGGCAGATTTGATGCTCGACCCTTTGGATCTCAACAGGTATTCAAGGGATCTGGAGGATCCTGATTTTTGCAGTACTGAGTGATGAATATGATAGGTAAAAAGATATCATGGTGTGGCCTGGCAGGCATCCTTGTACTTGCAGGGCTTGTCATTGCCAGCAATGATCCGGGCGTCATTGACGTCGACCTTGGCTGGTATGATGTGTCAGACTGGGAGATTGATTTCTGCAGCAGCTGGGGTGGAACCAGGGATGAACAACAGTCTATGGGTGGAGAGACCTCCTCGACAGCAATGCATGATATCACCTCACTGGACTATACCGCCACACTGCAGGCAGAGGTGATAATCCTTGAAGAAGGCGAGGACATCCTCCCGGCAGACACGAAAGTATACGCTATCTCCTGGTATCTCCAGCCGGTTGCTGAATCACTGCAGTACGAGATCATAGCTTACTATGATGATGGGACAACCTGGCTTGTGGAGTCAGCCTCTGCCACACCTTTCACAGGCTACGATGGCTATGCTGCTGTTGAATCCAACGAGACCATGACTAAAGCAGTCATGTCAGTCAGTGCAAAGAGCCTTGTATTGGAGGCCATATTCGTAGAATGAAGAAAAAAAAAAGCAAGGGCAGGATAAAGGAGCGTATGGGCAGGGTATCTTCGGCCTTCTGGAAGAAAGATTCCCTCTATTGCATCCTTACAGATATTGCATTGCTCTTTATCCTGGCTATGATCATCCTCATCAGCATTGCTGTTGTGGGAAAGATGCTTGAGGGCTTTGTCGACATCGCCCCTCGTCTGCTGGAAATCAAGCAGCAGGTCCTGGGCAATGAGCTGTCCGCAAACGTGCGGGCAGAGGTTGAGGGCATCAGCAGGCAATTGGAGGACATGAAAATAAGCATATCTTCCTACGCAATATTCATTTTCCTTCTCACAGCATCGATTGCGTCAGTGTTCAAGGGTTTCATCTGGAGCAGGATAAGCAGGAAGTGTTTCAGCTGGCAATATGTCTGGAAGTTTGCAGCATTGACAATCTGTCTGTTGTGTGCCTGCATCGTCGTGATGATACTGACTGTAGTATTGACCAAGACGCCGATCAACGCGTATCTGCTCGTGATAGAGCTTGCCCTAATCCACTTTGTCCTGATGGTCGCGTATGTCTTTTTCGACCCAGACAAGACATTATGGGTCAACATGCGTTCAGTCAGGGAAGTCTTTTCGCTGAGAAGCCTCCTCAACTACCTGCTGGTTCTTGTCTGGCTGGTACTGCTCTGCAACATCGTGTTGCTCGGCATCGCTGTCAGCGCAGTCATCATGTTCATCCCGTCGCTCTTGGTCTTTTTGGCAGGCATCCACGCATCCAGGATATATTTTTACATATCATTGAGAACAAAATGAATGCAATACATACTGGGAAAAAAGCACAGCTCACGATTTTCATAATATTAGGTATAGTCATACTTGGAACAGCACTGGTTACATTGTACTTCATCTATTTTGACAAGGAGGATGTCCTATCGCAGGAGATAGGTGAAGCGATTGAAGAGGCTCCTGCAGAAGTCAAGCCTATAGACACGTTCATAAGGTCGTGTATAACCCAGGTTGCTGAAGAAGGGATATACAAGGCAGGGCAGCACGGCGGGTACATAGACATGCTTGACGAGGATATCTCCGGAAGGGAGTTCAACATAGACCTGTTTGACCCTACAGAGGCAGATGGTGTCACCTTCCTGATGGATGAGTCGACGCATGTGGCTTATTGGTGGCATATGGCGACGAAGAACAACTGCTGGAACTGCCTGTTGAGCGACCAGAACTCTCCCTCTCTTGAGAATATAGAGCTGCAGATGGAAAGGTATATCAGCAGGGAGTTGGAAAGATGCCTTGATGATTTCAGGGGATTTGAAAAGCAGGGATTTGAAGTTGAAGAGAAGGCAGAGCCCAAGGTTGATGTCAAGATTGCGAAAGAGGACATCTCGATATTCGCTAATTACCCTGTCAATATAACTATGGACAGCAGGACAACAGAACTGGACAGGTTCTACGTAAAGATCCCTCTCAAGTTTATAGAGTTCTACGAGCTCGCAAGAGCGATAACCGCTGCTGAAGTGGAAGAGAATTTCCTGGAAGAGATCATCATATATCTTCTGAGCAGCTACTCCTCATCAGACTCAAACAGACTCCCCCCTTTCTTTGCGCGGGAATTCGGAGCATCCAAGAAGGTCTGGATCAGATCCATTGTAAAGCAGAATATCATGGACATTATTGGAGTCTACACCCCGCTTATACAGCTGAAGAACACCAAGAACGGCAGACAACAATACACGATAGAAGAAGATCCGGCAAAACAGGCCTATTATTCCCTGTTCTATAAGGATGTCCTGGAGACAGGCTATGATAATTACACCGTGACCTTCCTCTACTTCGGCCAGCCCATCTACCTGCACATGAACCCTGACGGTGAGTCGACAGGGCCTACTGAAGTGAAAGTGAGAGAGATAAGCATGATGGGTCTTTCGTTCGGCAATCCCACAGAGGAGAATATATACGAATACTTCTATGATGTGTCTGTGCCTATCATTGTTGAGCTCAGGAAAGAGGATGTGCTTTTTGGAAGACCATACTCATTCTACTTTGCATTGGAGGCGAACATCAGGGACAACAGGGCAATAAAGAAATGGATGGCAGGCAATGGCACCATGGGGCCTTTTGACAGGTCCAAGATGCTCCTAAATACAAAAGCCGAGGCGATGATGAATGAGGAAGCAGCCAATATACCCCACGTAAGCGGAAACATAACAAAAAGCCTTTTCTGCAGGCCGAAACAGAGGGTGAGCGGTAACGTAACCATAAGGTCATTCAACAGCACAGCAGAAAATCCCCTGGATGGTGTGCAGGTCAGGTTTGGCTGCGGGTCTCACAGGGCCTGCTCGATAGGAGAGACCACATACGACCTTGATTCAGACACAAGTGAGCTGGTGACTCAACTGCCGATTTGTGTCGGCGGGGGATACCTCAAGCTGTCCAAAGACGGATTCAGGGAAAAAGTGATAGCAAAGCTGACGACAGAGGTCGATACAGAGCTTGAATTTGACGTGATGCTGGAACCATTGGTGACAAAGAGCATATCACTGAAGAAATTCCGCCTCAACAGGACAGTAATCCTGGAGAATGAAGAGATAGAGAGGTCTGAAATAGACAAATGGCTGGTGTGGAACAGCACGCTTTTAGAATTCAACGGGTCAGATCAGATCATAATGAACATAAGGAAGATTGACGACCCCTCTTATGTGCAGCCATTTACAAAAACATTGGTCATCTATGGCAACGCGTCCTTGACAGACCCGTATTTCCTGACAGTAGATCTGGTGCCTGGGATATATACTATCAAGGCGCAGTATCTGGATACAGATGGCACGGTTTTTCCAGAGAACTGTTCACACATATGTGAGGAATGCACGACAGACAACTGTGAAAAGATGTGTAGATGGTACCCCTATGACTATGAGGATAGATGCTCTGAATACTCGGCTCTGACAGGGGTCTTGACTGCAGGAATCTGGTCATGTCATACCTGCGGGAGTTGCGACGTGGATGTATTCATTCCAGAGGAGAACATAACCATGAAACCTGTCAATCTTGGGGGAATAGAGATAAATGAAAGCTTCCCCTGGGTCGTGTCAAAAGAGGATCTTGCGGGCGGTGACACAGTTGAGTTCTATGTTTTGAGTACGCCCATGCCAAGATGTTTCAATGATATGAACGAGACAGAAGAGATGCAGGTATTCTATGAATCCCACAGGGCCCAACTGAATCCGAGATTCATCGATTCAGCCACCAGTTAAGGGGATTGTCTGTAATATGAACTGCGCATCCTCCATATTACCTGCGTCGGCTGCCTTCTGCGCTTCTTCTGTGGCGGACACTACCTCGCAGGATTGCTTGACATGCTGGTTTGTTATCTTGTCGCACAGGTCAAATTGCTTTGTCTCTAATATTGCCTGCATGTAACAGGAATCTCTGGCCCTTTCTTCCTCGATATCCCTGCAGAAATTCGCATCCTTCTTGAAGCTTGCTAGCGTCATGAAACAGCCCTGGAGATTACCGGGCAGCTCGAACTCGTTGCACATGGCCACAGCCTTGTTAGGCTCCCTGACAGATGCTGCCTTTACCATCTCGAACGCCTGCTTCTTGGTCATGCCTTCAAAGAACTTCGGCACCCCCGGTCTTGGTGCAGGGGGTATAGGCTCAGGCACGACCTGTGGCCCTACAGGCTCGACAGGTTCTGTGACATTCTCTTCGAGCTCAGGTATATCTGTCAATTCCTCCTCGACAGGTATCTGCTCGCGTATCTCCTTGAGTGTCTCTTCTGCAATATCCGCAGACAACACATCAAATATGAATCCTGATGTTGCTGTAAATTCCTGGTATGTTGCATCAACCCTCAGCACATACTTCCCGGTCTTCATCGTATCAGGAATATCAAAAGTGACTATATTCTCCAGTGTAGTTGAAAGCGCCAGTGTCTCCCCTTTCTCAAGCACCACTGCTTGAGTGTCCCTGTCAACTATCTTGTACTCCAGCTCAACATCAAAGCGTTTGTTGTATCCGAAGCTCAATAGTTTCACTTGAAAAGACAGCTCTCCCCCCTGTTGCACTATGGTAGTGAGCTTTTCTGTCTCAACATCCAGCAGCTGTTCTGGAAACGCTTGCCCGAACAGGGTATAGAGCTTGAAATACATAGCAGTCACTGCCAACGCCATTACCAATATGACAATCACTGCAAAGACAGCCAGCTTATGCTCGACCTTGACCTCTTTCTTTGGTAGGGTTGCCTGCTGCAATGCAACATTGACCTCATAATATGGATAACCTCGTGATATCAGGAAATTCGCGATTGCCTGCTGTCCATACCCTGCCTGCATCTGTTTGTTTATGTAATCTGAAAGCTGCTGTATCCTCTGCTCCTCTGCAATCTCGGGGTTTGTCTGCAGGTTGATGACATACTGTACAGAACCCTCTACCGCTGACTTGTCATACCCTGCTTCAAGAAGGAATCTGTTTACATCCTCAAGCTTCTTGCCCTGCCGCAGCTGCGACATGATATACGCAACAAGGTTCTGCTGTACCATGTTGGTGACGAAGGTTTTTGCTTATTTAAAGATTACCCCTCAAGAAAGGGCCATTTCGATAAGATTTAATAATACGGCCGATGTATCCACCGTACATGGCAGAACCAGAACAGTCCAAAAGACAAGTGGCGCATAAGGTCAGGGTAGCAGATATTCTCAACAACCGGTATGTCAAGGAAGATGGCTGGCTGCCTAACTACATCGCTGTTGGCGAAAGGAAGGTCTCAAGGGCCAACATCATCGGGGTGATTGTCTCGAAGGACCTGCAGGAAGGGAATACATCATCGCAGAATTTTGTGCTGGATGACAATACCGGCAGGATATCATTAAGATTCTTTGAGCATGGAAAAGGTATTGAAGTCGGGAATATCGTCTTGGTCATAGGAAGACCAAGAGAATTCGGTGCTGAACGGTATGTGGTCCCCGAAGTCATGAAAAATGTGACTGACCCTAAATGGGTTGAATTGAGACGCCTGGAACTCGCTCAGCAAAGACATCAGGAACCAGCAGAAGACAAAAGCCCTAAGACTGAAGAGCTGTCTGTCGAGACAGAAGACTTGGCTGAAGAATCAAACCCAACATCAAGGCTGATCAACATAATCAAGGACCTGGATGACGGCTCTGGCGCAGGCTTCGAGGATATCTCTGTGAAATTCGGAAGTACAGACCCTGAAGAACACGTCAAGCGGCTTCTTGAACAGGGAGACATCTTCGAGGTAAAGCCTGGAAGATACAAGGTCCTGGAATGAGCAGTATGACCTACTCCCCGACCTCAAGATCGTAGTATGGAATTCTCCGAGTATCAGAAAAAGACAGGCGTGACATAAGACTCGATTAGGGCTGCTGCAAATAGTATTGTCATCGCTATTATCATCAGTGTTGACGCGTCGAGTATTATCTTCTGGAAATTATCTGTCTTGAAATCATGGTTTATCACTGCCACCGATATTATCCCACCTGCTAGACCAGCGACCATGTAAGCCGCCATCTCTGCCAGGCCGTGGAACATGTATCGCGAGAATGAATAAGCGACAGTCTGCGTGACCGCAGCCATCTTGGTAAGGCCGCCTGCTGCAGCGTACTTTGCGAGTCCCAGTTTTATCAGGTTCCCTGTCGCAGCCGCTACAACAGAAGCATTCCATGCCAGGATGAATATCGCTCCAGCTCCGTAGAAAAACGAGAACAGCACGCAGAATATCATCACCTTGATGTTATTGAAGAATATTCTGTTGAACAATGACGTTGTTGTTGCATTACCGACAATATGCCCTGAGACAGGTGAGTTTATCTGGGCTATTGTTGTTATCTGCTGCCTGAATATTGTCTGTGACATCTCTGTTGGAAGCACCACATACCAGAGCACGTATGCCACCATCATCCCAAGGAACAGGAAGGTATAGAACAGCAGTACCCTGCTGTGTCTTTTGAGCATGCTCGTCTCTTTGTCAAGTCGGATATCCTCTCTTTCTTCCCTTCGTATGGTATGGAACATGAGCGGCACGCATGCGAATGTTGTCAGGAATATCATGACAAGATCTGCTTTGTCCCGGAATATCCAATAGCCGAGGAAGACGCCGACTGATGCTATAAGTATACCGTAAAAGAAAAGTTCCCAGGGTTTTTTCACAGCCTTTATCGGCCTTATCATTGACTCAAGAACCATGCATCCATCCCGGTTTATAAACTATTTAAATCTTTCTTCGACGTTTTGAAGCGCATGATTTAAATAGGGGCTTCTTTTCCTTTGGAACATGGATTATTCAAAAATGCTCAAGAAAGCGAGAAGCGAGATGCCTGAATCTGTCTTCGAAAGCGAGCGCTTTGAGATACCTAAAGTCAAGGGACACATACAGGGCAACAAGACAGTGATCAGCAATTTCTTCATTATAACCGACGCATTGAGAAGACCTCCTGAGCATGTCCTGAAATACATCCTAAAGGAGTTGGCAACGCCCGGTAACCTTACCAGGAGCGCATTGATGCTGGGCGCAAAGGTTCCTGCTTCAAGGATAAACGAGAAGATTAGGAAATACGCCTCTGAATATGTCCTCTGCCCTGACTGCGGCAAGCCAGACACAAAGATCCTGTCAGAAGGGGAACTCTCATTCATGAAGTGCCAGGCCTGCGGTTCAAAGCATCAGGTGAAGTCTCTCAAAGCAAAGACAAACTGAAAAAGAGAATGATTGTAAAGATCCATCCCACACCGAACGGCCGCATGCTTGCTATCTGCGACTCTGAACTTCTAGGCAAGGTCTTTGAAGAAGATGACAAACAGCTGAATCTTGATTCCCAGTTCTACAAAGGGGAAGAGATGCCTGAGGATAAGCTCAAAGAGATAATAAAAACCTGTTACGTAATCAACGCGGTAGGTAAAGAATCGACTGGTTTTCTCCTTAAAGAAGACATGATAAAAGAAGAAAATATCATGGAAATCTCAGGGATACCTCACACCCAATGTGTTATCGAGCATTGATCAGGTCCTTCTTCTGTGATAATCCCGTCTGGCAGGGTGATGGTTTCCTCCACGCATTGCCGACTTGCTGGGGGCCGGTCCGGTCCTGCTTGGAGCCGCAGGCTTGGGAGGGATATACTTTGCAGGTTTTTGTTCATTAGGGGATTCTACAGGACCATACAGCGCATCATCCTCTTCGATATTCTTCATTGCCCTATGCACATAGTGGCGTGTGCCGCTGTATATGAAATTTATCCAGCTGTTCTTTTTCTTCTGCTGGCGCAATTGTATGAGCCCCTGCACATTGCCGCTTATCTCTGATTTGTGTATCCTCTTGTCAAGGGACTGGTCTATCCTGCTGGCTCTCGCCATCGCCTTCTCGACAGCTCCGGGTCCTGCGTTGTAACCTGCGATGGCCTTGAGATAGTCCCCTCCGAACCTGTCGAGATTCCTTTTGAATACCATGACGCCTGCGAACATGTTCACAAGAGGGTCTGTCTTTACAAAATGCCAACTCATGTCGCTGGACAGCATGTCGCAGTAGTATGAGAACATATCTATGTTGTCCTGGATCTTCTCTGATTTATCCCTGCTAGTTTCATCCACCACGCCTTCCAGGGATTTTTTCTGGTGGACAAAATAATTCAGTTCCTTCCGGCATTGGGCCCGTGCCATGCTCACTGCGCAGTGCATGACCTGCATGAACCCTACAGCACCCTTACGGGATTTAGCGCGCATGTTTGCACCTTTATGTCCGGTCTCTATTCCACGCATATTGCGGACAACATAAGGAAGTACTCCCACTCTCTTCGATACATCAGCAAGGTAAGCCTCGTGGGATTCATTAAATATGACGTCAATGCCGTGCTTGTTCACCGGCAGTAATCTCTCAGGATCGACGTATTTGCCATCATGCTTGACATAAAGATGGAGGTGCGGATACGCAACGTCTGCGTTTCCTGTATGGCCCATGAAACCGACAAAGAATTCACCTCCCAGGTATTCGCGCAGTGGATTCCTGACTTCATCGCTTTCAGGATCAGTCTCGAAAGTCAGTTCCTCGAACACATGTGGCAGGACCACAGGTCCTTGTCCATCCTTGAACTCTATCCGGCTGCCTGTCCGTGATTTAACAATGCTTTCATCTGCCTTGCAGTCCTTGGCCGCCTCCCTGTTTTTTGCGTGTCTTCTTTGCTCTGGGAAAAAGCAGTCAAGCCTTGGTGTGAACCTGTCCATGTGCATGTATTCACTGGTTATCCCATTCTCATGCTCTACTACAACATAGTCCCCTGCACGAATTCCCCCTTTTACCAGCTTTTTGACACGTCCAGGTAGGACAGGATACATTGGTGTCCTGTATCTTCTGAGTGTCTTCCAGCCAGCGGCCGTCGGTTTGAGGTCCAGTCCCATGTGTTTCTTATAGCATGCGAAGTTCGGGCCTCTTGCTTTGGTTGCTCTTTTTCTTGGCCTTGCCTTCGCTGTTGAAGAGGCAATGTCTGAATAATCATCTGAGGGTGTATTTGCCACAGTAGGTTTTGCTTTATCACTTGATTTTGTATTGGGTTTGTCTGCCACTGAATCCGATATATCAGGCGTATCTGAGGTAGTGATTGGTACTGATTCTGGAACCTTCTCAGATACCAGACCATCTATGCTTCCTAAAGGTTGTATGTGCGTTGCGTCAACATAAGTCATCTTTGACCCTACAGGATCATCTTCAGGCACAGCCCGAGGTTTTCTTGCCATCCTGAATTGCCCTTCAGGGCAGGAGTAGATTCCATCGCTGTTCCGTGTTGGCGATGATATCCTTCTTCGCGCCCCGAACGGACTCATTACGCTGGAGTCGATCATAGGATCCAAATAGGACAATGGGACCTCTTCCCTCCCCCCCTCTGTCTCGACAGGGATCATCACTGTGCGGACCAGGACATGGTCTGCAGACGCAGGGAACTGCATATACTTAGATGAGCTTATCTTGACGTTCTTGAGAAGGTCAGGATCTATTCTTCTTGCCTGATCCAGGAAGCATCTTTGGGTTACCTCTGCCAGGTCTTTTTTGCTCAACGTGTGTATACTTGAGCCTTTTCTGAGCGCAGTAGAATCATCAAAAAGATTGTCAAAGCAGTAGTCCCAGTCACTTTGCTCTTGGACAGCCTTTAGCGCGTGTTTTGGAGCTGGCTCTTTTTTAGGGGCGTCAACATAGACCACAGGAGGATTTGTCGACACCATGGTAAGGGATTCGTCTACATTGCTTTTGCTTGTGCTCGCAAGAGCTACCAGTGTACCGACCACAGTAAGAAGCGCTGCACCTGCACCTAGACCAGCTACCACCCTTCTGTTCAGGTACTTGTGTAAATCAGGATGTTTGGGATCTTCGGGAGACACCAGCTCGACAGAAGAGTCCGAGAGCGAATCATCCGCAGTATAATCCACAGGATCTTCTTTCACAATCCTGTTTCCATACTCCCTGCACGCAATATTCTTTAAAGGAAAAAGTGACCCGCCATCAACAGGATCATCGGCAAACAAGGACCCTACATTGGCCTGTCCAGGGGTGTATCCTACAGGCTCTCCAAAGAATGTGATTCCGGCCACGGGAGTATCCTCAATAACATGTGGGTCAGATGGTTTGCTCCCTGCACCAAGCATCTCTGCAACAGGGTCTCTGAGCCCGTCGACACGTGCCATCTTTATGGGCACAGTCTCCTCAGGCAACGCCGCAGATTCAGGCGCATAGATGATATCTTTATCATCCAGGAGGATTATCTCTTCATCATCAGTTTCCACCATCTCCTCTTCTGTGAAAAGATCTCCCAGAAGCAGGTCATGTATCTTTTCAGTCAGGTCAGTCGCAAGCCCTGTCACTGCAGGCGCGACATGATTCACCCCTGCATTCTCGATATAGGTAAGCGCATTCCGGAGATAGTTCTCATCATCTTCAGAAAGATCAAGAGAGATGTTCTGCTGCAGGATAGTCCCGGCATTCTGCAACCGTTCTTCCCAACCCGAAGATGATGTAAGATGTTTTCCAAACCTGAGAAGTTTTCTGCCAAGTGCAGATTCTCCATTCAATGCTGTATATGCTTCGGTAAGTATCTCGAACCTGTTGCTTGTGCTGGACGACGCCTGCCTGAGTGCATCTGCAAAAAGGATATCATAATCGGTGTCTGTTTCAGAAGTATGAGGTCGCTCCGGCATAAGCTGTGAGATTGATTGTTCAATGCCGTTCCTTATCTTTATGTTTCTTCCAGCCTTCAATGCCCTGTTCTCTGAAACATACCTGTTCAGGTCTGTCAGATAGGCTCTCTCAAGAGCGCTCAATGACTCTGGCTGTATCTGGGACAATATCTTCTCCACTTGCTTGTGTTTGATCTTCCATCTCTTGTTGGTTGTGAGTATTGCCTTCAGATCGATTAATTCCTGGCCTATTGCGGCAGTCTCGCCTGACACATAGGTAAGAAGCGCTTCTTGTGTTGTCTGCGCGACATCCCCTACCTCATTGTTAGAAAGATAAAGCTCCAGTGCCTCTTCCTTGGTTATCGCATTAGGCTGTTTCTTTGCGCATAATGCTGACATCCATCCGAACCTGTTAGAACTAGTCCTGCCTGAAAAGACATCTACAAGTAATTTTAGTTCTTGGTTACTTCTGTTCTCCATCGGAAACCACCGGGTTTGCTAAAAACTGTCTCCCCTTTTTAGTAGAAGCCTCGCATACATAGAGAAGATGCCAACAATTATAAGACTATTAGAACATTTTTTTACAATAAACTGAAAAGAAGCAGGTAATATGAGAAGGATGCAAAATCTAGCCAAACCAGGCGCCAAGCCCGACCTGTTTCTCCTTCTCCTTGCCGAATATACCCTCTACGCGCCTTTTAGTCAATTCAAGGCTCTGCTTTAAATAGGTCGGAAGGTCATATTTCTCTGCCAGGCTTATGCTGGGCTCCAGATACTTGACTATGCTGCCTTCAGATATGGTGAAAAGTATCTTTCCTCCGCATTTGGTGCACTTGCCCAGCAGTGGAGGCCGCCTGAATTTCTCATTGCACACAACGCATCTGAACTCCTGCATTTATGTCTTCAGTGTCATGAGTGAATCCCATACCTTCATACTGCCCTTCCTTGTCCAGGACTGATTGTATAGTCTCTATCTTGACATCCCAGGGTTTCTTGTATTCAAGGCACGCCTCATAGAACTCCAGAGGATACGTCCACACCCGGTCAACATCAAACGCCATGTCATCGACTTCTGCAGGGGTCAATATGGTCGTAAGCACAAGCGCAGCATCCATTGTGCTTCCCCTTGAATCCGGAAGATACTTTCTGGAAAAGTTGAGGAACGTATCCATGAGCAACAGGAAGCACCCTTCATCACCATCACAATCACGACGCATGGCAGCGTGCGTCAGGGGATGCGCAAAGAATCCCTGCGTCTTTGAGAACCCAACTATCCGGCATATTGTCCCTGCGGAGGTATGCGGTGCAAGACCTATCGCAAGGTGTCCTACGATGTCCTCTCTTGTCTGGATGTTGTAGAACGGTTTGAGTCCGTATAGCTTGACAAGTTCCTCGTCGATAAACTGCGCCGTCCTCGTGAGTATGGCATCTGCCGGCTCATCCGGCGAGTCGGGGCAGCACGGCACGACAATGTCCTGTGGCTTGATCTCAAGTATCTGATTTTCATTCTCAAGTGGTCTGCCGCGGATGTCCTTTGTATAACCTAATGATTTCAGTTTCTCGACGCTCACGAATATCTCTTTTGGTTTGAAGTGTGTTATCGGAAGTTCTGATGCATCATACCTTACAGTCCCTTCCTTGTTCACGTGCACATCGTATTTCGCGCGCAGTATCCCTTTTATGAAATGTTCAGGTATGTGCTCCCTGTTGCTTGTCCCTCGCACTCCCTTGATCAGGTCAGGATATGTTCGTGTGCCGAGCTTCTTGAGTATCTTGTAGAAATAATCATGTATGTTCACCTCGTGCATCATTGCAGGTGCTGCTGTTCCGTGCTTGGGACATTCTGCTTCCTCAATCTCTCCACACATCTTGCAGGAGTAGATTCTTTTTGTCTTGACATCACAGCTTGGACAGACCCCGAACGGGGCCTGCTCTTCACATGAGGGGCATTTGAACACGGCAAATTCAGCACGTATCTTTCCTTTCTCCAGAGCAGATTGGAAGCTTCGCATCCTTCCACCTTCTTCCCCGACAGGAAACAAGGTGTGCGGACTTCCTGTCAGTTTCCGCATCTTTGCTTTTTCAGGTCGGCCCATGCGGGATCCTATGAATATCCCCCCTTTATCGCGCTGTTTGATATCAGAATACTTGTTCAATGCGCTGACGACATCCTTGACAGTATCGTCAGATATTATCTCAGATATCTTCTGCACCGCGCTCTCAACATCCTCCACCCCTATCTTGAGAAGTTCCTTGAGGACCTCTGTATCCTCCCTCCCAAAGACGACAAACTCATTTGTCGCGACAATGTGGGGTATGCCGACAAGCTCTATGTTTCTTTTCTGCTCAGCATCTATCGCGAGCACCGCTTTGACTGCTCCATCATCATCACTTTCTACCTTCATCCTATGAAGCCAGGCAAACAATTTAGGAAGTTCTTTCTTGTCTATTGAATTCCAGAAATATGAATGATATGGATGTAGATATGTCTTGGTTGCCTTTGCTATCTTTATCGCGGTTTTTGCCCTTGGCTTGTACTTCAACGGTTTCTTTAGAACCTTCTCCAGCTCTTCAGGTTTGGTGTCTGCTATCTCTGCGAGCTTGTAGTTGTCAAGATTTCCAAAGATGTTTACTATCTCTTTCTCCAGTTCCTGCACCCACCACTCTTCACAGTATCCTGGTGGGACGAGTGAATGTCCTCTGTTGAGGAAATCCCCGTAATTGATGAGAGCATCACCAAGAAACAGCACCTCCACAATCTGTTTTTTGATCTCTTTTGCCTTCTGCTCTGTCTCGATCCTGATGACGCTGCCGTCCTTTATCTTGACTATCGGCCCTTCAATAGTATCACACGGCGTGAATGCCGCACCTTTTCCAGGCCTCTCCACTTTCAGCTGTGTCCCTGTCGCTATGAAGTCATTCAGGACATGCATCGTGCAGGGGTTTATCGACTGCGCGCTGTATCCTGACGTCCTGCTACGGCCATATCTCAGCCTAAACCCACCTATCCTCATGGGATGTCCTATGACTGGCCGTCCTGCGACAAGGTCCTTTATGAACGTGAAGTCTGGAGTCACCTTTGGTTTTTCTTGATTTGACTCTCCTGATTTCTCCGCGCCTTTCCCTTTTGCATGCACTTCCTTCTTTATCTTGATGAACTCCTCGAGGAAATTCCATTGGTCCATGTCAAAATCCTTTCCCCATTTGGATAGTTGCTTCCAGAGTTTCTCTGCCTTGAGTGGTATGCAGCTGGAGTGTATGAGACAGAACCCGCTTCTTATCTTATTGGTAGGTACCCGTGGAAGATCCTTGTAATTGGATACCTCCTTGTCCTCTGATGCGTCCCCGGATATCTCAACAGGGAGGTTCCGCAGCATGAAATCGCTTTCTTTCTTTGAGGGAAAATACTGCAGGTTTGTGACGCGCTCATGATAATCCTCAAGCTCTGTCGGACAGCGCTTGATCTCGTTCTCATCGGGGTCGTACTCTGCGTATCCCATCTTCTTCCGTACAAAGTCTGAGATTATCACAGACCATGCTGCTGCAGTTCCTCCTGCATTTCTTACAGGCCCCCCATAATTGAGGCAGAAGTATTCTCCTTTCCCATCCCTGCGTTTCTTGATGTCTATTGTTATCAGCCCTTCGAGCGGGCTGCTGACCACACCGACGGTACCATACGCAAACCCTACCCTGACCCCGACCTCGATGGCCTCGTTCTTGTCCTTGAACTTGCAGAACCTCTCTTCAGCGACCTCAATAGATATCTGCAGGGCAACTCTCCAGTCAAGCGCGCCATATTTTTTCTCGAGATCGATTATCCTTTCGACGACTCCACTTCCGACTATCTGCGGCGCCACCACAGATATCAACCCTACAACTCTCTCTGCCATGTTAGATGCCAACTGCACCTCTACCTTGTCAGCAGGATCATATCCTTTGGCGCGCGCCTTGTTGGCTATCTCGTACGCTTCGCTACATTTACGGGTGAGTTCCTCAAAATACTTCTGCATCTCCGGGCTTGCGACTACCATATTTCCTTTTTCACCTTATTTCAGTATACTGTTCAAGTTCTGTGAAGTCCTGTATGACTGCGTTTGCTGCCCGCGACACCATATCTTCGACCTCGGGAAGGGGGTTCACTGCAAGTGCCAGTCCTCCTGCTTCCTTGACTGCCTGGAGGCATTCAACATCATTATAATCATCACCTACAAACATCACATTCCTGAGTTCAACACCACCTATCCATGAAAGAAGGGATTCAAGGCTGGCTTTCTTGTCATGGAGCGTGACCTGGATGTCTATTGTCCCGTCGAACATCCCGGTCTCATCTACACCAGGTCTGTTTGTCAGACAGCTATCAAAATCAAGTTCATCAGCTATCCTGTCAAACACGACCCCCAATCCCGCGCTTATTATTGCGAGATAGACTGCTGCGTTATTCGCGCGTATGTTTCTCAGATACTCCTCTGCGCCTTTTGTATAAGGCACTGTCTGTTCATACACCCTGTGTACATCCTTCCCCTTCAATGCTGCTATGTCTGTATCGACCCATTCCATGAACAGCTTGTCTTTTTCTTCCTGTGTCTGTGCAACACTGATCTTCTTGTGGAATCTTCTCGCGATTCCCTGCCATTCATCTATCGGATAGTATGTATGTCCGACAAAGTCCCAGCTGGACCCGAACTCGCTCCCATCATATGTCACAAGTGTCCGGTCTCCATCAAATCCTGCAAATTCTATTCTTTCTCCTGTCGCCCTGTTGTATAAACGTCTCTCACTCATCTTTTTGCTCCTCCTTCTCGTCGTAGAACTTGAGTATCTTGACCTTTCTTGTCTGTAGGTTGGCCAGTATGGCTCTCCCTGGCTGTGGATGCAGTCCCATCTTTTCCTGGAATTCTGTTGTAGAGAGCCAGCATGAACAGCTCAACAGGGTTATGTTCCTGTAGCTGGATGCCTCGACCCTGTGTATATGCCCTGTCGCAAAGAAATCAGGTATCTTGTCTATCACAAGACTGTCTTTATCTGCGTCAGGAAGGTATAGCGTGGACTTGTGTGCTGGCGCAAGATGTCTTCTCTGAAGAAGAAATTTCATTATAAGATCCACTCTTTCCTGTCCTCCCTGGCTTCGTATGGATTCAACAACATCCGCATAATACGGGAAGCTGAATCCATGGTACATGAGAACGTCGAATCCTGGAAACGCGTCGCTTGAGTGGATGTTCACGTAAGAAGGGCTGCTCACCATGGTGACGTTAGGCAGTTCCCAGACAGGTGCAGCAAAATCCTTGTAGAGTGGTGGTTGCGGCTCTGCTATCCTCATCGCATCGTGGTTTCCTGGGCAGATTATTATCTGTATATGATCAGGTATCCTCTTGATGTGTTTCGCAAACTCAGCATATTGTTCATATATGTCCTTTATTACAAGATCGTCTTCTTGGTTAGGGTATATTCCCACCCCCTCAACCAGATCTCCTACCATGAACAGGTATTTGACTTTTCTTGCCACCTCTTTCTGTTTTTCATTGCCCTGCTCACCTCTTATCCACGATATGAATTTCTCAAAAGCTTCTGTGATGAACACATTGGACCCGAAATGAAAATCGCCCATGAAAAGTGCATACGCTTCGTCCGGGCTTTTCTTGAGCTCGCGATAAGCAGGCATGTCTGGAATGATCAGGCTGTTTCCGAATATAATCTGCTGCCCCATGCTGGATCCGGTTACACCGACGACCTCATCCATCACAGTCTCTTTTGCCATATCATACGCATCATTATCAGGGACAAACATGACCTTGATCTCTCCTGTAGGATCCTCTATTGTCATGATTATCTTCTCAGTCTTTGTTACTGCCTTGTTTGTGACCAGTCCTATCAATGCGACCTGTTCGCGTTCCCTTTTCTGCGCAAGCCGGTTTATCGACGTGAGGTTCTGCAGCTCTTTCCTGTTTTGTAGTATTGATTTCAGTGCGTTGTACCTGACTGTGAACAGAGCTGTAAAATCCTTGACTTCCCTTTTCTTGGGTTCACCCTCATAAGAGAATACGACCTTGACGCCAGATTCCGACTTGTCTGTTTTTTCTTCGGTCTGTATCTTGGATTCTTCTGGTTCTATCCTGCTCGCAGCTGCAGATTGGTTATATCTTGATAATATTTCATTTAAATTGTTCAGGGATTCAGAACTGCCCAACCCCTCCTGTAAAAAAGATGTGAAAGAAACAGGATTTTGTATGGTATCGATGTGACTGAGCGTAGTTGAATCTATGAGAATGCCTTTTTTCATCAATAGTGCTACTATTTGTTTCTTATGTTCAATCTCCAAAACAATTCCCCCTTTTGGAGTTAACAACCACTAGTGATTATTAACCTCACAATTCCCCCTACGGAATTGTCGTGTGAAAGAATAATTTTACAGTCCGAGATCCTTTTCTATTATCTCTTTTATCTTCGGCTCGACTGCCTGAGGTATAGCGAGACTGATCTCTCGAGTCCGTCCATACCTTCCTTTTGATATCACTTTGGCGTTTATTATGCCAAGAAGATCAAATTCTGCTATGACATCAGAAATCCTCCTTTGGGTGAGTGGTCTGAGTCCGACTTTTGCGCAGATCTTCTGGTATACGTCGTAGATATCTCCTGTGAATATGCCTTGTGATCCCTTTGCTATGGTTAGTGCAGCATAAAGCGTTGCCTTGAACTGATGCGGCTGTGTTGTTATGATATCGACTATCCTGTCCTTCTCTATCTTGTCCTCAGCAAGGTCAAGATGCTTTATGGATACTTCTGTCTCTCCGTTTCTTTCTGCAAGCTCTCCTGAAACCCTCATCAGTTCCAGCGCTCGCCTCGCATCTCCGTGATCCTTTGCAGCATATGCTGAACATTTTTCTACTGCTCCTGGTTGTACCACTCCTTCTTTGAATGCCTCTTTTATCCTGCAGCGCAGGATGTCCTGTAATTGTATTGCATTATAGGGTGGAAACACAAGTTCTTCTTCACTAAGAGAAGATTTAACCCGCGGGTCCACATGGTCTATGAACATGAGATCGTTTGATATTCCCACCAGAGCTATCTGTGCATTCTGGAGTTCAGAATTTATCCTTGTTAAATTATATAATATCTCATCACTGGTCTTCTTCACCAGCTGATCAACCTCATCAAGTATAAGTATCAATATCCTTTTTTCATTATCTATCGCCTTATGGAATATATTGTATACCTCTCCTGTAGGAAGACCTGTAGAAGGTATCTCTTTTCCGAACTCTCTCGCAAGCTGCGCTATCAACCTATACTCAGTATCAGCTACCTTTCCGAGCTTGCAATTGAGATAAACAACATCTACATTCACATTGTTTTTCTTTGCTACAGTTTCAAGGTTTTTTGCTGTATGCTGCGCACACACTGTCTTCCCTGTTCCTGGCTTGCCATATATGAACATGTTTGAAGGCCGCTCCATGCGTATTGCCGGCGCGAGCATGTTTGCTATCTGCTTGATCTGATCTTCCCTGTGAGGCATCACATCTGGTGTGTATGCTGACTGTAATACTCCTTTGTTTAGAAAGAGCGATTCCTTACTCATGTACTCTTCAAAAAAGTTACCTAACCCCTTTTCTGTCATGATCTGACCTAAATAATTAGATGTATTTAAAATTTTCTCCAAACGAAAGGAAGGTCTTATGATGTCATATACATGATCATTTTAAAAGGTCGCACAGGAAATAGAGGTCATAATATATGCTTTAGAAGCCCCATATTATAAAAAATCGTGATATTAACGATTATAATGGTTAGAATGAATAAATTATAACCCTAACCCCCCTATTTCCTATGGAAATACCTATAATAATAAAAGAACTCTTCTTCTATTATTATTTTATTATATAAACCAATTTCTCTTGGAACATTTTTTCTCACTCGCGTTATTCATTATTTTCAATATAGTAAATAATATATTATAATATATATAATATAATATATAATATAATAATATATATAATATAGATATAGAAAGGCCGAAACAGCAGAAAACATCAAAAGACCACTTTTTCTTAAATATAATCTCCATAAGAAATCAAGGGGACAGAGATAAAAAAAGATGGGGCTGCAGGGAATTTCAAGCGCAGCTTAATCGCTCAACGCCATTTGAACCCTGATCCGCTGGTATCTTCCTCAAAAGCAATGTTTTGACATACCAGATAACTAATCACAGGCAATTGCCTCATCGCTCCAAGACTGGAGCCAGCTATTCTAGCCAGGTTATACTACAGCCCCATAAGCTATAGTTGATACGCTTGGAGAATTAATTCCTTTTTAAAATTATTGTAAAAATATCAATTATTATCCGACATAACGTATAATAAATCGCTCTACATAGAAAAAATCATCAACAGAGTCTATTTTGGAATGAATAGCTAAAAGAGCATCTAAACCCAAACTTCCCATACAATGTGGAGTAATAGTCATTCTTTTTGTTTTTGGACCAGGATTGTATGATATATCATAAGCATCAACAGCTTTTGAAGGATTTATTTGCATTTTATTATTTTCTAACACAACCAAAGCATAAATAGGATCACAGGGGTTTTTATCATAATGGTCTGCCTGTTCACCCGCAACAGCACACAACAGAACCAGATTTTTAGGACCATCCGCAGTTGGAATTTCTTTTTTCACGATTTGAGTATATTTTGTCTCTACCATTTTGGTTAATCCAGAAAAATAAAGATTATTTAGAACCCTTGACCTTCAACACAGTCTTCTTACGGAGCTTGGCAAGATCCTTGTTGATTGCAGCGACACTCTTACCTTTCTCAACAGGCTTTTTCTTTACAGCCTTCTTCTTACCAGCTGCTGCAGCCATGCTCTTAGGTTTCTTCTCTCGCCTTTTCACAACCTCAATAATCAGGATTACAAGCCCGACAACAACGAGCGCGCCAAGTATATACCAAAGCCATCCCAGCTCAAAAGGTCTTTTCTTCTTGAGCACAAACTCGAGAGTCTCCTCATAATCTATTTTAGCCCCTTCAAGCTTTGTGTTGATTGAAACCTTGTAATCATTCTTCTTCAGCGCGTCCATGTCAGGCTCAAGAGTCATGTTTATGTTCTTCACTGAATTAGGACCCACCAATATGATGTACTGCTGGAATGAGACCCAGCTCTCATTGGTTGTATTGACTGTAAATCTTGCTTTCCTGTCTGTAGGGTTGTATATTGACATAGGAATCTCATATGAGTCCTGTTCAAGCTTGAACACATCACCCTCTCCAGGTATTCCTGTCCGATCGATCTTGATAAGCGGCTCCTCAACATCATCTTCAGTCAGCTTGGCTGGTTCTGCTGCTGTCTCAACAGCAGCCTCTACAGATTCTTCTGCAGCAACATCTTCTTCAGAGACATCATCTCCAGCATCCTTGAATGTGTTGTAAGCCCAGAAACCAAACGCAGCAAGGATGAGCAGCACGACGACACCGATTGCAATAGGCAACCAGATTCCGCTCTTCTTCTCTTCCTTTTTATCCTTACGTGCGGCCTTTTTCTCAGCCTTAGCAGCTTTCTTCTCTTCCTTGCTCTTCTTGATAGGGGGAACTTTCTCTGTCTTCTCCCTGCCGCTGAGCCATATTATCAGGAGCAGCGCAACAAGAGCCACAAGACCAGCGATCATCCATGGCCAGTATCTGCTGAAGAACGGCTTTTTCTTGGTAAGTACCAGGTCAAGCTCTTCCTCATACTGGATCTTCTTTCCTTCAAGCGTGGTCTTTATCTTGATTGAGTAATCATTCTGTTCAAGCTGTTCAAGGTCTGGAGTTATCCGGACGCTGATTGTCTTTGTAGCATCAGGCATCACAGACACGACGCTCTGGTCAAACTCTACCCAGCTGTCATCATCTGTTGCGACCTCAAACTTTGCTTTCCTGTCTGTCGGGTTTGTTATCGACATCTGCAGGTTGACTGAAGTCTCGTTGGTCAGCTCAAGAGTATTTCCTTCGCCTGGAACGCCGCTTCTGTCTATTGTGATCAATGATTCCTGGATGTCCTCATTAGTGAGCACTCCAGTAGCAGTCTCTTCTGGTTCAGGTGTTTCCGGGACTGTTGTTACAGGCACAGTGACATCCTCTGTCTCGATATCAGGCACTGTCTCATTGCTAGCAGTATCATTCTGCAGCCTGTCAAACACACCTGTTGAGTATGCATAATAACCAGCACCGACAATGAGTGCGAGCAGGGCGATTGCGACAAGGATGGTCCATATCTTGACCTTCTTCTCTTCCTTGGCACTCTTCCTGTATTCCCTCTTGTCGATTGACATGAAATCCTTTTTCGCGTCCTTGTCGACCGGCTCATCTGAGATCAGCTTTTTCTTTTTCTTCCTGCCGGTCAGCACGACTATAAGCACGATTATGACGACTATCAACAGGAGACCGATACCGCTTATTGCTGCCCAAAGCCAAAGAGGAAGCCCTCTCTGCTCTTTGAGGTCCACGAAGAACTCTGTGGAGTATTCGATATTCTCTCCGCTCACAGCGAGCACGAGCTCTCCCATGTATGTATCCTCAACAGTGTCGTTAGCAGGATATGCCTGGAGCAGGACAGTAGCGTTGTCTTCTGCAGCGAGTGTGACGCTTGACGTGTCGATTGTTATCCAGTCGCTTGCGATCAGGAAGAGGTCATAGCTCACAGGCTCGAATCCTGTGTTCAGTATCTCGACTGCTGTCTCGCCGCCCTCATAGTCGATCTCAAGGTCTGTTATCTTTATGTCAGGCATGTAAGAATCTTCTTTGGTGTATATCGTGAGTGTCTTCTCTTCAAGGAATGTCTGGTTTGTCTCTTTGATTGTGACATAGAGGTCTTCCTTGAACTCTCCTGAAAGGTTGCATGGCGTCTGTCCGCTGAGCACGACCTGCGCTTCCTCTCCTGCAAGCAGGAATATAGGATCGCTTGATGTAGTCAGCCAATCGAATCCTGCGACATCAACATAGTATGTGGTGTCCCTGGAGCCGATGTTCTTCAGGTTGAAGACATGTTCTTTCTGTTTGCACTCTGTGGCCTTCAGCGCGTCTTCTGACTGCACAAGCTGATAATCATGGCACATGTTTGTCTCGAGCTTGATGTTCTTTGACCGCTGCTCCTGGCCTCGTGCAGACAGGGTTGTAAGTGTTATCTCGTATTCGCTCTCCTGCTCATTAGGTGGGAACAGGATGATGTCTGCTTCCTTTGTCTCTCCGCCGAACACATCTACAGTTGAGTTCTCTGTATAGACCCACTCAGTCGCATCCCCATCAACGAACAGGGAGTATGTGTTTGCGATGCTTGCGTTGTTGACTATCTTGAATGGTATGACATTAGGCACGCCCTGGCATACCTCATACTCATCATCTATGACAAGGGAATAATCATAGCACTTCTTGATGTCCATGCCGAACTCTGCCTGGCCGAGCATCTTTGTGCCTTCTGCGAATGCATTGAATGTGAATAACTGCTCTCCATACCTTCCGCATTCAAGGTTGATGAAGACAGTGACCTGTTGTTTCTCTCCAGGTTCAAGGATAAGGATATCTGTACTGAGTGATATTGCATCTGAGAAAGGTTCAACACTTATCTGGTAGATCTCCACGTGTTTGCCTGTGTTGACGACCTCAAAGCTGTACTGCACAGGTGTGCAGGGACATACTTCCTGAGAATCTGACGACTTGGGTATGATCTGGACATTCTCGCAGTTCTGTACATTGACTGCCTGCCTGATCACCTTCTCTGTGTCGAACAGCGTCCGGATAGAGGTATTGAGTTCGTAGGCTCCACGCGCGCTGCAGGGCACTTTTATGAACTGCTCAAGCGTCTTGAGCTCTCCACCCTCAAGGGCGAAAGTCTGTGGCGCGATATTTGTCCATGATGCAGCCTCGCCAGACATATAGACCATGTATGTGCTGGTTACATCCCCTGTATTGTGCAGGGAAACCTTCTGTGTCGTAAAATCACAGGCACAGACATCGATGGTCTCTCGGGAGCCGAAAGCGCTGAAATCCTCCGTTATAGCCCCTACAGAGCTGGAAATCAGCACAAGGACTGCTATAAGAAAGACGATGTGATTTATTGTGGATTTACTACTCATCATTAATACCCCTAAGTTGTTACTACGCAATAGCAATTGACTATATAAATGTTTCTATTTATCGGCCAGGGCTGCCCAGAGATATCTGATTATCATATGATTGACCCACAGAAATACCTGTTTTTCAGCCTTGGAGGCTCTAATACCTTACATCAGCAAATCTGAGTTCAAACCGCCTGTCAGATTCTGTGATATGTGTGATATAGTGTAGTTTGCCAGGGATGTAGGAGTATGGCTCTCTTATTCCAAAGCCCCCTATTGCAAGGACACTTTGGTTCTTGGGGGGATTGTTTGGTGGGGATGTGCTGATATAACTGGTCCAGCTTTTGTGCAGGACATCCTCTCTGATAAGTTTTGGATTTGCCAAAGGGCGTCTTAGTATATCTTCATCACCTGTTCTTTCAGATGTCTTGTGGATATTTGTATATTTGCTGTTTTCTGTGAATTTATTGACAATCTCCCTGAACGATCTTATCTTTTGTATGTTCTTTGCCCTGTTCTCCACAGAGAAGGTATTGGAAAATTTCTTGTAGTTGGGAAATACTGTTATCCTGCGGGGTCTCAGTTCCCTTGCGACAGTCTCAAGATCATTTTTTAATAGGGCCAAGTCTTCTTCAAGGGAGTCATTGTATATGAATACCATGATGTCAATATTGTAGGCGACATCTGCTTTTTCGAGCTTATCGAATATTGCCTTCATCCTGTCTATGGATACATTGACGCGATGGTTGAATTTAAGCACTTCCTGGTTGAATGTCTGGAACCCGAAGCTCATGCGAGTGAAATTCCACTTGAGAAGGAGATCTATCTTCTCGTCAGTAGCGCTCAACGGATTGAGTTCAAAATGCTTGTATCGGACGCTCCTGAAATCAAAATACTCCTGGAACTTTTCAAATATCTTCTCCATCTGCTTGATAGTCATCAATGAGCTGGTTCCTCCACCGAAGTATACTGCATCAGGTCTTCTCAGCCGCAGTACATCCCCGAAATCAGCGATGTTTTCTATCAGTATCTTGTCATAGTACTTGTCCTTGAGCAGCATGCCTTCCTTATTCTCTATCATTGTCGGTTTGTATATGCAGAAAGTGCACTTCGGAAGGAAACAGAAAGGGCTGTCGACATAGACGTTGAAGACCTCGTCTTCATTGAAATTTCTTGTGAGCTTGTATTTCCACACCTTCTTTAGGGTTTCCAGATCTATGTTTGGCATATGATATCCTGCTTTGCACAATTATATTTAAACATCTGGTTTTGTTGAGCAGGAAAATCAGGGTTTTATCTGACAAAAACCACAACATTTAAATAATAATTCACTATCGTTAATTAACCATAGTTAATTTAAACCCAAAATGGAACTCCCACAAGAAGTAGAGCTCTGGTACGTGATTCCGACAATCCGCAAGGCATTAGTCACAGAACTAAAGAAACAAGACCTAAAACAAAAGGACATAGCCCCACTACTAGGGATAACAGAATCAGCAATCTCCCAATACATGAAAGACAAGCGAGCCTCATACTGCTACAAGGCATTCGAACAGGACCCCCTAAAATCCGAAATAGAAAGATCAGCAAAGACAATATCCTCCCAATCAAGACCAGATCCTGCTGTGGCAATGAAAGAGATAACAAGATTATGCAAGATAATCAAGGAGAAAAAGATAATCTGCGACATCCATAGGAAACAGAACCCAAAACTAAGCAAATGTGATATATGCTATGAATGAGGTGCAAAATGAAAGTCTACCTTGACAACGGAGCGACAACAATGGTTGACCCTGCTGTAGCAAAAGAGATGCAGCCCTTCTTCACAGAGATATACGGCAACGCATCAAGCATCCACCAGGCAGGCCAGGAAGCAAAGCGCTACATGGATGAGGCCAGGGAAGCGATAGCAAAGAAACTCAACGCGAATTATGATGAGATTATATTCACATCCGGCGGCACAGAGTCAGACAACCTAGCGATAAAAGGAACAGCAAGAGCCAACAAGGAAAAAGGCAACCACATAATCACGACAACGATAGAACATCCTGCAATCAACAACACCTGCAAGGAACTGGAAAAAGAAGGCTTCACCACAACATACCTGGAAGTAGACGAGCAAGGTTTCATAGACCTGAAACAGCTGGAAGACGCAATCACAGACAAGACAATCATTGTATCAATAATCCACGGCAACAACGAAGTAGGGACCATACAGGACATCGAATCAATAGGAGAACTCTGCAAGAAGAAAGGGATAATCTTCCACACCGACGCTGTGCAGAGCTTCACAAAAGTCCCAATCAACACAAAAAAGCAGAACGTCGACCTGATTTCCATGTCATCCCACAAGATACACGGCCCGAAAGGAGTGGGCGCACTCTACGTGAGAAAAGGCACGAACATCCAGGCAGTCTCCCACGGCGGAAGTCACGAGTTCAAGCTCCGCGCCGGAACAGAGAACGTGCCAGGCATTGTAGGATTTGCAAAAGCAGTAAAACTCACTTCAGACAGCGATTGCAAAAAGATCGCAAGACTGCGCGACATGATGATAAAAGGCATTCAGGAAGAGATTGAAGACACAAGACTGAACGGCCCGGAAGGTGATGACCGTCTGTGCAACAATGTCAATATATCCTTCGCAAGGGTAGAAGGTGAATCACTGGGTTCATACCTTGATGTTAATGGCATCTGCACAAGCACCGGCAGTGCCTGTTCATCCCACAGTCTCGAACCCAGCCATGTCCTCCTGGCAATAGGCCTTGACAAGGAGCTTGCCAACGGCACGATGAGGATGACATTAAGCAGATTTACGACAGAGAAGGATATAGATTACACGATCAAGAACATGAAGAAATTTGTAGAAAAGCTGAGGAAGATAAGCCCTCTGAAGAGGGTCCTGAATAAGATATCATAAGGACAGGTGATCATGATGTACTCTGAAAAGGTTATGGATCATTTCAAGAACCCGAAGCACGCAGGCGACATGGACAAGCCTGACGCAGTAGGTGAGGTAGGCAACCCTGCCTGCGGTGATGTAATGCAGGTCCAGATCAAGGTAGAGGATGGCATAATAAAGGATGCCAGGTTCAAGACCTTCGGCTGCTGCGCAGCGATAGCAGCCTCAGATGCTGTCTGCGACCTGGTAAGGGGTAAGACCCTGGAAGATGCCAAAAAGCTCACCAAACAGGACATAATCGACTATCTGGGCACCCTCCCTCAGCTTAAGATACACTGCTCTATTCTAGGCGTAGACGCCCTTCTGGCAGCCATAAAGAACTACGAGGAATCCCAATAAGCCTAATAAAACCAATCTAAACCTTTATATTTCCTCTTTCAACCCTTTCTCTCATGGATTGCATAATATGCCGCTATGGAGAGTTGGCCCTGAAAGGCAAGAACAGGAACCTCTTTGAGAACCGCCTGGTCAACAACATCAGGATATGCCTGGAGAAGAACAGCATAGATGCAGATGTAGAGAAGATAAGGGGCAGGATATTCGTCTTCACGAAAGATGAAAGCGCAGCAGATGCGCTGAAGAACGTATTCGGCCTTGTCTCCCTGAGCCATGCAATCATAGCAGAGTCAGACATAGAAGACATCAAGACCAAGACAATTGCATATGCAAAGCAAGCTCTTGATGCCGCCCAAACCAACAATCAGGCCATAAAGACATTCAGGATAACCACCAACCGCGTAGACAAGAAATTTACAAAGTCATCCCACGAGATGGATATTATTCTTGGTGATATTGTTGGCGATACATATCAACTTAAGGCCAGGATGAAACATCCAGACCTGAACATAGGCGTAGAGATACACAAAAAGACATTCATATTCCACGAAAAGATAGACTGCTTCGGTGGTTTACCATTAGGGATAAGCGGAAACGTGGTATGTATGATTGAAAATGAACAGGACATAGCAGCAGCATGGCTCATGATGCGCAGGGGGTGTGATATATTCCCTGTATCCTTCAGCGAAATGGATATATCAACACTCAACAGGTTTTCATACGGCATTGACCTGAAATTAAGCAGAATAACTGATATATCAGGAATAAGCGGCTTCGCCGCAGATAAAAGATGCCAGGCAGTTGTCAGCGGAGCAGACCTCGACGGTTTTGACCCTGACAGGTTCAGGGAGACCGGCATGACAGTCCTAACTCCCTTGATTGGTTATGACAAAAGCCAGATCAACAGCTTACTGGAGAAGATAAGATGAGTTCCTACAAGAACATCCTCATAGTGCTCGGCGCAGGGCCCAAGAAAGATGGCAGGCCAAGTAATTTCATGATAGCAAGGGTCCGCAAGGCCATCCAGCTCTACAGGAAGAACAATTATTCAAAGGTAATCATCACCGGCGGCCCGACCACGATCGCGGTCCCGGAGTCAGAGGTCATGCGCATCATGATGCTGAAGTTCATCCCAGACAGCAAGATCATAACAGAGCGCAAATCAAAGACGACGATCCAGAACGCAGTCTTCACCTGGGAGATCATAAAGGACAGGAAGCCGAAGAAGATAACAGTGGTGACCTCACAGCACCACGTCTACAGAGCCAGGCACGTCTTCAGGAAGCTTTATGGTCACATGAACACATCACTCAAGTTCGAGGGAGCGCAGGATCCTTTCGATCCTATAGAGGCTGTGTATTATAAGATAAAGGAGTTGTTGCTGTTGGTTAAGTTTGAGCTGTTCAGGAGTTGAAAGATGATTGACATAGTATTTCCAAAGGACAATGAGAAAGAGTTCATCAGGATAGCTGAAAAGCTTAATCTTGATGGATTGTGTTTCGTATATGACACGCCAAAAGACATATCATCCTTTCAAAAAGGAACAAAACTCAAGCTTTCTGTGGGAGTCCTTTGCAAGCCAGAGGATGTGAAAAGATACACGGGTAAATATTTGACCCTGATGCGTGCACCAGAGGATCAGTCAAGAATCCGCAGTATCATAGAGAAGGCAAAACCTGATATCCTGTTTGATCTGGAGTTCAGCAGGAAGAATGATTTCATACACCACCGAGCGTCTGGGCTGAATCACGTATTGGCGACTCTGGCGAGGCAAAAAGGAGTAAAGATTGGCATAGATTTTTCAAGAGTGATTGGAGCAAGAAGGGAGGAAAGAGCCGTTTATTTAGGCAGGATTACACAGAACATACAATTTGCCAGAAAGTTCAAATTTGATGTGGTTTGTGCATCTTTTACAGATAATAGCATGAACTTGCGAGCAAAAGAAGATATAGATTCTTTCCTGCGATGTGTTGGGCTGTTTAATCCTAAAAAGAATAAATATGGTGAGAACTTTGAATATGAATAGAGTAGCTTGGGTGATATTGTTATTTCTCCTGATAGGTTGTGCACCAAAAGCGAGTTTTGATGTTTCTTTGTTGAATTTTTCTCAAACAGCCGTGTACGATTGGGAGACGAATCAAAGTACCGATGTCATATCATTTCTGATTAGAAATGATGATAAAATGAAGCTGGATTGTGATATTATATTAGGATTCTATCATGGTAACGAAGAAGAATTGAAGAAAGCTAAGGTGGGACTTATTGAACCAGGGAATTTAAAAAATATATCTATTGATCTTGATATGCTGGACGGCGACGCCGACATGAATATAACCACAGAGTGTAGTAGATATACACCCTAAAGCAGAAGGGAATCGTTGTAGGTATTCATATAGGTCCATAATGTTCGACATATTTCTTGAAGAAACCCGTGCATTCTTTGTCTTTATATTGACAACCCTGACATTTGTCTACATAACACTCCCTTTCATTCGCAATCCATTTCCTGGCATCCTGCATTTCCTGGCTCAGAACAACAGTACTGGCGTAGGGGTCACCAAAAAACGGGACATATCTATGATTGATAAGACAGAGCGGAACTCCGTAAAAATGCGCTCTGACACCCTCTTTCTTCAGTATATCTAACGCCTGCTCAAGAAAGCTGACGTGATTAGTGTATGCAGGTATCAGGTCACCCACTTTAACCTTTACTTTTCCTTGAGGTCTGCACCAGCTTAATTGAACCAAATCGGCACCAAGTTTTGCATGGTGTGCTGCTATTTCAGGAAGATGTGTGACATTTAAGCTGTTCACAACACAATTTATTGTGACCCTTCCACTGTGTTTGATTATGTTTTTTATTCCCTTTTTTGTTTGTTCAAATCCTCCTGGAACCTGCGTTATCTTGCGGTTAAGTTCTTCATTGTGCGCGTGGAGACTTACCAAAAAACCGCTCGCACCAGATAACATTGTCCTCAAAGCGAATTTTTCATATGAGCATGTTCGTCCATTGGTTTGGACACTTATGCCTAGACCAAGGTTATTGGCAAGCCCGACAAATTTGAAGAAATCTTTTGATATGGTTGGTTCCCCGCCCGTGAATTGGATTCTGTCAACCCCTTTTTCTTTGGCGTGAATTATTCTCTGCATGATTGTTTCAGAGTCATTTGTAACGCCGTGTTTTTCGTTCAGGCAGAACACGCAGTTGTTATTGCATACAGTTCCTAGCTTGATTTCTGTTCTCATTCTACGGTTTATAAGGGTAGGATATTTATGGTGTTTAGCCAAACAGTATTAAGAATAACATTTAAATGTTATGGTAAAGATGGCTTTTAAGAAAGGAAGTATTAAAATAAAGGGCGTGCTGCAGGTAAATATGGAAAACATGGAAACCAATCTAGAACTGCATTCAGGTCTGAAGAAGATTTTTTCTTCTTATCAGGACATTTTAGAGGTACTTTTGACATATCACTCTCACAAAAGGGCCTGTCGTTTAGTTGTATCAGAAGATGAGTTGAGGTCCATATCAACTTTATGTGAAAAGAACCGGTTGTTTATGGCTGTGCAGGACTTCAAGATTGTAGAAAGGTTTGACAAAGGTAAAGGCGGGGCATTGGCAAACCGGTCAGATATGGTTGCCCTCAACAATAATGATGGAAAGTATTTGGTGTATATTTCAATGTCGCGGGAGGATGCGTTGCAGGCAAAAGAATATGAGAAGATAAACCACCCTGATTTTGGGATTATGCTGGGATACCCTAAGTGCTGTGTTGAGTATTACCTGAAGAACATCAAGACTGCTGCAAGACATCAAGGGGATCTTATAGTTTCAGCAATCAAGGATCTTGCTATATTTCCATTTGTAAACAACTTTTGTTTAAGGTATTTTGGAATCAGCATTTTATCACACTTTCCCTGTAGTTTTGATTGTGAGAGGTCAAGAACGCTTGGAGAACGCTTCTTGAAAGTACTGGGTGCGTACGCACCTGAATTAAAGGAGAATTACGAGAGAGTATTGAAATCTTTTGTATTGTATACTGAAGAGGAAGGGATATTTTTCACATCTGATTACGAATTCAAAAGCGGACGTATTAACTACCGGAATATCAAAGGGTCTGTGAGCAAAGGGAGATTTTTTGATGAACTAAGGTCAAACACGAGCATTGTGTGTGATTCTTTCAGCAAATTCACTATAGGCAAAACAACCTTTGATGGGGGAGGTTTTGTAATCATGTTTGGGTAAAAATATGCTGCATAGCATTTATAATAGAATCTCTTATGTTTATAAATTTTCAATATTGCTGTGTTTCATAAAACAGAAAGATATTTAAAAAAACCTGAACCCGAGTAGAAGATGAAAAACAGGTTTGCTTTGTTAGAGATGGTTAAAGCAGAGAGTTTTGATAATTTCTCACGATCATGGCCACACAGCCTATTTGGGTAAAACCCGCGGTTGAGAGGGAACTGGGGGAGATAAAACGCACAGCACATTTCCTTGATTTAGATGCTTCTCTTCTGATAAGATTGTTCCGTGAGTCTCATCTGGAGTCATTAGATGCTGCTGATTGGTCCATTCTTGAGAACTGCGAGTCCATCGATGGCGGCGCACCGACAGAAGAACGACAGGAACAGACGAAACACAAAAGAGAATTTGGTCTGATACAGGAAGCCATGCATACAGGAGGGTCTGTTCCCGCACCGTCCGTACTTTTTCGCAATGGTTACCGGCCTTGCGTTGTTGCAGGTAACACGCGGCTTCTTGCTTGTCGCACGCTGAACATCCCTCCGCAGATTCTGGCTCTGCGGATGGAATCATTTCCTGATATCAACAAGAGTTCAGTTCCAGAATATATTCAGCGGATACGTGTTTTGCTGACAGAGAACTGTAATTCTAATTGTCCGCACTGTTTCAACAAGGATATTAGGACAAAAAAGCATATGGAATCAAGACGTGCAATGGCACTTTTTGATTACCTGTCAAAGCACACCAGTGAGCTGAAGATAATGGGTGGTGAACCTACAGTACATCCTGATTTTAGAATGCTATATGAATATGCCCAGAAAAGATTCAGCCGGGTGGGCCTGTTCACGAACGCAGTCAATGAAGAGATTCTGAATGTAAAACCAAGAGAGACCGATTCTATCACTTATAACCTTGGCCTTATAAATAGAGGCTTTGATTATGATAAGGTCCTGCCAAAGCTGCAGTTTAACCGCACTTTTGAGACGATGGTGGGAGCGAAAACAGACATAGACGGTCTTTTCTCGAAGATTGATGCTGTCATTGACGCGTGCAGAGAAAAGTGTGTCGATAGGATGAAATTTAATGTGACGCTGAATTGTGTTGAGAATATTTTTGAAAACAAGGATTTATTGAATAAGAGATGGGTGGCTGTTGTAGATCATATTATTAGGGCAAAAACTGATTTTTTGAGCTTCGATCACAAGATTCCTCTGTGTTTTTGGACAAGAGATTCTATTGATTTTATCAAAAGATCAAACTTGATAGATTATTTCAACTCGACTTGCCGCCCCGGGGACTATGGCCTTATTAATTCTGATTTTGAGTTATTGCACTGTAACCAGCATCCGATTAAGATTGCAAGGATATTTAAGTCAGATGAGGATGATTCCCCTATTATTTCATTCAACAGGCTGAACACTCTCTTGTTCAAGGCCAACATGGAAAAACTAGTATCTAACCTGAGCCATCCTGAGTGTATTGATTGCAGATATGCTATAGTCAAATGCACAGGGGGTTGTTTTAGGCACAAATATTGAATCAAAGGATTTCTGAACCCGCATTGAATCATTTATTGTTGTTATGTGTGGGCAGTCTTCTGAATGTTTGTATCAGACTTATACGAAACATTTATAAAAGAAAATTGACCTTATATGGAAATATTATTTAAAAAGAGGTTCCAATGGTAAGACAGCCAAATCCCGATCTTGTCAGGTATATTGAAAAGCACATAAAGAAAGGGTTTAAGATACCTCATATAAAACGCAAGCTTGCAGAGGTCGGACATCCTATAGAAGCGATAGAAGATGCAGCAAGGTTTGTTGTTTTACAGAAGACGCCCAGGAAAAAAGTGCCGGCCTTTATGATTGTCTATGGGATCATCCTTATTCTTGTTTTGGCAGGCTTTGCTTGGTTTGTTTGGTTCAAGGCATCACAGCAGATTGAATATGAAGGGATAGTGAAAGATGTTGAGGAGAATCGTTCTTATTTAGGCCAGACAGACGTACAGCTCATTAAGATGGCTGCTGGGGGAGATGTGCGCGCCTGTGATTTCATAAGGGATCACAACATTTTTTATGCCTGTAAAGACAGATATTGGGAGAGGGATGATTGTGAGTACGAAGCATTGGTGGGAGACGCAGATTCATGCCTGTTTGACTATGCGAAAAAGAAAGATGATTTTGCCAGTTGTGGCAGGATTGCGGACGAGATACAAAGATTGCATTGCACACGATATTTTAGTGCACCTGAAAGATATGCTAATATTACCGATCCAGCCGACTGCTCTGATCCCGCCTGCGCAACAGCATTATTCGAAAGGCAACCTTCGAAAAAGATATGTGACTTATTCTACGATAATTCAGATGAAGCCCTTTCTTCTTGCTACGAGGTTGTAGCTAAGAGGACTGGCAATAGTGCGATGTGTGATTCCATCAAGACAAGAGAAGAGAAGTTCAACTGCAAGGCATTTTTTGCGGCATCATTTCAGGAGATATATTCCTTGTGTGAATCATATGAAGATATGTTCAAGGAGGGTAGCAGGCCTGTCTTTACCTTGCCCAAGCGGCCATTTATAGCAGGTTCAAACGCAGAGTTCTGCTTTTTTGACACTGTCAAGGATTTAAAAGAGAACCTGGATACAGCAGAGCTAGAGATATTTGTCAATTCCCGAGGACTTCACAATGAGAATCTGATGATTTTGGATGATTATATCCTGAAGACGCATGAGGACGGCGGAATATGAAGTCAATGAAAAGGTTTATAAAATAAAGAAGCAGTATTGATATATTTTTTCACAGTGGAATTCAATGAAGTTAGAAATCAAGAAAAGGATCAGGAATTTTCTTCTAGATGAATCAGGAGGGTTACCTATCAAGAAAAGCTCGGTGTTGTTTGCGGTGGTTCTTAGCTCAGGGGTGGTAGAAGCTGCTTATCATTGTAAGATAAATAGCCCTGAAAATTATAACTCTGCCGCGAAGAGAATGGGGGTTAGTGGGACTATGTGTGAATCTTGGCTTAATGATGCGGGAGACCACCAGAGTTGCCATCCAAACCACTGTAATTCTGAATATGGTTTTCGCGGAACTTTTGACGTAGGTAATGTTCCCGGCGGATTTCCCACACAGTTCGATGAGGATGATTTCGATCTGCTTGACAAGCACGTGCTTTTGACAGATGGTTATTATAAGGATATATATTGTCAGACTGAGGCCCAGCACATAGATGGTTGTGACGATCATCTGAACAGAGAAGGACACTTGAATGTTACCCTTCCGACGCACATGAATGAGATAAACCTGCAGAAATCCGGTGAGAGTTCCATTCAGGCGACTCACGCGCACGCTTTAGGATGGTCTCCACTTGTTGGTTATAAGTGTCATATGGATGATCATCACCATGGTGACTGTAATCACACAAACCACCTCAATAGTTGATCAAGCAACACTTTTTCTTGTCATATGACATGGGTATGGCAGTCTGTGAGTTGTTGCCAGTCTGTGAGCCAATCGAAGAATATCTTCCTGACATCAGGGTAGAATATCAATTTCTCTAGGACATAATCGAACTGGGCTTTAGATATCTTGCATTTGGAGAATTTAGGTATCTTCGGGATGATGTTGCCTTGCTCTGCATATGCTATGACCGGGCAGAGTCCGCACCAGGGCTTGTATGCGCAATCATCGCAGATATGCGTGTCGTTTATTGATGCTTTTATTATCGCTTGAGATTTATCTGAGCACACGACATCCTTGTAGCAGTCTTTACAGACACTTCCCATCTTGAACATCTCGTTGGATCTGCCTTCATCACAGCAGTAGATGTCTCCGTTGAAGTTGTATGCCTGCTGTCCGCATACTGCTCCACAGGGACTTCTCAGGTCGAGGAAGGAAGGATCTGTTGTGGTCAGTATCTTTTTGAGTATCAATGCGACGTAGCGCGATTTCAACCGCACCCCGTTCTTGTTGAGTTCAATAAGATAGTCGACGCTTTTCTGCCAGAATTCTATGAACTCATCGACATCATACCCTATTTGCTCCCAGCATCTTTCCGCAAAACCTATCTTGTTGATGTACTTTATCTGTATCCTGGTAACTCCGAGCTTGACATATTCATCGATGATCTCTTTGTGGTATTTCAGGCTTTCTTTGGTAGTAACCATCAAGGCACCCACGTGAACACCTTTTTCTTTTAGGTGTTGGAACCATTTCTTGACATCATCATAGGTGTCACCACCTGTTTCGTACTTCCGGTTATGGTTATGTATGTGCATGTGCCCGTCTATCGAAGTGGTCACGCCGATGTTCTCTTGGATTATGAATTCAAGTATCTCTTCAGTCATCAACGTAAGGTTTGTGACAAGAGCGAAATTTATGTGTTTCTTGTATTTTTTATTGAGTTCATTTGCCTTCTCTACGATGTATTTGACTGTTTCGAACGCAAGCAATGGCTCACCGCCCTGGAATTCAAGCGTGATTTTTTTATTGGGTGTCTGGAAAATATAATCCAGCGTCTTGTCCACAGTTATGTGGTCCATGTCATATTCTTTCTTGTCAGCATCTTTTGCAGCAGAATGGCAATAAACGCATTTCAGGTTGCACCTGAGTGTGGGTATTAGGATGTGAAGGGGGGTGCCGTTTCGCAGGAATGATGTCCGGTCATAATAGTTTGAAATTATCTTGCCCAGGTTTCTTGAAGTGATTATGATGCCTTTCGACTCGAGTTCGCGGAACAAAGAATCGTCTATGGAACCGCCAATCAGTTTTTTGTGTTCTTTTTCATCAAGAGCAATCCAGCTGCCCTGGTCTGTTGTGACAAGAATCTTGTCCCGTATCCGTCTGGTCCTCAGGTTACTCATGACATGGTCTTTTCCCAGGACAAATGTTTCATTGAAATAAGATATGGCCATTTTTAGAACATTTGCATCAGGCAGATGTTTGCAAACTCTTTGTCAAGCTCTTCTATATCCTCTTCAGAATTCATCACTATCCTGAACTGTCCCTGCCCCTTTATTATGTCTGTCCGGCAGGTCTCTTTAAGAATATCTGCTGCTGCTTTGACAGCCTCCTCGGTGTAGAGTTCCGCATTGAGTTCCAGCTCGTACTTATGCATTCTTTTCCTCCCAGGGTTTGAATATCTCTTCAGGGTCTTCGATATCCTCTTTAGGCTTTTGGATGTTATCAGTAGCGGTGTTGAGTGTATTATAGTAATTGGGGTCGTTTGTTATCATCACTTTCTGGAGTATGAGCTCCCTAAGTACTTTGTTCTTGTCGTTCTGCGTCTTATAGACAACATAGTTGAGTAGCTCCTCATTGAATTCCTCGACAAGCTGTCTGATGTTCTGGGACCCATTTTTTCTGTTCACTTGGACCTTTATCTTTTGGCCATCCTTGTCAAGGAGTATAAATGCCTTATCGATCATGACATACGCTGCCTTGTATATTGTCTCAAGAGGGTAGACTTCAGGATCCAGGTACAGGACACCAGCATCTTGTGAAATATCAAATATTTTTTTGTCTTCCATGGATATCACCTTATGATTATAAATATGAAGTTGAGGATTGTCCCTCCGAATAAGAGAGGTGCAAAAGATATCTTTTCATAGACGAGGAGTGAGTTGATGTGTAGTTTTCCTTTTGCAGCATTGTTTCGCAGCCTGTATAAGTCTGCTTCATCAAGCCTTTTGTTTGGGGGCACAAGGTTCTTCTGGGACCTGTCCTCTGTAAGATACCCTTTCATCGTCACCCCTTCCCTCGACCACATATCTTTTGTTAGCTTATATATCTTTACTTTTTTGCAGAAGAGATCTGGAATCTCCAAGAGGCTTTTAAATACAAGGATATATGCAGCAGTCATGACAAGGAAGCTTATGATGAATTCTGTCCGCAGTATATGATCAGAATTGAAGAAAACACGCAGTATCGCTATGAGCGCAATAAGGTATATTGATTCTTCTTTGAAAAGATAATTGAGCGCCCGGTATATAAAAAAGATGAGTATTATGCTGTAGGCGATATTTTTCTCTATCCCAAAGTGAGTGAATATGCTGGTTATTATCCAGGAGATGGCGAATATTACTAACAAGGAATGGCCGAGGTTCTTGGGGTTGAGTATTTTTTTCAAAAGGGTTATTTTCTGGTCTTTTGTTGTTTGAAATATTGATTTGAGGACAAGGTATATCAAAAGCAACAAAAACGTGCCTGCCAGTATGGTTATTGGGGCCATACCGAATAAGGTGAAAGAGTATTCTGGCAGGAGAGACACGAAAGCGATGTATAGCTTAGCATCACCCCCACTCCAGAGATTCAGGGAATAGAGTGCGATTCCGATAACGCTGCTGATGATCATGTGTGAGATTTTTATCAGTAGTTGATGATTTTCGATGATATGGAATGCCCACAGGAAACCATGAAGGATGACGCTCGCGATGACCGCCATGATGAGATACTTATTTTGTATTTTCCCTTCTTTGAAGTCACTATGACTGCTTACAATCCCTAAAATAATCGCTACAGGAAGCAAGGTCCATATCTCGATATTCATAGGCTGTTTAGACCCTTAAAACGCTTAATAACCTTTTCTTTTCATCACGAAACATTTATAAAGCAAGGATTGTTTTATTAGGGCCGTAAACGCGCTTATTTGCGTTTAATTGCATTTTCAGTAAGTCATTAGTAGTGGTGCGTAAATGGCAAAAAAGAGGGTATCAAAATACTGCTTGTTCTCATTAGTCCTTTTTTTGACACTTCCTTTGCTTCTTGCCAGTGTTGCTGCTAGAGGTCCTATTGGAGGAGGTGGAGGTGCTGGGGGGGACATCCCAGGAATCCACCTTGCAAGTGTACCTGAGGAAAACACAAAGATATATTGGAAGGCCTGCTATAAGGATGCGGAAGCGACTTCAAATACCTGCATCTGGCATGATTTGCTATACGGGCAGCATCCTGATATTTCAGCAGTTAGTGATACGGTTGATGGCGGAGCAATAGAGACATATTCAACAGTGGATATTAAGGAGCTATACAACATTTTCAGCAGCTTAAGTCCTGTTCCAGAAGATTCTGAAATAACCAAACTGAAGTTTGTACTGGGGATGCAGCCATTTGACTTGGGACTGGATTACCCTCAGTTTATAAGCTCCCACGGAGGTTATGCTGATGACAAGATGGGTTTGAAAGCGAGTTTTGAAGGGGCGACAGACAGTAGCTGCCTGGTTGTAAATAACATAGATAGAATAGATCAGGACATTACAAGCTTCACTTTACCATTCGCAGGGTCTCTTGACTGGACTTGCATAGAAGCGGACATCCTCAGCAGGGATTCATGTGACGAGATGGCTGACTGGACGCAGGAATTCTGTGAAGGTATTGATAACGTTTATCCAAATACGGGTGTTGTTTCAGGTATAGGTACTTCAAGTCTCGGTGGGTGCCAGCAAGTCCCGGATACTGCAAACAGCCCACGGTCCTACGGACGTGACTGGTACACCCATTTGCCAGGCGAAGACATATTTCCAGATGACTTCCGTGACGATGCAGCTGAACCCTTCATAGATCGCTGCTGCGGAAACGACGGAGACCTTGACATCGGCGCAATTGCCAAGAATGAGGACACAAGCTCCACAAGCATTGACAGCAAAAATACCTACCTGTGCTACAATGACACGATAGTGAACCCTGCAGGTGATATGAAATGGGCATTCTCACAGGATGTAAACAATGAGTTCAACATAATTCCCATAAGACGGTTTGATATGGAGTATGACATGATATCCAATGTAGACAACTGGTTCGCCTGTGTAATAGATATCATACATACCTACGCTCCTGTCAATTCCCTAGTAGACGACTGGCAGCCAGGCCTGGGTACTTCTGATTGGACGTCAGGAATCGGCGTTGCGCAATATCAGGGCATCCCCCATAGCACCATGCCGACAACTTACAGTACTGACGCAGAGACTGAAGATGAGGATATATTAGATATTGACGAGGGTGAATTCAATAGTGGTACTGGTACTGATGATCCGCCTATGGGTAGTGGAAGTGATGGGATAATAACTGAAGATAACTTCAATTCAGATACATATGATATTGACGGGCCGACACAGATAACCGCCTGCGACATGGACGGTGATGGGTATGACAGTAACCTGTGGAGTTCTCAGACGGGTGCAGGAGATCCCATGGTAAAGGATGAGAATACAGGTGAGTACGGCAAATTCAACCCCGATTGCAAGAATCCAAGGGCGCCTTATGACTGTGATGACAACCCTCATGATGACCTGAATGATCATGGTATGGCAGGCATTGCCCGGATGAAGCATCCTGGTGCGACAGACTTCTGCCAGAGGCTCAGCGATTGTGAGGGTGGTGACTGCGACCTAGACTGCAACCTAGACACCGATTGCCATATCAATCCTCTTGACTCACTGGAGGGTTCAGATGAGAATGAGAACGATGCCAAGTTCCAGACCCCCCGTTACCTGTGTAATTATGTGGGTGAGAGGGGTCAGTTCACCGAGTGCTGCGGGTTTGACCTGAGCAAATGCAGGAACCCTGACAGGGGTGTGCGTGTCGGCACCGCAGTACACACACTGCGGGAGTTCGACAGGTATGGTGATGTTGAGGATGCTGAGCCTGATGAGGAGAGTACCGATATTGACCCGGATTCAGTGGCAGACCTGGACAAGACCAATTTTGTCTTGAGGTATAAGATCGAAAGAATTACAGATAGTTTCCGAGAGGAGATAGAAGATACAGAAAACCCTATCGGTAATAAGAAGTTTTTAAGGTTCGGGCTTTTCACCCAGAAAGGGGATCTGAACATAACGAATTGGGGTGACTATAAGTTCCTTGAGTTCTATATATTGTTCACTGCGAATTATGAGGTTGAGCTCTGGGTAGGTCAGTTTGACGGCACTGGCGGATTGAGTGATTTCGATAACTATATCTTCCCTGTCAAATTCAGGATTGTGGACTATGTGGTCAATGAACCCGAGCTTGAGAAATGGCTGCATGTGGTCATACCGACCAACGAGATCATGCGGCCTGAAGGATTGCGGCCTGATGTGCTCGCATTTGTATCTGACGGAGAGAGGCTTCTGGATTTTGACACAGTGCAGATAGCTGGAGAAAGCGCGTCGTACAGCAACATTGTAGGGGTTGATAAGATATCCCTCAGGCCTTACAATGAGCCGAAGAGTCAGAGCGGCAGCGACCTGGACCCTATAACCCACACCAACGCAGCTGGACCCGGCGCTGAGAATGCCTACTGCACAGCGACCTGGCCGCCTACATGGATAAAGGATCTGGATGAAGACGGTACTGTGGATGACTCCCTCCCTGCTGGAGACAACCCCGCAGGAAGGTTCACCTGTGACTCCATTCCCAGCTATGGCTGGACAGGGAACATGTGCTGCGGCGATGACACAGGAAGGGATGCTGTATTCTACGCATTTAATGATCCAAATAACCTTCGTGGCAGGGAGACATTCAAGGAGTACTACAGCGACACGTATGCTGGCTGCTGGGCAGGGAACAAGCTGGCAGAGAACTCGAGGGTGATGATGCTTAAGTACGACATGTACTCTTCAGGCCAGGAACACAATATACAAAGGTCATGCAGGAACTATAACTGTTCATTTGAGCTTCCTCCTATGCAGAACGTGCTGATAACCAATGAATACCCCGAACTATATGACCTTTTGTTCACCTCCACAACATACGGACGGATGGATATAGGTGCAGGCGCGCTCGCTCCGTCTGACAAGGTCTGGCTCAAGGCAGAGAACGTCCCTCTTCAGATACTGTATTTCGACGAAGACTTCCACGCCTGTAATGCTGTTGATGAGTACTTCGATGACCTGACGATCACAGTCCCTCCTGATGAAGGTGATCCGCTTATCTCTGATTTCTTGAGAAGCGAAGGCCCGACATGCGAAGTTCTAGGAGACTACTTCTGTGAGCATGAGGACAGCAGGAACCTGGGCTGGAGCGACACACCTGTGAAGATACACCCTGACGCCGAAGGGAAACTGACAGCAGAGGATGGTTCAGAGATAACCATTGATACTGATGATCCTGGCCCGACCCGGAGGATACATACAAAGCGGAACTACAACCTTGTAAAGAACGGTGGTTTCGAGAATGTCTGACCTGCTTAAGAATAGATGCTTGCGCATGCTGCTGACGTGCATTGTGGTGTTATGTCTGGTAAGCACGCCTGTTTTTTCTACCTGCTGGGAATACGCGTTAGGTAGTTTCACCAGCTGTGTAAATTCTGCCACAGAGCCGACAGGTACAGGGTTTAGTATGACCGATATGGGAAATAAGATCTGTATAGAGAAGAATGAGGTTGCAGAATGTAAGGATATCCGGACACAGCAAGAGACATTTTGCTGTACGGCACTTGGATGGGGCGGTACGACAACGTATGTAAGCACGGATCTGGCTTGGAGGCCTGAAGAAGACAGGAATCAAGACTTTGTCACTTTTACCGTGCCTGGAGGGACAGATTGGGCCTGCGACAATGACCAGTATGTCCATGCCGACGGAAGCTGTGAGTTCCAGCCACCCTGTCGCGAGCATAATCATTGCGAGTCTGCTTACTATTACTGCGTTTCAGAGAAGTGTGAGCAAAAATCCTGTTCTGCAGGGAATGACGCTGCGTGTTTCCCAGGATACTGCGACACGTCGATAGGTAGTGATCCTGCAACAGGGGGTTGCTACCGTATAATAGAATGCCAGTCTGACAACGATTGCGAAGGGGCAGATGAACGCTGTATAGAGGGAAACTGCGCAAAGGATGTGGACGGGGATGGTTTCTGTCATCCTGATATCCCTCCAGAGTTCTGCGGAGGAAAGATCGACTGCCATGATGGATCAAGCCTTTGTCAGGATGATTGTTCAAAGCTGGAGGGTACACACCCGCAGGCATCTGACTCTGGTTTCTGGCAGACAGGCAAGAGGAATCAGGACGGGTACGATTGTAACGATTTCTGCATAGATTATGATGGTGATGGGTGGTGCTCATCCCTATCTGCAAAAAAGATCGATCAGGAGATGGTGAGTGAGCTGGTCTCACAGGGGTTTGCAGAAAGCGATCTGACCTCATTGGGTGTTGAGAGAGTGGACACAGCGATATATGATGAGCAATACAAGCTCGATTTTAAGGAGATCATATCTTCCCTGCTGGGTGATTGGAATGAAGGACAGAATACGTTTTATGATTGCGATGATGAGGATGTTTCCTTGAACCCGGGACTCTTTGAAGACGACCAGTGTGATCTTGTCAATAATGACTGTGATGGCACCCTTGATGAATGTGCAGAGCCTGAAAAGCAGTGTGTCTATTCAAGCGGTATTCCGGGATGTTATGATTTGGATTTTGATGGTGATACCTTCAAGGGTGAGCACTTCGGCTGTCCTGATTGCACCGACTGTGCAGACTGCCCTGCTGAGTGTCATGATGGGAGGGTTGGACCAGAGACCAATCCCGAAGCTACAGAGATCGATAACGACCTGGATGACAACTGCAATGGTGTGGTGGATGAGATTGATGAGAACGGCGATGGCGTACCTGAGACCTTTGAGATAGAGGGCCCGCCTTTCACCTTCACTGAATTCACGCTCGATGAATGCCCTGATCAGGACGAATCCGAAGGCCCGACAGCCCCCAACGGCTGCTGGTTTTCGATATTAAAGGACACCCTCCCCGACTGGAGCGATGGGAGCGCTTCATGAGATGCATGATAATCCTATAAACATAGGGGATACAATATGTTACACTAGATAAGTTCCGAAAATGACAAGAGCCATGATTGTGTAGTTAGGAAAGAGGATGCCGAAAATATTTGAGGTTAAAACGAGTAACAGGGAAACAATGCAGGCTGTGCTGTTGTACACAGGAATAGTGTTGCTTCTTTTGGCAGCTCCTATTAGTGTCTCAGGTATGATTTCCTCAAACTGCGATTCTCATGCGGGTTGTGATTGGCACACTAGAAATTACTATATGTATTGTGACGATTCGCAAATGCTGGATGGTGGGCTTTGCCAGCTAAGGGAATGCGAGTATGATAGTGCAGCAGGGGATTGGGATGCCAGCTGCGAACCAGGGTTTTGTGATTTTAGCATTGAAATAGAGTCCACCCCTGATGCCCATTACTGCCACAGGGTCACATCTTGCCAAAGCAGCGTAGATTGTACCGATCCGGATGATGACTGTGTTGCAGGACATTGCCTGACCGATCAAGATGAAGATTCCTTTTATCGCAGCACAGTGCCTGACACTTTTGTTCCCGAGGCTGTTAAGGACTGTGATGATGATTCAAATCTTTGCGGGTGGGCATCAGACCCGTTGTGTTTTAATTCTGATGGGAGTGATAACTGTTATGCGCATGACCTGGGTGATTGTAACAATAATAACCTGGGAGAGAGAGACCTATGGATGCTGGACTGCAGGGATATATGTATAGACGCTGACGGTGATGCTTTCTGCGCAGCAAATTCTGCCCTTTGGTACGATTCAAACCTTCTGTCAAAACCGTATGGGCCTAGCCAGACAGATTTGACCGAAGCTGGTTTCAGGGAATTTTCGGGAACGATAATAGATACGGGGTACGAGGAAAATTTTGACGATGGTCCCGACGATGATGTGGGGAACCTTGCTGGTCTCTATCAGGCCACAGAGCCGTACGAGTTCATTGACTGTGATGATTACAATGCGGATATCAATCCTTTTGTGCCTGAAGGCGAATATACCTATCATTGCAATCTGATAAATGATGACTGTGATGATAGCCTTGATGAATGTACAGGACCCGACGAGCAATGTGTCTATCTTGAAGAGTACGGTGAGTGTTATGACTGGGATGCTGATGGTGATGAGTTCAATAACGAGGATTTCAGCTGTCCAGACTGCACTGATTGTGCTGATGATGATCCTGCTATAAATCCCAGTGTGGTTGAGAGCCTTGATGAAGATGATGGAGATGGTGGATATACTGGAAATAATGGTGAGGATGATAATTGCAATGGCTTGATAGATGAGGTTGACGCGAACGGTGATGGTGTGCCTGAGGAGTTCATCTTGAATGGCGTGACGATTACGCTCGATGAATGCGATGACCAGGACGAATCCGAAGGCCCGACAGCCCCCAACGGCTGCTGGTTTTCGATATTAAAGGACACCCTCCCTGACTGGCGCATAGGGGGCACTTCATGAGACCCAAAATCCCCCTTCTGATTCTATGTATCCTTATCCTTTTGTTTCCCGCACAGGTGTACGCGCCCTGTTGGCCTTGGGATCTGGTCTACAACGACCCGCCTTACTTTTGCCTCACTTCCGAAAGCCCCCAGCCGGATTACTCAAGCAGGATGGAGGGAGGTTATCGCCCGACCAGCATATGCCATAGGACTTCCATTTATGACTGGCGTTGTAAGCCATACGACTCCAGGCAATTTAACTACTGCTGCAATATAGATTTCACAAATCATCCTGGAGAGCTTTATACGTTCACCAGTTTAACTGATATGACAACATCCCCTTTTCCTGACTCGTCAGTCACATGTTACCCGGACAGGTACGTGAAGTTCGACGGGGGATGTGATGACGGGCCTTATTGTGAGACAGATATGGATTGCACGAACTATGCGGGTTATTGCGACACCGATATCAATAAATGCATCATAACGCCGTGCTCCAGCAACGCTCAGTGCGGCGAGGGGTATTGTCTGGAAGGCCACTGCAGGATACAGCCATGTACAGTGCAAGATGATTGTGCAGGTCATTTCAGCGGTGCCGGAGAGCGTTGTATGAACGGCTATTGTGTTATAGATCTAGACGATGATGGTCTGTGCCACGAAGACATGCCTGGCAGGTACTGCAACTATATGTTCGATTGCAATGACGATTCGAATATCTGCACAGACACATGCGTGAATTCTGATGAGGGGACTGCCACAGCTACTGCTTTCAGGGATACTGATACCTACGATTGTAATGATATCTGTATAGATGATGATGAGGATGGTTTCTGTCGTGAAGATTCTGTTCGTCTTAAACGCACATACCATGCGGAAGGGGGTGCAGTAATAGACCTGGCAGGTCTGGATGCTGACGAGCAGGAGGTATTTGACCAGATGGGATTCACGGCCGACGAGCAGTTGATGGATTTGAAGTACAAGGCAGATTTCTCAGATAAGCTTGTGTGGATAATAGGGAACATAATGTTGACACCGGGCTGGGAAGAGCTGGATGACTTTAGTGACTGCGATGACGCAGATGATGGAGTTTTCCCTGGGTTGTTTGAAGGAGGATATGACTTTTGTGACCTGAAAGACAATGATTGCGATGGACTGGCAGATGAATGCGGTGCTTGGACCGCAGAGATAGGTCAGGATCCTGTTTTTATCAATGAGCTGGAAGGACACCACTGCGTCTATTCAGGCACTGTACAGGGCTGCTATGATTGGGATCTTGATGGCGATGGATTCAAGAACGAGGATTTCGGATGCCCAGACTGCACTGATTGTTCTGACTGCACTGACTGTCTTAATGGCGGCGCAGCAATAAATCCCAGCGTGACAGAGATTGATAACGACCTGGATGACAATTGCAATGGAGTGGTAGATGAGATAGACGAGAACGGTGATGGCGTGCCTGAGACATTTGATATAGAGGGCCCTCCTGACACCTTCACTGAATTCACACTCGATGACTGCCCTGATCAGGACGACTCTACAGGCCCGACAGCTCCCAATGGCTGCTTGTTTTCGATATCAAAAGAGACCCTTCACAGGGAATGGAGCACAGGGAGTGTTTAATGACAATTTTCAACACCCGAATAAATACCTTTTTAAAGGATTTATCCATAATCTTTATATTTAAAGACCGGCTGGAGCTTGTATGATGGTAAAAAAAGGGATTTTGTTGCTTTGCATATTCATTCTACTTGCAGTGCCCATCCTGGCAGTGCAGGACGCAAGGATCATAAGGGAGGACACTGCCCCCGGATGCGTGGAACATAATGACTGCAACTGCCTTGAGATCACCATGGATGCTGTAGGCCAGGTCATAACATACACTGTAGATGCTGTCACTCCAGACACGCTATACACAGTCGCTTTCATGTACAAATTGGAAGATGGCACAGCCGATTTTTTCATTGGTGCTGACGATACAAGACCGAAAAGTCTTAGTTCGACTATCTGGAAGCAGTTCAGCATCACAGTCAATTCAACTGATGTATTAGAGGGTGATGAGGTAAAGCTGAAATTCAGGGCAGTCGACGCTTCGGTCGAGCTGCTCGTCGACCATCTTCAGATGACCCCCTCCCCTAAGCTCACCCAGTTCAATGACTACGAGTACGAGGCAGACTGCTGCCCCTGGGATTACTGTTTTACAGGAGCTATTGGTAAATATGCTGATGGGGGCGTCACAGAGGAGCATCCTGAATGCATCCACGATGATTACTATGAGAAGAGTGTCACGATGCCGCCCATAGGATACGAGATTGCAGACTTCAGTCCAGCGGGTTCAGAGCTGGCAAGGAATTACCTTAAGGGACCGGATGGCTTCCGCTGCATAGACGGAGAATGGAAGTTCTCAAGGCTCAAGTTCACGCCTCTGCATGACGGAGCAGGATATTGTCCCTATGATGACCAGTGCTTCTTCGGCGACGATACTGATCACCTGGTAGAGAATGCCTGTATCGAGCACGGCACGTATATAGAAGAGTCTTCAGGGGTGGATACTGGTGGCGTTCCGCTGAGAAGTGAATGGTTCTACTGCTATCAGGGCAACTGGACCACAAGGACAAAGGAGATTGCCTTCAAGCTCTTGCATGATTTCACCACTCCTGACGACACATATACCCTCTTCTGTGATAGTTATGAATTCGCATTGCCGACATCCGGCACGACTATAGATACGATGGGCACATATATAGATTTTGTAGGGGACGATGTCTCCTCAATCTTAGACTCTGCTGGTGTGAATGAGTTCTGCGTCCTTGAGGTGAACGGCAAGATAATATCCGGGGTGTCGCTCAATGGAGAGATAGACTCTGTTTTCGGCGAAGAAGGTGAATGTGTAGATGGAGGGGTTCAATGCCAAATCGATGAGAACGCTTGTGATCAAGGTTGTCTTATAGAGGCTGATAACGCTATCAGCGAAGGCACAGGCATAGCCGGAGCGCATAAGTCTTTCATTGAGGTGCTCAAGGGCCCTAATGATATGGATTACTGCGAGACTGCGATACTGGAGACAGACGGAGATTATCATGCCTGCAGTGGTGATGACATAATCTACAATGCCAAGCTTAAGAATGTGATTTTTTCAAAGACCACGCCGCTCGCACAGCAGGTTTCAGCAGATACAGCTACAGGGAGCTTCATAGGAGAGGTCTTTGAGAGGCTGCTGAATGTCATTCGTGATCTGCTGAACATAGACTATCTTGCAGAGAAGCCTATCGATTTCCATCAGAAAAATCTTGATTTCATAGAGAATGCAGGTTCTTTCGACAAGCTGTACATAAGCCATTTTCCCGGATCACAACCCGCCCGGGAGATCCGTGCCATCCGCGAGAGGCGCGCGACTGTCGCAGAGGATGATGACGGGTTTGTTGTGGATTACATGACATTCATATCCGCGATGTACACCAATTATGCTGTTGATATCTGTGGTCTGGTGGGGCGCGTTATAGGAGCCAATCCCTCAATCCAGGGGCAGATAACTGAAGATGGGAGAGACCTGGTATGTAATCTGGTCATACTGGATGGTGGCGAATGGATGCATTCCATATATGTGGAGAACCCCTTCTCATCCCCTAACCCTGCTTACGATGACGTCAAGGTCTGGAAAGAGTATTCAGACAGCTTCTGGAATGACATAACAGCAAAGATAAGGACCCAGGACCGGCCTCCTCCTCCTGATCAGAATCCACCTGTGCCTACCGAGCCTGCATACATCACAGATCCTACGACAATCGTCGAAGGTGGTGAGGTTTATTATAAACTGACAGCACCTGCTGCAGATGACCTGATTGCGATTACCTGGGATTTCGGTGACGGTAAAAAGGCATCATATCATGAAAACATCACTCCTCCAGGCTTTTTGCACATCTATGAGGAACAGCCCACCGGCCCGCTCACGCTTTGTGTCATGAACAAGTACTTCGAGATAAATTGCCTCGTCGGAGAGGAACCGCCTGTTGTTGAGGGAACGCCGACAGTGAGCATCGAGCAGCTGACGCAGGAGTTGGACAGGACATTGAAGATGTCCGTGAACATAGCCAGCGGGTACCCGCCTTATGATATATCTGTCAAGTGGAATGACCCACTGCATGAAGAGCGCATATCAACAAGAACAGTAGAAGTCAATGAAGATGGTGTTGTGAGTCCTGCTGATGGTTTTATTTTTGAGCACACCTATCATGACTCAAGTTTCCCTGAAGGATGGATTTGGATAACAAAGAACGTAGAGGTTAGCGTGCAGGACGAACATGTTGAGTTTGAGACCGCTGATCTGATGTCAATACAAGCTTCAGAGGAGACGACAGTGAGGATAATCCCGCTGCCCCAGACCGCAGCCTGGATAGCGAGGATGTCTATAACCATACTCAATGGGGTGCCACCGTATGATGTTATCCGTTTTTACACGGATTACGGGGGATTCGCCGCACCTGGCGAGAACTTTCCGCTGAGTGAGGATGATCTGAGTCCTGAGGTTTTTACGTATAACTATTACGGCGACTTCCCGTTCGGGGAGGTTGGCACGAAGACATTCCGCGTGTGGGGGGAGGAGGCAGATGGAACGCGGTTTGAGGGTACTGCTGTTCTGACAATAGCTTCTAACACCCCGCCCGTAGTCACGATCGCTCAGCTGGATCAGTGGGAGGACAAGACATTGAGGCTGTCAGTGGATGTGGCCGGTACGAACGTGAATGAAGGTGACGGGAATTACGCTGTATACATTGACTGGGCTGACCCTGTACCTGGCGACGAACAACTAATGACAGAAACAGAGGACGGCACTTTTATTTATGAACACACCTATGCTGACTCCAACTTCGAGTTAGGGTCAGAGGAGATACTGAAGGACATCAATGTGAGGGTGCGGGACGATTATTTTGAGGTTTCCGCTGATGCTGATGACGTAGTAATATCCGCTGGCACATCCCCGCTGGTGACCATCGAGCAGCGGCCTCAGATTGAAGAAAGGACGATGAGGATATCTGCGACCATACTCAATGGGGTGCCGTCGTACAGTATCACTATTGACTGGGACGGCCCTAATTCTGCCACGTTGTCTCCAGTGAGTAAACCATCACAAACAGCAGACGGCACTTTTGATTATGAGTACACCTATGATCAGTCACATTTCTATGGCCCTGTTGGGTCACATAGTAGGGCGTCGACAAACATCGAGGTGAGTGTGCAAGACCACGATGGTGTGGTGTTTTCGGCTCAGAAGATTATAGGAGTAGATGCTCTGCTCCCGGTAATAGATGTCGTGCAGTCCGAACCGCTCCCTGCCAGGACATTGGAGATAACAGTTGATGTATCATATGGATTTACACCGTACGATATAATCATTGACTGGGCTGACCCGGATCATGAAGAGCCTATAACAGAGAGACCTATTGACTTTGTGGGTCTGACTTCTACTCCTGAGAATCCTGATGATCTTATTTTTACGCATGTCTATGATGAATCACATTTCACGTCAGATGAGCCCATAACAAAGACCATAACTGTAGGGATGCGGAACAGCTTTTTTGAGCATGAGGAGGAATTTGAGTTGCCTGTATCCCCTGTAGCAACCGGTTGAAGACCCTCCAACCCAAAACCCCCCAAAACACACTTCTCAACCACACACTCAATAACATTTATATATAATATTCTCTGCAGGCACATATATGAAAACCCTGGCTCTCCTGCTGTTAGCGTTCATCCTGGCATTCCTGTCTATTTCTGTCTATTCCCAGCAATGCGACCACCTGCCGAGATGCGAGCCCAACATAACATCCTGCGGCTGCGGAGGCACAAAGACCCGCGCCACACTATGCGAGGGTGGCTGCTCTGACTGGTACAAGTGTTCTGTGGACGAGTTCGAGACAGAATGCGCCGACCAGAAGGACAATGACTGCGACCAGCTGTCAGACTGCGACGATTCAGACTGCAGTACAGAGTCCCACTGCAGGGATTCTGACAACGACGGCTTCCCTGACTCCATTGATTGCGATGATGGATATTCCCAGATACATCCCGGAGCGCAGGAGCAGTGCAACAACCTGGATGATGATTGCGACAATCTTATTGATGAGGACCTGTTCCAGGATTGCGGTCTCAACAATCTTGGCATCTGCCGGAAAGGTGAAGAGAAATGCATGAGTGGAACCTGGCAGGGCTGCGACGCGATATTCCCACAGGAAGAGGTCTGTGACAATATTGACAACGACTGCGACGGGAACGTGGATGAGGGCTGTGAATGTGCAGAGGGCGATGAGATGCCCTGCGGGACAGACGTGGGTGCCTGCAGCAAGGGTGTCAGGACCTGCGGACAAGGTGCGTGGTCCCCTTGCATGGATGGCATCGTGTCGAAGCAGGAGATATGTGGCAACAATATAGACGATGACTGTGATGGCGACGTGGATGAGGATTGCCCTGTATCCACAACAGCCACGTCAGACAAGGCACAGCAGCCCGAGCCAAAAGATCCTGTTTTCACTGTGGATAATGATAAGGACGCGCCTGTCTTCAGTGTGGATGATGCTGCGCAGAAGAAGGCGATCACCGATAAGAACAAGTGCATAGACAATGATGGCGACGGCTATGGTGAGTACTGCAAGAGATCATACGATTGCGATGACTCCGACGCCTCGATAAACCCTGGCGCGAGAGAGGTGTGCAACAACAGGGATGATGACTGCAACAACATCAGGGACGATAGCCTCACAAGGGCGTGCGGCATCTCGAACATAGGCATCTGCGTGTTGGGAACAGAGAGGTGCAGCGCAGGGAAGTGGACAGGCTGTACAGCAGTGCTCCCTTCAGAAGAGGTGTGCGGCAACAGAAGGGATGACAACTGCAACGGTGATGTCGACGAGAACTGCAGGGCAGAGCCTGCCAGGAACCTGACAAATGAGGAGTTTGCCCTGACGCAATTCCTAGACCTGCACAAGGGCAAGGGCACGTATGACATCGACAGGCAGTTAGACATGCACAGGAAGACAAAGCGCTTCGTGAACGTGAAGAAGCGGTCGGTGATAATGGATGGCCGGACAAGGATACATGTCGAGATAGTTCCCACGCAGGACCTTAAGCAATTTACAGTCTATGAGTACATCCCGAAGTTCATCGCAGAGTCAGCAGCAGACATCCAGTTCTCGGTCCAGCCTGAGATAATACAGGATGATCCATTGGTAGCATGGCATTTCGATGAGCTCAAGGAAAAGGCTGATCTTTATTACGAGGTTGAAGGTGGGATAGAGGATGCCCACGAGAAGACCTCGACGCTGACAATCGCAGAGGAGACCACGCCCCGGAAGCGGCCCTGGTATTTTGACCTGATACCTCTGATCAGCATCCCTATCCTCGGGTTCTTGTTCATAATCCTCGTCCAGATTGCGCACAGGAGAAAGACAGAGTAAGTCTTCTTGACACCATAAGTTCTTTGTTCATATCCTCTGCTTGAAGTATCCCTTCCAGAGGAACATCAGGTACCCGCAGACATAGAACATTGTCTTTATCACGAAGAATATGAAGATGTGCGCTGCCATGAAGTATTGGTGCGCCTGAAGCATCACAGTGACAGAGAAGATGAGATAGAACTTGATTATGTCGACGAAGAAATGGTACAGGTACATCCCGAAATAGAAGAACACCATGATGAAGGCGAGCCGGGTTGTGTTTCGGAGATTCTTTCTTCCGAGGATGTAGAATATCCCCATTATGAGTGCGGAGATGAGCAGCACGCCAAGTATGTTCTGGAGGATAGGTATGCTTTGGGTGGTGATGTCGACCCCGAGCAGGTTGGGCTGGTTCATCCTTCCCATGCGCAACACCGGCTCCATGATGAAGACTGCCATGCTCCCGAAGAAGAGCCACAGCACAGGAGGGATGTCGACCCTTTTTTTCTTGTAGAAGAAATACCATGCATATGCTGGTCCGAAGAAGAGCATAAGGATTGCAAGGATGTTGAGTGTGTAGATGAACAGGACACCTATCTGCGGAAGGACAGTCCCGGCATTCGCGAAGTCATTGAGCATGTGGAAACTGAGCGGGTCATGCCCTGCGCCCATCTGTGCAAAGTACCAGGGATACATCAGCCCTGTTGTATATGGTATGATGAAGTGTCCTATGTCGACGAGAAGATGCAGCACGAGCAGGCCGGTTATGGCTGTGGCGATCGTGCTGCGCGAATGGAAGAGCGAGACGAATCTCTCATAGAAACCTTCGCTGGTTTCCGCGATCTTTGTCAGGAATGACTCTGTCTTCATGCCTTTCCCACGTTTCACTATCACAAAAAGATAGAAGAAGAGGATGATCATCATGATGGGGGCATCGACAGTCAGTGCAAGCCATTCTATTGCGAATGAGAATATGACGACGAATATTGACATCAGCACAAGGTATATGCTGAGGAAGTGCACGATGTTCTGCCAGGCACCCCTTGCCTTCCTGCTCTCCTGTATTATCTGCATTATGCATGGCTTCTTTATCTTCTCATGTATGAGGAACGCAGCCAGTGCGATGATGAGCAGCCCCCCTATCCAGAACCCGACCTCTTCTATTGTCCCTGCATTATCGAGTACGAGTGAGTAGAACCCGCTCATCGCAGTCTTCTCTTCTGCGGCAGATATGACAAAACCTATCAGTGTCTTGAGTGAGAGCAGGCAGTAAGCGACAACGATCATCAGGTCAAAGCTTTTCTCGCGCCGCCCGAAAGTTATCCTTGTTATGCTTGCCTTGTAGAACAGGTAGCACATGGCTATGATTGCGAGGACCTTTTCGACATACTCCAGCACCGGGTGGATTATGGTGAAGAAATCCATGGCCTCTATGATGATGAGAAATACGAGCAGCAGCTCTTCAAGGCCTATCTCTAATTTTCGGACTATGTCCTTCATATTCCACCTCTTTCGTTGCATAACAGCAGTATTGCGTTTATATACTTTTTGCAGCGCCGTTCCTGCTCTATCTGCTTGAGTTCAGCTGTTTTCAGCCGTAAAAAAGCAAAACCTTTTTAAATGGAAAAGTCTTCAGCTTCCTTGAACTGCAGTTAGCAGAGGAACAGCTTGAGACTGCTTTATGCGGCATTTCAGGCTTCGGAAAGAGTGGTGGATTGATGGTAAAAAAGAGGTTTTTGGTAGCGATTTTACTAGTCATTCTTATTGTAATGCTATCTTCTGAAGTCTTGTCAGCAGGCTGTTGTGTGGGTTCCATCGGCTGCACAGACGGCGTCTTTTTTGAATCCGCGTGTTCTGAACTGCAGGATTTCGAGATGAAGCCCTGTGAGGAGATCCAGGCGTGTGATATAGTCGCTTGCTGTCATGAGATACCAGAGATGCCGAAGGCCAACTATCGTATTACCTGTGTTGGAATGGAGGGCGACATCCAACCCATCTACATAAAACCATTCGACATGAATCCTGCTGATGATGCTTCTATCGCCAACCAGATATGTGCAGGTGCCAAGCCTTCCTGCCCATATGTGAATTGTGAGCAGGAGAACTCCGCGAATTGCCTGTGCGGTTCAGCATTGACATCATCAACCTCAAAATACTGCTGTTCCAAGGACCAGTCAGTATTTCCCACATTCGGCGCCTGCACTTCCAGCCCTAGCTGTAGGGCTACGACCTTCTTCAGCATCCATGGGACAGTCAAGTCTCCTGACGGCTGGGGCATCGAGGGAGTGGATGTGAGCGCTGGACCAAAGAATGCTATCACCGACAGCGAGGGGAGATTCACCATAAGTCTTCTTCCTGACCAATCTTCAGGCACTGTCACGGTGATGAAGAACAATATCATAAATTCAGCTTCCTACACAATCGACGGGGAGGATATTACAGAGTTTGTGATAATCCTCGACATACCTGTCACTCCGCCGGAAGGGGCTGAGATATGCGGCAATAACAGGGATGATGATGGTGATCAGTTCTTCTGGGAGAGCGATCTTGCCGACAAGTGCGACCCTGATTGCAACCATATTTACACGACAAGACAGGGATTGCTGAAGACAGTTACATTGACATATTACCGGCCTGTGGAGTTTGACGCCGGCCAGGACCTGGACAAGTGCTCTGATAATTTTGATAATGACTGTGACGGGTTTCTTGATTGTAATGATGTGGAGTGTATAGGCACAGACCCTATCACAGATCCCGGCAGCCCCGCATGCCAGGACACCTATTGCGGTGATGCAGTGATACAGTTTCCGAATGCAGAAGGCGTGTATGAGCAGTGTGATTACTATGATGAGACAGGTCTTCCGAAAAGAGACGAGAGCGGGAACATAATAGGCAATGATTCTCTCTGTCCTGGAAATTGCATAGAGCCTGGCGAGACCAAGGAATGCACCTGCAAGTACACTCCAGGCTGCGGCAATGGTGTGATTGACGCCCCGCTGGAGGATTGTGACGGCATGTTCCTGAACGTGCAGAACATATGGGACCCTGCGAATTTCAATCCCTCATCAGAGTGTTCCATCAATGAATGCGGCAAGCCTGATGATCTGAAACCCTGCAAGTGTCTCCCGCCCCAGATATGCGGTGATGGGCAGGTCAATGCTCCCGAGGGATGTGATCCAGGAGGCGCGCTTATTGATGGGGTGGTAGCCGATGCAGCATCAGGCAATTGTGAGGGGTGCTCACCTGACTGCACTTGTCCTGTGGGCCCAGGAATTTGCGGGAACAACATCCTTGAAGGGGATGAGGATTGTGACGGCATAGTCACCGCAAACGCGGCTGACTGGGGCGATCTCTGGAAGTACCGGAAGTACGGCTGCACAAAAGACAGATGTGCAATCCCTAAACTGGAGCCAGGAAGTGCACCGTTCTACATAGGCCCGGGCGGTAGCGAGCACGGTAATGATTACACGGCTTACGATACAGCATACAGTATTGCCTACGATGGCAGGGTAGGGTGCACCTGCCCGACCACATGCAATGAACTCCCTCCGGGACCGGTTGTGGCCCCTGTCAAAGGCGTGTCTTTCAGGCGCGAGATAGAGATAAACTGGACTGATGAGTGCGTCAATGAGAACGCCCAGGCATACAATGTTCTGAGGTGCACTACAGATGATATTGAAGGCACAGGATGCGATCCCGATGATGAAGATTCAGTGTATATCCCTTTGAATGCAGCGCCGCTGGGTGTTGTCAACAGTTTTGTAGACACTGAATTCGAGGGCAGCCCAACCGGGTCAGATAGGTACTACTGCTATAAGGTGGAAGGGATATATAGCGAGTTGATACACCCTCCTGATACTGTTCAGCAGGAGGATTGGGACGCGAGCATCCATTGTGTACGCGCAGGCAATGAAGGATGTTTTGATTTCAATGAGCACTATCCCTGGGCAGAGGAGTTCTGCTATGGAAATGTGCGTTCGACCTGCAGTGAGGACAACTTGGTTGTGGATGTGACAAGCGTATTCCAGGTCGACTGCAATATTGATAATAATAATATGGAATTTATGTGTGTAGGCCCCTACGGAAGTGGGGATGCTGCATTGGCTGGAAAGACACAATGCGTGGCAAAGTCCATCTGTCAGTACTGCAACAATCCTTTCGGGATATTCGGTGCCTCGAGCACGAACGGCTACGCCTGGGGCCGGGACGCTTATAATCTTCTGGGACTTAATGATTTCGGCAGGGCGCCTAGCGCACCGCCATCAGATCAGGCAAAACAGACAAGGGAAGGTTACATCAACTGCGCAGATCTGCCCGCCTGTTACCTGGATTACACATACACCAATGTGAACAAGTTCTATACCATGTCAGAGGAATCGACATGTTATGATTTCCATTCCCAGGAGGCATGCAGGAAGTTCAATGCGACAGACCATCATTGCGAGTGGATCCCTCATTCTGATTTCGCTGAATTAGGTATAGGTGTCTGCAGGACCAACCTAACAGAGCAGCAGGAATGTGGCCGCTGCCACGATCCCGAGAACGAGATATTCGGCAGGTGCAGCAAGAACAGCTGCATGCTTTATGGTCGGTGTTATTTTGACAAGGCAAGCCTTCCAGGGGAGTCTGACCTATTTCCCGAGCTTGCCAATGTGCTCATCACAGACCCAAAAAGGGCCCAGCAGGAGGGTAACACTCATTTCTACAGGTGCACCCATGAGATAGAGGTCTCGTGCCAGAATTACGATGAAGAGAAGGATTGCATAGCCTCTGACAGCCCCTTCTCCAAGGAGGGATCGACCAGCACGCAATTCGCAGCAGATGTCTTATGGAATACAGACCCCGAGGTTTTCATGAGGACAGGTGATACAAACAGCATAGTGCAGGAGAGCGATGATTTCTTCGGCTTCGGCAAATGCCAGTGGGGGTCGCTTTCGCAGACCCATACCACTACGTTTGATGAGGAGGGGTCTAGCACCACAATACAGGGATTTTCCGCAAGGTGTTTCAAGAACTCTGATGACGCGCCTGTCATAGAGACCGTTGGGGTTAACACACCTGCAAACCAACAGGTAAACATGATACAGTCAGCAGACTGTTATAATGGGTGGAGCGAAGCTATACCGGTTGCTATGGATTGCATGAAGGACATAACCAATCCAGTGACATTGATTTCTCATTATGCAAATGAAACAGATCCCCAGAGGATTGCCGCTAACTTCACTATCATGGCTACTGTGAATGACAGGTCAACCGAGTATGCTGAGACTTATTACCCCACAACATTCGCTTGTATCGCAAAGGATGGGATGTCTTGCTACCCGAATGGCACAGCAGATTTTGTCAGCCACAGTGAGGGAAACAAGATCAACAACTCCAACATATTTTTCAATGTCGATTATGACATAAGCGAAGGTGCCCAGTCAGGATGGCACTGGATACGGTACTATTCTGAGGACGTCTCCCACAACCTGGAGGAGGTCAGGGACTTCAGGGTATACCTGGATGCTGACCCCCCTAATGTCACATTCGAGTTCGCTAACATATCCTATGAACGCGCTGAGGATGTGTGGAGGACCAACCTGACATTGACCATGGGTATATTCCAGATGTATGAAGAGGATGAGCCGAACGCAGTGTGCAGCGCAGAGATGTATCTCGCAGACTCTCATATATATCCTTCACAGGACGTGAAGAATGAGTACAACAACTCATGGGTGCTGAATTATACCGGCATGCCTGACAATATCTACTCATTCAGGTATCGTTGCTTAGACAGTGTAGGGAACGTGGCTGAAGGAGAGATATTGCTGAAGATAGAGGGCGACATGTCTGTGACAAATCCGCAGCCGATGGACACGTTCAACTCATCGACAATAACGATCAGCGTGGATACAGGTCTGAACGGAGAGTGTCGATATCTCTACTCACCCTCAGATGATCCAAGATTCTGGGATAACGTGACCTTCAATGCGGGCATCTTCGATTCCATGACCCTGTTCAGCACGACAGGAGCAGAGACCGCCCCCATGACCCATCACAGCTCAGATGTGACCCTTGGTCATGGCTTCCACAGGTATTATGTGAAGTGCAAAATATTTGCTGATGTTGAGACGGGAAAGATCAGGGGGAATTCCGCAGACCAGATAATCTTTGCGATCGATCAGGAGCCGCCCGTGACCATGCACAGTGTTGATGCTAGCCCATACAATGGCTGGTACAACAGGGACATAGCAGTGCATCTGCATTGCGGGGACCCTGCACTGGAGGGGCTCGGAAGGGATTGGAGTTTCGGATGCAGTTCATCGCATTATTGCGAGGGAGAGGATTGCTCCAGCGGTCTGTTATGGGAGGAATACGGGAATTATATCGGCCTTGATGAGACCACGCACCTGACTTATTTCTCCAAGGATATTGGAGATAATGCAGAGGTGCCTGTCGAGAATGAGCTTTTCCAGATCGATAAGGTCCCCCCTAACATAACCATCGAGCTGTTGGATGGAAGCACGACAGCAGGCTTTGTTGTCCTGAATGTCATGTACAAGGTAAGGGTGTCATCTGATAAGCCTTTCATAAGCCCTGCCCTGGATGAGCCTTCATTGATATACAGTTCTTCTCCTTCGAAGTTCAGCAATGCAGTGGAATTGCTGCCGACCACAGACCCGTCTGTCTGGGAGGGCATGTTCTTTATGGAGAACATAAACGCCAACAGGGGATTTGAGGGCCTGCTGACATTCACTGCCGAGGGGATTGATTATCATAATGTTACAGGGACAGGATCGATGACAATAGTGCTTGACACCAAGCCCCCTGCAGCTCCGGTGCTTGAGCCGAGCCTCGAGGACCCGTCCAAGGAGCAGTCTGAGTTTCAGGCGTTGGGATACCCTGTCCATTACCATAACGGCACGTATTATGTCCGTGGAGACAGCATATTCTTGACAGGATATACTGAGGAATTGCTGGATGTCATTGCAGTGACCACTATTGATGACAAGGACTCTGAATATACATTCATGCAGACACCGACATCGATGGAGCATGAGGACACGGTCCTTGCAGGCCTCAAGTGGGACGATGAGGTGAGGATAATAGGCAACCTGCAGACCTATGTGGATTCGGGCATGTACATAGGATTCAACACTGAACAGACCACGATGGGGCCCAAGGAGACCTATGGCAGTTATGGCATGTTCTATGATGTCACGGGTCTCGCGTATGACTCTGCAGAAGAGTTCACTTCTGTGGCCATTGATTCTGGTCTGGAAGATGGTGTGAATGACAAGAGCGTATTCTTCTATGACACGGTTAACCCGACATACTGGTTCGGTTTTAACCTGTCGCTTGCGATGTTCAAGAACACGACATTCTACATGAAGTCCTACGATGAGGTGGGGAACAGGGTGCGTTACCCGAGGATAAATACCGTTCCGTCGTATCTGACATTCTTCGCCGATACTGTCTCTCCGCAGGTGGTGAATCATTATCCTTTGGATGGCTCGACTTCACAGGTGACGTTTGACATATCCGTTATCGTCAAGGAGGGTACAGGGGAGTCCGGCCTGTTCAACAATTCAGTGGATTTCCTCATGAACGGGCATGCCGTCACCTACTCTATAGAACGGGCAAGAGAGTATGAAGCTCTTGATCCTAACTCCCGGTACCATAAGATATACCATTCAGTGGATAATCTTGATGATGGTGATTACAATATTGCGGTTGAGGGGACAGACCTTGCATTGAACCCATTTAATGAGGACTCTACATCATCCCACTGGACCTTTAATATAGACAGGAACGTGCCTGCGAATCCATATTTCGAGCTGATAGGTGGGTTCTCAGGTCCACCTGGCGACGATAGGTGGTATGTCACGAAATCGCCTGATTTCATAGTGGATTTCAGCGCAGAGCCGAATGACGTGACTCTGGTTGATATTATCATGGAGTCTACCCCTACAGAAGGTGAGGCCGCAGACTGCACAGAGACTGAATACAACATTTTCTATTGCAAGTTTGCCACGCCAAAGACCACGGGCGGGATGGCCTGGATGGATTATGGGGTCATCATAAAGGCATACAAGATACTGGACGACAAGACACAGTCGAACACCGGCACATATGGCCCGTTCAAGTTCACGGTGGACGACCAGGCGCCTGACTACACGCTCGCGTTCCAGACGAGGTTCATGGATAACATAAACCTGACACTCTTTGCATGGGTGAAGAATGAGAGGCATTCATTGTATGCTGATCTAGAGGTGCTGGGCCAGCATTACAAGCCGCTTTACACCTCAGGCCAGGAACAATTATATTACTTTGTGTGGAACGTGCCCGACTATAAGAAGGTTGATGAGGGGAACACCTCCATGAAGGTGACCCTTTCAGACTTCGCAGGCAACAAGAGATCTGTGACTATTCCTGTTTATATCGACCTGACCGCTCCCAGGATAGCGAACCTGACCATCGGCATATCAAACACTGTCGAGATAGGGACAGAGCTGTTCACGTCGTATCCGAGCGTTGTGGTTTCAGGGACCCTGATTGACGATGATATAGACAGGGTCTGGGTGTATCCTGGAGATTTCAACGAGACCACAGGAGTCGCTAATGATAAGAAGCTTGCGAACATAACCTATGTAGATGGGAAGCCGGATGCCTTCACAGTGAGTGTGAAGCTGCCTGATCCTTCTGTGGGCGGTCTCGCACTGTCGCCGATTGTCTATTCACACATGCTGATAAATCATATCAACAACATGAGTATTTTTGCAAGCGATATTGCCGGGCACATAAGCCGGAGGGACCTTCAGGTGATAACCGACATCACGCCACCATCAGGTCCGCTGTTTTGTCTTGGGGAAGACTGGACTAAATGCCTTCCTCCCTCACTCATAGAAAATGGGAATATCCCGACACAATGAGGTCAATAATTGCATTACCAATAATTGCATTCATATTGTTAAGTTCGTTCTGTCTGGCTATTGAGACTGTCAATGAGGTCAAGCCCCAGATAACCGCGGCATTCCAGGAGAAGGTTGTGCTGATAAGCTATGTCATAGAAGAGGTTGAGACTGGCAGGATCATACCTGTGGATTTGAGCTCACAGATTGACGATAAGACATTTGTGTTCGTGCCTTCAAAGGCCCTTCTCAACGGAAGGCATGACCTGGTGATACACGCCTCTGACCTGGTCGGGAATCCCAACAAATACATCTATTCCTTCGACGTGTTCATCCCGTCGACAACCATCGAGCTGCTGGAGCCGAACAGCATCGGGGTCGGCAATTCGACAGAGTTTACAGTGGCAGTCAAGACATCGAGGCCCTGCGAGTGCAAGTATACTGGTGTTTCAGTGGGATCTTTTGATGATATCCGCCTGAAGTATTTTGATTCGACAGGAGATGCATCTGCTGAAGACCTCCAGATGATCCACAAGATATTTGATTATGAGGTCGACCCTGACAACCCGTTGGGTTTCAGGATATTGGTCGTTGCATGCAAGGATGATCTCGAGAGGGAGAACTTCAACAACTTCAGGATATTTGCAGACACCACTCCTCCAAAGATAGAGTCTGCCACTTTCGACCCGTCTCCTCTGGTGGAGTTTCCTCTTTCAGGGGCGATATTTTCCACATTGACTGTCAAGGCCTCCGAGCCCGTGATATGCAGGTACATAGAAGCGGACAACACAACCTACTGGGATATGGTCGCTTTTACAGGTTACGATCAGGATGATTTCTACGCCTACGAGAAGGCCGCCTCAGATGACATAGTCTTTCCAGGAGTGCCGCTCAAGGCAAGTCACACCTTCTATGTTGAATGTGAGGACAGGGCGCGGTTCCACAGCCCTCGTGTGACAGTACCATTGGATATAGACCTCAGCGCAGGGCTCAAGATAAGCGTGTTATCCCCGCCGAAGATGAGCAAGGGAAATAATATCCTTCTCAATGTCACGACCAACAGGAATTCCTATTGCGTCTACAAGTCAAACAATGAAGGGATTGGTCCCACATCCTATTCTGATCCCTCTGCGCGTCTTTCATCGTCTTACAATGACCTGGATACAGTCCATTACAGGGGCATCGGGAAAAGGCCCGCAGGCGCGTATTCGATCTCCATAAGATGTGACGTCCCTGAAGGGGTCGGTTTCGATCCTATGTCAAACACGATAGATTACACCTTTGTTATAGATAACACTCCACCTTCCGTGCCTGTCGTGAATGCGACAAGCCCTGTCTGTTCAAACAAGCTTTCGGCAGAATTCTCTGCGAATGATACTCATTCAGGCATATCCGGATACAGATGGGTGGTCGGCACTGCAGGGACTCCAATGGCGAACGGCAGCACTTCCGATGATTCCGTGAGCGTCTCCAAGAGCAACAATGGGACCGCTTTCTCGCTTGTCTCTTCAAGGAATTATGTGTTCAATATCTGGGCTGTTGACGGGGCAGGCAACATAGGCCAGCAAGGCGTGTCTAACATGATAACTTTCGATGAGACAGGGAAGAGCTGCGACAACATCCCGCCGACAATCATCGTCGAGAAGTCTTCTGCAGGTGATACGGTGAGCATGAGTTGCATCGATAACCAGAGCGGCTGCTCCCCGATAGGGTCTTATTACGGGACCTCTTATGATAAGGGATGCAATGCTACACAGTATTTCATTGATCCTGTGGTGATACCTCTTTTCAAGACGACAGTCGTGTGCTGGGATGTCAAGGACAATGCAGATAACGTGGCCAGGGGTTCACAGACAGTCCTGCTCGACCTTTCTGATCTCGGTCTTAACCAGACCGGCGGGGCGTGTCCGGGAGGTATCGATAAAGATAATGATGGTTACGGCGAGCGTTGCGTGCTCGGTTTTGACTGTGATGATACCGACCCTCTGCAGAATATTGGGTGCGCTAATGGCTGCATCCAGGATCTTGATGGAGATGGCTACGGGCCGGGCTGCATACTGGGAGATGACTGCAATGGTCGTAATGCTGACCTGACTACAGTCTGCCCGAATAATTGCATTTCAGATGGTGATGGGGATGAGTTCGGTCTTGGCTGCACAAACGGGCCTGACTGCAAGGGTGATGATTCTTCCCTGACAGTGAACTGCCCCAATGGCTGTGTGGATGATAATGACGGTGATAGCTATGGCCTCGAGTGTCCTGTTGGTTTTGATTGTCATGGAGAGGATTTTCGTATGCTGGTAGGATGTGACAACAGCTGTATCCAGGACACGGATGGTGATGGGTTTGGGGTGGGGTGCTCACTCGGCCTTGACTGCAACGGTCGCCACCCAAGATGGACTGACAACTGTACAGATGGCTGCGTCTTCGACGAGGATGGTGACGGCTACGGCCTTGGATGCGCCAACAACCAGGACTGTGATGGCATGAACCCTCTTCACCTGGTCGGCTGTTCCAATAATTGCATTACAGATAATGACGGGGACGGTTATGGTTGGGGATGCGATAATCAAGCAGACTGCAATGACACGGATCCGTATGTCAATCTTGACTGCACGCAGACTACAGATTGCATCTATGATCACGACGGTGATGGATATGGCCTTGGCTGTGAGTTGGGCTCTGACTGCGAGGATTATGATAAGCTCATAACTTCAAACTGCTCCTTTAACTGCTCTTATGACGAGGACTGCAATGGCCTGCCTG
>JBHPEY010000004.1:0-69743 GCA_042576705.1 Nanobdellota archaeon | reverse complement strand
GATAATCTCAAACCCCCCCAAAGTAAGCAGGCTTCTGATACCACAAGAAATCCTTGGCTTTGTAGAAGATGTATGGTGCGCTGAAGCAGATAAGGTAGATGATGCTCATGCCTAATTCGCTATGAGGATTAGGGTTGTTTATCACTGCATTGAACTTGTTGGAGACGCCAACCATGAAATAAACAGTCACCAGAGCGATTGCAGGGATGAACAACCCGGCTGCGATGTGGTGTTTCTGGTCGACATGCTCGATATCTTTTATGATATGGTTGAACATCGCGCCGAAGACAAGGCCTACGACCCCCAATATTATGTATAATTGTGCGGAGTTGAGGATCATGAGAAACGGGATGAGCGCCACTGCGAGGATGAAATTTCCTATAATGGCGACGACAAGACCTGCCCAATAGATCAAAGGATGTGAGGAGTATGCGTAATGCTCGTACCTCTCTACCTTATCTGGAGAGTTCAGAATATGCATGGTGTGCTCTATCTCTTCTTCACTCCACCCCTTTTCGAGCAGCCTGTGTCTTAGACTCTTAGGCATGGGTGTTCTTATAGAGGATGTATTAATAAAGGTTTCTTAAGAGAAATTGATGGTGGTCTGGTGGGAAAAGCCTAATCCTCAGGCTCAGGATCTATCATGTCCTTGACATGCGCGTAGAACTCCTTGGTGCGCTTGAAATACTCTGTTATGTTGTCGATATCTATCTTTATGATCTCCTCGTCGACAACAACAGTCATGGTGACGTGGCGTCTGAACTCGCAGGCCCTTGAGAAGTCTGCTTTGCTTATCTTTCTCAGGCGCATGAAGAAATCAGCGTATTCTGGAAGGAACTCGTCATCTGGGAAAAGCTCCTTTATCTTGAGGGCCTTAGGGATCGGTGCTGTCGGGATCTCTTCCAGCTTACCTTCTTCTTTCAGATGCTCGAGAAGTGCTGTGAAAGTGAAGTTGATGCAGTTTATCAGGCGATCTACTATGTGCTTGAGGACATCACAAGTCCTCGTATACTTCAAGCTCACGAATATGAGATGATCAGCGCGCTTAATCTCTTCACTCGCGTCGTCCAAAATTTCATTCATCTTTTCTGCTTCCCCTTACTGTATCCCCGGCCTTTTCCACGAATAAACCTGCCCTAAATAAATACTTTTTCATATCATCCAGCGAGATGACGTCGCAATCATATTTTTTGTCGCAGATCACGAAATGGTCCTTTCTTGGGAACTCTACCGGGCTCTCCTTGTGGCCCTGGATGATGTTGTGCAAGCGTTTTAGGAGGTCCTGTTCGTCATTGGTGATTGTGTTTTCGAGCGCTTCTAGGTATTGATGGAATTGGAGTTCTGGGTTGTATTTGCCTTTTTTGATGATTATTGCTTCTGCGGCGCTTGTTAGTGCTGCGTGTATGTCTTCAGCTACGGCAAGAATTAGCTTCGGGTCTTTGACTAGCGGGTATGTGTTTATCAAGACCTGCTCAGCGACTTGTAAGCTTCTCCTTGCCCTCTCTAAAAGAGTCTCAACTGACTCCATCAATATTATGTGTTGGTTGTTGTTTAAAAAGGTATTGAAAGGGGGTTTTGGAGTTATAGCACCACATACAGCAAAGTCGAGGCCGCCGCTGCCCTCTTTGCGAAGCGCTTTCCAGCAACGGTATGAATGCCGCCGGGGGGACGTCCCTTACGGGGACGGCGGCCACATATGGAACTTCATTACGCGCTTCGCCTGGCAGCGCACGGAGGTTTTGAGAGCGTAGCGAGTAAAACCGTAGCAGGCCTCGACTTTGCGTCCCGAAGAAAGTGTTGCGTTTCCGGTAAATGAACAATATAAAGGAGAATGCCTGCGGCCGGCAAGATACGAAAAGAGTCATCAGCGACCAGGTGCGCGGTAAGAGCAAAAACACTCTTGAGCTCTGAGGACTTCGAATCCACTGAAGAGAAGCTCTGCAGATTCTTAGACTCTTAGCCCTTAGAAAACAAGCATATCAGCTCAACACTCTCAGAACGCAAAATTCACTTAACAGAACGCTTTAGAATTCACTCTTGTAGGGCCATTATCGCTGCGGCCAGGTCGCCCTTATTTTCCTGTATAGCTTCCTTGGCCTTTTCCTCAGATACACCGGTCTGTTCCATCACGGTCTTGACATCGTCCTCATTTATGTCCGGCTCTGTAGATATCTCGCGCTCGTGGATCTCGCCTGTTATCTGGAGAGTCTCCTGGCCCATCATGTTCACCTTGGCCACCTGCGGATCCAGAATTACCAGCTCCTTATCTGGAGTCTTGATTATGACTTCTGTCGCCGGGATGTCAACCTGCTGGATACCCATGCGCTTCATTGCCTGGGCCATCTTCCGCGGATTCATGCCTGGAATCATTTTTACTGTATACCTAACATTGCATATCCCTGGAGATGCAAGAATATCACTATAACCATCACTACTATAGATAGTATAATGACGTGGCCTGGCTTTAGCTCTATGTTCGAAGAATAATCATCAAAATACCTTGTCAGCCCACCCATCCCTGATGGCATCTGAACCTTGTTTGATTTTGCCATATATGGGGGGAGAAGGAGGGGGTTTATATAGGTAGCGGTGATGAAGGTTAGATTTTTAAATGGGCTTATTCCTATAATATAATGTAGGACTGCTATTTGACAACCGGAGACCTTCGGGTCGCTGAGGAAAGTCCGCCCACTTTTGTGGCCACTGGTGGAAGCCAGGCGGGGAAACCCGCGGCAACAGCTCAGAAACGAGACCACCTCATCATAGGATGATGGATGCGAAGTCCCTTGCGAAAGGGATGAGTTAACCTCCTGACGTTTTTTGAGGAATGGATTAAACGGCTAGCCCTGGTCTGTGCAAGTCTTCGAGACGCTAAGTAGAATGTCAAAACAGGCTATCGCGCAGGAACTTGATTTCTGCGTTCGGGCCTGACAGAAGGCGGCTTATGGCGGTCCGACACTTTTTTTTTATAGAATCAGTTCTTCTCAAACACCAGAATACTCAATTCTTCTTTTCCCTGCATGAACTTGAAGTTACCGGTTATCGCGAAGTTGTGCCTCTGGGCGTGCTTCAGGATCTGCTGGTAGCTCTTCACCAGAATTACAATGCGACCTTCTGGTTTGAGTATGAAATCTGCTGTATAGAACAGCTCCTGGAACATCTTTTCAAAGCCTTTTTCGCTCAGAAGCCTGCTTACTTTGGGGGGGTTTGAGATTATCCTATCTACGCTCTGCTTTTCGAACTTTGTGTCCAGCCATTCTACGTCCATCCTTGTGAAATTGATCAGTTTATTCATGCCTGCTATCTTTGCGTTCTTTTCTGCGGCTTTCACGTGGCGCTGCTGGTTGTCTGAGGCTGTTATGCCGTTCAGTTTCTCTTCGAAGGTGTCATGTTTCTTGAAGAAATCATCGAAATTGTAATTCTTGAAGTGCGGGAAGCGCTGGAATGCGAACTTGTCCTTGTTGTAGTAGTTGATTGGCTTGCCGCTGGCGTAGAATGCTGCCTCTATTGCGACAACTCCGGAATGTGCGAAGGGGTCGAGCATTGTCATGCCCTTCTTGTAGCCGCCTAGGCGCACTAGTGAGTATGCTGTGCTGGCTTTTATAGAGTCTGCCAGTGCGAATATCTTGTAGTTGCGCTTGCTAAGGTCAAAGCCTGCGAAATCTACACCGAAATAGAATGTGTCTTCTATCACATAACCATAAAAAGTTACATCCGGGTCTTCCAGGCTTACTTTGGCATCGTACTTCTCATGAATCACCTCTCCGATGAGGCGCTCGGACTCCATTGTGTCGAAGAAATCATTATCAACAATCTTGCATCTTACGCAGAAGGTCTTTTCCCTCAGCCATTCTGCGAGGTTCAGGTCATTTATTGTGGGAAGCACGTCATCCAGTTTCTTTGCCTCTCCTGAGAAGAAGAGCTGCAGGACTTTCATGGCGCTCTGGGACCTGTAACACAGGGTGCAGAGGTCCTCTATCTTGTCAGTGGTGAACATCGCCACAGAGCGCTTCAGCTTAGGCTCCTGCTTTATCAGTTCCTTTATCTCCTTTCCAGAAACAGCCTCTAAACCGGGGTGGGTTATGATGATTCCTTTCATTTTATACCTTAATCTTCATTTATTATCTTAGCAACGTCTATCAACACGTCTCCGTCCTTCAGACTCATCAGACGGACGCCCTGCGTCACCCTACCTATCACCCCTATTTGTTTCGCTTTAGTCCTGATTATGATGCCGTGCTGCGATATGAACATTATCTCATCATCATCTGTGACTGAACGGACAGCATTGCACTTGCCATTGCGATCAGAACAGATTATGTTCTTTACACCAACACCGCCGCGCTTTATGAAACGATACTCAGAGACAGGTGTGCGTTTTCCATAGCCATGCTCAGTCACTGTAAGGATGGTCTTCTCATCCTCTGCGAGAATCATACCTATCACAGAGTCCTTGTCCTTCAATGAGATACCTCTGACACCTGCCGCTGCGCGGCCCATGGGCCTGACATCGTTCTCTGAGAACCTTATAGCCATGCCGTTTCTCGTCGCTATTATCACATTCATGTTGCCGTCGGTCATGACAACGTCCATCAGAGCGTCGCCCTGGTTTATGTTGATTGCCCTGATGCCGCCGCGCCTTGGCCTTGAGAACTCCTCTAACGATGTCTTCTTGATTGTGCCTGATTTTGTGCACATCATCACATAATGCTGGTCATCGAACTCACGCACTGGAATGAAGGCCTTGATGCGCTCGCCTTCCTTGAGTCTTATGAGGTTGACTATAGCTTTTCCCTTGGCCTGTCTTGAACCGAGAGGGATATCATACACCTTCAACCAGTATACATGTCCATGGTTCGAGAAAAGAAGCACCTGCGCGTGCGTGGATGCTATGAAAAGATGCTCTACAAAGTCATCATCCTTCATTGAAGCTGCGATTATGCCTTTTCCGCCGCGGCCCTGGCTCCTGTATGTGTCAACAGGGATGCGCTTTATGTAGCCTGCGTGGGTTATGGTGACTACCATGTCCTCTTCTTCGATAAGATCCTCTACAGATATGTCCTCTTCCACGTCGGTGCTTATCTCTGTACGCCTTGCGTCACCGTATTTCTCATTCATCTCATTGAGCTCCTGCTTGATTATGTCTTTTACCTTCTGCTCTGACTCCAGGATGCCTTTCAGCTCTGCGATAAGCTGCTGGAGGGACTTGTGCTCGTCCTTTATCTTCTCCTGCTCCAGTGAAGCTAGCTTCTGGAGGCGCATATCCAGGATCGCTTTTGCCTGGATCTCTGTCAATGAGTAGTCAGACATGAGAAGTGATCTTGCAGTGTCTACATCCTGGGACTGCTTTATCTTCTGGACAACATTATCGATGTCATTCAACGCAGTTATCAGGCCTTCAAGGATGTGGGCGCGCTCCTCTGCCTTGTTCAGGTCGAACTTTGTGCGCCTCGTGACTACCTCTTTCCTGTGGTCGACAAAACATCCCAGGATGTCCCGGATATTGAGGAGTCTTGGGGCATTGTCTATCAATCCGAGGCAGTTTATGCCGAATGTTGTCTCAAGCCTTGTGTGCTTGAAGAGCTGGTTGAGGACGACTTCTGGAGTCGCGTCATGCTTCAGCTCAAAGACAACACGGAGACCATCCTTGTCAGACTCGTCCCTTATGTCATGGATGCCTGTCAGGTGCTTGCTCCTCACAAGATCAGCTGAGTGCTCTATCAGCATGGCCTTGTTGACCTGGTAAGGTATCTCAGTGATTATTATTGCGTTCCTGCCATGCACAGTGCCGAACTCTGTCTTGGCGCGCACTCTAATCTTGCCGCGGCCGGATCTGAACGCGTCCCTTATACCGCCGATGCCGCAAATGATGCCTGCGGTCGGAAAGTCAGGACCCTTGATGTGCTCCATCATCTCGTCAGGGGATATCTCAGGATTGTCGATGAAAGCAATCGTTCCTTCAATGACCTCAGACATGTTGTGCGGAGGGATGTTTGTTGCCATGCCTACTGCAATACCGCTGGAACCGTTCACAAGAAGGTTCGGGATCTTGCTCGGCAGAACGACCGGCTCTTTCAGCTCACCGTCGAAGTTCGGCTGGAAATCAACCGTGTCCTTCTTTATGTCCTCGAGAATATCTTCTGAGACCTTTGAGAGACGTGCTTCTGTGTATCGCATCGCTGCTGCAGAATCACCGTCAACAGAACCGAAGTTGCCCTGGCCTTGTATAAGCGGGTAGCGGAGTGAGAAGTCCTGCGCCATCCTGACCATTGTGTCATAGGCTGCAGAGTCGCCGTGCGGGTGGTACTTACCTATCACCTCACCGACGATCCTTGCGGACTTCTTGAAAGGCTTTGTAGAGAGCATGCCCAGGTCGTTCATGGCGAAAAGGATTCTTCGATGGACTGGCTTTAGCCCATCTCTTACGTCAGGGAGTGCCCTGCTTACTATGACAGACATTGAATAGTCGAGGTATGAGCGCTTTACTTCGTCCTCTACTACTGTAGGTATGATACGGTCGTTATTTTCCTCTGTAGCAGTCTCTGTATCTTCGGGAGGTGTCTCTGGGTCCTGTTCTGGTTCGTCTGTCATTTTGCGTCAAATCTGCTAGAAACTGTGTTCTAGGAAAAAATGAGGGTTTATATTTGTTTTGTTTTTAAAATAGGTTTAGAGGGGTTGAGGTGGCTGAATTTGAGGGTTTAGGGGGTTTGAATTCCTTGGGTGTGGGGGCCATGGATGGGTCAGGATTAAGTGACTTCATTTACGATGTGCTCCTTGACCTTGAAGCTCTTGCCACAGTATACGCAGGACTTGCGCTTGTCAGAAAGTATCTTGGTGTCTGTGTGGTAAAGCATCTTGTGGCCGCACTTGGGACACTTCAGCTTGAAATAGAACTTGCCCATTTTACTCTTTCTTCCCTTCTTCAGAGGGTTCTTCTTCGTGCTCCTCGCCTTCTTGTTCTGCTGCTGCATCTTTTGCGAACTGACCAGGGTATTCCTCTGCAGGCATCTGCTTGTTCTTGTCTCCGGACTCGGCTTCTTCGTGAGCTTCGGGTTCTTCGGCAGGTTCATGCTCTTCTGCTCCCTCGTGCTCTTCACCTTCTTCAGGTTCCTCTGTCTCTTCCCTGTGATCCTCAGTGCCCTTAGGCTTGATTTCGTCAATGGATTTCTCTATGAACTGCTCAAGTTCTGGATGGAGTTCACGCTCTGCAGCTTCAATCTCCTCTGGCTCTTCCCGTTTCTCTTCCTCCAGAAGCTCTTTTGCAATCCGTCTTGTCTTGTCTGCTTCAGATTCCTCTCCTTCCTCTTCTTCTGCATCAGCTTCTGCATCAGCTTCTGCCTGCTCCCCGGTCTCTTCGGATTCCCCTTCTTCCTTGTGTGCGGTATCCTCTTCTTCTGCAGAGGGTCCTTCATACACTTCCAGCTTGTTCTCTGGCTTTGGATGCTCCACCTCTGGCAGGACATCTATGTAAGGCTCCAATTCTGTTCCTTCTTCTTTTGTCTCCTGTGAACCAGGTTCAGCAGGTTCTGCTACCTGTTCTTCTGGCTTTGCTTCCTCTTTCTTGTCCATTTTCTCCTCGGCCTTCTTCTGCACTGCTGTCTCGACATCCTTGAAGTCCTTGAAGACCTCTTTTATCGAGCTCATGTCAGGCAGGTCGAAATAATCCAGGAATTTTTGGGTGACCTTGAGTGCGTAGCTCCTTCCATGCCTTACTTTTGTTATGAAACCCAATCGCTGTAGCTCTGCTATGTGATCATATGCCTTGTTTGTCCTTATCTTTATCACGTCAGACTGGATAATGGGCTGTTTCCATGTTATGACTGCCAGGGTCTCCAGAATGGATTTGCTCAGCTCTGTGTGAGGGTTTATCCTCTGCACCATTGGAAGATACATCTCCCTGACTGCTAGCTTCCAGCCTTCTCCCTCGTCGACAATCATTATAGGGCTCTCTCTTGCGGAGTACTCTTCCTTGATGTCCTTGATCGCCTCTGTGATAAGGCCTGGCTTGCGCAGGTTCAGGATCTTCTGGAACTCCTTGACTTCGACAACTCGGCCTGCTGAGAAAAGAATAGCTTCAACCTCTTTTTTTGCATCTGCCATGTTTTTAGTTTCCTTCTGATACTCAGAGAATTCTAGAATTCTCTGGTCGCCCTACTCCCCATATACATTAACTGTTAGATGAGGGAGTAGTGCATAATAAGTATTTGTCTCCTTGTTTCTTCACAACCCCTGCCTTCTCGAAGTTCTCCAGTATCCCCTCTACATTCTCCTTAGGTATGCCTGTCATCTTCGATAGGTCCTCAGATGTCCTTGGTTCTGTAAGGACTGTATTAAAGAAATTTCTCACCAGCGCGTCTGCATTCTTCTGCAGCACCTGGGTCTGAGCTGACACGTTCTTGAGCTTGAGTCCCATGTCATGCATCTTCAACAGGAAGTCGTTGAAGAACCCTGAGACAAGATGAGAATCCATCGGTATCTTTGAGGGCTGCATGACCTCTACAGATGATGGTGTGAAGTTGAAAAGGAACTGCATGAGTACGTCCATGTCATTGAACCAGATCTCCAGCTCTGAGAATGCTGAGAACATCTTGCCCTTTTCCTCTGCTTCATAGGTGTTTTCTGAGACAAGGTCTATCTTCTCTGTCTTGTGGACCTTGTCTACCACCATCTGGACAGCTTCATTCACATAGTCTTTTGGCGCGCCCAGCACCTCAAGGACTATCCTGCAGAGTATCTGTCCTTTGTCTGCCCTTTCCTTGTCTGAAATGATGGTTTTCTCGTCTGATTTGGTATCTGATTCCTTTGCCATGGGTGGAGAAAAAATAAAGACGGTTTATATATCTTTCTATGGTTATTTAACGGTCTAAGGGGCTGTAATCACAGTCTCTTGAATATCAATGCCACTAGAATGAGTGCAAGGACTGCTATGAGAAAATAGACTGTCAGCTTTCTTGCTTTTGCAGAGCTTGACATGTAGACAGGTTCACCTGAGCGGGTTTTGTTTGTGATGTTTGATGTGGAGAGGGTGCGTTTTTTTGCGAATCTTGATGTGTCTGTCTGGTTCTGCTGCTCTTCTGATGTAGATGCTGCCTGTTTTTCTATGCTCAGCGAGCTTGTCTGTTCATTGGTGGTGTTTGTACTGTGTATGACTAACGGAAACTTCATTTCTTTCGGGGTTTTCCGGTCTGATCTTAGGAACAGGAACTTTATCGTGTAGTTTCCATCAGGTGCTGTCGCTGTGTTTTCGAGATCGAATGTCACGTTTGAGAATTCCGGGAGGTTTATTGCCTTCCTGTTCTGCTCTCTTTCGCCTGAGTAGCAATTTGAGTGCTTGTATACATAGCTCCAGGCATCAACTTCAAGATGATCTTCTGTCGGGTTGGTTATCCGTATCATTGTCTTGAATTGTGTTCCTGATTCTGCTTGTTTTTTGATATCTAATATGTCGAAAGATACAACATTCGATATATTTTCTTTTTCGTGGATGGGCTGGGCGCAATCTTCTAGGATGACCTTGATTGGCTTGGTGGTGTTCAGGTCCAGGCCTTGGACCACAATCTTTGCAGGGGTCGTGGTTGGGCAGCTTTTGAAGCTTAGATTTGCTGTCAGGTTGTATGCAGTGAATCTTTTTGGTAATGATATCTTCTCTTTTGTTGAGATTCTCTTTGCTTCGTTGTCTTCTATCCATATGTAGATGGTGCGTTTTAGTGTCTTGCCCCTATATGCGTGGATTGGTATGGATATGTTGGTGTCTTTTTGGGTGCTGTATTGTTGAGCGGCGTTGAGGGTAATAGTTGATTGGTTGAGATCGATTGTCTCTGGGTCTATGCTTATGCTCATCTCAATCGTGCTTCTGGTCTCTGAGGCCTTTGCTGCGCCCAGGAGGAGTATTATTGCTGGTATCAACAGTATCAGGAATCTCATGTAATAACAGTTGTTTCGGGGGTTTTAGATTGTTTTGTCGCAGAAACCGGAAACGCCCTGAAAGGAACGTGAGGCTTCCGGAAGTTGTATGGGAAATTTCGGAAATAAAGGATACCACCGTAGGAATTTTGGTCTATACGGGCTGATTCCGGCAAATTCTACGGTCTCAGCCCTTTTCGGACCTGTTACTATTCTGGAATACTAATATAAATTTATATAGTCGCATACTCAGTAATGCATAGAATTGTTTGGGGGGTAATAATGGGAATGTTTGACTTTTTGAAGAAGGATAAAGCAGCGACTCCAGCTACAGGAATAGAACTGCCACCAGTACCCAAGATGGGCGGTGAATTTCCCGAGCCACTGAAAGAAGATGTCCCTTCATTGCCAGATAGTTCTTTACCACCATTGCCGACAGAAGTACCCGCAGAGGTACCTCCGAAACCAGAAGAGACTAAACTGGAATCACCAAAGGTCGATATGCTACAGCCGCCTGAGATGGCGGGGTTGACTACAGAACCTAAGAAGGTAGAACCAGCGATGCCGACTTTGCCGGAGATGCCCCACATACCAGAGATGCCAGAGGCAATGGCACCCGAACATCCAGTACCTGTTGAAGGAGATGCGCCGAAACTTCTGGAACTCCCTCCTGATATCGACCAGCCAGAGATGTCCAAACTGCCTGATCTTGAGATGCCTGAGGAGAAGATGGAAGCACCACCTGAACAGGCAAAGCCTGAGTTCCCAGAGGTGCCGCATGACGCGATGATACCTGATTCGATCCCTCCGCTTGAAGGATTGCCTGAGGCGCCTGAATTTACACCTGAACCAGAGCCCATGCCAATCATCAAAGATGAACCTGCAGATACTATCATTGAAGAACATGCAGAAGCGCCACCAGCAGTGTTTGTGGCACCGGAACATGAACCTCTGCTGCGCAGGAGACATGAAGGCCCGCTGTTCATCAAGACAGACACTGTCAAGGCAATCATGGACGATATCGAGCAGGTCAAGGCAAAGTTCAAGGAAGAGGATGACATATTCTTCAGGATTACAGATGTCAAGGGCGCGCAGGACCAGCATTATGAAGATTTCAGGCAGACACTTGAAGACATGCAAAGGAAACTCCTATTCATAGACAGATCATTATTTGAAAGGTGAACAATATGGAAAGACAAGCACCAGTATTTGTAAAGGTCGACGAGTACAAGGATGTGCTCGACGTGCTAGACCTTGTCAAGAACAAGATAAGCGATGCGAAGACCACACTGCACGAGATAAACGACCTCAAGAACAAGGAAGATGCAGAGCTTGCGCTATGGTCAAATGAGATAGCAGACATAGAGAGGAAGGTTGACTTCATCGACCAGACACTGCTCGAGCCAGAGAACATATAAAATGGCAGACCAGCAATACTTTGTGCAGATAAGGGACTCGCACGACATCAGGCGCGGACTTCTGGGTAGTTCCCGGCAGATAATCACGATACTTCAACGGTATGAACGCATCAAAGAGCTGCGGGTGATGAAGCTTGAGAGGGTTGAGCAGCTCAAGCTGATAAACAAAGAGATAAACCTGATGATTGCCAGGCTTCAGAAGGCGTTCCCTGCGTCTGACCTTCGTGTGCGTATCGGAAGTGAAGAGAACACAACAGGCAGGAAACGTGGAGCTATCGGAGATGACCTCGGTAAGCTCGAGTCAGAGTTGCGCATGGTCGAAGATAAGATAGGCAGGCTCAGTTAAAGCTTAATTCTATGTTTGTTGAGACTTATTGATTAATTTTAAATAGTAAACCGTAATTTCTCAGATTGCACTTTGAGTGCCCATGAGGGGGTGCCGGAGTGGCCAAACGGGACAGACTCAAGTTAGTTGAGTACTGAGGCCTAAACAGCCGATGAAGAACTACTATGGGCCATCTGTTGGCTTAGTGCCTACCAGGGTTCAAAACAGGCGCTAACCGCCTGGGAAAGTCCCTGCCCCCTCATTTTATTTTATGGTGATAGAGATGCTGATGGATTTCCATATACATTCGAATGTTTCTTCGGACTGCAAAATGAGCATACGCGAGGCGTACGAGTCTGCTGTAGAGAAAGGGATAAAGAACATCTGCATAACAAATCATCATGAGCCTTCTGAGGTCGTGAAAGGGGATTTTCAACAGTCTTTGACAGATGAGAATCTGGCTACTTACCGCGCAACAGTCGATGAGCTCAAGAAGGACGGGCGGGTGAACATCTTTTTCGGGATAGAGATGTGCTATACAGAGGATGAAGAGGAATATATCAAGGAGTTTCTTACTAAGCATTCTTTTGATTTTGTGCTCGGCTCCCTGCATTATGTGGATGGCATCCCTGTCTCGCATACGGAAGCACGTGAAGAAGCAAAGGACCTGGATCATGGAGAACTTTACAGGGAATATCTCAGGCTTCTGAAGAAAGCGATACAGACCGGGCTTTTTGACGTGATAGGGCATATCGATATCTACAAGAAAGCGATAAGTGAGCCTGATTTCGAGAGCGTCCGCGCGGAATGGGAGGAAGTCGCTTCGCTTCTTGTCGAGAATGATACCGGGTTTGAGATCAACACAAGCTGGTCAAGGACTGTGCCTGATGGGATGTATCCAGACATCAAGATACTGAAGGTGTTGCTTGAGAAGGGTGTGAAGAAGATAACACTCGGCAGTGATGCTCATCATCCAGAGCATCTTGGCAGGAATTTTGAGAGTGTAATCAAGGTCCTCAAAGATCTTGGGGTCAAGCAGGTGCACATATTCAACAAGAGAGAGCCTAAACCGCTTCTTCTTTGAACGCGCCACCCCCACGGCGCTCGCACTATATTTGGGTGTTTTGTAGTTTCTTTGGATTGAATCAGTTCTTTCTTCTGTGTGTTTAGGCTCGCTAGGCGGCGGGGGTGGCGCTAGATTGATAACATTTAAATAATCATAAACCGGAGACTGTTCTAAAATGGCAATCGAGATATGCACTGTTGGCGGATACAATGAGGTCGGGAAGAACATGACCGCAATCCGCGTGGATGATGAGGTCGTGATAATAGACATGGGCCTGCATCTGGACCCTTACATCAAATACACTGATGATGATGACCTCAACAAAGAGATAACCGCCAGCATACTGACAAAGATAGGTGCTATACCTGATCTTGAACCTATCAAGAGCTGGAAGAAGAATGTTGTCGCTATCGTCCCTACGCACGCGCATCTTGATCATGTGGGTGCCATCCCTTACATGTCAAACAAATTCACTGCAGACATCATATGTACGCCTTTCACTGCAGAGGTCATCAAGGCAATATGCAAGGATGAAAAGATCAAGCTTGACAATGATATCAGAGTATTGAATCCCAACTCTGTAATCAAGGTCTCTGATAATATCAAGATTGAGTTCATCAATGTGACACATTCCACACCGCAGACAGTCATGGTGCTGGTGCACACACCTTATGGAAAGGTGCTGTATGGAAATGACTTCAAGTTCGACGACCATCCTGTAATCGGGAAGAAGCCTAATTATGACAGGCTGAAGAAGCTGGGAAAAGAGGATGTTGTGTGCCTTGTCGTTGACGGAACAAGAAGCTCTGAAGCACGGAAGACACCATCTGAATCTGTGGCCAAGGAGATGCTGCGGGATGTCATGTTATCCTGTGATTCCCGCGGGAAGGCGGTGATTGTGACTACGTTTTCATCCCATCTTGCGCGTCTGCATTCTATCATTGATTTTGGCAAGAAATTGAATCGTAAAGTCATATTATTGGGTCGTAGTCTTGGCAAGTATGTTCAGGCAGGAGAGGATATAGGGATAGTCAACTTCAGCAAGGAAGCATACATCGCACGCTACAGGAAACAGGTCGATAAGAAATTGAAGGAGATAGCCAAAGATCCTGCCAAGTACCTTGTCGTATGCACAGGTCATCAGGGCGAGCCAAAGGCTGTGCTGTCAAGGATTGCTGAGGGGACTACGCCGCTTAAGCTCTGGAAAGAGGATCATGTGATATTCAGCTGTACAGTGATACCCACTCCTTTGAATCATGCTAACCGCGCTGTTCTTGAAAGTAAGCTGAAGAAGAACAATGTCAGGATATTCAAGGACATCCATGTGTCAGGGCACGCTGCAAAAGAGGACCTTCGGGATCTTATCAACATGGTCAAGCCGCAGCACATCATCCCTGCGCATGGGGACATCACTATGGCAACTGCGCTTAGTGAGCTTGCTATGGAGATGGATTATCGTGTGGGTGAGGATCTGCATATAATGCAGAATGGGCAGAAGTTAGTGATTGAGTGATTTAGAATTCTGAAGAAAGGATTTGTGCCAGCTCAACTGAGTACAGCGTGTTACGCTACCCTGGGACGCAAGACCCAGTGCCATTTCGCTCCGCTCAACGGCACGAAAAAAAGGATTTGTGCCAGCTCAACTGAGTACAGCGTGTTACGCTACCCTGGGACGCAAGACCCAGTGCCATTTCGCTCCGCTCAACGGCACGAAAAAAAGGATTTGTGCCAGCTCATCAGTTACTCCATCTGCCATTGAGGCACTGGTGTTCACTTAATCATCGCTGGTTACACTCCTTCTCATGCTGTTGGAGGTTCTTTATATAAATATCTATTTTTTATCATTGATAAGTGGTGAATTTTCGTAACATTTAAATAGGGAGGGTTCTTGAAAGGTTTTATGGCAGACAATCCCGAATTCCAGTTCAAGAAGCTCAATGACCTGCTTTGTACGTCGTTTACGAACGTAAAACAGGACGTGAGGGATATAAATACCAGATTTGACTCATTGAGCTCAAATTTTGCCAGTTTTTCTACAGAAAGCGTAAAAACAGCTTTCGAGGAGCAATCGAGACTTATTCTTGAACAGCAGAGGGCCCTTAATCAACTCGCAGACAGGATATTTGACCTTGAGAAGGCAGAGCCACAGGTCGTGCAGACGCCAGAGCCACAGGTCTTCAAAACCAAAGAATCCGCCCTTGTAGAGGTGCGTAAGATACTCAAAGAAGAGGGCCGGCTCAAGAAAAAGGATGAACCTTCTGTGTATGAGATACCAGAGGGAGAGGTCAGGATCACAAAGACCCTGTTCAAGCCGATGGGCAAGAGGGGCAAGAAGAAGTCTACAGATGAGTGGGTCGAGATTACTGGTTATGGTGTTGATATGACAGGATTCAAGCTTTGGGATAAGGGAAAAAAGCACACATTCAAGTTCCCTGAGGGATTCATGATTTACGGACCTGTAAAGGTCATCACAGGCAAAGGTAGGAGTACCAACACCAAATTGTTTTGGGGCAGGCCAAGGCCTGTATGGAATGATACAGGGGATGTGGCTACGCTGGCAAACAAGCGAGGCAAGGTTGTCAGCCAGGTTTTCAGCGAGCCGGCTTATTCTTTCAAGGTTCTCAAGTGAGAATACGGTTGTCAAAGCAGGGGGACAACAAAACTCACTTAAATGATAAGCTGCTATTTTTTACAGTATGGGCGATCAACTTGTAGGGCAAAGTTCACTTGAAGAACTGTTCAACCGGACAATTGTAGGGATAGGAAAAGAAGTAGGTATGGATGAGATATCTGTGCCTATACTTGAAAGAAAAGATTTCTCACCAGCACAGCATAAAGGTCGCGCTATAGAATCCCAGGGGGTCGTCTATACACCCCAAAAGCACCTCGGATCAGGGGGCATGGGAGAGGTATGGCTCGCAGACAGAATATGCACAGCAAGGGCAGGAACAGAGGATGACGTGAGGACAAAGGTCGCAATCAAATTCGTGAGAGGGATGGACCAGGACTCCAGGCTCAGTCGCGCGCTGATAAAGGAAGCCAAATTCACGGCAAACCTGCAGCACGACAATATCGTCGAGTTCCAGTCATGGGAATACCTGCCTGGCAGTGGGACATACTTCATTGTCATGGATTATGTGGAAGGCGTTGACCTGTACGGGCTCATTGGGCTGCACAACCTCATGCCTGACGCTGGAACCACACCATATGAACACCTTCTCAAGCCAAACATCACAAAAATGAATGACGATGTTGCAGGGTTCATCGTGTTCTCTGTCGCGAATGCTCTTGAGTATGCGCATGAGTACGTGCCTGAGGATGAGAACGGACACGAAGGACCTGAAAGGGTCGGGGTCATACACCGAGACATCTCGCCGGGAAACATACTCATACGACTCAGGGAAGGCTCTGTCAAACTCAGTGATTTTGGGATTGCCATGACTGCAACAGACATAGAGGGGGAAGGAGGAATCATTTCAGGGAAGATACCTTACATCGCGCCAGAGATACTGTACAGAAGAAAGGTGGACGCCCGAACAGACCTTTATTCCTTGGGTGTCGTGTTATATGAGATGCTTACAGGGTTGAGGCCAAACGATAATTATACAAAAACTCAGGGGATAGGTGGAATGCTCACGCTATTGGACCAGGATCTTAAAAGAGAGCTTGTCCCTCCGCACGAGATTGTCCAGGGCATCGACATCATTGTCTCTGAGGTCGCATGCAAACTGCTGGAAAATGACCCTGACAGGAGGATACAATCTGCTTCAGAGCTTATTGATGCAATAGGCGCCGAGGGAATATACAAAAGCGGGTTCGGCTGCACCAAGTCAGGGCTAAAACACTATGCATACCTGTTACAGCATCCTGACAACATAACTGAAAAGGCTGTCAGAAACCTCAAGTTCTTCAAGAACGATTCTTTTTGTAAGATCAACATGTTAATGAACCCGGATGAAGAGCCTGATCTTGCTGAGATGATACCACACGTGATAAGATCTAAATACACGCTTACGAACTATGCTAGAAAAAAGCTTGAGAATGGGGAGAACCCTGCGAGGGTCTGATCACTACATCATATTATCCTGAAATCGACGCATATCCTGAATGTCCTTGGCGCGTGCTGGCCGCACTTTACTGTCCTGAGTATCCGGCATCTCAGACCGTTTTTCTTGCAGGCTGTTTTCACCCTTGCGACTGCGTCCTTGAAATGCCCCTGTTCCTCGAATGCATAGAAGTGGATTGTCGTGCCGCGCTTTGCTGCCTTGAATGCAGTCTCCAGGAAATCGCCTGCAGACTTAGGCAGGGGCATCACTATGCGGTCGAACCTCTTCTTCAGTTTTGGTACTGCTTTCCTGACATCTGCGTTGTAGAGCTTTATGTTGTCTATCTTGTTGAGCTTTATGTTCTCCTCGCCGTAGCGGTGGCCTGCAGGATTGATCTCAATCCCTGTTATGTGTCCTGCTTTTGTGGTCCTTGCTATGACACAAGGGTAAGGGGCGCAGCCAGAGAACATGACCAGCACATCTTCACCAGGCTTTACCTGAGATGCTATGCGTTTCCGTTCTGTGGATAGTCTTGGTGAGAAATATACTTTCTCTACATTGAGCTTTAGCCTCACTCCCTGCTCCTTGCTTATCGTCTCCTTTGTCTTCTCGCCTGCAAGATACTTCATAGGCTGTGTGCGGAACTCTGTGCCGTGGATTCCGGCTTTCTTCAGGACGGTCTTGACGTTCTTCTGTAGCGCGAGGAGGGTCTCAGCAAGAAGTTTCTCTTTCTTCACAAGCTCATCCGGGATCTCAACTATCGCTATAGTGCCTATGATGTCAAATGCCCGCCTCAATGTCACGAGTTCTGCCTTCGAGAGCTTTTTGGTGATGACCTGCTTGAAAGTCTCTTTCTTTCTTGCCTCCTGGAGCTTGATATCAGTGAATTCTGTGAATCTGAATTGTTTTTTTATGCCGGTCTTCTTGCTCACCGGGAAGAATATGTGAGTCTTGGTGCGCCTGAACCTGTAGCTGTAGTCAAAAAGCCCGTTCTCAACCAGAAACTGCTTGACCTGTTGCGCGTTTTTCAGAGGAGTCTTGACACAGAGGACCATTTTCATCAGATGACCACTAGAACCACGCCAGCAACCATCACTGCGCAGGCCACGATCCTCTGCGGGAGGTTATGGTCGTGGAACATCCTGCCACCTATTATCGTCGCAACCAATGTGCTCAGCCTCTTGATAGGGATTATCAGAGAGACCATGGCGCCGGGCAGCGCTACAGCCATGTAATAGAAGATGTCTGCAAATATCAGCAGAAGCGCCACGATTATTATGAGATATTTCTCATGTGAAAATGCGTGCTTTATATCCTTCAGACCATCGTACTTCACAAACTGGATGGTAAGATAGTTGAATGCAAGGAAAAAATAGGTCGCTGAAAGGAATGTATAAGGATCCACCTCCTGCAGGACCAGCTTGTCAATCACTGCGCAGAGCGCATAGAAGAAAAGCGCAATAAGCATGAAAATAGAATACTTATTCCTGAATATGTGCCAGGGCCTTATCAGGCTGCTGAAATGATGGTCTGCCTGAAGCCAGTAGGCGCCCAGAACAAGAAGGGCGACGCCGGCGTACTGCAGAGCTGATGGCACTTCCTTCAGGATAAAGAACGCGAAAATCAGTAGGAAGACCGGTGAAAGATTGGTAAGCGGCGTGACATAGGATATCTCCAGGTGCCGCAGCGCCTTTGCACCCAGCATCCAGCCCACTGTGAGCAGCAGCCCTTTCATGAATATCAGGAGCCACATGTACGCAGAATAGTCAAAGCTCATCTTAGGAAGGAAGAACAATGTGAAAAGGAACGTGACCAGACATGTCGCTGAGAGATGCTCTGTGGCATGTTCGTACATCAATGCCTTCTTGGCCACGACCTGCCGTGTACCGAAGAACAATGCAGAGAACAGCACGAAAACAAACCACTCCATCTTAGAAGAAATCCCCCAATCCTTTCTGCGACAGCTTTGCCTGCGCCTTGTCCAGCTTGGCAAGGGTATCCTCGACCCTCTGCCTGCTGAAATCGTGCCTGTCGCACAGCAGGCTGACCACTCCGTGATGGTCTATCTCCTTCCATTCAAGCTCGTAATCAGTATCTACAGGCATGTCTTTGAACAGATTGAACACCTCTTTCCAACTGTAGTCAAAATACTCATCCCATTTAACTGTTTCGAAAAGGGTCCCGAAATCATCGTCATGCTGCTTGATGAGATCCAGTGCTTTTTTCGGGCCTATGCCCTTTATCCCGCCGATATTGTAGTCTGTGCCGACCAGCATGCCCAGTGCTATGAGCTGGTCGTTGGTTATCCCTATGTGCTTTAGGTTATCTTCCAACGCCAGGATCTGCGGCTTCACTGTCTCGTAGCTGAGCTTGTCTTTCTTTTTCTTCCTTTCTGATATTGTCAGATTCTGGATCATCCTGGGAACTCCGAAAAGCAGGCAGTCATAATCCTGGGATATCTCTGCATAGACCTCCCCTTTCTTGACCATGTGAGCTGCCTGGGCCTCACCTTCTGATTTCGCGCGCACTACCGGGATGCCCAATGCTTCAAGGAGCTGAATTGCTTCTGCTATCATCTCCTTTGTCAGGCGGGAGGTGCGCATGCCGAACTTCTTCATCCGGTCAACGTCGCCTTCCTGCTTTGCAGCATCGTATTGTCTTGCAGCCTCTTTCTTCAGGCCTGCGCGGCGTTCTGACTCTGCGCGCTTGAGTTCAGGAGGTTTACCGTCAAAGACAAAAGCGAGCCTTATGCCAAACTGCATCAGCTTGGTGGTGCGGTGGAACAGGCCGTTGAGATGGGATGTTATGTCCCCTTTGGAGTCTGTCAACGGAGTGCCGTCAGGCTGCCTTATGGTAGAGAGAAATTGGTATAGGATATTATTTCCGTCAACGACAAGTTTCTTGCCACTCAGCGCCTGGATTGAAGTCTCCTTCCTTACTGTGATATCCTTGAAATTAACACCCATGGTACACCTCTTTTTACTCTAGCTTCTTGACAAACATGTTCTTGAATTCCTTGGCGAGAAGTTCCTCTGCCCGCTTGGTCAGGTCTCCCCCTGTGACCAACAGTATCGGCAGTTTCTTTATCATCCCCTGGACATATGCTGTTGAGAGGTCGCCCTCATTCAGCTTTGCCTTAGACTTTGCCTTGCAGTAATAGTTGAGCATGCCCACATTGCTGGGAAGCTTCACTATGAGGTCGTATTCACTACCCCTTCTTACGGTTTCCAGTTCGGTTATCTCTATTCCTGCATTGTCGAAAAATGATTTTATGTGATTGAAAAACTCATCATCTTCTGGGAATTCCAGGGTCTTGGTTTCCGGTTCAGGCTGTTTCTCTATCTTTACCTTTTCATCTGTGTCTACCAGTGTTGAGAATGAAAAACTCGGCTGGTATTCAAATTCAGGGATCTTTGATTCCTCGAGCTGCGTCATCTTTACAGATGTCACTGGCTTAGGGGCGGGTTCGAGCGTCTGTGTGGGTCCGACACGCTCCTGCTTTGCCTCAGCACCCTTCTCCTGCACAGAACCTATTGTTGATTGTACCTCCTGAGGCTTTGGCACTTCCTGTCTTGGAGGCTGTTCCTGCTGTCTCTGCGGTTCTGGTTGTGGCTTTGGCTGAGATGGAGGCGCCTGCCGGGGCCGCTGTCTTGCATTCAGGTAATTCTTGATCAATGAATTCGCTTCCTGATCAGACACAGCATAGAACTTCCAGAACAGGTCCTTGCTTCCATTGGCAGTGACTTCGAGGGGTACGGCAAAATCCTTGAGCTCCCTCAGCGCTACGCGAGCAGGCGGTTCCTGGTCACGATCACGCACGATCTTTGATCCTTTGAGAAGGTTGAATGCTGCTCTTTCTGTTGGCCCAATCTTCTCTGTGAACTGCTCGAGCGCAGGCTCCTGACCTTCACAATAGTATAATGGAGAGCCGCCGATCTTCATTGATGTGAGCCTTATCTTCTTCTGGTCCACCATCTCGGCAAGCATTGCGCTCGCGAAAAGCACATTTGTGCGGAGCTCCCTGTTTATCTGGGCGGGCAGCAAAGGGCCTTTTTCCTTTACAATACTTAGAAGTTTCTCACGGTGGTCCATTGGTGGAGAATTAGTTGCAGCGGTATATAAAATTTGTCATGAAAGGCGTAATTTATAAATATCCTGGTGTTGTGGGTGTTATAAATGAAGATCAAGATTGTCTATGAAACAGGCTACGCAATCAACAAAAAAGTCCATGTGGTCGTCAACTCTGCAAACGGGTTCCTTCTTCTAGGCACAAGCGGTGCAGGGGCGATACGGGAGAAATCACAGAGGCTTACACAGAAAGAGAAAGCAGAGTATAGCAGGATCCTTTCGAAGCTGCCTGCGCGGATACGGAATGACTATGTGCGCGTGTTCAAGGACCAGAGTTGGGTGCCTACATACGCTCAGCTTGGCTGTCTTAAATTGCTGCTGGTTAAGAAAGGCAATGAGTTCAAGAGAGGGGATGCTGTCCTGCAGGAATCATGGTCAAGGAAAGATGATCGAAAGATAGTCCATGCTGTGAGCATGTCATACAAGCTGGGCCTGCACAGCTCGCGACGGGTGCCAGGGACTGAAGCTAACATAAGGAAGGCTGTTGAGAGGAGTCTTAAGATCGCTGACTCCCTGGGAGCGCAGTCTGTTGCAATGCCTGTCATGGCAGCACGGCCCAGCTATGGGATGACACCTGCAAGATCATTTCGGGCGATAAGTGACACAATAAAAAAATATGATTCCAAGAACATCCAGAAGGTTGTTGTGTGCTTTGACAATAAAATCACTAAAGGATACCTGAGAAAGCTCAAGGCCTGACCCAGCGGATCTCGTAATAGGTCACGTCACCTTCATCATCCACTACTCCGATCAAAAGTCGCTTCTTTGTTGAGTGGGCTACGCGGTTCTTTGCGCTGAACTCATACCATGTTATCTGTTCTCCTTCATGCACAGGATAGATTATCCACTTCGCGTGGTCTTCGCCTGGCTTTACGCCGCGGTCGTATACGCGGAAGTCTGCGCCGAACTTGAGTGCGGTCTTGACAATGTAGCCGCGGTTGCGCATGTCCTTGAAGACACAGTATCTTATCCAGAAGTTTGGTTCTACTTTTCTTGCCTTCTTTACGAAGGTGTCGAAATCCAGCTCTTTCTTTTTGCCTTCTATTATCTTGAGGCGGCCTTTCTCATGCAGGTAAAGTGCTTCCAGCAGGGAGAGTTGGACCTTGCCGTCTTCTATTACGCTGCCGAATCTTGACTGGTCATAGAACTCCCTAGCTTCATCTGTTGGTTCGGTGATTACACGTTCACGCGCAAAGACAGCAGAAACAACGACCTTGGTACGTTTTGGTTTATCTTCTGTACCTTCAGCCTTTGCAGCCGGTTTCTCGGTCTCTGCAGGCGTGCCAACCTTTTTCTTGCGTGGCATGTGAAAAGGGGGTTATTAGGGGGTTTATAAAAGTTACCGTTGTGGCAGCCATGTTTTGGGTGTTAGGGGCTGGTTGCGCTTCAGTAATAGAAATGATATAGAGAAGGTGGCCTGCGGCCAAAACTATAGTCAGACAGTCTTAGACGCAGACATCGTGGCGGCAGCGGCCCTGTACAATATATTTATAAAAGACCTTACAACAATTATGACTCATGATAGAAATAACGTTTTTGGGCACTTCTGCTATGGTGCCTACCAAGGAAAGGAATGTGTCAGGTATCTTCCTCAGATACAAGAATGAAGGGATACTTCTGGACTGCGGTGAGGGGTCTCAGAGGCAGATGAATATTGCAGGGGTAAATCGAAATAGTGTCACCAAGATATTGATATCTCATTGGCATGGTGACCACGTGTCTGGTATCGTGGGGTTGCTGCAGACCATGGCCAACAAGGAGGCCAATCCTACTGTGGATATCTATGGGCCTGTCGGTACCAAGGAACGTGTTGGGCATATGCTCAAGATGGTGATATTTGATGTGCAGATAAATCTTAATATTCATGAGCTCGTGCCTAAGAAAGATGATATCTTGGTGGCTGTTGAAAATGAGGATTATATCATCGAATGTGGAGCGCTTGATCACAATGTGCCCTGCATCGGGTACAGCTTCATCGAGAAGGACAAGCTGAACATCGATGACGCAAAGAAGAAAAAGCTTGGAGTACGCGATGGGCCGCATCTCCGTAAGCTCAAGGATGGCAAGGCCATCACGTATAAAGGAAAAGAGATTGCGCCTGAAGACATCACCTATCTTGTCGAAGGGAAGAAGATAACATATATCGCAGACACAGTGGCGTGCGGCGGGTGCATCAAACTTGCGCAGGGTGCAGATGTCATGATATCTGAATCATCTTATGCCACAGACCTTCAGGAGAAGGCAGAGGCATATAAGCACCTCACTGCACAGGATGCCGCGCAGATTGCCCATCAGGCGGATGTGAAGAATCTCGTGCTGACGCATTTCTCGCAGCGTTACAAGACAGTGGAAGAGATTGAATCAGATGCAAAAACAGTGTTTCCCAAGAGTGCCTGTGCCTTTGATTTCATGAAGCTCAAGATATGATGTAATTACTTTTTCTCGACGCTGAGCGTGTTTTTTGTTCTTGTATGATGATAACTAATCTTTAAATAATAGCTCAAAATCAGTCTCTTTATGGGCAAGTGGGACCGAAAGTCAACAGAAGAGGAAGCGTTTGATGAGAAGGTCAGGCAGCTCATGTACCAGCGGAAGATAACATACCAGGAAGCTGCTGAGCTGATCAAGAACGGACAGAAAAGCATATTCGAGTTCTAAGTGCTAATAAGTTCTTGGCAATGCTACACAAGGTATTTAATGCTCTAAGACTTTTTTAGATTCATGTCACTGAAATCTAAAGGCATCGGTGCGGAGAGAGAACTCATCCACCTGTTCTGGAACAACGGCTGGAGCGCCTGCCGCGTTGCGGGCAGCGGTTCCACCAAGTATCCTGCTCCGGATGTGATTGCTGGCAACAATGTGCGGAAGGTCGCCATAGAGTGCAAAGCGACGCGTGATATCCGGCAGCACTTCTCCAGGAAAGAGATTGAAGAGCTGAAGGAATTCTCCGGCCTGTTCGGCGCGGAGCCATGGGTAGGGGTGCGGTTTGATCGTCTTAAGTGGTATTTTGTCACAATGGATGATCTCAACGAGAATGAAGGGGGTTACTCTATATCTCTTCAGAACGCTAAACTGAAAGGGTTCCTTTTTGAGGAACTTATACAGAAATGATGGAGTTCACCAGGGCTTCATCTTCTTATAGAACTTTTTCATGAATCCCTCTTCCTCTTTCTCCACGTGTTTGACTTCCTTTTCGACGCGCCTTATCTCTTTCTCTTCTTTCCTGAGCTCGGCCTCTTCCTTCTTGAACTCCTCGTGGATCTCCTTCTCCTCCTTCCTCTGCGAGAGGAACTCTGCATTGGAGATGAAGACAAGCAGTATAGCTATGAACAGGACGTTCATTATGAGCGCTACAAGACCTTCCATGAAGAAAAGCAGCCTTGCTGCTGTCGATACAGGCAGCATCTCACCATACCCTGTCGAGGTGAAAGATACCATGCTGTAATAGATGAAAGACTCCAGATGCACCTCTTTGTCTACTGCCAATTCAAATGCTTCTGGACTGTCGAGATATATCTCATAGTACAGTCCTCCAAAGCCTACGACGAACAGAAGAACAATCGATATATAGATTGCGACTATTGAGAACTGCTTCTTGTGCTTGAACCAGTCCCTCAGGTTCCTCTCTATCCCAAGGACCTCAGGACAGAAAAAGAATGTCAGCAGTATGTATGCTGCAAAGTAGGTCGGGATCATCATTATCAGGCCATACCTGCCATCAAGCGCAGATGGAAGGGAGAGTCCGATGCCGATTATAAGGAAAGCCAGCACTGAATAACGGATGCCTGCAATCTTTTCCCTGTCACTTATGTAGGGGATTATGAAAAAGAATACTAGAACCATGAAGGGTAACATGAGTATCTTTGATATGATCTGAGCTGAGGCCTCAAAATAATCAGAATAGACAGAACCTATCTTAAGGGCGAAAAGCCCTAGGATCATGGTTGGGATGAAAAACAAGAGAACATAGTTGATCAGCTTCAAAAGCGAGACGTCCTTGCTATCTTCTTCAATGTTTTTCTTAATCGTCTCTGCAGAAGGGATGTGAGAGAGTACCTCTTCCTCGACCTTCTTTAAGGGGCTCTTTTTACGGGCCTTCGGCCTATTCTTCACCCCTTTTTTCTTACTGACCATGTCTATACCTGATGTAATGTAATATTTAAAGCTTTTTAAAGAAAACATTAATAAATCCCTGTAACTGCTGAAAAAGCATGAAGAGGTGGATGCACAAAGTTGAGGTAGTGGTAGACAAGCTCATACCGCCCTGTCTTGTACTTCTCTTGATAATAATCACTCTCGAGCTTGGGTTCCACGATCTTGTAGAGCACTACCACCTGGGGCACTGGCTTGAGATCGCTGATTACTTTGTGATTGCGGTGTTTGTCGTTGATCTTTATTTCAAATGGAACCAGACTCGGCATGTGCCTAAGTTTGTGCGGAAGTATTGGCTGGACATACTTGCAGTGTTCCCGTTCTTTTTGTTGTTCAGGATGTTTGAGTTCTTTGCAGGGGCATTCTCGTTCATAGTCAGCGAGAGCGCGCAGACAGTGCAGGCAGTGCTGCATGAAGGGCTTGAGATAGAGAAGGAAGGCGCTAAGGTCGCTCGTGAGGCTGAGAAGTTTTTGAAGGAGGGCGGCCGGGTTGCGCGGGAAGCAGAGAAGGTTTCTAAGCTTTCTCGGAATGCGCGGTTAATGCGATTTTTGAGGCCGATACTCAGGCTGCCACGGTTCTTCAAGTCAATACCAAAGATGCTACACTTCTATGAGAAGCCGCATGGCGGGCATCATGTGCATGAGTTTGTCGGAAAGGGTGTGAAGAAGAAATAAAAAAGCCTCCGGTGGGAACTGCAACAACACGCAGCTGGTCTTGCTCGCCTGGCACGCGCCACCCAGTGCTATCGCACTCCGCGCGACAGCACGAAAAAAAAGCCTCCGGTGGGAACTGCACCCACGATCTTCTGCTGTCCTGAAATCAAGATTTCACTCCAAATCAAGGGAACCTTGATTTTACGAGGCAGACGCATTAGCTACTATGCTACGGAGGCATTGTGATCAAAGCTTCTCTAAGATCTCCTTTTTTGTCCTGAACTTGCTCTGGCATTCACTGCAGACAGTCTTCTTCTTGCCCTTTTCGTTCTTTATGTACGTGCCTATCGGTTTTTTGAGGAATGTCTCCGGGATCTTGCCTTTGCATATGTCGCATTTCATGCTGTGCTGAGAGAAAGGGATAGTATTTAAATTTTCGTGTTGGGATGGAAAATGTGCTTTGAAAGGGAAAAAATGCTTTTTCGAATCCTTTTTTATCGATATTTGACGACTTGAAAGGCAAAAAAACGAAAAAATTTATAAAAGAATGTCGTCTAAAAACACCTGATGCTATTCAATGGCAAAGAGCTGAAAAAAGAGGAGTACTTATCCATAAACTCTGAATTTACCAAGAACGGAATTACAGTTTCGGTCAAGGGAAAGAAGTACAATATAGAATATCCTGAAGAGATATGGAAGCAATACCCTGCCCGGAACAAGAAGGTCCTGCTTGACAACATACCGTTCATGCAGACCTGTCACCTGCCTGCTTCTCACAAGCTCAAAGGCGCTGTGTACAATACAGGGATGCCGCTCTTTGAGACGTTCGCTTTTGAGGGCACTATGTATGACGCGCCTTCAACAGCGGTGATAGACCATGAGAAGACAGTAGATTATCTCCGCGGATTCTTCAACACAGAGTTCTCGTTCGGGAGTTATGATATCGCATACCCGCGGAACAGGCGCAAGACAAAATGGATCAAGAATGGCCGGGCGGCAATCATACCATTCACAGCAGGAAAGGAAAGCCTGCTCACATTCGCGCTGTGCCTTGAGCTGGGCATCAAGCCAATACTCGTGTACATTGATGAGGACCCTGATGGTCCTGAATCAAAGCACAAGTACGCGATAATCGACAGTATAGAAAAGGAGTATGGGATCAAGGTGTACAAGGTCGTGAACTCGTCTGGCAAGCTGCGGTATTGCGACCTGGGAGAGGTCGAGAACAACTGGGGGGCTGGGACGCAGTTCCTTAGCTATATACTCCTGCTGATGCCGTTTGCGCGGCACTTCGGGGCAGAACACATCCTTTTCGGCAATGAGTACAGCTGTGACGAGTTCAATTATGATAAAGAGGGATTCAAGAGCAACTTCTGCTATGACCAATGCACAGACTGGACAAAGCAGTTGAATGCAGTGACAAAGATAATGACAAAGGATTCTGTCGAGGTTGGTAGCCTTGTAGGACCGCTGTATGAGCTTGGGCTCACTAAGATACTGCACCAGAGGTATCCTCATCTTGCTTCTCTTCAGATGAGCTGTTTTTCAGATACAGAACCTGGAAAGAAACATGTGTGGTGCGGTCACTGTTCCAAGTGCGCGCGGCTGTTCGCGTTCTTCAAGGCTCTGGGAATCGATACTTCAAGCCTTGGTTTTGCTGTGAACATGTTCAACAAGCCCAGCAGGGAATTCTTTTCGTTGTTTGGGACAGGATCGAATTATAGTTTTGACATATCCGGGCTCGGCAAGGAAGAGCAGGCGCTCGCTTTCTATCTTGCAGCAGAGCATGGCGAGACAGGGTATCTTGTCGATAAGTTCAAGAAGACAAAGGCTTATCGGGAGGTGCGTGACAATATCGAGGTGCTTCAGATGAAGTATTTCTCATGCCATGATTCTATAACCCTGCCAGAGGTGTTCAGGAAACGGGTCGTGCATGTGTTTGAACAGACATTTAGAGGGGATTTCTGGCCCAAGGATTTCAGGGTCAAACAGGGCAGATAATAGTAAAATTATTAAGAGAACCTGAATTCTGAGAGACCATGTCAAGAATAGCCATTGTCAGGAAGAAGGAATGCAGCCCTGTGAGCTGTGGAGGGATGCTCTGTGCCAAGGTCTGCCCGGTGAACCGCAAGGGTGAGGACTGCATCAAGGAGGACCCTGTGCACCACAAGGCATGGATAGATGAAACTCTCTGCATCGGATGCGGGATATGCCCTAATCGGTGTCCTTATGATGCTATTGACATAATCAATCTGCCCGAGGAGCTTAAACAGGATCCTATCCATCGCTATGGAGATAATGGGTTTGCGCTCTATTCGCTTCCCACCCCACTTTTCGGAAAGGTTGTTGGGGTCTTGGGCGTAAATGGCATCGGGAAATCCACTGCAATCAAGATAATTGCCGGTGTGCTGAAGCCTAATCTTGGAAAAAATGATGTTGAAGCAGATTATAGTCGGCTTATTGATTTCTTCCGAGGGACTGAGGCACAGAACTTCTTCGAGAAGATGAGGGACGGGCGCATCAAGACTGCTTACAAGCCGCAGAATGTTGACATGATACCAAAGCAGGTTTCCGGCACTGTCAAGGAGCTGCTTGAGAAAGTGGATGAGAAAGGGATGTTCGAGGAGGTCATTGATGTTCTTGAGCTGCGGAAGATACTTGATACGGATGTAGGAAGTGTATCTGGTGGTGAGCTTCAGAGGGTCGCGATTGCCGCCACTGTCATGAAGGAAGCCAACCTGTACATCTTTGATGAGCCTACGTCGTATCTTGACATCAAGCAGAGAATAAAGGTGAGCAAGTTCATACGCGGGCTTGCTGATGATGATACTGCTGTGCTTGTGATTGAACACGACCTTATCATCCTTGATTACATAACAGACATGACCCATATCATGTACGGCAAGGAAGGAGGGTATGGTGTCGTCAGCCTTCCCAAGAGCACACGGACAGGCATAAACGTGTTCCTTGAGGGATATCTCCGCGAGGAGAACGTGCGTTTCAGGGACTACAAGATACAGTTCGCTGCAAAGCCGCCTGTGCAGAAGGCAGGGAAGGACATTCAGTGCAGCTGGGAAGACGTGAAGAAGAAGCTGGGTAATTTTGATCTCGGTGCTGATCGAGGAGAGATCTACAAGAATGATGTCATCGGGGTGCTCGGTGAGAACGGGATAGGAAAGACCAGTTTTGTGAAGATACTTGCAGAGGTGCACAAGCCGGATTCAGGCAAGGTGAATGAGAAAGTGGTTGTTTCGTACAAGCCGCAGTATCTTGAGGCGGGTGAGGATCTTGTGATGACTGTTCTTGGCGAGGCTCTTGAGAAGTATGATGCGCAGATAATGAGGCCGTTGAGCATACAACCGCTTGCCATGAAGAAGCTCAGCGAGCTTTCTGGAGGGGAGCTGCAGAGGGTCTCTATTGCCCTTTGTCTTTCCAAGAAAGCTGACCTTTACCTCATGGACGAGCCGTCTGCTTATCTCGACGTGGAGCAGAGGATACGCGTTTCAAAGATCATCGCTGATGTGATGGAGAAACGGGGGACATCTGCGCTTGTTGTTGAGCACGATCTCCTGTTTATCGATTATCTTTCCAAGAAATTGATTGTCTTTGAGGGCGAGCCTGCAGTGTCAGGCAATGTACGCGGACCATTTGACATGCAGGAAGGGATGAACAAGTTCCTGCATGAGCTGGACATCAGCATGCGACGTGATGAAGAATCGCTTCGGCCCAGGATAAACAAGCCGGGAAGCCAGAAGGACCGTGAGCAGAGAAGTGCTGACAAGCTTTATTATGCCTGATTTTGGTCTAATTCTTATGGAATAGAATATCCTCTATCTTCTGCTGGTCTTCAGGAGAGAGTTCCTTGACGTGATACTCCTTATTATGGGCCTGTTCTTTTGTCGGCAGGTGAATCGGTTCGCCCCAGTCAGGGTCTGTCTCCCATCTCGGATAGATGTGGCCATGTACATGGCGCTGCCAGTTGCCGTTTATCTGCCAGTTGATTATGTTCGGATGGAGGACCTGCTCTATGGCCTTTCCTACCCTTATCCAGGCGTCCATCAGACCTGCAGCCTCTTCTGGTGAGAGTTCTGTCAGGTTGTCTGCGTGACGCTTCAGTATGACCTTTACATGGCCTTGCACGTAAGGTGAACCCCATACAGCAACAGCGTGGTCGTTCTCGTAGATCTTCTTGTAGTGCTTTTCCCAGTCGCAGAACTTGCATTTCATCATGTTCACCTACCATAGCTCCTTGCTGATGCGTTTCAGCTCCTTGCTGAATACGTCCATCTCTTTCTTTGTCATTGTCTTTGGCCTGAACTTCTCGTCCTTCCCAGGTATTACCGGAGGGTTTCCCCAATCCTTGTCCTTCCTGAACCTTGGATAGACATTCCAATGGATATGATGATCCCAGTTGTCGAGATACTCAAGATTGAAAAGATCAGGTTTTATCGCCTTGCCGAGGGCCTTCATGACATGTATAGTGTCGTTCATGAACGCATCCATCGTATTCTGATGTAGCTTAAGCAGGTGTTCCTCGTGGGCCTTCGGCATTATCACAAGATGCCCCTTGTGATGCAGCCTGCCGAACATCACGACGAGATGGTCGTTCTCCAGCAGGATGTCCTTCTTTGCCTTTATCTTACAGCAGAACTTGCATTCAGGATGCTTGTGAGGATGCTGGTGCTTGTGCTTCAGGTATTGGAAGCGGTCTTTTTTGGTTGAGGTCTTTTTTGTTGATCTTTTTATCGCTTTTTTCGCCAACGTAACCACCTTTTTCGAAGGTCATATTCTCCTTCCTATAGACAAGAAACCTGAATGGATATTTGCTTTTGAGATGGGCCTCACTTTGCGTTTCTCGACTTCCCACTTCCGCTCAATTATCTCAGCAGTCTCCAGATGGATGAAATCATCCCTCTTTAGGAGCGCGTTGACGAAATCTGCTGTCTGCATTATGGTCGGCGAGTAGTTTATTATGAATCCCCCTTGTTTCAGTGCCTTTGCAGCAGGCCCGATGGCGTTCCAGGGCTCAGGGAGGTCCAGGCAGACAAGATCGACGTCTTTTTCTGCTATCTTATCGTACATGCTCTTGTTTTTCAGGGTGATGTTCTTTATGTTCAGGGATTTTATGTTATTCTTGACAACTTCCAGATGTTCAGGCTTTATCTCGTAGCTATATACCTTCTTGCAGTATCTTGAAAGCATTATGCTGAGCGCACCTGAGCCTGCTCCTCCTTCCACAACAATTGATTCCTTACCTATGCCTGTCTTTGCTATCATGAACCCTATATCTTTCAGAGGGATTATCTGAGGCAGACGCTTGATGCGCTTGTAGATGTCTATGAAAGAGGCGTCGAAGATGTTGAACTCTTTCTTGGTGTGTGTCTTTATCTTTCCGGTCTTCTTCAGGTCTGCCTTCTTTATCGTGCCATATGCCGTAGAGAAATCCTTTGAAATATCTGCCACGTAGTGATGCTTCTCCTTGACTATCGTGACCTCGCGATTGAGATCCTCGAAGAACTGCTTCTGACCTTTCCTTACCAGTATCTTTGCTTTTGGTGTTCTTGTCGGCATAGAAATGTCACCATCACTTGGGCTTGATCTCCTTCATGACCCTTTTTACTGTAGGCTCAGGCCAACCCTTGGCAATGAGGGCCTGCCTGACCTGATCTTCCTTGAACCCTAGACTGTACGCATGGAAGATGTACTTCTCCAAATCGAGTTTTTTCTCTTGTGTAAGGTGGACGTCTCGCTTGGGCCCTACTACAGGTTTAATTGAAGGAGCAGGCTTGGAGACTTTGGAAGAAGTTTCGGGTAAACCAGTTGTCTCCAAACCTGTCCTAGTTACAGTAGGGGGTTTTTCCAAGCGATGCAGCCTGACCCTGTAAAGGGCCACGCCACCCACTAGGAACATGACGAATATCAATGCAAATATTATGGTCCAGATGCCTATCGGCGACTCTGGAACAGGAATTTCAGGTGTTTCAGCAACAGCTGCGCCGGGAGAAGCAGGTGCCGTCGGTGTGACAACCTCTATAGGTGTTGCTGCTCCGGTCGGTGTAGATGCCTGCGACGGTGTGGCTTCCTGCGGTCTTGGCGGAAGTAACGGGAATGAGAAAGGCTTCTTCTCCTTTATCCTGAATGTCAGGACTGCAAACCTGTTCGAGATGTGCATGGATACCTGCACTTCCTGATTGAACAAGGACGGGATGTTCATGTCCTTCAACTCACCCATCTCAATCTCTGTGACCAGCGAGGTCGTCTTGGATTCCAGTCCGACGTTCATGTACTCGACAGACTCGACCTTGTAGGTGTATTTCTCATCCTTATATGTGATTATGATCGTATCTCCTGCATAGACCTGTGCAGATGCCCCTTCAGATGTCGGAGTCACGTAGATTGTCGTAGGACCGCGGCCACCACCACCGCCTCCGCCGCCACCACCGCCACTGCTACCGGGCGAACTACCACAAGAAGGGCAGATGCCGCCGCAAGTTCCCGCGCATTCATCATCTGTAAGGAAGAATGCTGAGAATCCTGTTGCGCTTGCTGAAGCGACATTGTTAGATGCAGAAGTAGACAGCTGTGCGCACTCGGACGTGCTAGTCGTGTTCGTCACGAAACTGAAGTTGCATTTCCAGATCACTGGATCTGACACTCCCACAATATTCGAGTAGTCGAATGTGATTGTATATGCCTTATTTGACATCCGGGATACGTTCAATGCATACGCATATCTTGCGATGTACCTGAAAGAACCGCTTGTCCTTCCTACGCTGCCGTCGTAGGTCTGCGTGTTCAGATCTACAGGCACTGCGCGTATATCCAGATCAGGATATGCTGTCACGTTTATATCTGCCACCGATACACCGAACTTACCATCAGTATCACTGAGCTCCAAGGTCCATGTCGTATTCGGCAGCGTGACGTTCAATTGTGACAGGTCGTGCGTGTGATTCGTGGTTATTACACTGCCTGAACCTGTCTTGTACGTGTAAGTGATGTTCTCAGCAGCAGCGGATGAAGCGAATGCTAATGCTATGATGATAAATACAAGCATTGCAGTCATGTTCTTGTGCTTCATTTTCATATCATGTTCAGGGTCTGATTCACCGCTGTAAAGACCTCTAGTATATCCTGTATGAGTATGGGTGCTGCAGGGAAGACCTGCTGGTCGTCGACAGTCCATAATTCAGTTATGGTCATGTTGTACGTGCCCAATGTGCTCGTATCTATGCCCGACGATGACGTCAGGTGCGTGTACTTGTTCGACTCATTCACTTCCTGCGTGAAATTGATCTGCGTAAGGCTCTGGGAGGTCGGGCTTATGCTCGCCGTCATGTTCTTCCAGGAGTTGTTGGCTGCTATGACCAGAGTGATGTTGACATGCTGGCCAGGGTATGCCCATGGAGGCGAGGCGTAGGCCTGTATGAACTCCATCGCGTGAGCCCTTGGTTCGAAGAGCTTATAGATCGTGTTTGAGTTGCCGACAGGGCTGTCTGTGCAGCTCACTGTCAGGTTGTATGTCACGTTGTAAGCGAGATTTGATACAGTGACCTGATGCGCGGTCGTCTCTGAAGTGCCTGAGATGCTTGGACTGCCTGTGTTGTTTATGCTAAAGGTGCAGCTTGCATTCTGGAGTGTGCTTATCTGCGTTGTGATGCTGCTTCCCACGTCAGTCGTCCTCGGCCTTATGACTGTTATCTGCGGTGGAAGGTTGTCTACGGTGAAGATCGGATATGTGAGTGTGCTGACACTCACGCCGTCTGTCACATTGAGCCTTAGAGTCACACTTTCTTCTCCAGATATCTGTGTTGTCGTGTCCCAGCTGTAATATAGACCTGAACCCAGAGTGGCGTAGTCTGCTACCAGCGTCCAGGAGGTCCCACCGTCTGTTGAAAACTCCACAGCGTAGTTCAGGGTCTGCTGTTCATTAACCTGGTCTGTTGCAGCCTGCCATGCCAGCTGTACTATTCCACCTTTTGTGGATCCTGCAGGAGGATAAGTGAAGTTGCCTATGACTGGCGCATCGTTGACTCCGGCTATGTTCACTGTGGCGTTGCCGTAGCCATAAAGCACCCCATCGTAGGCCCTGAATGTTATGTTGTACAAGCCGAACTGGTCGGCCTTGAGCGTGAAGTTGAATATGCCGTTCGCAGTGTCTGAACCGTCCAGGTCGAACACTGTGCTGTCATACATCGGAGATAGCCACCAGAACGAGTCACCATCAGGCTCTGCGGTGTAGCTGCTAAGGTCAAAGCTTACCACTGACGTGTTGTCTTCTGTCGTGTATACCGTCGGTATCGCAGAGAACCTTGGAGCATCCTGGACAGGCGTGACTGTTATGGCGACACTGTTAGAGTAATTCATCTTCCCGAACGAATCAGTCGCGTTGAAGATGACTGTCGTGCCCCCGTTGAAGTCATTGATCGCTGACAGGCTGTTGACTGCCCCTGTTGCAGGGTCCAGACTTATGCTCAGCTTTGAATTATCATACGTCGCGCTGAATGTCAGGTTATCGAAGTCTCCCCATGTGCCGCCGTCATTCGGGTCTGTGAAATATGATGAGAGTGCAGGCAGGCCTGAAGTGATAGAGCTGTCCTCATCCACTGACCCTATAGTGATTGTCCCTGCAAAATCTGGGGGGTCGTCGTTTATGAATACAGTAAACCACCCTGAATCAGCGGTGTTGTTCGTCCTGCCCATCTCATCCAGGGCCCAGGAGCGCCAGTAGAAGTTCCTGTTTATGTATGCACTTACATCTATCGCGGATGAGTTTATCGGACCTTCGGATACTGAACTGCTAAATATCTGCATCTGCTCTGACGGGTTTGTTATGTCTGTGTTATTATGCATGAACCTGACTTCATCCAGGGTCGTGTCCGCCCAGTCTATCGACAATGTCAACAGGTCAGCCGCAAATGCCGTAGCAGGATACGTCCTGTTGCTGCTCCACTGCGGATTCTTCTGGTCCACATAGAATGTCCTGTTGGCGCTGTTCGTGCCGTCGAGATTCGTGCCTGTCATCTCGACCCTGTAGGTGCCATCGGGCCAGGTCAGTACTGATATGGAATTCGAGTAATTGTGATTCGTGACAGTGCTGTCTGTTTTTGACTGGATGAAACGCGTCGTGGTGGCCGGAAGCGGCCCCACAATCTTCAATGAAGAATCCTTGACTGTGAATGCTATAAAGTCAGAGTCAATGCTGGCATTGAACACTGTCGACCCATCAATTATCTCTGTCCCGCCCCTGCCGCCGAAAAGGAACCACGGTGTGTTGCTGTTTACCGTGAAGTCTATCGCAGCGCTGTTCCAGTTGCCTATAGTATCATTAGCCCAGATGGTCAGGGTGAAACTGTCGACAGTGACATCCAGGAAATCCAGAAGAGTGCTGTTCCAAAGACTTCCTGACTTTGAAAGGTCTCCTGAAGCACGCACAGCCCCACTGGAATAGGTTATGCTGTAGTTCGCGTAGCTGATATCACTTATGCTATCAGAAATATTCGCATAGACCCTGAACTGACCTGCCACAATCGACCCGTCTGTCGGGCTCAGGCTTGTTATTCCCGGCGGAGTGTTATCAATGATCAATGTAGTATAATCTGTCGTTGAAGGATCTGAACTGTTTGACGAGTTGGTGCCCCACATGCATGCGTTATCCTGGAAAGAACTATCACAGCCTCTTATCCTCCAGTAATACCTCCCGTCAATTGATCCTGTCGTGTCCAGACCATGCGCTGCAATGTTCGGCGCAGAGGCCGGACGCACGAACCTGAACGGAAGGGTCGTGTTCTGTCTAGCGTAATAGATATCGGCGCCATCATCAAATAGGATTAGGCTGTCATAGACACGTATGTTGGCGCCTGCCGTGCCTATCGAGACATCATAGAGGACGTCACTGAGCAAGTCAGTCAGTTTTATCGTCCCGGAATCGTTTCTCGCAAGCAATGCTCCCTCGAGGCTTGCATCATAACCTGCCAATATATCCACGTCGCTCCTGTTGAAAAGATCTATCGCGCGGATAGACCCTGTGGTGTTCTCAAGAGCGACAAGATAGCCGAATAGCTCTGTGTCAGAATACGGACCGCCAAGATTTACAGTCTGATTGCTTACAATATCATACAGATAAGCCACATCATCCGACTCAATCCAGACTATGTGCTTGCCATAGACCTTCATCTTCTTTGCTCCGGCAGTCCCAGACACAACAGAACCTGAATCTCCCGACAGTATGTCCTTATACTTCAATCCTGAACCGTCATTGTAAGCGACATAATCCCCAAAGAAATGCACTCCGGTGCTGTTTACCGAAGAGACAAGCTGAGAAGTCGTGCCTGACCTGATATCATACAGGTATACCTTAGACATCCCGCTCCCGATATCTTCCTCATAGACGACATAATCCCCGTAGATCATCGGATTAGACTGGTCATCTGCAGAGGATGAGACCTGGGATTCAAGGTCATCCGACAGCCTGTAAAGATAGATATCCCAGTTGCCTGCACGATTGTCCTCATAGACAATCATGTCTGAATACATATCAGGGTTACGTTGGGTGCCTGGAACCGCGATGCCGTTGACAGTCAACTTCACAGGCGAACCATAAGTCAAGCTCGGGTTGTTGGATGCATTGAACCCGCTCTCGTTGTCTACCTGAATCTCCACTGTCATGAAATCACTGTCAATATCGTCGTAGGGTCCTATCCATGAAAGATACGTCATGTTCTTCACTGTGGCACCATTAGGAGACAGCAGCTCTAACCTGGAAGGTCGAGTGTTGTTTATCGTCACATAAGACTCATTGCTGCCAGTGAGTTCCAGCTCATCGTCAGCACTGATATTACAAGCGATATTGCCACCTCTGCGCGTGTAGCTGTAGTCAAGTATCGCTGATGCGTTGTACACCCCATCCAGTTCAGGGTCAGATGCGCTGGTGTACTGGGTAAGTATTGCCTGCCCGTCCTTTTTCCATGTGATCGTGATATTTGTCGGGTCAAGGGCGCTTCCAGGATAATGATCAGGATCCCATATGGTGGCTTCACAGTAGATATCATCGTCGCTGTATACTGGTGTGCCGTAGGATATGTTCCCCATGCTCAGGCTCATCAGAGGTGGTTCTGGCCAGTCCACAGCAAACCATGCAAGCGTGTTCTGGGAATAGCTCTGCGTATTCCAATGCTCGTCACGGCATGAAAGATGCCAGCTCCAGTTGCCTTGGGTTGCGCTCTGTCCTGAACTGTTGGTTGAAGCGTCACAGAACACTTCAGTTATAGTGATAAGAGAAAGGTTTGTAAGTCCTATAGTGAATTCTGACTTGTTGCTCAACACTCTTGTCTCTGTACAGTTCGCAAGGACTATGCTCCCTCCTCCTTCTGCATAATCTATATCTTCTGAAAGGAGGACGCAGTTGTCGATATCCTCATAACCATCAAGGTCGCCGTAAGCTGTTATGTTTATCTTGCCTGACCTGTCCTGGGTGTAGTATGGGGAAGAGCTTTCGTTGTCCTCGTTGATTGTGTATATGGATACTGCTCCAGGCGGCGCGTTGTCTATGTAGATTATACCATCGCTTAAAGTGGTTGTTCCGTTGTTGCCTGCCCTGTCGAAAGGGGTTATCGCAAAATAGTACTTATGATTGTGTGTAAGGTTAAGACCTGTGAGCGCCAGCTCCGGATTTGTCGCGTTGCCTGCGCTGCTGCCGTCCATGAACAGAGAGCAGTTTATGTTCTCTGAAGTATTGATATAGGTATATGATATGTTACAGTCATTAGGCTCTGCTGTATTGTCCTGGAATATGCGCCAGTAGTAATGGGACATGCCTGTCCCTGAATCTGATGCTTTGGTCCAGGCGGCGTGAAGCTGCTTCCTGTCGAATGTGAAGAAACCATCATCAGTGATTGTGCTTATGTCAGATGGCGGCGTGTGATCTGCCTTGACATACCTGAGAGTCTCGTTCTGCATCTTATAGGTTATTGAGTTTCCGGCATTATCCCAGATGAACAGCCTGAATGCGTAACAGTTCCCTGAAGTGACATTTATCTCTGTATAGCTCTGGCCAGTCGTGACGTTAGTATTGTTGACAAAGTCAATATCAGATATAGGCTGACAGGTGTCATCTATCAACGGCGACGAGCCTGCCAGTATGGCGCCACCAGCTATTCCGCTCACGCCGTTTATACCGCCTGCAAGACCTGACGCATTATCATTCCCTGTGCTGTACTGGATTGTCACATAACCTGTTGTCTCATAACCTCCAGTGTATGAGACCGCTCCCTGCCAGGGAGGTGTAATATCAACCACTATCCCATCAGATGACTGCCAGCCCGACCAGGAGCCATTGTAGTTGATCTGAGTGTTCCCGTTCCTTGCCTTGACATTGAAATAGTATTTCTGGCCTTCTGTGAGCGAGAGGCCTGATTCGTAGGCATAATTATGGGTCCCACCAACAGATTTTCTCGTGAGCGCGTTCTCAAACCCTGAATTAGGATATGTCGCGTTGCCTATCGAATATATGTACTCGATTATATCAGACTCATTGTCCTCGAATTCCCAGTCTGCCTGGAGTGAGGTCAGGGAGTTTGTCCAGGAGCCCTCGTCGGTCATGTTCTTGAACTGCGGCGGGGTCTGGTCTATGAACATTATGCCATTGGAAGACTTTATGGCTCCGTAATCTCCGGCCTGGCTCTTTGCACGGACAGTAAGGTAATAGACAGTACCTGTCTTCATCTTCAGCTCTGTGAGATTGAGGTCTAATTCGTTGCTGTCGTGAGTGAAATTCACCCAGTCCTGTGTGCAGTTGCCTGCGGCGCTGCACATCACGGTCCATGCCTTGACAGAATCAAAATCCGTGTCCGGATACGGCTCATCTCCTAACGCGTATTCGAACTCCTGCAGCTCTCCGTTCGTGTAATCCCAGTTGAAATTCAGCCAGAGATCGTTTGTTATGTCATCCTCGTCGTGGACAGCGGTGATGTCCACTTCTGTTATCAGGACAGAGATGTTTTTGGAGATGTTGGTCGCTAATCCTGACACGTCCTCAGCATAGAACCAGGTCAGATAGGTGCCGTTCGTGGTCACGTTATAAATCCCTTGACATTCCAGCAGGGAAAGATTCACTGACAGGTCATTGCATGAGGTTGGTATAGTACCATTGGTCCCACTAAGTATCACATATTGTATTGACGAATAATTGATCTTGTAATCATCTGATAGGTTGAACCTCAGTGTCAAGTACCTTGTGTTAGAGAAATTCGGGATGCCTGTCAGATCGAATACAGGAGGAGTCATATCCTTGTATACGTATTGAGAAACAGACGGGTATCCTTCGATCCCACCACGGAAACCCACAGTGTATATCTCATTCGTCCTGTTCATGAGCATATTGATATCGACTGTGTTGTTGAACCAACCCTGTGGATGTGAATCATCATAGAACCTTGCCCTTGTGGTGGCTGCTGTGATTGGCTGTTCAAGATCAGGGGTTATGTACACCCTGGCATCCTGGCCAGGGGACTTCGATGCACTGGTCACGTTATACCTTATCCAATATGCCCTGTCATGGGTGGAGAACTCAACCCATGAGTCGCTCCAGACCAGTGTGCTGTTAATGGTCGGGTAGTCAGAAGTCCCGTCTATATAGAAGAAACTTGCATTGACCGGGCGGTCCTGTGAAACAGGCGCTTCTGCGGACAGCTGACTGCTCCTGAACACATCCTCCCATGTCGTGTTTATGTAATCTCCCTGCACAACATTGACAGACAGGTTAAGACTCTCTACCGACTCATTCAGCTTTCCTATCAGCTGGAAACTTTCGTTCACTGCAGCAGGCAATGGCCAAAGCTCTGCAGCAGCAGGGGCAGTCTCAAGATAAGCTGCGCTTATCCAATCGGTCGAGGAATTACCTGAATTTCCTGTAAGATCATCACCCCACACAGTTATTCTGTTATCACCTGAAAACAAAGAGACATTCACGAAGAAATAACCTGCAGGATATGGCTGGGTATACAGCCTCATGGACTGGCCTATAGGAACATCACTCTCGAGAGTCTCGTTCAGCTCCACCCGCATGTCATCACCTGTCCTGTTTGCACGCGTGATGTAATACCTCCTGAAATACGTCCTGTTGTGGTTCGATAACTCAACATGTCTGAACTGGAGGAGCGCATTTTCAGTGGTTTCACTCCATGCGGTGAATATGACGTCCTGACCTTTTGTCGCGCCAAAATTCACGACTATATCATCTCCTTTGTATTCAGAGTGTGTATCGCTGTAGCCAAGAGAACCATTGAAGGCGTATGTCCACGAGCCGTGCAGCACCATCACAGTATAATCTATGTCAGACTCTCCGAAATAACCTGAAACTATCGTACTCAACCCGCTTGTCAGGTTTGAAGGGTGCAGCAGTATCTGAGGATACAGAGTGGGCCTTTCCGGCGGGGTCGTATCAAATACACCGAAAGTCTCTGAGGCACTTACTGGCTCATACACATCAGACTGACAATCAATCTCATAGCTATAGAAATCAGAAGGAACAGTGAAATTGTAAACCCCTGACTCAAACTCATATACACCATAGACATCATCATAGTCCATCGCCACATTATCCGCCCCGGAGATCGCTGATGCATTGGGATGTCTCAATGTGATGTTACAAGACCCATTGTTATATGTCTCAGGATTCCCGCTCGGGGTCAGGTTATTGACAGGAATCCCGCTCGGATATCTTGAGTAGTTTGAGAAGAATTTTATCCTGTGATAGGTCTCCAGCGGTGCGGGATACTGACTCGATAGCACTGCTGCTTCTGCCCCGTTGTGGGTGAATGTCACCATCCTGCTATTGTTTGTAGTGGTGAATGTCGAAAAATGCCCTATATCGAAAGATAATGTTCCAGAGAAAGTCTCTATGAGACTCGGCTCCTGGTCAGCGCAGTCCGTGCTGTTGCAGGGTTGTCCATCTACCAGTATTATGGGCGTCTTTGTGTATTCTGAAAGCCCCTTGAACGTCACTTTTGCAGCCTTGTTGAACCTGCCGCTGTATTGGGTGCTGCTGCCTGTTATGGTATTATGTCCTATCGTGAACACAGAAGCAAGATCTACGCTGCTGAGATCGGTCTGGGTGAAATACTCCACCTGCCCCTGCGAGTTGCTGGCAAGGACATAGTAATTGTTTCCGGATATGTTCAGCTTGGATGTAGTCAGGTCCTCTATAGAGCCGTTGGTGTAAAGGGTATCGTCCAGTGAACCGACGCTAAAACTTCCTCCGCAGCCGGAATCAGTCCAGTCTGTACCGCCACCTGTCGTGCTATCGCAATCGTCATCCACTCCGTTGAAGCAGGCGTTTGTAATGGTTGCGCTCGATGAGTTCTCACGGTAACTTGGCTGGTGGATTGTGCTGTCCGCGTCATTGCAGTCCCAGGAATCCGAGGATGTCCTGGATGAAATCATAGAATACCCATCCCGGTCATTGTCATTGTCAATGGCTATACTCATGCTGTCTGATGTCCCATTGATTGCACCATCATATGCGGTTATCCTGATAGTAAAGTTCTCTGGCGTAACAAAATCACTTATATCCCACGCTATGTTCGTGTTTGTGACAGGGCCTGGGCCTATCGTCTGCCAGGTACTTGGGGCAGATTCGTTGGCGAAGTCTGCATAGTAGCTTATTGTCTTAGGAGAATCCTGCGCTCTCCATTGCAGGGTTATTGAAGTGTTGCCGCGGAACTCGTAGCCTGATGCCGTACCCTGCGTGTTCTCGTCAGGGGAGGTTATATCGACGGGACCGCAGTCTCCTGCTTCAGGGGTCAGCGATGACTGGTAGAAATTACCTTCATCAGCCACACAGAAAAGGGTGTCTGATGCAACGTCGTCAACTTCCTGTCCCATGAAATGATTATTGTAAACACTGACATCGTTTTCACCTGATGGAATATCTATGTCTTTACTATTATTGAATGTATTGCCGTGAATAAGAATATATTCTGAACTGGAATGCACAGATATACCTGTGTCGAAGCCTTCAATCACACAGTTCTTAATCACCAGGTTGTCCCTATAGTTTGTATCGATGGCCAGGGTCGCTCCTGCTGTACTACTGATCTTATAGCCTTTGCAGTCAAGTGTGAGGTCGTCGTAAGTATTGAACTCTAGTTCATCGCTGCCGTCACAGCCTGTTATGTCCCCGGCCAGATCAGTGTTTGCTGTTATCGAGAATCCTGTACCACCACAAGTATCATCAGGGCCTATTGCTGCAAAACCTGTTATCTCGCTGCCCATCCTATCGCTCATGAACCAGGCACCTATGCCCATCCCTACCAGGACCAAGAGAACCAAGACTAATGAAACAACTGTTGCGCGTCTTTGTCTTAGCAGTCTGTCCAGCATCGTGTCAGATCTCCTCCAGTCTGCCCTTTGGTCTTTTCTTGTATGTCTTTACAGTGTGGTCGATCTTCTCTGCCTGGATGCCTATCTTCTCGGACTTCTCCTTGATTGTCTTGATAACCCTGCTATGGTCTTCGAGCCGGTCCTCGGGAACCAGTTTCAGTAGAATTCCTTCTTCGGTTATCGAGTACATCCAGAAAGCGCTACCTTCGTCTACGCCAAGCTCCTGCCGGATGTCCTTCGGGATCACTATCTGCCCGCGCTTATCGCACTGGACAATCTTTGGATACTTTTTCAATTTAGTCTTCTCTGAATTTCTGAAGGTTTTTTTGAAATACTAAATTATTTGCTGAAAGCCTAATTATTTGTCTGAAATAATAAAATAATTTTTGAAATTTCGACTGTTTTTCTGAATGTAAGAAAAAGAGTATATAAATGTTTCGTTTTTTGGCTGATTTTAGGGGTTTCAGGCTGTATGGCGCAGCATCAGATACAGAAATAGCTTCAACTGAGCTCGAAACAATCGCCACTTATTTATAAAGCGGCTGCCTACATATACAGCATGGCAAAGAAATCGTTCCTACTGGTGTCGTTGAAGGAAAACAAGGCAAAGAAGCTGGCTGAGGTCATCAGCAACAATACCTGCAGGAAGATGCTGGATCATCTGGCTGACAAGAAGGATGCCACAGAGTCTGATATCTCCAAGGATCTCAAGATACCCATCTCTACTGTGCATTACAACATGAAGGCACTTCTGACTGCGCGGCTTGTGAAGTGCGATGAGTATCATTATTCTGCAAAAGGAAAGGAAGTGAATCATTATCGCCTTGCTAATCAGTATGTGATCATCGCTCCAGAGGGTGAGAAAGCACTTATACGGGAGAAGTTGAAGTCGATAATCCCTACTGCATTGATCATGGGATTTGCTGCAGGTGTGATAAAATTGTTCTCTGGCAGTTTTGGGGCTTCGGAGATGCTGGCTGCGCCTATGAGGGGTGCGATGAAATCTAGCGCTGACATGGATACTGCCAACAGTATGGCGTACGGCGCTTCTGAGATTGCTGAAGAAGCTGTGGCTGATGGTGCTGGTGAAGCTGTCGCTACAGGTGTGGATGATGCAGTTGTCAGGACAGTGTCTGAGGTGGTTGAATCTGAGGCGCAACAGGCTGTGCCTAAAGCTGCAGAGGCTGTTGTCACTCACGCTCCGCCTGCTGCGCAGCAGGTTGTTGTCGAGAGGGTGCCTGAGGTGTGGGGTGGCGGGAGTTCTGTTATCAGTCAGGCTCCAGAGATCGCGTTGTGGTTCTTGATTGGAGCTGTTTCGGGTGTTGTTGTCTATCTTCTTGTTGATTATATTGTAAAGAGAATCCGGAACAGATAAACTTCTTTAAAATGTGTTTCTAGGCCTTCTTCTACTCGTTCTTGACTTCAACTCGTCTTGCAACCTACTCGACGGTATAAATATCTTCTGCGCGTTATAGAACATATCAAACTTTAGGAGGTTGATTATTATGAAAAAATATCTGAAATGGACATTGGTCGCGTTCGCGATCTTTGCTTTGTTGTTCGCTGTCGGGTGTGCCAAGAGCGTGCTTGAGGGTGATGATTGGGAGTATAACAAAGGAAGTTCTGGTGTGATGGTATCTACGGCATCGCAGGCTGTTGCTGTTGACTATGATACTGGTGCAGATTATGAGATGGAAGAGTCTTATGCGATGGGTGCGTCTGAACCTACCATGTATCGCAAGGGATACATGCCGCCTTATTATGACAACAACCATTATGGTGATGGGGATGATGTCGATACTGAAACCCAGATAATCCGGACCGGAAACATCCGGCTCGAGGTGGATGATTTCTTTATCGCTTCGCAGAAGGTCGAGATGTTCGCGAAGAAGTACAGCGGGTTCGTATCCAGTTCGCACGGGAGTTCGTACAAGAACCAGAAGAGCGGCAGTGTCACAATCCGGGTGCCGGAGATACACTTCGATGCAGTGTTGGCAGAGCTTTCGCTACTTGGAGAGATAAGGTCGAAGAACATCAATGGCCAGGATGTGACAGAGCAGTACATCGACCTGCAGGCAAGGGTGAACAATTCCCAGGTGCAGGAGAAAAGGCTGCTTGAGATGTATGAGAATGCGTCCAATGTGAACCAGATGATGCAGGTCGAACGCGAGCTTTCCAGGGTGCGAGAGAATGTCGAGCGTATGGAAGGGCAGCTGCGGTATCTGAAGAATCGGGTTGCCATGTCCAGCGTCACTGTTTCGCTGTATGAACCTGTGCCTGTTGTGAAGGAATGGGGGATATGGAGGTCTGTGAAGAACGCCTTGAATCATTCGTTGTCTACTTTTAGGTGGATGATAGAGCTTATCGGATGGCTGCTGCCGCTGATAGTCTTGGGCGTGCTGATCGGGCTGCTTGTCAGGTTCCTGCGAAGGCAGAAAAGACCTACGCTCAGGAAACGTTAATGTACACCCTGAGAGGCAGGACTGCAACACTGCTTACCGGAGAGCTAACCTCCTCCACGGTTGGGCATGTATGTGTTGCGGTTCTGCTTTAATTTTTTGTTTTATTTTCAGCATCTGCAATATCAATACCATCTAATTCTTATGGAGCATAAGCTGTTGCTTTTCTCGCCCTTACACCATCGAGGGGGTCGCCAATTTAGGGGAGGTGGGTGGGAAATTGAGAAACTACAATAGTCGCAAATCCGCATGCCGAGCTCGCGAAGCGAGTGAAGGCATCATAGTCGGATTTGCCATGCGTGTTGCTACGGCGACCCCCTCACAAAAAGGCGCTGAATGAACATTTCCTTTTTGCGCTTGCGCTTCAGGTAAAAGAAACGATATAGGACTAGGCCTTCGGCCTGAATTTTAGTCAAACAGTCTTAGAACCAGGATGCTTGGTTGCAGCGGCCTGGTGCGTGGTCAACTGCGGCTCAGTCCTCACCTCTTCCACTCCAAAACCTTAAATAATCTCTTTCTCATTCTTTCTTCCATGTGCAGAACCATAATCGTGACCGGCACTCCTGGAACTGGCAAGACTACTGTAGCTATGCGGCTTGCAAAGAAGCTTGGTTATGTGTATATTGATGTGAATAAGGTCATATCCCGCGAGAAGTTGGGCGAGGGGTATGATCGCAAGAAGCGATGTCGGGTTGTTGATGTCAAAAAGCTTGGTCGGGTGCTTGTCCGGCTGGTGAAAACGCACGCGAAAGCTGGTGAAGGGGTCGTGATTGACTCACATCTTTCTCATTACATGCCTGCGGCTAGCGTAGATCATTGTGTCATTACGAAATGCAACCTCAAATTACTGAAAAGGCGGCTCAAGCAGCGCAAATATTCAGATGCAAAAGTCAAAGAGAACCTTGAGTGCGAGATATTTGAGGTGTGCCTGACCGAATCTAAGGAATCTGGGCATAAAGTGCTTGTTGTTGAGACTGACAAGAAGGTCGATTATGATAGATTAAAAAGAAAGATAATAAAATAAAAAATTGTTCTCTTATTTCTCGAGCGCTTCCATTGTCAGGACAGTTGTCCTGGTGCTTCTTGCCTTTGCATCAGTCCCTATAAGGAACTTAGCGTTTGACCTTTCAGCAGCCTCTACGACATCCTTCTCCACAGTCCCGTCAAGGACAATCGCGTGGACACCTGAACTCAGGCTCTTCAATGTCGTGGTCAGCTCTGGAATCGGGACCTTGCCCAGTATCTTCAGCTTTGGATCCAGTATGTATGCGCCTTTTGTGCCTATCAGATCCTCGAGCATCTGCTTGAAGGACTTCTTCTCAGCATCTGAGACAGAGGGTCCTCTTGGAGCAGGTGCTGCTCTTGGCGATGGTCGCGAAGGCAGTGGCTGCCTGTGAGACGGCATGCTTCCTCTCGGCGGAGGTCTTGACTGCGGCTGAAACCTCGATGGAGCTGACTGCTGCGGCCTGCTGCTCCTATGGCTTGCGCTTTTGCTCGTAAACTCAAGCTTGGCCTGCTCGCCAGTCACCTTGGAACGGAGAGCCTTGTGTATCTCCTTCTTGGTGAGCTCCTCGACCTCCTTGCCGTCCGGCGCCTTGCAGGCGAAGTCCAGCTCTGCTACCTGGAGCAGCTCCTGGATGTTAAGGTCACCACCGCGATCACCATCAACAAAAGCAGTCAATGTCTTCTGCTTTGAGAGATTGATGATTGTCTGGGGAACAGATGTGCCGTTCATCGCAATGATGTTCTTGAAACCATGCTTGAGCATGTTAAGCACGTCTGCGCGACCTTCTACCACAATGATATCTTCAGAATCATCTATAGAAGGACCTGCAGGCAACCTATCCTTGCCATACTCCATCACTTCCATCATCCTTACAGAGTGGGCCACCTCATCAGCGATCTCCTGAGAATCAGGAAGAACACCGTGAGTCAGGTTCTTCAAGAGCTCCTTGGCTCTCTCTACAACATAGTTACGTTTAGAAACGCGAACATCCTCTATCTTCTGCACCTTGATCTTTGCATTGCACGGACCTATGCGCTGGATTATCTCCAGAGCTGCTGCGATTATCGCAGTCTCTGCCTTGTCCAGGCTTGAAGGGATTATTATCGACCCGTTGGTCTTACCTGCCCGGGTCTCTGTATTCACTTCAATCCTGCCGATCCTTCCGGATCTCTGGAGCTCCCTCAGCTCGAGGTCTTCTCCAAGCAGACCTTCGGTCTGGCCGAAGATTGCACCTATCACATCTGGCCGTTCAACAACGCCTTCAATATCGATCGTAGCGTGCACTATATATTTAGCTGAAACTTGACTTATCTTTGCCATTTCCTTTCACCTTCTGGTTACTGCATTCAGAATAAGATCGCGCCATACTTTATCTGCGCTGTTTCATTGAATAATGAATGAAACTCTACCTTACATAGGACTATAGAACAAGAGCTTTAAACTCCCAAACCAATATCGAAAAACAATTTCAAATGAATAATGATCGTGAAAATGATATGTGTTCTTGTTCTTGTATAGTCCAGTTATTCTGATATGCAGTTATGTTCTGATTAGCGCTTTAAAGCGCCTGTTAATAATGATTATGCCTTTAAAAAAGGTATGTCGCCCGAAACACTAACTCCCAAGCTCATAGCTTGATTTTTATCGACAGCTTCCTTGAGTACTCTCGCGTCGGGCTGTATTGTGCAAGAGTGTCTTTAAATCCTTGCTAGACATTTTGTCAGGCTCTTAAAAGGACCCATTTGCACAATTGGCGTAAATATAATACATGTAAGTATGCTATTTAAACCCTTATGTTGAGCTGTCAGAACTTATAGAAAACCTCCCCAAGAGGTTTTCTATTCCTCAAACTCGCAAACATGCGAGTTTTAGTCTTCCAAAACATGATTTAAAAACCCTGGCAGGGTTCTGCAAGCAGAACCCCGCTGGGGAAAAAGAGGTGATCATTTAGTATGGATGAGTATAAAACCCGGGCAAATGCAAAGCACTTGCCTGGGAAAAGAGGTGTTTAGACAGCATAACATGAGTTTTTGATGATTGTGAAATCTCTTTTTGTTACTACTCAGTGATATATAGGTGGTATATAAATCTTTCGTTTTTTTGCTACTTGTTGGTGGTAAAACTGGTTGTTGTCCAGGATAGGTATTTAAAGGAGGGGTCATTCCTGGCCCCTATCACCTCCAAATTTGTAGATCCACACCAAAATGGCCAAAATCACACGCGAGAAATTCAAGACCTGGGGTAATGTATTTGACAACTTCACGGTCCGAAACCTGTTTGAGTTGAGTTCTAAAGGGCATTTTGAGGAGCTGAAAAGCCCAATATCTATCGGTAAAGAAGCTAATGTGTTCTCTGCAGTGAAAGAGGATGGTGAGCTAATCATCATCAAGATATATCGACTGGAGACCTGCGACTTCAACCGGATGTACGATTATATCAAGTATGATGCGCGGTATGTGAACCTGAAAGCTAAGAAAAGGGAGATTATCTTTACCTGGGCACAGAGGGAATTCAGAAACCTCATGAAGGCGCGGGAGGCAGGAGTTCGGGTGCCGTTACCTATGCTTTGTAAGCACAATATATTGCTGCTAGAGCATATAGGAAAGGGTGCGGCTGCGCCTAAGTTGAAGGATGACTATCCTGAAGATGGGGAGAAGTATGCTGCAAAGGTTATTGATTACATGAAGAAGATGTGGAAGGCAGGGCTTGTGCATGGTGATCTGTCTGAGTTCAACATATTGAATGAGAATGATAAGCCAGTTTTCATCGACATGTCGCAGGGCACGGTCACTCAGAGCATCAATGCCATGGAGCTTTTAGAAAGGGATATAAAGAACATGGTCCGGTTTTTCAAGAAGATGGATGTTTTGCTCGATACGGATGAGGTGAAGGCGAAGATTGTTGGGTGAGAATTAATATTGCTGCTTCGGCTTTTGATGTCATTGTTTTCATATCCGCTTGCGCTTCAGTAAAAGAAACGATATAATGAAAAGGGCTCTTCCCGAATCAAAGATTCGGTAAGCCGTCAGGCAGAGCCTGAAGCTTCGGCCAAAAACGATACGCAAACAGTTTGCAGCGACCGGGTTCGTGGTCAAATTTAACATTAAATTCATGATTCAAAATGGACGATATGGAATATTCATATGAACTGAAGATCCCTAAGGAAAGGATTGCAGTACTTATAGGTACAAAGGGTGATGTCAAGAAGCTGATTGAGGATGAGACTGCTTCGCACATCTTTATTGATTCCAAGGAAGGGGATGTCCGCATCACTGGCGAGGATAGCTTGGGGTTGTTTTCGGCTCGGGAGATCATCAAGGCTATCGGTCGGGGGTTCAGTCCTGATATTGCGCTGCAGATACTAAAATCTGACTGTGCTTTTGAGCTGTTGAACATATCTGACTACGTCGGCAAGTCACAGAGAACTGCTATGCGGTTGAAAGCGCGCATCATCGGTACAGAGGGAAAGACCCGAAAGCATATTGAAGAATCTACAGAGACACACATAAGCGTCTATGGAAAAACCATAGGAATAATAGGTGAAGGTGAGAACGTCATGCTTGCACGACGTGCTATTGAGAGCCTGCTTGCAGGGGGCACTCACACTTCAGTATATCGGTGGCTCGAGAAAAAGATAAAAGAGCTTGAGCGGAACAGGATGCTAGGAATCGGCAAAATAGAATTAAAAAAAGACGGTGAATGAATTGGCACAGCAAAAACTAGGTGAAGAGACAAAAGGCAGTACAAAGGCGCACGAGATGGCAAAGAAGCAGCGTGAGATCAGCGTTGCGGAGTTCTTTTCAAAAAATCGACATCTTCTTGGGTTCGACAACCCGCGTAAGGCGTTGATGACCACAATCAAGGAGGCTGTGGACAACAGCCTCGACGCCTGCGAGGAGGCAAAGATACTTCCTGAGATAAGCGTTGAAGTGATTGACATGGGGTCTAACCGTTTCAGGGTGATTGTCGAGGACAATGGACCTGGAATCGTGAAGAAACAAGTTGGTAAGATATTCGCGAAGCTGCTCTACGGCAGCAAGTTCCATCGGCTCAAGATGAGCCGCGGGCAGCAGGGAATCGGAATATCCGCTTCTGTGATGTATGGGCAGCTGACTACAGGGAAACCTGCGCGCATCACAACCAAGATAGGACCTAAGTATTCAGCATATTACTGCGAGGTGCAGGTAGACACTGCTAACAACCGGCCAGAGATACTGAAAGAGAAAGATGTTGAGTGGAACAAGGAGCACGGCACGCGGATAGAGATCGATCTTGAAGCGATGTATCAAAAAGGCAGCCAGAGCATCGATGCTTACCTTAAACAGACCGCTATCGTCAACCCTCATACTACAATAATATATACAAACCCAAAAGCAGAGCAGATAATCTTCCCGCGCGCTACAAGCGACCTGCCTGTTGAGACCAAGGAGATAAAGCCGCACCCTAAAGGTGTCGAGCTCGGATTCCTTATCAAGATGATGAATGATACAGACGCCCGCACGATGCAGAGCTTCCTGTGCACTGATTTCTCACGGGTCGGGGCTGGCGCTGCAAAAGAGATACTGCAAAAGGCAGGCGTGCTGACCAACTTCAAGCCGCAGAATGCCAGCAGGGAACAGGCAGAACGGCTGATAAAGGCCATAGATGAGACAAAGCTCATGAATCCCCCTACTGACTGCGTAACACCTATCGGCGCAGTGGAGTTTGAGAAGGGGATGAAGAAGGAGATCAAGGCAGAGTTCTATGCTGTGACTACCCGGCCGCCATCTGTGTATCGGGGAAATCCGTTTGTTGTCGAGGCAGGTATCGCTTATGGCGGGGAACAGGAAGGGGACAAGCAGGCCCGGCTGCTTCGGTATGCCAATCGGGTGCCACTTCAGTACCAGCAGAGTGCTTGTGCTATCGGCCAATCGATAATGCAGACAAACATGCGGAGCTATGGGCTCTCGCAGAGCAAAGGGGCCATGCCAGTAGGGCCCTGTACAATCGCAGTGCATCTGGGAAGTGTGTGGGTGCCTTTCACATCAGAATCAAAGGAAGCAATCGCGCATTATCCGGAGATAATCAAGGAGATTAAGCTTGCTATCCAAGAATGCGGGCGAAAGCTTGCTTCGTATGTGCTGAAAAAGCAGCGTCTTCACAATGAGATGAAGAAACGAAGCCATATCGAGAAATACATACCGCATATAGGGGATGCATTGGGTGAGCTTTTGATGCTTACACCCGGGCAGAAGGAAGAGATCGATACAAACCTTCGCGAACTGCTCGAGGAGAAACGCGGAAAGCTGAAGAATATCGAGGCAGAGAATGTCGAGTATGATGAAGATATGGCAAAGATAGGGAAAGGTGGTGGCGAAGCAGAACTTTATGCTGATGACGAGACAGAAAGGGGTGATGAAAAATGAGCAAGAAAAATGACACGGCTGATGTAGTCGGCAAGATAAAAGACATTGCTCAGGACGTCCATGGGACCATAGCCAAGAAGAAAGCCCCCTCACTCCAGATGCCTGTCAGGGCACTGGCAAATGTCAAGTATGAACCCAAAGCAGGGTTCTTCGAGCTGCTCGGCAAGATGAAAGAGCGGACGTTGTCTGCATCTACTGTGAAAACATTCGCACAGACGCTGCTCATGATGACCGAAAGCAAGAAGATAGTGGAGACAGATGACATTGCCACAAAAAGAGAGATGTACTACATCTCAAAGAACTGGGCAGATGCCCGGTTCAAGGAACAGCCAGAGTCAGACACTGTGATGGATGACATCGAATCCATGATGATGGTCAACAGGGAACAGATAGGCTTCATCCCCGAAGAGAAAGGCGGTGATGTGGCAGGAAAGCTTGTGGTGATAGACAAGGACCCTGATACTGGCAAGGACATCAAGATTGATTGTACTAAATTCGGTTCAGGGGCTTACTCTGTGCCGTCCTCTGTTGAGCATCTTACGTTTGATACTGACGCCAAGTTCATCTTGGCTATAGAGACAGCAGGTATGTTCCAGAGGCTTGTCAAACACAGGTACTGGAAAAAGGCCAATTGTATTTTGGTATCTATGGGAGGTGTGCCTACGCGTGCCTGTCGTCGTTTTATCAGGCGGTTGGCGGATTCCCAGAAGATACCTGTGTATGTGTTCACAGATGGAGACCCGTATGGTTTTTTGAACATCTATAGGACGCTGAAGGTCGGTAGCGGGAACGCTGCGCATATCAACAAGTATTTCTGCGTGCCGCAGGCAAAGTTCATCGGGGTGACACCGCAGGATATCATTGACTATAAACTTCCTACGCATCCTCTGAAGGATATTGACATTAAACGAGTGAAGGATGGGATTAAGAATGACCCGTTTGTGCAGTATCACAAGGAATGGCAGAAGGCGCTGCAGCTGATGATCACGATGAAGAAGAGGGTCGAGCAGCAGGCGTTTGCTGCGCATTCGTTGAATTATGTGGTTGATACTTACCTGCCTGAGAAGCTGAAGAATCCTGGGAAGTGGCTTCCTTAGGTAAAATATTTAAATTCCTTTTAATCAAATTGTTTCCATGGCCCCGTAGCCTAGCCTGGATAAGGCGACAGCCTTCTAAGCTGTAGACCGTGGGTTCGAAAGAACTCCTGTATGCATGCAGGAGCTCACGAAAGTCCCGCCGGGGCCGTTCCTTTTACTTGAGGTAGATGCATGAAGAAAGGAATTGATTATACTGGAATAAGTGTGGTGTATCTCTGTCATGATGGTGCAGGTAACTTTCTTCTGAACAAGCGCAGTCCTAATTGCAGGGATGAGCATGGCCGCTGGGACTGCGGAGGCGGTGGGCTTGAGTTCGGGCACAAGGTGATTGATACATTGAAGAAGGAGATATCTGAGGAGTTCTGTGCAGATGTTCTTGATCATGAATTTTTAGGGTATCGTGATGTGCATCGCGAGCATGAAGGTAATAAGACTCACTGGCTGGCTGTTGATTTCAAGGTGTTGATCGATAGGTCTGGTGTGCAGAATGGTGAGCCGCACAAGTTCTCAGAGGTTGGCTGGTTCAGGTGGGGCGAGTTTCCGGAGAATCTGCATTCACAGCTGCCTAACTTCCTTTCGCTTTATAAGGACAAGCTTGAGAGGATATAGGGACTTCTGTTTTAGGCTTTTTGAGGAGTTGCGCTTTAGTAAAAGAAACGATATAAGGAGCTGGCCTTCGGCCTGAACGATACGCAGAGAGTCTTAGAACCTGACATCGTGGTAGTGGCTAAGCAGATCTCTCTGCAACAATTTAATTTGATATATCCATATAGAAATACTTTTAAATACCCAGTTATCTTATCTGCTCTTATTGGCGGCGTCGCCAAATCCGGTAAGGCAATCGCCTGCAGACTGGCACACTTGCTGTGTTGAGCGCTAACGCGCTATGAAAGGAAGACAGCGATCATTTGGGGGTTCAAAATGAGGTTTCAATGAAGCCTCCTGAAAGTCCCTCCGCCGCCTTTTTTTATTTTCATTATCCAGGACAATGGAATTCACAATTTCTACAACAAAGAGGCAGGAGCTCATCGATATCACGCATCAGGTAGTATCCGCTGTCAAGGAATCAGGTGTTTCTGAAGGGCTTTGTAATGTGTATGTTTCACATGCTACTGCTGCAATCGCTATCAATGAAAATGATGACCCGAATATCTGCCTCGACATAATCGATGCGCTTGATGATGCGATCCCTCATGGGAAGTGGAGGCATGACCAGGTCGATAATAACGCTGCAGCACACATAAAGGCATCTGTTATCGGACCTAGCGAGACAATACCTGTAAAAGATGGGAAGTTATTGTTGGGAACTTGGCAAGCAATAATGTTATGTTGTTTTGACGGGCCTCGAGAAAGGCATATTACGGTCACAATACTAAAAAATCAGTAGGTGAACAAAATGGCAGCATGTGAAATGTGTGGAAAATCTATGGAGACTCTTCAGAAAGCAAAGATAGAGGGAACTGTGCTTGAACTGTGTCCGGGATGCGCAAAATTCGGCGAGATTGTGCGACGTCCGTATATATCATCAAAGAATATCCCCCAGCCTCGGCGTCAGATGGTTCCGCGGCGGAAAGAGATACTTGAGGCCATAACAGAGGATTATGCAAAGAAGGTCCGGGATGCGCGGGAGAAGATGGGTCTTACCCAGGAAGAGTTCGCCAAACGGCTCAATGAGAAGCACTCAATCATGCAGAAGATTGAGGGGGGGCAGTTCACACCTTCAATTGACCAGGCCCGAAAGCTTGAGAGGCTGCTGAAGATAGAGCTTGTCGAGGAAATCGGAGAAGGTGGAGAGATTCCGATTGCCAAACAGACCAAAAGCGATGATGATGGGTTCACAATGAGCGATTTCATCAAGGTCAGGAAGAAGCAGTAAATTACTTTGCAACTGTCGTGTTTATCGCTTCCCATACCTCAAAGCCGTCCTTGTCATAGATATTCTTGAAGGTCCTGTTGTTGGTGAACAGGAAGAGAAGTCCCTCGTTCGACCTTCGCCAGACCTTGCCGGACTTCATCTCAGGGGTTATGTAGACATAATCTATATTGTACACGTCAAACAGCTGCCTTGTCTCCTTCAATTCTCTACCGTAGAACATCGAATCCTGCACCTTGTAGAAGAACTGCTGGTCATATCCTGATGCTGAGAGAGAATCTGCCACTACAGGATTCCTTGCCACTGTCGATATCATATAGCCGTAATCATAATGGCTCAGCACAAACCCATTCTTGAATGTGTTGGAGCCCATCCATGAGAGGCTTTCTATGGTGTTCTTGTCTGGCTCCATGGAAGCCAGCCTTGTCATATAGGAGACTGTGGAGAACATCAGGCCGCAGACCAATATAAGCAAAGCGAGGTTCTTCACACTGGTTACGCTCCATTGGAGCTCGTAGAGCTTGACAAAACCTATCCCTGCTGCGATTGCCACAAAGAACATGAGGTACATGTTTGGCATGTTGCCTGCGAAGAGAAGAGCGCTTATGAGCATCAATGACAGCACGAAGAAAAGGATAAAGTCTGATTTGCGTCTCCAGTTGGAGGCTACACCATAAATCGCCAGTATGACTGAGAATATCCCAAATCCCAGGATGCCTCCCAGGTCTGAGAACAAATTGCCCACTATATTGATGGTTGGAGTGTATGTATAGTTGTAAAAGAAGCTTGTCCTTTTTGCGAACGAGAAAAGTGCAAGCAGGAAAACAACAATTATGAAGCGGTTCTGCAGCTCCTTCTTTGTCAGGATATAAGCCAGTAATAAAAGGATGGCCAGCAGGGTGTTGAAAAGGCTGAAGAACGAGACAATCGCGAGACAAAACACTGAAAGTATCAGGTTATGCAGCCCTTTCCTTGTGAAAAAGAACGTGCCCAAGAGCGTCAGGGCGATCGCTGCGCTGTGCGGTGTCGATACAGTGAATGTGTATATGAACGCAGGGTTCATCACCAGCAGTATAAGTATTATCTTCCGCTTATAGTCCTCTTCTATAAACAGCTTCAGCAGGAGATTGAACAGGAATATGCTGAGCATGCCCAAAATAAGAGGCAGTATCCTTGATGCAGTCGGTAATGAGACTATCTTTGAAGCATAAACAAGCAGGTAATGGTATGGGTTAAATGAATAATCCCTTGGTGAATGAGACATGTCAGAGATATCTTCCGGAGCGTCAAACGGGTTATACTCCCCTACCTGAAGAAGTTCACGCGCAGCCCTGAAATGATAATATGGTTCGGAGCCTATCAGGGAATCATTGCCCTGATAGAAACGGACAAAAGTGGGTATGACCAGCACAAGGAAAAGAAGTATCACTACAAACATCAAGAGGTTCTTCTTCTTCAGGTTTATCCTGATCTGTTCTGACACCATGTTATGCCCTTACCTCGCACAATGACCTGTAGACCTGTATGTTATCATCATAGACGAGCTCGAAGCAGTCCTTTTCAGCAAACTTCAGGGACTCCATATCGAACTCGGCCTTTGCTCTCGGTGAGAAATAAACGTAATCTACATCATACTTATTCATCAATTCCACAGCATTTGTCTTCAGTATGGTCGTGTATGCCCTTCCTATATCATCAAAAATATCGCCAGGTGCGCGTATAAGCACGAAATCATCATCAGCAACGTTCTTTCTCTCTGCGATGGATGTTATGAGATTGCCTTCCTGGATTGTCGATAGTATCACAGCGTCCTCTGGTGTGTTCTCCCTCAACCAGACCAAAGCGCGCATCTCATCATCATGTAATGATTCCTCTATCACCACAGAGGCCTTTGCTACAGAGGGGATTATAGATGTCAGTAGCACCATCACGAACAAGGGAATCCAGAAAAGCCACTTGTATGATGACACCTTGGTCATCTCAACATACTTGAACAGGAGATTCATCGTCTGGCCTAAAAGAGGGATGAGTATCGCGCCCAGGAACATGAGGCCGATGTCTAATGTTATCAACTTGAACCAGAGCAGGAACGCGACGGCCAGGGCAAATGCCATCAGGAGATACGTGCGTTTATCCCTTTCCTTAAGCATGTACCTATAAATGGCATAGATCCCCAGCATCAGAGGTATTAGACCTATGTTTGTCACACTGGCCACAATATCCACCTGCTTGAAATAGGATGCCAGAACCTGTAGAGGGATATTCTGCCAGATCAATGCGTATGAATGGAACAAAAATGCTTTCTTGTATACCAACACGTTGATCCATATCATCAGGAATATGACAAAAAGTATGGCCTCCAATTCAAGCCGGTTCTTGAGCTGATATTCCAGCTTCACAAGCACCAGGTATATGAGAAGTGCGAAGACAAACAGGAAAGATATTGCGCTCGTCAATGACAAGACAAAAGAAAAGAACAGGAAATGATGCAGGAACTTCCTTTCCTTGATACGCATGAAACAGTAAAGCACGTAGAACATCAGGGGGAGCGTGAATGATAATATTGACGCGGAATTCAGTGTCTTTGCAAAGAAGAGAGGGATGAACGCTGAAGTGAAAGCACAGAAAAGCGCGATGCTTCGGTTATTTGTCATCTCAAGCACGATGTAATAGATTATTATTATCAGGATGCACGCCAGTATGTTAGGGATTATCTTAAGTGCGAATATTGTCCCTATCAGGAAAGAGAATGCTGAGAGGATGTAGTAATACACCGGAGGGAATATCCTTGTCCTGCCGGAATAACTCAACTCATCGATGTAAGTCGGCATGCCTGTGTCCTTTATCGACTCGACCTGACGGTAATTGAAGTATGCGTCACCCACTTCGAAGTTCTGGGTCTGGAAGGCCAGGAACAGCCTGAATGCCAATGCCAGCAGGAATATCGCTGCAAGGATATACAGGCAATACTGCTTCTTTATCATGGAGTCTGGTTATAAATCAGGGTATTTATATGTTTAGCAAAACCTTTATAAAAACCGCTTAGGCAATATAATACATGGAAATCAGCCGTGTATCGACCGGGTCTGAGGTCTTCAACAGGCTTCTTGAAGGGGGATTCGAGACAGACACAGTAACCACAGTGTACGGGCCTGCGGGTTCGGGAAAGTCTAATCTTTGCATAATCGCTGCGGTCGATGTTGTTCTCAAGGGAAAGAAGGCTGTCTATATCGACACTGAAGGGGGTTTTTCTGTTGAGAGGTTAAAGCAGGTCTGTCCTGACAAGTATAATGACGTTGTCGACAACATGATATTCCTGAAACCCATGAACTTCTCTGAGCAGAGGAATGCGTTCGGCCAGTTGAGCAGCATCATCGATGAGGACATCGGGATAATCATCGTCGATACAATATCCATGCTTTACCGGCTCGAGGTCGGGAAGACCGATGATATCTATACTGTAAACAAGGATCTTGGGATGCAGCTTTCATATCTGAATGAGATATCGCGACGGAAGAACATACCTGTTGTGATAACCAACCAGGTGTATTCAAGCTTTGAACAGGAAGGTGCTGTGAAATTAGTTGGGGGGGATATCCTGAAGTACCAGAGCAAATGCCTGATTGAACTGCAGAAAGGGCACAAGGGTGTGCGGAAGGCTATACTCAAGAAGCACCGCAGCATTGCAGAGGATAATGTGGAAGTGTTTCGGATCATTAATTCTGGTGTTGAAGAAATAAAAGAGTGAAATAAAAAAAATTCTGGGTTCAAACCTCTGTGAAGTCTTCCACAGTGTACTCGAGTTCCTTGTCTCTAGGGAGCTCGCCGCGCTCTCGCAGGTAATTGGTCGCGAGGATGTGGAAGAACAATCCTAGTGCTTTTTTACCCTTGTTGTTGCAGGGTATCACCAGGTCAAGATGGTTTGTCTGGTTGTTTGTGTCGCACAGGGCAACAACAGGGATGCCTACCTTGAATGCGTCACGGATCGCGTTCCTGTCCGGCCAGGCATCAACAATGAGAAGCACCTTTGCCTCTATGAAGTTCTCAAGGTTTGTGTTGGTCAGGATCCCCGGAGGATACCTGCCTGGAAATACACGGATGTTCGTGACCTTGTTGAAGTATCTTGTCGGCTTGTGGCCGTTCTCACGCCTGCATGCTACAAGGATCTCCTCAGGCTCGAACTTGGCCAGGAACTTTGAAGCGAGGGCTATGCGCTCATCTATCTTCTGGAGATTGAGCACGTAAAGCCCATCAGGCCTTGTCTTGTAGATGAAATTCTCCATGTACTTTGTCTTGAATTTTGTTCCTATATGGATGCCTGCCTTGAGATAATGGTCGATTGGCACCAAAAGCTGATCTTCTGCCATTTTAAAGCCTCCTGAGCTAGTAATAGAATGAGATATCCTATTACTGCATTATTATCGCCCTGCAGTGCACATACAGTCCCTTTATCGGCTTTCCTGTATGCTGGGCAATGTGTTAGAAGACATTGGAGGGGGTTTATAAAGTTATTGTTGGGATGAGAATGAATTAAGAACATCATAGATGGGTCCTTCAGGGGTCAATGTCGACTTGATGAGCTTGAATGAGTCTACCTTGAATTCTGCTTTGGTCAGGCTTATGCTATCCAGGCATTTCAGGAATTCTTCCTTGTCGTCTATGGACTTTATCCTGGCCAGTGTGAGGTGTGGGTGGAAGCGGTCGTCTTTCTTGAAACCGAGGGTTTCGCATTCGTTGTCTATGCGCTGCTGGATGGAATTTATGTTTTCGTGAGGTGTGAGTCCTGCCCAGATGACCCTTGCTTTGTTCCTGTTGGGAAATGCCCCTATGTCTGATAGTGTCAGTGTGAATGGGTTGAACTCTATCTTTTCCAGAGCCTTGCTCAGTTGTTTTGCTTTTGGTTCGTCTACTTCTCCCAGGAACTTCAGTGTGAGATGGAATTCTTTTGTCTTTGCGGCCTTGCCTGGGAATATCAGCTTATCTCTTGCTGCTATCAGAATCTGTTTGATATCTTCCGGGACTTCGATCGCTATGAACAGCCGCATTTTGAGTTGGAGTTTAGAATAAGAAAGGAATAAAAAAATTTAGGAAGTGTTTACTCTTCCTTTTTTTCTTCTTCGGCTGCTGGTTCTTCTGCGGGTGCTTCTTCCGCAGGAGCCTCAGGAGCTTCTGGAGGTTCAGGGACTTCTGGAGCTGGAGCCTCAGGAGCAGGTTCCTCTTCTGGTAAAGGAGGGGCTTCCATCTCTGGTTCCTCAGCGGGTGCTTCCTCTGCCACAGGTTCCTCAGCTGCGGGTTCCTCAGCTGCGGGTTCCTCCGCTGCTGGTTCCTCAGCAGGTTCTTCACCGAAATCCTCTGTATCCTCTGGTGCTGGTTCATGCACTATAGGTGCTGGCCTTGCTGCAGGAGCATCTTCCCTTGCAGGAGGAGCAGACGTTTCAGGAGTGCCTTGCGCCTTTCCTACAACTTCTGCAAAGCCTACCTTACGCAGAACCTTTGTAACTCTGACTCTGACTTCGTCGCCTTCTTTTGTGCTCGGAATGAACAACACGAATCCACGTTTTCTTGCGATGCCGTCGCCCTTTTCGCCGACTGCTTCTATTCGCACATCTAACTCTTCACCGACACTGACTGGAGCGACACCACCGCCGCCAAAACCACCGCCGCCACCGCCGCCGTATCCGCCGCCGCCACCGCCGCCACCGGATCCACCGCCGTAACCACCTCGGGACCTTCCGCCCCCACCATATCCACCTTGTCCATACATAACTTATTCACCTAATCTATCTTATTTTCGATCTGCACATGTCGTGCATGGGGGAGTATAGGCTCAGATAGTTTATAAATCTATTGAAAGGGTTTTTAGGGTTTTTGTGGCAGGGGTTATTTGTTGGTGGCGCTTCCTAATGGGTGGGTGGTGTTTTGTATTTGGTGGGTTGCGCTTCAGTATTATGAACGATATAGGATTTAGGCCTTCGGCCAGAACGATACGAAGACAGTTTTAGAATCTGACAGCGTGGTTTGGGGCTTGACCCTGTTCTTGGTTTTAGGAAGCAGACCGGCAATCTTTCAGAGGCTTCACAAGACATCCAGAAACATTTCGCCTAGTGCTTATTCTCAAAGATTGAAGCTTTTCAGCTGGTCTGCTTGACTCACTGGCCACTGGACATGCTCGGATGAGCTATTTAAGCAACTTCGGAGTTATATATTGCATCGAGGTTTGGAAATGAAGCTGAGCACCAAAGTGCCTGTGGATCCGGATTGAAAGAAAAAGCGATAAGCAACTCGAGGTGTTGTACATGGAAAAAAACGAAAATAAGACAGTAGGCAGACCGCCTGAAAAAACCTTTAGGGCTGGGGGAATATCAGCCACTATCTGGAAAAACCAGGTCACGACCAAGGACGGCCGTGAAGCAGAGTTTCTGAGCGTCACATTCAAACGCTCATACAAGGACAAAGAGACTGACGAATGGAAGGAAACGAGTTCTATGAGAGCGATGGACCTTCCTAAAGCCGTCGTTGTCCTCAACAAAGCATACGAATACGCAGTACTTAATGGCCAGGGGGACCTGGCCCCTGCACTTTAATAAAATGAAATTCCAAACGGAATTTCAATGTTGTAAATACCCCTTGAGTGGTTTCTTAACCAATCTGCATCAAAAGGCAGGTATTTACAACAACTTAAAATATGTGAGGTGATTATAGATGACTGTAGACGTAGTAGAGCATGATGACGATATGGTGCTGGGGGTGCCTGAGGAACCCGTAGAATCCAAGTCAAAACCAAAGAAAATGGATGGGAAAGAAAAGGAGCCAGAACTGTATGACCTTCCAGGTGTTGGCGCAGCCACAGCTGAGAAGCTGAAGGAGTGCGGCTATGATGGTGTGATGTCAATAGCAGTAGCATCCCCTGGAAAGCTGGTAGAAGACGCAGGTGTTTCCGAGCCTGTAGCAAGGAAGATGATCAATGCAGCCCGTGACTCCATGAAGATGGGGTTCATGTCTGGTGAAGAGGTGCTTGAGAGGCGTGCTCTGGTAGAGAAGATAAACACTGGCAGCAAAGCATTTAATGAGCTGCTTGGTGGAGGCTTTGAGACCGGCTCGATAATCGAGTGTTTCGGAGAGTTCGGCTCGGGAAAGACCCAGGTAGGGCATCTTCTTGCGGTAAACTGCCAGAAGGACGACCCTACGGCAGTTGCGGTGTATGTCGACACAGAGAACACCTTCCGGCCAGAGAGGATAAAGCAGCTTGCAGAAGGTGCTGGCCTTGATTCTGACAAGGTGCTGAAGAACATCAAGGTGGCAAAGGCCTACAACTCTGACCATCAGATGCTTCTCACAGAGAAGATCTCTGAGATGATAACCAGCGACGAGTTGAATGTCAAGGTTGTCATTGTGGACTCGCTGACAGCGCACTTCCGTGCAGAGTTCATCGGCCGTGGAACGCTTGCCGAGAGGCAGCAGAAAATCAACAGGCACATGCACACCCTGCTGAAGCTTGCTGACATGCACAATACCTGTGTCTACGTCACCAATCAGGTCCAGGCAGACCCTGCCCAGTTCTTCGGGGACCCGACCAAGGCAGTGGGTGGTCATATAGTTGCCCACGCATCGACCTTTAGGATCTATCTGCGTAAGGGTAAGAAGGGATCAAGGGTGGCTAAGTTAATTGATGCGCCTAACCTGCCTGACGGCGAGTGCAATTTCATGGTCGAGACACCAGGTCTTAGGGATCTTTAATCTTTTATTTTTTTTATCTGTTTCTTTTCATACCATAAAGAACATCGCAAATATATCAAACGCGAGCAGCGTAAAGAAGAAAGCATACTCTACAAATGTGCCTGTTCGGAACGCGCCCCTTAGTCTTAGTTTTGTTATCGGGTGGAGGGGCATTATGCCCTGCGGGGTGAGGGCGTCTGTGAATATGTGGGATGCATATCCTAAGAGGAATGCTATCGAGTAGAGCATTGATCCTGATATCAGGAATAACGCGAATGTCAGGAGGGCTATTGCCAGGAATGAGTGGAAGAACCCCCTGTGCTCAAAGAGGTATGCTATCGGCCAGGCCATCTGGCCTATCCTTGATCTTGGATGGTCTATATCAGGGAATGCTGCTCCTATAAGGAGTATGAAAGCGAACAGGAGCTGGTTTGTGGGGTTGAGGAACCTTAGTGAGATTACTGCTACCAGGAATCCAAAAGCCAGATGGGTCTTGAACATCATATTGTCATGAAAAAAGTCAGCAGTCTTAATAAATATTCTGTACAGCCCGTGACAAAAAAACATTGTTTTTGAAAACACAAATATATAAATAAGACATCAGGAAGAATCTACTAACATAGCTATATGTTTTTGTGCTTAAAGGGGGTATAAATCATGATAAAACTTACAGCAGAGCAGATAATAGGCAAGATCAAAGAGAAAGCAGATGTTTCTGAGGAAGAGGTCGAGAAGCGCATCAAGGAGAAGCTTGAGCAGCTTGCAGGGCTGGTCTCGCGGGATGGTGCCGCGCACATAGTAGCGAATGAGCTTGGCGTGAATGCATTTGAGGAGTTCTCTTCAGGCAAGGTCAAGCTTGACAAGCTCATGCCAGGGATGCGAAGCGTTGATGTTGTCGCGAAGGTCGTTGATGTGTATGAAATCCGTGAATTCTCCAATGATCGTGGCAGCGGTAAGGTCGGTAGCTTCCTTGTCGGTGATGAGACAGGGCTTTGCAGGATAACCTGCTGGCACGCGCAGACAGATAAGATGGAAGGGCTCAAGAAGGATGATGTGGTCAAGATAACAAATGCTTACGCTCGAGAGAACCAGAGCAGGATTGAACTGCATCTCAACGACAAGAGCGGAATCGAGGTGAACCCTCCTGACGAGAAGGTAGATGTCGCTGCTGGAATGGTACAGGCACAGGCGGAATCGCAGAGAAAGAAGATAGTCGACCTTGCAGAGAATGACAACAATGTCGAGATATTGGGAACAATCGTCCAGGTGTTCGAGCCACGGTTCTTTGAGGTGTGCCCACAGTGCGGAAAACGGGCTCGTCAGCGCGAGGACCAGTATGCATGCGAAGCGCACGGGGTCGTGACGCCTGATTATTCATATGTGAACAATGTCATTGTCGACGACGGAAGCGAGACCATCCGGGCGATATTCTTCAGAGAACAGATGGAAGCGCTGCTCGGCAAGAAGAAAGAAGAGGTCATGCAGTACAGAGAGTTCAAGGAGAAGTTCGATGAGGTCAAGATCGAACTGCTCGGGCAGATGATAAAGCTCGGGGGCCGTGTGGCAAAGAACTCGATGTTCGACCGAATCGAATTCAATGTGCGGAAGGTGCAGATGAACCCAGACCCAAAAGAGGAAATAGAGAAGATGAATAAAGAGTTGGGCGATGAGACCACGACTCAGATGTAATATCTCATGAAGGATGCTCCTCATTTCAGAGAATTCAAACGAGTGAACCAAATTTTCGGCATATTTGTACTTGTTCTTTTTTTGTTTCTTGTGTTTGTTGCTATGCATGACAGGCCTGACCGACGTTATGTGCTTCTCAGTTTTGATGTTGAGCCTGTCGATGGGGAGGAAGATGTGATGGGAGTCCTCGATGTCGTGTACAGGCACGAGTTAAATGTGACATTCTTTGTGACTGGGGAGTATACTGAGAGATACCCTGGCGTGGTACGGATGATGGCAGGGCAGGAGGTAGCGAATCATGGCTATTCGCACACTGCGTTTGTCAAACTTAGCAGGGAAGAGAAGGTTTCAGAGATCCGGCAGACACGGATGCTTCTTGAGAACGTGACTGGCAAGGATGTTGTCGGTTTCAGGGCACCATATAATCTCGTCGACAAAGAGACTTTCAGGGTGCTTGAGGAGGAAGGGGTGCTTTATGATGCCTCAATTATCGGTGGATGGGGGCTGTTTTATCCTTCATTGTCAGGTTTCTCGTTCGGGGAGATACCTGTGTCCAGCATCTTCGCTGTGCCGTTTGAGGATGTCTCCTGGGTGCATTATCTCCGCATGCCTGGGTTGTATTTCTACCTGATGAAGCACAAGGAAGGGGAGCTGGAGTCGTACTTATTCCACCCACATCACATCATGCAGTATAAAAATGAGTTCGAGGAGTTTATAAATTATTTAAAGGATTCTAACGTAATATTTATAAGCCATAGCCAACTAATAAAATGGCAAGATGAGGGGGTTTAGACATGTATCTTCTGGATTAGTAGTACTTGCGCTAGCGCTTGTCCTGTTGATCCTGTCTGGCTGCGGCAGTAATAGCTGCGCTCCTGACAAATCATATGAGACGCGGGAGATAACACAGACAGTCGACGTCTATGCTGATGAATCATATACTGTGCAGGAAGAGCGCCTCGTGGGCGAGAAATGTACAGAAAGGAACTATACTGTCGTGAACTCAAGGCATAACGAGTTCAACATGAGCCTTGGTGAGCAGGAATGGGTGAGCAAGCCTCTTATCAAGGGTCAGACAAACTACCTCCGCAGGATCGTCACCATATGGAACCCGCATGACACGCTCAAGTCAGTATATGTGGACAAGGTGTACTGGTATAACGGGAGCGTGACAAAGAGGTCACGCAATCCCATGATGCTCCTTGTCGACCCCAAAACAAGCAGGGAGACGATCGTGTTCTGGGATACACAGTATGACCCGCTGCTTGACGTGACACTAGAGTTCGCCAACACCACGCGCGAGATAAAGACGGAAAGGACCTGTGTGAACGAGACAGAGATTGTTGACTTGACAAAGAGCAGGAAGGTACACTCAGGGACACAGGACGAGGTCACAGGGTATGATAATATCGTCAAGGTGAAGCTCAAGAGAGATTGCTGAGTTCTATAATTCCCATGTCTCTTTATGGTGTTGTCGCTATCGGCAATCCTTCTGAAAGGGATTGATAGCTCACTTTCACACCAGCCAGATCCACTTCCAAACCTTTCACTTTCTTCACACCCACCACCAGGAACCTTGCTGTGCGCGAGGAAGGCAGGAAATTGCAATGATGCTCGTCAAAATCAACCATAGGCCTTGTGAACTGGACAGTCCCGTCAGACAGCGTATTCACTTCCTTTGCATATAACGGATTCTTGGAAGCCAGGTTCACCTCTGTGACGTCCTTATCAAAGCAATATATCTTGATATCAGACACGCTGCGGGGATCGAGCGGACTTGCGTCGATATTTTGCTCAATAGGCCTTATCTGGAACTCCACTTTCTTGCCATCCGAGCTTGGTGTGGCGCTGATAATCTCTGCAATGCCTGCCGGAACATCATCACGGGAATCCACATGGACAGATTCAGGCATGTTGAAACCAGGGCTTTCCTCTCCGCCGGTGTCTTTCACTGTTATGCCAAAAAAATAGTGCGTATCATCCTTCAGGTTCGGCATGAAGTAGAAGAATTTCTCATCCTGTGCGGAGTAGAACAGGGTATCCACAGGAAGGGTTATGTTCTGGCTAAGGCTCAGATCCTTGCTTAAAACAGGATATGTCAGGGTGCATGACCTGTCAACAACATCGCAATACGGCAATGATAATGCTGATATCGGCATCCACCTGTCCTGCTTTGCGCTCGCTACCAGCTGCACTGTCTGCAGGTCATCCTGGACCTCTTGAGGGACATCCTTCGGCGCCACGTCCCTGAGGTTTGCAGTCATTCCAGTATTCTCTGAGTAATATATCGTGTAATAGTCAGCAAGAATGCCTTGCACCTTATCCCAGACGAGCAGGGAGGTGTTGGACATAAGACGCGCGTCGTGGACCTCGAATCCGCTCACGTCAGTAACCTTTCTCTTGAAGATATAGGCGAATTTCATCACCATCTGCTGTATCCCCATCTTGTTCTCCTGAGAGTTATACGCGAAAAATGTCTTGTTCTGCACGACGCAGAACTTCACGATCTTGTTAGGCACCTCACATCTATCTGAAGACGGCGCTTCACCGGCAGGGTAGATAGAGATGTTCTTCTTTGCGTCCTTATAGATGTCGACGGTCTTGCCAGCATCGCCGATGCTGTATTCCAATACATTCTTACTGGCCCCCATTGTGTCGGAATGCACCTCCTTGAAATCGGTCCGCAAAACCTGTGGATTCACCTTGCCTGCAGGAATCCTGTAGACACGCAGATTAGAGCCATACTCTACAAAACCTATCGTGCGCGTGTCCCAAGTCTCTGTCTCTGAAAGCTCATTGATTATGAAAGAGGAAATCCCTATCAACGGGTTTATGAAAAAAAGCAAAGTCGACGCGCCGCGGCCGAACCACCTGTTTATCTCTTCAGGGGTCACTATAGGCAACCTATACTCACAGGTGCAGTCTGTATCCTGCGAGCTGACACAGGTGTCGATAGCCTCTGTAATCGAGTTGATCGCGTGCTGCTCAGACTTCTCGCAGTATGCTTCCCAGACAGGCAGCTCATTGCTACCGTGCTTGTCCTTACTGAGAACATTACCTCCGTACTTGACAATCCAGTCGAACTGAGGATTATCCTGCTCAATCAATGAGACGTTATTGACGATGCAGTCAATGTCAGCCTTGCAGCGCTCAAGACGCTTGATATCCTTGGGAAGATCATCATATACTGAAAAATCATACGGTATTGTGACAGAGAACGAAGGATTGACAGAATAAGGCACTGAGAAATAGGGGTGCTCGGGTCTGTACCCTGGCTGACCCGCCGCTCCGGGAACTCCGGGAACTCCGGGAACTCCGGGAACTCCTGAAGGGCCTGCTACAGTGCTTGCGGTTATTGGTGCTCCCTGATTCTGCACAGTGCCGCCCATTGATTCACATTTCTTCACATAGGTTCTCCAACGACTGCCCACATAATGTATCGGGATTACAGGATCGGTGATGTAGCAAGCACTCCACTGCTGGCAGATCAAGTTCCCATCACACACAGAATCCCACCTATCACCATCACAATGGTATTTCTTTGCCATGTTGGGTGTCCCTCTCCCATTATAACAGAACTTATTCCCTTTTTTCGACAGGCCATAGACCTCATGACAGGTCTCATTTATGGCATCGATGATGTTCTTGCCTGTCTGCATCCTCCTTATCGCTGCCTTGGCAGCACCAGACCCTCTATTATATCCATACCAGGTCATCCACAATGCCTCCTTTCCGACAAGATCGCTCCCTTTCACCACCTTATTGAACTTCTTGGCAAACTCTTGGACACCATACTTGATCTCATCCTCTGTCGAATGGCACTTGTCTTTTGCAGGATCCTTCTTGCAATAACCGATTGATTCCATGATCCCGCCATGCGGCGCTCTTGAGTCCCCAGCATTCTTGGACCTGCAGCCACTCTCACCTTGGGCAGTCATGAAAAGGAAAAGGATATCAACACCCTGGGCAGCAAGACCTGTCTCCTGACGGTATTTCTCGAACAGGTCCTTGAACCTGAGGCATCGTTTCATGCTGGCACTAGATAACTGGTCTATATTCCCTCCGACACAACTTGCGACCTGGCTTGTCTTTGTGCCGCTGGCTGGAGCTGTAGATGGCGCTGTTGTCGCGGGAGCAGGCGGGCTTGCAGCTGGCTGGGATGCGGCTGGCTGGGACGTGGCCTGCGCAGAAACAATGCAAGAGCCTAACAGAAGCAGCATCATAGCAAAAACTACTAAAAACACCCTTCTTGATCCAGCACTCCCTATGAAATTCATCTTATCCTCTGCTGTGCGGTCTTCTGTGCAGCACTGTTCTTCTGTATCTCCTGATCCACCCTATTTGGATTGTGCCCCTTGCTTATCAGGCCCTGCCGAATACGCGGGTAATCATACCCTTTTGAGATGTAATAATCTATGAACTGCTGAAGGTCAGGTGACTTGTGAACTGTCTGGACAGGTCCGGTTTCTGCGATCTTCTTCTCTGATGATCTCCTGAACAGTCCGACCAACAAGGCAATCACTACAAGTATGGCCAGCACGGTCATCGCTATCCTGATCGGATCCATGTCCTTCACACCTTCTGCGACAGGCTCGAGAACATCCCTCAACCCTACACGCTCATCCTCTTCGAGTTCCCTGAGCATCTCCTCTTCTGCCTCAAAGACCATGTTATCCCTGGCAGCCACAGCCTCATCATCTCCTGACAGGATCTCTTCGCCCTCTGCCAGGTCTGCCTTGAACTCCTCTTCTGCTGCAGATGTATTGAAGAACTGCTCGACCTGCTCATCTGTAAATGTAAATTCCTCATAAGGTGTCACAGTGACGGGAACAGGCCTGCATGATCCAGTACAGCAGTACGTCCTGTAATAGAACTCTACCTGGCTGCCATCACAATACTCCTCTTGAGCACATATCTGGCCTTTGAATCTTGTGGAGCAGTAATTATCAAACCCGACTGCCTCAACAGAAGCAGCTGTCTCACCTGACGGGGTGATTGTGGAAAGAGGGTGCTGCATCATCTCTGCTGATGTCTCTATGTGCTCTCCCTCCACGCCGCACGTGCCTCCCAGGCAGCAATACATCCAATCAGCAGCGAACACCATGTAGCCGCCTATGCAATCATCGCCTGTCTCGCATTCTATGCCCTTGTAATCAGCACAGGTGAGTGCGGTGTCGAGGTCAATGCCGCAATCCTGGGAGCAGTTGCTCAGGCAGTCAGGGTCTGTCTCATCGAAAAGGCAGTCCGGATCGCATATGCCGTCGGTGATTGCATCGCAGGCCATGTCGGCTGTCCCTGAGGAACAATCCTCGCATGACAGTGCGTTCTCTGATAATGGGCAGGCAATGCCGCTGCATGGTTCACATATCCCGTCTTCATCGCAGAATGATATCGCTGATGAGTACACCACGACACCACCACGCTTCAATTCTATCCCTGAAACAGACCCGTGATAATCTATGACATTACCTCCCTGGTGCACCTGGACACTCGCTATCGTATCTCCAGCAGACCCCTTAAGGTCAAGGACAGCATCATCAACACCCTGATAATCCCCTTCCATTGCATAGGTATATGCCAAATCATTGAAATCCTGCACAGACATACCTGAGAATGATGTGAAATCCTCTCCTGCATCTATATCTACCAAGAACACCTTTTCAGCCAACACGCCAGGCAGGGCTAACAAAAGCGTCAGCACTACCAAAAACAGCATACTACTTTTTTTTGTGTTCCTAAATCTCATCGTATAATCATGTCACGGCTGTCTGAGCAGATTGATACGCCTGGTCAAACTGCTGCGCGTTGAAAGCAACAGCATCTGCACCGGGTGCGAGTTTATACCTCACCAGGCTATCATACTGCCCTGTGGGACTCACCTTCCTCTTCTGTATACCACCATACAGCTTAGGATTGGTAGTCCCGTATGTCTTGAAAAACTCAGTATAATCAATATCAGTAGGCGGCACCCGCCTTGTCCCTGAAGATTCAATGAGATATCCATCACCGACATAGATACCGACGTGAGGATTTATCTTCGACATCACACATCCTTTCTGGCCTACTGTGGTCGCACCACCTTTTTGTTCAAACATCACAATGTCCCCTGGCTTGCCAAACTTTGTTATATCGTTTCCGGTCGGTTTGCATAACACGAGGGTCCCGTGTTCATTCGCGTAGTCCCTCTGCTTTGTAGCACCCCACCTGACGTTAGAACCTGGAACCCCTGCGTGCTTAAGCACCCACCAGACAAAACCTGAGCAGTCAAACCCTGGCGGTGTCGGCTTTCCGCTCCTCAATTCGCTACCACGTGGCTGCGTCAGGCTGACATATGTACCATAAAAGAATGATGACCTGTCATCAGGTGCGCAACAGGGGAGTGCATTGCGCAGTTGGCCGAGTATTACCTGAATAAGTACGGGAAGAT
>JBHPEY010000003.1:0-69976 GCA_042576705.1 Nanobdellota archaeon | reverse complement strand
TATCAGGGAAGTCCTGCCTAACGAAGCAGGAGAGACCGCAGGTGGCGACATACTTGAGTTCTATCTGGGAGCTTTCAAGATAAAGTTCACAGACACGAACACAGGCGCAACCACGACCGACGGTACTGTCGAGGTCAACGAAGAGACCATCGAGGACTCTGAAGTGAACATCATCTTCACCAACACATCAGACACAGTCAGGATCAGCAAGATCACGTATGACCTGTTTGTCGATGGTGTGAGCGGAGATGAACCGTTCCTCGCAGAGGGCCAGGGACTCCGAGAGAAACTCGACGGGCATGCTTGCGGATGCATGGGACATCAGCTACCAGGGCCTTTCAGATCCAGGCGTGACTGAAATCAGGGTCAAGGCAAGCGGCGATGATGAGTACAGGCTGAGCTTTACCAACACACAGGGTGTTGAGTACAGCAATGTCAGGTATCTCTACACCAACGACTCAAGCACCATGACCTTCGGAGACGATGACGACAACTTTGTGTTCCAGACACCGGCAGTCACCTTGAACTCAACAGGCGGAACAGTTAGTACAGCCTGTTTAATCAAGAAGAACGACTACTTCATGGTCGGCCACAACTCGAACACAGACACAGGCGTCACAAGGGTCATGAGGTTCGACTCTGTTGACACAAGCAACAGCATCGTGCAGCTGACTGATGTCGGTACAGGCGGGTCAATCAATGCTCAGTATACAGCATTGAACAGGACTGCACTAGGCGATACCATCAATGTCGGTGGTTATAGCTTCGACTTCGTCATCTACAACGGCTTCGGAACAGGCAAGGAACAGTACAGGCTTTGTGTCGATCTTGACGACGCTAACTCCATGACAGCAGCCAGCAAGTCTTATGCAACTGTCAAAGGCGGTGGATGGCTTGATCTGTCACAGAACTATACTGTGGCGACATACAGGCCTAACATCGGTGGTGCGTTGAATGTGAGCCTGACAACAGACAACAACAACTTCGACGAAGCTCCTGCAAATGATGAAGTTCTGATGATGGTAGTCACACCTTCATCTACTAAAGCAGAGCTTGATCTGAATGTTGCAAACCAGGCAGGCATCGGTCTAGCCATGAAGAACCTGGAAGACAACGACGACGTGTCGCAGGGAATGACCAACTACGGTGTCTTTGTTAAGGAAATCAACGAAGACAATGATCCGGACAGCTTGACAATCGAGTATCCGGACAGCCAGATTCTGCCTCAGGTCTTTGTCACATTCGACAAGACCCACACAATGGAAGGCGGCGCTGGTACAATAACCGTAGAGAAGCCTCAGAGGATTGATATCGGTTCAGCAGTTCTTGCTAGCCAGGTATCAGACCCGACAGCTGTCAACGTGATTTCAGTAGGTGGTTCATGCATCAACTCTGTTACAGCAGAGATCATGGGCCTGACCTATCCGGCATGCGGCGCAGACTCCGGTCTGTCTGCAGACGAAGGCATCGTCAAGCTCTATGAGAGCGGTGACAATGTTGCAATCGTCGTCGCAGGATGGGAAGCTGAGGACACGACCAGGGCAACAAGAGTACTCGCAGACTTCAAGACGTACCAGGAAGCTGGTCAGCTTGTAGGAACCGAGGTCAAGGTAACCGGTACCTCTGCAACAGAGTTCACCGTTTCACCTGTGACAAGCTCTGCAGCCGCGGCTGAAGAAGAAGAGGAAGAAGAGACAACAGAGGAGTAAAGACCGTAAGGTCTTGAAACTTAGCCTTTAATTTTTTATTTTTTTATTATTTTTTAATTCTGAGAGAAGTAGATAGAGCAGCGTGAGCAATAGAAAGAAACACAATTCTTGATAAATAAACAAATTCGGACATAAACACCTAAATACGATGCCCTGTAATGACAAAAGTGATTCCGAATTTGGGAATCGTTCTTATAGCGCAGCCTTTCGCAAGCCTAATTACGGATTTAGCTGCTTTACCAACATATAATATAGCAGCAGCGTTAGTAATCAGGCTTGTTCCAGTCAATAATTCCAACGACAGAGCAGCTTTGGTGTTAATACTGCTCTTGTTGTCACAACTTATCACATAACCACAACCAAAGCTGCATCAAGAATTCACAAAAAAACTGCTACTCCTACCACTATCAGACTCAAACCTCTTTTCCCACAAACACATTATCCTTATCCTTGATCAGCTTCACCCTGAACCGCCCATGCGTCCTATAGCAACCCACCACAGATATAACTCTTCCTTTCGCAGCCGCCAACATCTCATCACGCATCCTCCCCGGACAGACAATCTCAACCTTGACAACATCACCCTTCACAAAAGGCTTATCCAACACCCGCGTCTCAGACAATGTATGCCCTGCCTGTTTCAACACAACACCAGTCTCTTTCTCCCACACCTCAAGCTGCTTATAGAACTCTTCCCAACCGACCTGCTCTGCGACCTTCTTGCCTACCTTGTGCATCATGTAGTTCTGGATGCCCATCTCAGCGCCAATCGATTTAGCAAAATCCACAAGCAGCGGCATCTCAGAATCATTCACACCCTTCATCCACACAGGCGCCACCACCACTTTAATCTTTTCCGCAGCATATTTAGCCACAGACTTGACACGCTCCACATCATAAGACCCGATTCCAGCAAGCTCTTTCGCCTTATCAGCAGAAAACGCATTGATAGAGATATTCAACTGGCTAAGCCCGGCATCGACGAGCTCATCCACCATCTTCTCAGACAACAAAGTCCCATTAGTGATGATAGACACCACACCCACACCAGAGATCCCACACAACCCACGCACAAGATCAATCATACCAGCATAAAGCAGAGGCTCACCATGCGTGTTGATGAACACATCTATCTTACAACCACCAGCACACTTATAATCGACAAGCTTCCGTGTCTCGGAAACAAGATAGTCTGTCTCGACGACAAAATCAACCAGACGCTTAGACGATTTCCCTTCACCCACAGAGCAGAAACTGCAGTCGATATTACATCCAGTGATGGGTTTCACCTCAAGCATATTAGTACCACGGTCCACCAACCCAAAATAAAGCGACCCGATAAGCGGAATCCCAGAATGCTGATGCACATACACAGCCCGACGCCCGGTCAACACACTCCGAAGACCCAAGAAAGCATGATCCAACAGCTGCATGAACTTGTTGCTCGCAGATTTCTCAGACAGCTCAGGAAAATCAACATGATGCTCGCCGATAGAATACTCACCCACTTTCTCAAGCGCAGAAGCATCGATAAACATCTCAAATACCTTCATGAACACAAGCCGCACTCTGCCATCATCAGGATCCGCATCAAAACGTATATCCTCAAATTCAAGCTTTGCCATGCAAAAGGATATTTTCAATATGATTTATAAAACCCATGTTTCCCTCTATAGTTTTGCTTTAATAACCAAAAGCAAACTATAAAAACAGACAACATTTCCATCACCTTAGGGGGTATTATATGAGCGAAAAAGACGTGGTAATCACTTACGAGACCTTGTTCGAGCTTCTTAGGATAGAGAAGAATCGCGAAGACCTCCAGAAACTGGACGCGACCTTCTTCAAGGATGTCCTCGAATACCTGAATGAGAAGAAGAGTAGTTTTGAGAACACCGAGAGCCAGAACACCCTATTCGCAGCAGATGAGAAAGAGAAGTCCCGCCTGGAGTTCGAGAACATAAAGCGGATACTCAAAGAGCTGTACGACAGGAGAGAGAAGAAGATAATCAATGTCGCGCTGAGCAAGGCAAGGACAGGCGTAACCCTTGTCAACACAGCCAACATGCTCCCTTCTGAAAAGCTGCTTTTCGACTCTGCCAGCACTGTGCTCTCTGAATTCAGGCAGAATATACTTTTCAAGCTTGCCTGCTGTGAGCTGCCTGAGATGGATTCCCTGCATGATAACTTATTATCAAAGCTCAGAAGCAGTAAGACAGATATGATGCCTGATAAGCCTCCTTGCGATGAGCCCCAGACAGGCCCTGAGACTGCCTCCCAGAGCCTTGAACAACCGAAAGAGTTAAAAACAACCCTGGATTCAACTGAAAAACAGGAAAATACCAAACAGGTGAGGTTTTTGACTGCAATTGGCGAGATTGTAGGTCCTGACCTGCAGATTTACGGGCCTTTCGATGAAGGAGCCGTAATATCGCTTCCAAACGAGCTCGTAAGCGTTTTGCTCGATAAAAAGCAGGCCGAAGAGCTTATAAACTAATGCTCGCCTCAACGATTATATCATATCAGGTGCATTGAATGAAGATCCCAAAGCTGATGAAAAGGCTGTGCCCGTTTTGCAAGAAGCACACAGAGCACAAGGTAAGCCAGGCAAAGAAGAAGACCCCGTTCTCAGTCAGGCCGCTGAGCAAGTCAGGCAAGAAGAGGCGCGGCTTCGGTAAAGGACACGGCAACCTTGGCACCAGGGGATCAAAGCCTCCGATAGGCAGCTTCAAGATGACTGGGAAGAAGTCAAGCAAGAAGACAGACCTCCGATACCAGTGCAAAGAATGCAAGAAGACCCATGCCCAGAAGAAAGGTGTGAGGGCTAAGAAAGTTGAATTGAAATAAGGTTACAAAATGGCAAAATCTCTCAAAGAACCAACAAGCAAGTTCATAAAGATCCGTTGTCCTAAATGCAAGAACGAGCAGATAATGTTCGGCAAGACTTCTACAGATGTAAAATGCCTTGTCTGTGACAAGCCTCTCGCAGAATCCACTGGTGGAAAGTCCAAGGTCAAAGCAAGGATTCTTGAGGTGCTTGAGTAAGGATGATCAAGAAAAAGCAGGGCATGCCTGAAGAAGCAGAACTTGTTCTCTGTACAGTAACCAAGATATATCCTCATTGCGTGTTCGCGAACATCGACGACTATGAGAACAAACAGGGAATGATACATATTTCTGAGATATCTCCTGGAAGGATCAGGAACATCAACGACTACGTGAGGATCGGTAAGAAAGTGATCTGCAAGGTCCTGAAGATTGACCTCGAGCGCGGCCATATAGACCTCTCATTGAGACGGGTCAGCGAAGGCCAGAAGAAAGAGAAGGCCGAGATCATAAAAAAGGACCAGAAGGCAGAGAAGATAGTGGAGTTTGTAGCCCAGCAGCTGAAGATAGACAAGGACAAACTCCATGAGGAACTGCTGAAGGAGAGCACAAAGGAATATGCCTCGCTGCACGACATGTTCGAGGAATTCATCATCGACGACACAGCCCTGACCAACCTGAAGCTGGACAAGAAGATCTTCGACAAGCTTGCAGAGGTCATCAGGCAGAGGATAAAACCGCCCGAAGTGGAGATTGAGGGTGAGATAAAGCTGAAGACCTATGATCCTGAGGGTGTCAATCTGGTGAAAGATATTCTTGCTGCAGGAGCAAAAGACGATTCTGTCAAGATAAGATACAAAGGCGGCGGCAGCTACTCGATCACAGTCAATTATGATAATTATAAGGATGCAGAAAAGATAATGGAGACAGCGACAGAGAATATAGAGAAAGCAGCGAAGAAAAGAGAGTGCGAATTCAGCTTCCAGCGAGTTGAGAAGAAACAGCAGAAGAAGGCTTCTGCATAAAGCACATACTAAAATGACAAATCACATTCTGAAGTGCCCGAAGTGCAGGAAGTACACGATGAGACCTGAGTGTGCAGACTGCAAGGTAAAGACAATCCCGCCGCTGCCGGCAAAATACTCACCAGAGGACCCATACGGAAAATACCGACGTGAAGCAAAGAAGGAACAGCTGAAGAAAGAGGGCATACTATAAAGATGTGGAAATTCGAGCAGATTTCAAAGAAAGCACCTAAGCTAACAAGACCGATTCTGATAGTGGGCCTGCCAGGCATAGCCAACGTAGGCAAGATAGCAGCAGATTTCATAATCGATGAGGTGAATGCAAAACCTCTATACAACCTGTTCTCACACGACCTGCCGAACTCAGTCTTTGTCAATGACAAGAACCTGATAGAGCTGCCGACGATAGAGATGTACATGAAAAAGCGCAACGGCAAAGGTGACCTCCTCATCCTGACAGGTGATGTCCAGCCCGCAGATGAGGCCAGCTCATACGAGTTCTGCGAAGCACTGCTTGACACAGCAAAAAAGCTGGGCGTAGAACTGATAATCACACTGGGCGGCATAGGTCTTGCAGAGGTCCCGAAGAAGCCGCAGGTCTTTGTCACAGGCAACTCAAAAGAGATAATCGCAAAGTTCCAGAAAGGCCTGAAGATAAACGAGAAACTGTACGGCATAGTAGGCCCGATAATAGGAGTAAGCGGACTTCTCGTCGGCCTCGCAGAGAGAAAAAAGATCCCTGCAGTCTGCCTCCTTGCAGAGACATTAGGCCACCCTGCATACCTCGGCATAAAAGGCGCCCGAGAGACCGTCAAGACACTCAACAAGAAACTCACGCTGAACATAAAGATAAGCGACCTGGACAAGGAGATAGAGGACATAGAGACAGAGATCCTCACAAAGACCCAGGAGCTGGGCAAGATTTCTAAGAAGCAGGCACTCAAGAAGCTGCAGAACCGCGTACAGAAAGAGATGAGCTACATAGGGTAATGGTGTCCACAGTGGAAGGGCAGAGATACCACAGCATAAAACAGAAGAAGAATCTCTGCGGTCCGACATGTCTCCAGATGATACTGTTCCGCTGGGGAGTATGGATGGACCAGGAAGCCCTGGCAGCGAGGATCGGCCTAAGGATCGACGAAGATGACCGCCAATTATACATGCTCCCGCTGGAAACAGCACCAAAAGACAACCTCTCGATGCTCGGCATAAAACTGACCGAGTTCAATGACTCCAAGGCAAAAGAAGCATTAGAAGACCACAGCATGATGCCGCAGGTCCATCTGATAAGAGATATAGACAATCCACACCAGTTCCTGATAGATAATCTAGACGCAGACCATGACATAATGGCAAACTTCTGGTGGGGACCCATAAACGGAAAGCAGAACGGCCACTACGTGCTGGTCTGCAGCTACGACCCTGAAACAAAGGAAGTCACGATCTGCGACCCCAGCACAGAAGAGAAGAACTACCAGAAATACGACCTGCAGAAGCTGGTGGATGCGATGCACCCGAGATGGAACGGCGAAGAACGCGGTTTCCTGGTCGTCAAGCCCAAGAGATAAGGACCACGCACCAAATCCTATCAAGCTCCAGGCCGCTGAAACCACGACGTCTGATTCTAAGACTGAGTTCGTATCGTTACTTGCCGAAGGCATCTTCTATATATCGTTCCTTCTCCTAAAGACGCAGCACCTAAGAGAAGACTCGATACAAAACATCTTACCTAACTTTCTTCACCACAACAAAAGTAACATCATCAAAATACCTCAAAGGATCTTCCTCCCCCTCTTGCGGCACAAAATATCTGGACAGCTCGTAGACAAGCGCATCCCGTATCCCCACAGCACTCTTCTCATGATTACACAACACACTCCCCACAAGAAGCTCCTGTACGCTCTCAAGCGAACTGTCATTCCCACCGCGATACAGCGAAGTCCCGATGTTATGCTCCAGCCCATCACTTGCCAGAAGCACAAAGTCCCCCTCCCCCAGCGAAGTCTTCACAGGCCTCCGCATCTCCTCAAACTCATTTGAAGGCTCCTCCAGATAATGAAAAGGACACAGCGTAGTAACATACCTCTCAAAGCCCATGTCCTGACGGAATACATAGCTCCCGATGCCAGACAGCTGCACATCATCCCCACGCAGGCTCATATAATGCACTGCAAGACACGACCACCACTCAGCATCATAATCCAGATGTGAAATCTTCTTCTCAAGCTCAGGTTTTCCCGTCCCAGCGAGCACAAGCCGCGGCCCAAGATCCAATACTTCATGAGCAGCATCACCTGAGCACCCCCAACCGGCACGTATCACATCATCAAGGAATCCCTGCATCGCATCACCCATCTTCTTGTTATGCCCGCAGGTATCAGCGATCACCACACCCTTTGCCTTGCCATCAAAGAACCCAAACGCATCACCATACGAATATATCGCCCCCGCAGCGAGATAATCACCGAGCATCCTTTCGAAAAGAACTAACTTACGCACATCCTCTTTAGACATCAGCATCACCTTCCGCGAGTTATATGTTGCCTATGATTGAATCCCCCTTTAAAACAACCCTTCAGAAATTTAATCAAAACGCAAAACCGAAACATTTAAATACCCAAGTTACAAATAGTTATCCAAAGTAACAATTTGTAACAGGCGAAAACATGGGAGTAGTACGCATCGACAACGCTCTGGAAAAGGAGATAGCCGCATTCATCAAGCGACAGGATAACAAATACCGCTACCCATCGAAATCCGCTTTCTTGAACATAATGATCAACGATTATTTCGAGAACCAGAGGTCAAGATCAAAAAAGAGGTAGAACAATGAGGACAGACTACAAGATAAGGAAACTGCACGCAAGAGAGATACTGGACAGCAGGGGAAACCCCACTGTCGAGGTCATGCTCCACACGAAATCGCATTCCGCTCGTGCCGCAGTTCCATCTGGTGCTTCAACAGGTATTCATGAAGCAATGGAACTGCGGGACGGCGGACCCCGTTTCCACGGTAAAGGCGTACGCAAAGCCGTGATGAACGCCAACACCAAGATAATAAAAGTCGTCAAAGGCATGGACTGTCGAAAACAGAAACCGCTCGACGCGGCGATGCTCAAGCTCGACGGCACTCCGAACAAATCGAACCTGGGCGCAAACGCAATCCTTGGAGTCAGCCTCGCAGCAGCACGGCTCTCATCCGTGACCCAGAACAAGCCGCTATACTCACTGCTGGGCACAAAAAAGATCATGCCGGTCCCCTGCATGAACATAATCAACGGCGGAAAGCATGCAGACAACAAGCTGCAGTTCCAGGAGTTCATGATCTGCCCGAAAGGACGGACATTCGCAGACTCGCTGCGCATGGGCGCAGAGACATACCAGGTGCTGAAGAAGGACATAATAAAGGCTTACGGTAAGGACTCTACCAATGTAGGTGATGAAGGCGGGTTTGCTCCCAACATAAAGACAGTCGAAGGAGCACTCAAGATAGTAGACAAGGCCATAAAAGACGCAGGCTATGATGGACTCATAAAGATCGCCATAGACGCGGCATCCAGCGAGTTCTACAGCAAGAAGAGACAGAAGTATCTTGTCGACGGCAAGTGGATGACCGCAGACCGGCTCACAAATCTCTACGAGCACATCATGGACCATTATCCGGTATTCTCTATAGAAGACCCGTTCGAGCAGGATGACTTCGATCCCTACCCCATACTGACACAGTCTGCAAAGAAGAAGAAAGTCCAGATTGTGGGCGACGACCTCCTTGTGACAAACCCCGAACGCATAAAGACAGGCATCCAGAAGAAGCTCTGCAATGCCCTGCTGCTGAAAGTGAACCAGATAGGCTCTCTCACAGAAGCCACGACAGCCGCGAAGATGGCGATGAAGGCAGGCTGGAATGTGATGGTAAGCCATCGCAGCGGAGAGACATGCGACACATTCATAGCCGACCTTGTCGTGGGCCTTGGTACAGGCCAGATAAAGTCCGGCGCCCCCTGTAGAAGTGAACGACTAGCGAAGTACAACCAACTACTGAGGATAGAAGAGGAACTGGGCCATAAAGCGATCATGGCCAGACTACGCAGATAACATAATCAACAGTAAACCACAACCAATAAGCCTTACGGCCTGCACAGCTCAAACTGTGCAGGCCTAGCTTAGGCTTTCAGAAAGATGGACGAGAACGAACTTGAAGATTACATAAAGACCCAGAAGAGCCTGGGAGTGAAGGATGAAGATATTGTAAAGTCCCTCCTGAACGCAGGCTACATGGAGCATCACTTCAAGCACATCCTCGAGAAGCACAAGAAGCAGCAGAAAACAGCGAAAAGCCAGTGGAACATAAGCACAAGACACGTCCTTGCGCTGAATTTCATCATGGTGATCGTGTTCGGGCTGTTCTTTGTATACGTGACCCAGGACTACAACGATAAGATAACACTGCTCAAGCAGCAGCAGGACAGTGACCTGGAGTCGACGACCCAGCAGATCTCTGCACAACAGAACTCACTGAACTCGCTGAGGTCAGAACTGACCAGCACAAAGGATGATCTGAAGGAAGACATTACCCAGACAGACGCTAAGATAGACAGCGTGGAGCAGGACCTGAAATCCAGCATCCAGACATACAACTACCAGTCGATGAACAGGGACCGGCAGCTCTCTGACTCGATACAGAAAGCCAACAACAGGAGCCTGTCGACGCTTTCAGTATTCGGTGAACAGCTGCAGGAGGTCAAGGACGCAAGCGTCGACTTCACCCCCATAATCCCCAAATCGACAAGAGCAGTGGTCAACATAGGCAGCAAGGGTTCCGGCTATTTCAACAATGCAGGCAGCGGAGTGTTCATAAACGATAAAGGATACATCGTCACGAACTGGCATGTGATCGACGAGCTGAACAAGATAACAGTCAGGACAAGCGAAGGCACAGAATATTTAGCAAGTGTCGTAGGAAAGGACGAGGACCATGACGTCGCCGTGCTCAAGATCCCTGCGACAAAGGAATTCGAGTACCTCGACTGGGCAAACTCAGACGATGCGTTCGTCGGCCAGCATGTAATCGCCATAGGGAACCCTGTGGGGTTCGAGTCGACGGTCACAGAGGGCATAATCAGCAACAGGAAGAGGCTGATAACAGGAGAACTCAACATATATTATATTCAGACAGATGTGGCTATCAACGCAGGCAACTCAGGCGGGCCGCTCATAGACAAGGAAGGGGACGTCATTGGCATAGCGACGCTCAAGTACGCCAAGGCTGGCTTCGAAGGCCTGAGCTTCGCATTGAGATCGAATGACGTAAGAAGGATAGTGATGGAGATACTGCAGGAAGAGGCAGGTATCTGAAGATAAAGCAAGGATACAAGGTGTAGAAATGAAGACCAAAGAGAAAGTCATGCTGATAATCCTGGACGGGTGGGGATTAAGAAAGTCAAAGAAAGACAACGCCATAGCACTGGCAAAGCCCCCCTATTTCGACAGACTCTGGAAAACTCACCCACACACCACGCTCCACGCCTCAGAACAACACGTCGGACTGCCCAAAGGATTCATCGGCAACTCAGAAGTAGGCCACATGCATCTTGGCGCCGGAAGGACAGTCCCGCAGGAACTGCTGAAGATAAACCAGGATATAAAGAAAGGCACATTCCAGAAGAACAAAGTCATACTAAATGCGATAGACAACGCAAAGAAGAACGGTTCTGGACTCCACCTCATGGGACTGTTGAGCGACGGCGGCGTGCATTCCCACATCAACCATCTTTTCACCCTCCTTAAGATGGCAAAACAGCACAAGGTGCCGAAAGTCTACATCCACTGTTTCCTGGACGGCAGGGACACACCGCCGAAAAACGGCATCAAGTACCTGAAACAGCTGGAACAGTTCTGCAAAAAGAACAATATCGGTCGCATCGCCACGATGATGGGCCGTTTCTATGCGATGGACAGGGATAATCGCTGGAACCGCGAGCACAAGGCATACGCTGCAATGGTCAACCACAAGGGCCGCATCTACGACTCAGCGACCGCTGCGATAAAGGACGCATACAAGAGAGGAGAGACTGACGAGTTCGTGAAGCCATCCATAATACTGTCAAAGCACATGAAGATCAAGCATTACGTGAAAGAACACGACAGCATCATATTCTTTAACTTCCGCGAGGACAGGGCAAGAGAGATAACAAGAGCGTTTGTACAAGGGAAGTTCAACAAGTTCAAGAGAAAGAGGCTCATCCACCTGTATTTTGTCTGCCTCACACAGTATGATAAAGCGATAAAGGCTCCCGTGGCTTTACCCCCCAAAGTCCCGAAAGACATCCTCGCGGAGGTTATCTCTAAAAAGAACATAAAGCAGTTCCGCATAGCAGAGACAGAGAAGTATGCCCACGTGACATACTTCTTCAACGGCGGAAAGGAAGGACCGTTCAAAGGAGAAGACAGATTTCTCATACCGAGCCCAAGGGTCGAGACTTATGACAAGACACCAGCAATGTCCGCCCAGAAGATAGCAAAAGAGGCAGTAAAGCGACTAAACACAAAGAAGTACGACCTGATCATACTCAACTTCGCGAACGCAGACATGGTGGGTCACACAGGCGACCTGAAAGCGACGATAAGAGCAGTGAATGCAGCAGACACGAACCTGAAGAAGGTAGTCACCGCTGCAAGAAAGAACAGCTACAACGTGATTGTCACAGCAGACCACGGCAATGCAGAGGAGATGTCAGGAAAACATAGCACATCCCACACCCTCAACAAGGTCCCGTTCATACTGCTAGCAAACCAGAAGTACAGGATAATAGAAAGAAAGAGCAATAGTATTGCTGACATATCCCCCACCATACTGAAGATGATGGGACTGAAAGCACCGAAGGTGCACGACAGACCGTTGATAGACTAAGAAATAAGACCTACCCAAAAACAATCATCCGATGGTCCCTCTTGACCTCAACCACCTTGTCAAAAGCCTCCTGAACAACACCCTCATCAACCTTCTTCGCCCCGAACCGAGGGTCCATCACCAGGAACTTCCCTTTCTCAAACCCATACACAGGCAGGTAATGCGGATTCCGTTTATTGTCCCTGCTCTGCCGAACGATCCCAACAATCAGCCGCAGCAACAGCACCTTGCCCTGCGCAAGGAGGTTCTTCACCTCATCAAGAGAGAAATCCCTGACCTCAATAGTTATCCCAGTATCCTCTGCCTTCTCATAATAGAACTGCGTGCTCTGCGCAGCAATCTCTATCTCCTTCTTCTTGTATGCCTTGAACTTGTAGCCAGGGAACTTGTACTCCTTCTCACCCACAACAACCATCACAGGCACACCATTCCCACCAGCATAAGATGCAAGCGCATAGATAGAGCTTCCCTTGGTAGGCAGCGCAGCCGAACAATGCCAGATGTCGAACTCGTTCTCAACACTCAACTCGAACTCTGGCTTGAAATGGTTGATTATCATGGCAAGAGAAGCCGCTGCGCAGGTGTACTTTGTCGTCTGCTTGTAGTGTTGCATACAGCACAACATAGGTCATTGGTTTTTAAACATTGTGACTCTTTTGTCACAATGCTTTCAATAAATTCTGCATTGTTCTGTGATGCCCTGATAAGACATAAAAGAAACCGCCATTCTAGCCTCCTTTAAGGTAAAAAATAGATAAAAAGCAGTTAAAACCAGTTAAAACACCAGAAACTTGTAAAAATCAAAAAAGAAATATTAATATACTAGTAATAACAACATATATTAGGTAAAACAAGAGCTAAATCAAAAATAGACGACAATTAGCGATTCAGAAAAAGAAAAGAGAGGCTAATTAACTAATAAAATGCCAAATAACGTATTTTTACGAATTCTAGAACCAATTGAGGGTCAATTCGAACCTAAAACATTGGACAAAACAGGAATGGAACTTGAAGTCCTGCTACTTGACAAAGATGGTATACCCACACCCCAAGCAGATGAGATTATCAACGGAATCGGTAAAGCTGAAGGATACCACCAAGAAATCAGCCTAGCTTCAGTAGAAACAGTCACAGAACCACACAACAATATCTTTGAAACAGCCCTTGATCTCATGAAAAGAGCCAAACGCCTGGATGAAATTGCAAAAGGCGCCGGCCTGTTAACTCTTCCCCTCGATACATCACTCATCCCATATGAGCACGAAAGAAGACATGATTCAGATGTTGCAGGATTAATCACTAAAACAATTGGACTGGACGGTCTTGAAATAAAAACAAAAGTCAATGGGACCCACATACACTTCTCACAGGAAGAAGGAAAAGTCATTGACCAGATGAACTATCTTACAGCTTCAGACCCTGTTACAATTCTGCTGACATCTGCATCGCCAATTGAAGGCTTCCATAACTGGAGGATTCACAACTACAGAAATATTGCTCACAGAAAACTCCCGTATCAAGGACAGATGCAGGATCTTAAAAGAAGCCTTGAAGAACATGAAGCAGAAGTGAAAGCAGAATTTAAAAAATTCAAGCAGAGAGCTGTAGAAAACGGGCATATTTTCACTGAATTAGACTATTATGATGAATATTGCAGCATTTCAGGTCCGGTTAGGTTGAGTCCAAAACACAGCACAGTCGAAGCCAGGACTGCAGGATCGAATCCCTACCTATACAATCTCATAGCATACCTGACCTTACTCGAAGGCGGTATGAGACGAATAAGATCTGGAGACGTAAAAGGTGTGACAAATCCTCTGCTTGAAAGTGTTCTCATGAAAGACGACCTTAAGGGAGATTCTAAGAAACTGAAAAGATTACACGATGACGCAGCAAGATACGGTCTTAATAATACAGAAAATAATGAATACTGCATATCATTCCTGGAATTCGCGCATAAAGGACTTGAAGATAGAGAAAAGGCTTTCGTCGATAGGTTCATAGGGATGACTTATGATGGTGAAACCGCCGCAGACTATATTAAAGAAGCAGCAGACTCTCGGACAGTGAATCACAATATCCACCGAGCAATTTATGAAGATGTATATGTACCTCAAAGAGAATTCATGCTTAGGGCGCTTACACACTTAACAAAAGAAAGAAAAGATAAACAGAGGAGCGAATTACCAGAATATGTCAGAAGAAAAACTCAAGAGCAGGGTTCTCTTGCTGGATTGCGGGAAGAGCTGGTTTTTGCCTGATATGCAAAAAGTCATCAGCAAGCATACAGACAGCCTTACGACCGTGTACCTGAATGAAGTGAGCCAGCTGGATCCAAAGGATTTCGACTGTATTATCTTTAGCGGTTCGCCTTTATTTGTTTCTGAAGCAAAGCAAGAAGACTACTTTCCGCACATCCGTTGGTGTATGAACACAGGCCTTCCAATTCTGGGCGTATGCTTCGGCCATCAGCTTATCGGTTGGTTCTTCGGCGCGAAAGTGATACGCGGCCCTGTCAGAAAGGGAGATGACAGGATTGATATCATCTCAGATTCGCATCTATTCGACAGATTAGAGAAAGATTTTGTCTCATATGTCAACCATGAAGAAGAGATCACGCTGCCTGAATGCTTCACAAGACTGGCTTCTTCAGACAGCACAGAAGTTGAAGCTATGAAGCACAACGAGAAAGAGATATATGGAGTCCAATTCCACCCAGAAAAGACAGAGGATCTAGGAGAACAGCTATACTTCAATTTCCTGAAGAAGACGGTTTAAAGCTGAACAATATGGAGTTCTTATGGGTTAATTAATAAGTGAAAAGATATATAAACCCTTTTTAAATAACTATGATAAAAATGATACCTCACCTAGAAGACTACACCAAAATAGTAGGCAAAGACACAATCACAAAGCTGAAAGAGTCCTCAGAACGACTCCAGGGCAAGCACATCTCTCACGTCAACACCACTTCACAAGGCGGCGGAGTTGCAGAAATATTAAACACCCTAGTAATTCTAATGAACCAGCTGAAGATTGACACTGCATGGCGCATCTTCAAGGGTTCCCATCATTTCTTCAACATCTCAAAGAAGATACACAACGGCATGCAGGGCGACCAGACAGTGAAGATGACCAACTTCAGGAAGCGGGTCTATCTTGAAGAGACAGAAAGGAACTGCATAATGAACCATTTCAAGGTAGAAGACCTAGTGATAGTCCATGACCCCCAGCCTGCAGCGATGATTGAGCACTACAAGAGAAGACAGCCCTGGATCTGGCGCTGCCATATAGACATAGTCCATGCGAACCCGAACATCTGGGATTTCATAAGGCCGTTCGTCAACAAGTATGACGGAACAATAGTGAGCATGGAGAAATACAAGAAGCCAGACATGACCCCTCCGAATCACATAATAATGCCAAGCATAGACCCGCTCTCCATCAAGAACCTACCGATAAGAAAAGACCGCAGGAACAAGGTCCTGCAGAAGAGAGGAATCGACATCGACCGCCCCATAATCACGCAGATCTCAAGATTCGATCCATGGAAAGACCCGATCGGCGTCACAAAGATGTGGGAAAAGGTAAGGAAAAAGGTTCCCGACTGCCAGCTGGTCCTCATGGGCGACATGGCGAGCGATGATCCAGAAGGCCCTGTCATCTACGAAAAGGTAAGAGCAAAAGTAGGCGACAACCCTGACGTCCATCTGATAACAGAAAGGAATGACGTCCTGGTCAATTGCCTGCAGACAGACTCACAAGTGATTATCCAGAAATCAATAAGAGAAGGCTTCGGTCTCACAGTCAGCGAAGCATTGTGGAAAGGCACTCCAGTCATAACAACAAACAGGGGCGGCCTCCCGATGCAGGTCCTCCATGACAAGACAGGTTTCATAATGGACACCATAGACCAGGGAACAAAGCACTGCATCGACCTGATAAAAGACCCCAACCTAAGGAACCGGCTAGGTGAAGCAGGCAAGGAACACGTAAGACAGAACTACCTTATCACAAGGCATCTCCAGGATTACATAGACCTCGCGAACAAGTACATAGAAGACAAGGAGTGAACAGCACCATGTCAGATAATCTTCTGTAAACTTCCTGTGCACAAGCTTTTTAAGTGATACCTGCTTCTCATACACCATGGAACTGATAGATGAAAACATGACACTGGATGACCTTGCAAGGGCTCTCAAGGCAGAAGGTGAGATAGACACAGACAATTTTCTTGCACTGGCACAGGAGTCCCCCGGTTATCAGCCAAAAGGATTGTTCTCAAGATTCAGGAAAAACAACAAAGAGCTCTACAGGGAAGCGCAGCTCTCAGCAGACGGTGTTGAAGTGCTGTTCAACTATTGGTTCGACAGTTCTGTGACAGATATCCGTGTAAGGGGAACACCTATAGAAGAATACGGGCCGGAATATGAGACCCTGGCAGTACAGATGGCAGAAGACAACAATGTAGAACATAAGGACGGCATGTATAGCACCTCTGCAAGACCGACCGAACAAGACGTGATATCTGCTGTCAGGCGTGTCAAGAATACAAACAAGAGCCTCGGACTCATGGTCAGCTTCCACCAGTACGAAGAGAAAGAGATGATAGCACCCTGGGCCAGAAACAGTTAGTCCTAGATAATTCTTATTCAGCGTTTGTAAGGCTCGCCAGACCTGCAGATCTTCTCAGCATCTTTCCAGGCCTTCACATCATTCTTTTTCGGAGCCTCGAATCCAGTGCTCACTATGGTCATCTTTCCACCGCAGCCAGGACAGGAAGTGGTTTCGATACGCTTGTTCTCGCTCATGAATCGTTTCATCTTGCCCCACTTGTTCTTTATGTTAGAACCGGTGAGCTTACGGATATTCTGATAGTATTCCCTATTGAGATCCTTCTTGAATACCTTCCTGCACCTGAAGCAGGCGAATTTATCCTGGTATATGCCTGATGGTTTGCATGTCATGCCAAAAAAAAGAATTACACCCTGCTTATAAATCTTTTCTTGCACGACAACCACAATATATTTAACCACCACTGACTTTTTTCCCTGTATGCAACTGAGCGACATAAAAGAAAAGATTCCGGAAGAGTTATACACAGCACTTGAGACCGCAGGCATATCCGAACTCAGGCGCAGCCAGGAGAAATCAATAAAAACCGGACTTCTCGAAGGAAAATCCCTCCTCGTCTGCACCCCGACAGCCAGCGGCAAGACCCTGGTAGCAGAACTTGCCTTCATGAACGCTATCCTCAACCAGAAAGGAAAAGCCGTCTACATAGTACCTCTCAAGGCATTGGCCACAGAGAAATACAAAGATTTCAAGAAGAAATATGAAAAACACATCAAGATAGGCATGTCGATAGGAGATCTAGACGCATCTGACCCGCATCTTCACACCTATGACCTCATAATAACAACCTCAGAAAAATTAGACTCACTCACAAGGCACCATGCATCCTGGCTCAAGGACATAAGTGTTGTCATAGTGGACGAGATCCACCTCCTGAATGACCCTGGCAGGGGGCCCACCCTGGAGATACTCATAACAATCCTTAAGCAGATCCTGAAAGACGTCCAGTTCATAGGGCTCAGCGCGACGATAGGGAATGAGGACGAGCTCGCAGAATGGCTAGACGCAAAGCTAGTCCATGACACCTGGCGCCCTGTAGACCTGCATAAAGGTGTCTATCACGACGGAAAGATAGAATTTGAATAAGAAAAATAAATGATTATGCAGCCATGAGATAATCTTCAAGTGCTGCGCCTTCTGGCTCAGGATTAGGCTTGGACTCAGGCCTCTCAAGCGCAACAACATCCTGGTTCTGCGCAATCTCTTTCAGCCCATAGAGTGCCCCACCCACTTCATCGCACTCGCAATCATCCATCTTGCTGAGCTCAACTATCGTAGCCCATCTTGCGAAATCATGCTTGGGGACTGTCTTGCCGAAGTTATCTATGCCATGGATCCTTGCCATCCTGTCGACATCCTCGAACTCTGCATAGTCATAGTGCAGCTCACCGAGAGCATCTATCTCAAAAACACCATACTGAGGTATATAATCACGCTCTGCCTCGCTCTTGGCACACTCTCTATCAACATCTGACAAGATATCGGCGAGTACATCCTGTGCCCTTTCCTTCTCTTGCTTCTGCATTTCCTTGACCTCAGCAGCTACCTTGGCAGAGTCATACTCTGGATCGCCATTACCCTCGACATTGTAATCATCTGGTTCTGTGTCTTCGGACTGGAGCAGGGAAAGCGCTGACCGGGTCGCACAAGCATCAGGGTTAGCCTCATCAAAGTCTTTGGTAAGATCCTCAATGACTTCCGAAGCCCGGCGGTTCTCATCCTGCCTTCTGTTCTCAACACGCCTATGTAGCGCATACCCTGGCAGGACCTCATCAACCAACTCTTCATCCGACGGAGCATCCTCAATAAACCCTGAAGACAACACAGTATCATCCGAAACCACATACAAAAGGCCGGACCCCTTGCCGGAATCACCAGCATCTGAAGACTGCTGGCTGTCAGCCTCTGCCCTCAGGTTTTCAACGCACTTATCTGCAGCATAGGCCGGCAGAAGTTCAGCGATTATCGCTTCCTCTTGATCCGACTGGGAATTATCAACAAACCCTGCAGACAGCACAGTATCATCAGAGACCTCATACAGAAGGCTGGGTATCTCCTCATCAGGATCATCAGCATCAGCTTCTGCGAGAGCTTTATCTGTCTTCAGCTGCTCGTACTTGTCGAGTGTGAACAGGACATCATCATCAGTATCGTTTGAACACTGCTGATTCTCCACCTGTTCCAGTATCTTACCGACCAACCTCTCTGAAGCATAGCCAGGTGCAACCTCGGTCATCAGCACCTCATCTGACCAGGCACCCTCAACGAAACCCGAAGAGAGCACAGCATAATCAACCTTATCTGTAGCTTCCACTCCGTCAGAGAGCAGCTCATGGACCTGCAATGCCTCTTCGCCTGTAATATACGGGACTCCATACTCCGCGACATCTTCACGCAGCTCAAACCAGGTGATTGCCCCATCGAGGTACTTGCCCATGCGGTCATGCACCACAGTCCTCTGTATCCCTGTAAGGTGGTCTATTGAATCTGAATTGTCTGCATATGCCTCTGTCCCGTCAGATGAATCATCATCTGAATCATCAATATCAGGCATGAAATTATCATCAGGCGCATTATCCTGCTGGTTCATGCTTCCTTTGCTGCCGTCACCTGTTCCGTCTGGACAGCTCTCACCGTTCATCTCGCCGAACGAATAGTCCTCGACCACATCCCTGATAGTTTCCTCAAGGTCAGGATCCAGCACCCAGTCAGTCGATACAAACACACCCCTGTTCTGCGCAAGGCTTCGCGGATCTTTGCCCTTTGCCCAGAGATCCTTCTCTGACCAGCCTTCACCATCGACCTCAACGTCTGTATAGCCGAGGTTCCTTGCGATACTGCGTATGTCCTCCACAGTCTTCATCGCCCGCTGCTCTGCGAGCTTGGTGTTGTAGTCTCCATCATCATGATGGGGCCCGCCTGACACCTTGAGGTCATTCGCATCCTCGATGCTTGCCGTGCCAAAAACCTTGAATTTCCTCTTGCCCGACTTGAGCATGGAACTGACATAATCCTCAAGGTCTTGCTCAGCACTTGCACTCGAATACTTTACATCATCAAATCCCATCTGAAGCCTGAGATTACATGCCCTCTCCGGATGCATGCCCGGTATTTTAGGCTCGGCCTTATCGACCTTAGGCTCAGGTTCTTCCGCAGACGCTGTAGCGACTGCAGGTGTCTGCATTCCCTCTCCAGCATCACTAGAATATGCAACCGCACCGATTGCGTCAACAGCAGCATCGATGCTTCTTGTTCCAGCATCAAATGAAGCGATAACTCCATACTGATTGCTTGCAGCCACCATGTTGGAGATATCCTTGTCAGGTGTCGTGAAGGAAGAGTAAAGGATTGCACCGCCTAAAGCAAAGACGCCGACACCAGCAGCGACTGCTGCCACCATCTTCTTGCTTCTGCTCCAGGACTTCTTCTCTTTCTTGACAGTCTTCCCCTGTGCCTCTCTCTTGTTGAGCTCATCTATCTGTCTCTGCATGGCCCGCTTCACAGTGTCTGAAGGCTTCATAGGATCATATACCTGCCCGGACATGGGCGTAGGGCTCCGCTCCCTCTCACCGCCATTCTCTGCAGCGGGTTCCTGCGCGACCTTAGCCTCTATGGACTTGTCACCAGGGTCAGCGGATTGCTTTGATATGTTGATGGTGCCTGAGGTCTCTGTTGGACCGCTAGGATCAGAAGAGATGACATCACTCTTTGTTGCAAGCTCACTCTCAGGTATATCGCCTGCATATCCCTGTTTCGCCTGGGCAAGCTGGTCAAAAGGAACTTCTTCTGTATGGCCAGTCGCAGAGAGATCAAACCTGCGGTTCACGCTCTGTTCAGTGACAGGCTCCTCACCAACCACTTCAGTACCCATACTCTGCGGGGCATCAAGTGATGCATCCTGCGCTTCGGGACCCTCTCCTTGTTCTGCGTGTTCCTTCATCTGATCGATAGAGTGCTGTAAAAAAGACTGTACATGCCTCGGCTCAAAAGGCACATTTGTGTCAGGGTTGGCATCAAACTCAGTATCATCACTTTCCGAACCAACACGACCTGTAGGTTCGACAGATTCCGGTTCAGATGTACCTGCAGTATACTGTCTCTTGACCGTGATGTCTTCTGTATTATCCCCTTCATGCATCTGGTCTTCCAATGTAGGCTCATCTGCATGACCCTTGCCATTCTGCAAAGCAGCATCCAGGATAGCCTCCTGATCCTTTTCGCTCAGCTTCTGGAATGCATCCTGAAACTGGCCAAAGACAGGCTGGTCATCCTGCGGAAGGGTGACCGGTGTATACTCATAATCTTCATCTGCAGGTTCCTCTGTAGCGTCGTCGGACACCAGTCCTGGCAACTTCCCGCCAGGGTGCGTTATGGCCTCATGCTCTTCAGATTCATCAGGGCCTTCACCACCGACCTCAACATCTGTATAGCCAAGTTCCCTTGCGATCCCACGTACATCCTCCGCAGTCTTCATCGACCGCGCACTTGCGAGATTTGTGTTGTAGGCCCCATCATCATGATTAGGCCCGCCTGATACTCTGAGGTCATTCGCGTCCTCTATGCTTTCTGCACCAAAGCCAGGGGTTGTCTTTGGAATATCACGCAGCTCTCCGTGACCCATGCCTACGACTGTCTGTGGAATACCATCAAGCTCACCAGGCTCTGGTCTTGCAAGAGCTTGCTCAGGTTCAATCCCCATAAGTATTGGATGTGACTCTGACTGCTGCTCCGGCCCCACACCCTCAAGCGTGGTCCCCTTTGCTCCTTCAGCCGAGTCCTGCTGTATATGCTGTATCTGATCTCTGGATGTAAAGGAATACTCTGAAGTCATTCCCTGCAGTGTGTTCTTTATCTTTCTCAACCGTTTCGGCTGTTCCGACGGTACTTCTCGCTCTTCTAGCTGTACCCTCCCCATTATCCTCTTCCTTTCAGTGACCTGTTCCCTGTGCCTCTGACCCATCTGGTAAGCATCTTCAGCACGGTTGAGACTGTGGAATACTGCATTGAATGCATTGAGTGAACCGAGGTGTGTTTCAATATCCTCTTCAGTGAGCGGCCCATCCCTCTGCTGCCGTAAGTAGATGAAATCATTTACAAGAGTGACGACTTTCTCATCATGCGCCTCTGCAGGTGTCTGCAGTGAATCATGTATCTCAAGCTCGGCCAATTCCTGTTCCGAACCGATGACCTTGCCGCCTTTTCTCCAGACACTCTTGGCAGCCTGGTATCTCTCGTCAGGATCCTGTATAGCGCTTGCAATCATAGAAAGCGGTTGTGTCTTCTCTTCCGGAGGAGAGTCTGCAAGTACATCTGTATCTCTGTCCTCGTCGAGCCTTTCGAAAGCAGCAGTAGCTTTTGTCTCAAACGCATCCTCTTCAGCCTGTGCTGCACTACGTCCTTTTGACAATCCATAGAACTGTTCGACAGTATCGATCATGCTTTGCACATCACTACCATACACTCTGGCAAGTGTCTCAGGAAGAGGCGCATCCTCATCCTGCCGCAGGCCATTGACAATATCTGTGATTGTAAGTGAACAAGTCTCTTCACCTCTCGCCACCCTCTCCTGGGAAAGCTGCTCCCTGAGCGTCCAGCCCCAGACAGCGCATTCGTCTTCATTCCATCGGTTGTATTTCTCCTCAACAGCTTGTACCAGAGGGGCTATGCCTCCATAAGCCGCACGTACATGTTTCCACGAAGGGGCCTTAGAATCAATCTTTGAAGCATGCTTCAGCACTGCTTCAGGTAGAGCAGAATCAGGAAGTCTTTTAGATCCGAGATGCTGTGCCCACATCTCTCGCACGCGCCAGGCCCATCTCTTGATAGCTTCCTGGTCCCAAACAACCTTTGTATCATCATTTCCTTCAGACATCTTACCACCTATTGGTCTTATTTCAAGCTCATCAGTCACTGCATAGAACAGTATGACTCAATAATCGCTCCCTTTTGCTTCCCCTTGTTGTTCCCTGAAACTATCATAAACAATGACCTCAGATATATAAAATTTACGGTTTTAATCACTGAGAAGTGATTAAGAGTAAACAACAGGGTCAGAACTGGATTCTGCCCTCGAAGCATAGCTCAACATACTTCCCAGAAGTATAGAAGTCAGCATCATATATAAAATTAAAGAATAAAAAATTAACAAAAAACGCTTAAATGTTGATTTTTTCAGCGAATTGGCCAATTAATGGTATTTCTTTTTCAGTTCCGCCGAGAGCATACACCCAGCCGATGATCCAGAGCACCAACAGCAGTATACTTCCAAGGAAGCTTATTATCCAACCAAGCACTGGAATGATACCGATGACCCACAGGATCACCCACGCTATTGTCAACACAAGCCCCTGCTTTGCATAGAACATCGCATACTTATTGTCCTTCTTTGCCAGCAGGACAATGATGAAGCCGATTATTCCCAAGAACACGCCGAGGAAAGCGAATGCCTTTCCATCATCCACCTCTTTGGAACTCGACTTAGGAGCAACCTTTGCTGCCTTTTTCTTTTTAGCCATATGACCATCCTCCTTTAAAGGTTAATACCCGACACACAACCCCTGAGCGTATTTAAAGGTTTTGATAGCATAGAATACAAATCTAAGGCATTAGAGAGCTGTTCTAGACAGATTAGCGTCAGTTGCCGCCATGAAAGTTTTGCTGCTGAGACCGTCTGTGCCTCTCAAAATCACTCAGAAAGCCCAAGATTCTCCAGCACAACCCCTTTATCAAACCTCTGCAGGCTGTCATACGTCTGTCCTGTCCCGATGAACAGTATAGGCTTGCCAGTCACATAAGACACAGAAAGCGCCGCCCCTCCTTTCTCATCAACATCAGCCTTAGACAACACAATACCATCGATATCAACAGCATCATTGAACTTCTGCGCCTGCTCGATGCAGTCATTCCCGGTGATAGACTCACCCACAAATATCTTCATGTCAGGGTTAGCTATCCTCATTATCTTCTTCATCTCATCCATGAGATTGATGTTGGAATGCAGACGTCCTGCAGTATCAATCAGCACGACATCGATCCCCTTGGACTCTGCATACTTGATGCCATCAAAAGCGACTGCTGCAGGATCGCTTCCATAATCATGCTTTATCACCTTGACCCCGAGATTGTTGGCATGCTCCTCAAGCTGCTGTATCGCCGCTGCCCTGAACGTGTCTGAAGCGACAAGCACGGTCTTAAGGTCATTGTCCATGAAATACTTTGCCATCTTGGCTATAGTAGTGGTCTTGCCGGAGCCGTTGATGCCGACAAACGTGATCACAAAAGGCCTGTCCCCTTCTTTCTTCTTAATCCTATCAAGCACATCAACCTGCTCTATGCTGAGTATCTGGTCAAGGCTCTTGACCAGCGAGTCCAGGACTATCTCCTCAATCTCTGACCGCTTGATCTTCTTGTCGACGAGCCTCTCCTTGAGGTCTGCCTTGATCTTCTCGATGACCTCGACTGCCACGTTGTTCTCCAGCAGCGCGATCTCAAGCTCGAAGAATATGTCCTCGAATTTTGATTCTGATAGCTTCTTGAGCCCGAACCCTTCCTTCAGCCTTCCGAAGAATCCTTTCTTATCCTCAGGCTCTTCCTCGACCTCTTCTTTCTCCTCAGGCTCTTCAACCTCTTCAGGCCCTTCCTCAACCTCTTCCTTCTCCTCAGGCTCTTCAAGTTCCTTCTCTTCTCTCTCGACCTCTTCAAGGACCTCTTCCTCTTTCTCTTCTTCAGCCTCTTCTTTTGCCTCGTCCTCTCTGCCTTCTTCCTCTATCTCCTCGACGGTCTCCTCAGGCTCAGGCTCTTCCTCAACCTCTTCTTTCTCTTCAGGCTCTTCCTCTTTCTTCTTTCCGAAGCCGAATATCTTCTTCAGGAACCCGCCTTTCTTCTCTTCTTTCTCCTCAGGTTCTTCATACTCCTCAGGCGGGCCGATCTCCTTGTCCTCCTCCTCAAGATCCTCCTCGACCTCTTCCTTCTTCTCGTCGAGATCCTCGAGTTCCTCGTCCTGCTCCTTGATGGCCTGCTCTTCCTTTGTCTCCTTGATGCTGGTATCCTCGACAGGCTCCTCAGGCTCAGGCTCCTCAGGCTCCTCAGGCTCCTCGACAACCTCAGGCTCTTCCTTTCCCTCTGGATCAGCCAGGATCGACTCCAGCTTGTCAAAGGCAGAACTGACCTCAAAGATAGGTTTAGAAAGTATGTCATTGATCTTGTCGTCGCGTGCCTTACCTTTTGCATCAACATCAAAACCAAGTATGTTCATCAATGAATCGATATCCTCGTCAGAATAAGCATCAAGTGTCTCCTTGAGCCCGACCAGCGCAGGGCTCAGCTCTTCCTCAGGTAGTTCAAGAACAGGTGTCTCTTCCTTCTCCTCTTCAGCCTCAGGCTCTTCCTCAACCTCTTCTTTCTCCTCAGGCTCTTCAACCTCTTCCTTCTCTTCCTCTTTCTCGTCTACAGGTGCCTCTATCTCCTCAGGCTCCACCTCTTCCTCAACCTTATCCTCCTCAGGCTTCTCAGCCTCAGGTTTCTTCTTAGGCTTAGGCTTGTCCTCAGGCACCTCTTCCAGTGCCTCGACAGGAGCCTCTATGTCCTCTGCCTCTTCCTCTACATCCCTGGAGAATTTAGATACAGCCTTCTTCAGTTTCTCTTTTAAGAACTTGAACATTTTATCCTTCAATAAGTTTCTTGAGTTCGTTTTCCATCTCTTGGTACTTAGCAAGTGTAAGCGCAAGCTGCTGCATGACCTGTTCCTTGTACTTGTCTATCTCTATTGCCTGGCCCTGCACGAGCTGCCTTGTGCCGTCGATGTTCTTGTCCACGACAACGCCGCTGCCGACATTCACCAGGAACTGGCCGGTCTCCTTGATCGTTGTCCGGAAGAATATCCCTCCCGACACTGGCACGAGCACCTCATCACCGGCTTTTGCCTTTGAGATGTCCTCCAGGCTCTGGTCAACAGTGGATATCTCCATCGTCTGTGCTTCCATCTTCTCGAGCTGCTGCTGGAGCTGTTTTATCTGCTGCTCCATCATCTGGTATTCCAGATATTTCTTCTGCAGCTCCTTCTGTTTCTTGTCCATATCTTCTGCCATTTTATCCAGTTGGTTCAGAGTTTCTTTAATAAGTTTTCTAAAAACCCTGTATACCTCTCCTCAAGCGCCAGAAAGCCAGGATTGTCCTCAATGAGGACGGTCTTACCCTCGGAGTCCACAGACTCCAGTTCTTTTTGCACAAGGAGCTTGAGTAGTTTCTTCTCATCTTCTGTGAAGCTCATCATATCACCTTTTTGCTTTTTTCTTTGAAGCACGCATTCTCTCGAGGAACCCGAGCTCCTCCTCAACATTTATCATCTCCGGCCCGCCGCTATGGTCACCGATCACAAAACCATGATTATTGCAAAGCAGCCCGCTGCGTATGTATGGCGAGCCCATGTTGACTGTCGATGGCACTACCCTTGTGGCAAGCAGCTCCTCGACATATGTGGTCTCTGCCCTCGTTATATCGCGATGTACCATACAGCCCGCGCTGTTCAACACTCCGAGGCTACCGACCGTATCCAGGTCAGCGATCGTACCCGGCTTGAGCTTGACACCCAATGCCTGCCTGATCCTTTTCTTCTGGTCTGCTGAGAACTCGGGGTTCGCGAGGCACCCTACATCATTACAGAGGAGGTTGTTGCCCAACGCAGTCAGCCGCGTCTTCACCACCTCATAATTCATCTTCAGCCTGTCAAGATTCTTGAGCTCGTAATCAAAAGCTATCTCAGGCACAAGCAGCATGTCGCTGTTGCCTGCAAGGAAAACTCCCAGAAGTGAAGTGCCGCACATCGTCATCTGGTGCACCGGCACTCCCAGCACCTTTTCCACCTGCTTCGCAGTCTTCTCAGGCACGTCCTTGCCGAGCAGGCAGTATGAGTCATTACAGTACCCATAGAGCCCGACATTGGGGTTACCATTAAAACCGGTTTTCAGTACATGCATAGCTTGACAGAACTGGCTATCGTTTAAATATGTTTGTATAGAAAGAAAAAGCCTTATGCCCTCTTCTCGATTTCCTTCTGGTAGCCCTTGAGCACAAGCTGTGTCCCCTCATGCACAATCAAGAGCTCGTCAAGGTCGTTTATGACAACGTCATTGCCTTCAAGATAGTATGATATATTCAGCTGCCTTATCCGGACCTTCTCTGTATTCGTGAACTCATAGGTCTTGATAGGGAACTCTGTAGTCTTGTGCGGATTGTTGACATCAAAAAGCCTGACAACAAATGTCTTGAACTTATCCCCTTCCCTGCGCGGCATACGTCCAATAAGCGCACTCTTTGCAGAAACCTTGATTTCCTTTTCCTGAGGGTCTCGTATGACATCCATAAGCAGAGAAAATGTCATGTAATATTTAAACCTTACGAAGAAAAAAATGATTTCCAGCAGCAAATCTAACTTATAAACACATTACACAGGCAGGGATATTTTTCGCCCTTCCACCATAGAGGGAGTCGCCACCTTAGGGGAGGCGGGTGGGAAACGGCGAAACTAGAATAGTAGCAAATCCGTATGCCGTGCTTGCAGAGCGCGGCATCATCATAGGATTTGCCCTAAGTGTTGCTACGGCGACCCCCTCACAGAAAGGCGCTGAAGTAGTTTCTTCGCGCGCTTCAGGAATTCTGATATGTGCGCGCTGCGCTTCAGGTAAAAGAAACGATATCAAAAGAGAAGGCCTTCGGCCAGAACGATAGCCAGACAGTTTCAGAATCAGACATCGTGGTCTCAGCAGAGCAGGCAGCAAAGAAAAAGCCCTTCAACTCAATCAAACCCCTATCCCCTGCTCATCCACCTTGACATTACTCACGTCCCGCAACGCGTTAAGCTTGTCAACAATTCGCTCAAGCTCTTCATCCTCATCCACCTCTATCTTAAACGTAAGCATTATCTTCTTCTTCCGGACCCTTGTATTCACAGATTTAACAGATACCTTCTCTACAGCCATAAGGTTAAGAAGATCCGCAAGCACACCCGGCCTCTCAGTCACATAGACCTTAAGCTTACGGACATTGCTGTCTTCAGGCTTCACCCACTCAAGCTTGACCTGCTTAGATTCATCGACACTATGTACATTGATGCAGTCACTCTTGTGGATGGTTATCTTGCCGTCTTTTGTGTTGAGCCCGATGATGCTGTCATTGAAACCTGGCTGGCAGCACTTCGACAGCTTGAGCGGCGCTTTCTTGCCGAGTATCTTTATGAACCTGTCAAGGTGCGGCTTTATCTTATCGTAATCAGAAGAAGCAGCCGCTTCCCGCGGCTTGTGATCAAACTCTATACCCAGGAATGAACGGATCTTGCTCTTTGCCTTTGAAGTGACAGCGAAATTCAGCCATCCCCGTGAAGGCTTCGCATTGTTGCTTGTCATTATCTCGACGACATCCCCGCTGTTGAGCGGATGATCCAACGGCTCTATCCTGTCATTGACCTTTGCCTTGGAGCAGTGGTTGCCTACGCCTGTATGCACAGCATATGCGAAGTCGACAGGTGTCGCCCCTTCTGGCAGCGATATCGGGTCACCCTTGGGAGTCAGCACGATGATCTCATTCTCGAAAAGGTCTATCTTCAATGTCTCCACAAAATCCCGCGCATTCTTTGACTTGTTCAGCCATTCAAGTATCTGCTTGAGCCACATGATCTTCCTGTCGAATGCCTTGTCCTTCTCTGTTCCTTTGTATTTCCAGTGCGCCGCTATCCCTGCCTCTGCAATGGCGTGCATCGCGTGCGTCCTGATCTGCACCTCTATGATCTTCCGTCCATATATTACAGAAGTGTGTATAGACTGGTAGCCGTTCGCTTTAGAGTGCTGGATGTAGTCCTTGAACCGTTCCAGCTGCGGCTCGAAAAGCGTGTGTATGATCTCGAGTGATTTATAGCATTCAGGGATGGTGTTGACTATTATCCTGATGGCGATCAGGTCGTATATCTGGTCAAAGTCCCTCTGCTTCTTCTTCATCTTCTTGTAGATTGAGTAGAAGTATTTCGCCCTGCCGAACACATCCGATTCTATGTTCTTTTCCTGGAGTGACTCCCTGATCATGCTGACTATCTTTGAAGTGGCCTGCTCTCGCTGCACCCGTTTCTCTGCAATGCTCTCCTTAAGCCGGACATAGGTATCATAATCAAGATACCTAAATGACAGATCCTCCAGCTCACCTTTCAGCCGCCACATGCCAAGCTTGTGCGCGATAGGCGCATATATCTCAAGGGTCTCATGCGCTATCCTCTTCCGCTTGTCTGAGCGGAATGTCGCGAGCGTCCTCATGTTGTGCAGCCTGTCCGCGAGCCGGATGAGGATGACCCTGATGTCCTTGGTAGTTGCCAGCAGTATCTTCCGCAGGTTCTCTGCCTTGTAATCCTCCTTTGATTCGTATTTTTTGCCGGTTATCTTGGTCATGCCTGATACAAGGCCTGCTATCTCCTTGCCGAACTCATCCCGCACAGTCTTTGTTGACGTGCTTGTATCCTCTACTGTGTCGTGCAATAGTGCTGCGCAGATCGTGGCACTGTCTGCCTTGAGATGGATTAGTATGCGCCCTACCTCAAGCGGGTGCACAAAGAACGCCTCTCCAGAACTCCTCTTCTGCCCTTTATGAGCCTGCTCAGCAAACCTGTATGCCTTCTCTATGAGCTTGAAATTAGCATTAGGATTGTGCTCTTTAACTTGATCGATGAATTCCTCGAAAGTGATAGGTTTAGACTCAAATGCCATCGTTTCTCAACACAAGCTCATGTATATTATTCTTGACAACATTTATATGTTTTTCCTAATTCCCTTTAAATCCGCACAAATAGACATTTCAATTGTGCGCATGATTTGATAGGGGCGGGCCCAAGCGGTTTCAAGGCGGGGGCGGGCCTTTCTACACAGTCAATAAGATGATATCCCTGGGAATCGAATCAACAGCCCACACATTCGGCATAGGATTGATAGACTCAGATGGCAATATCCTGGCAAACGAGCGAGAGGTCTTCACCACAAAAGAAGGTGAAGGCGGCATGATCCCAGCAGAGGTCGCTGAACATCACGCACACTGCTTCAAGGACGTTCTCACCAAAGCCCTCACCAAAGCAGGAACAACACTAGACAAGATAGACCTGGTCACCTACTCCCAGAGCCCAGGCATAGGAAACTGCCTGAGGATCGGCGCGATGCTCGCAAGGAGCATAGCAGCCACTTACGACAAACCGATAATCGGAGTCAACCACTGCATAGCACACCTGGAGATCGGAAAGCTCCTCAGCGATGCAAAGGATCCGGTATTTCTCTACGCATCCGGCGCCAACACCCAGATAATCGCATACGACGGTGGCAAGTACCGCATATTCGGAGAGACCCTTGACTGCGGAATAGGCAATTTCATCGATGCATTCGCAAGGCATATGGGCCTAGGATTTCCCGGAGGACCAAAACTATACCAGCTCTCCTTGAACGCAAAGCAACTCATAGAACTCCCATACGTAGTCAAAGGCATGGACGTATCCTTCGGCGGACTCCTCACTAACCTCAAACAGAAATTCGACTCAAAACAATTCTCAAAAGAGGACCTCGCATACTCCCTCCAGGAGACAGCATTCGCCATGCTTGTCGAGGTCAGCGAGCGCGCAATGGCGCACTGCGGGAAAGAAGAGCTCCTCCTGGGCGGAGGCGTTGCATCCTCAAAAAGACTGCAGGAGATGTGCGACATCATGTGCAAGGAACGCGGCGCAATATCTTATTCTCTCCCCACAGATGTCAATGTAGACAACGGCCTGATGATAGCATGGCTTGGCCTGCTTGAGTACAACGCAGGAAAGAGGATGAAGATCGAAGAAGCAGATATCAAGCCGTATCTAAGGACAGATGACATCGAGGTATTCTGGTAAAACTAAAGGAATTCTATCTCATCATACCGTTTTGCAAATTCTGGCGGAATCTCCTCGAACATGAGTCCGCAATCATGGCATATGATCTGCTCTGTGTCTGCGTCAAAGAGTATGTTGACACTCCCGCAGTCAGGACAGTCCTTCCGTCTTTTGGATTCCCTCTGACCAGTCGCTTCCTCTGTTGCCTTTGCTCGTTTCACCTTCTTTTTTTTCGGCGGCATGAGTATAGAGTTGATTTATTCATATATAAATTTTTTGAAACGCCTGACCTCTATCACCATTGGTCACCGAACAACAACAGTGACGAGATAAACAGCCAAAAAATCCAGGCATATATTGTATATACCATAAAGGAAAACAGAACAAGCCAACTATGTTTAAATCGAACCGGCAAGAAATAGTCATGACTTAATCATTGCCGTTGATATTCTTGATTGTCTTGAGTAGGCTTTGTTTGCCTTTGAAGTCAAGCGCTTCCTTGAGCACCTGCGAGATTGTCTCCACAGGGATAATCTTTATCTTACCCAGCTTGTCTTTTGAGATGACAATATCCTGAAGATTAGATTTTGGGACTATCACTTGTTTGACCCCTGCTTCAATAGCCGCCTCGACCTTCGCAGATACTCCCCCGACAGGTAATACTTCACCACGCACAGACAACGAGCCTGTCATTGCAGTATCCTGCTTCACAGGGATCTTCTTGAGCGCGGATATTATGGATGTAGCTACTGCGATGGATGCAGAGTCTCCTTCCACACCTTCATAGGTCTGCAGGAACTGGACATACACATCATACGCCTTGATGTCCTCGCCAAAGTATTTCTTTATTATCGCAGAGACATTCTTCACTGCTTCCTTGGCAATCTCACCGAGCTTTCCTGTAGCAACGAACTCCTTCTCTTTTCCGCCCGGTGTGACCTGTGCTTCGATAGGCAGTATAATCCCTGAGTATGATGCCTCGCCACCTATCACCGCGAGCCCGTTGACCCTGCCGACCAGCCTTCCTTCTGTGATGATGACCTCGTATTCCTTCTTCCGGTCTATGAACTTGTCTGCTATCTGCTGTTCGAGAGATCTGGCAATCTTCTTCGCGCCGATTACGTGCTCGCGTTCGACAATCTTTGATTTCTTCTCTATCGCAAGGTCTCCTGCAGCGCGTATGAGTCCGCCGAGATCCCTGAGTCGGAGTGTGAGATGCTTCTTCCGGTTCGCCCGTCTCTTGCCTTCCTCGATTATCTCCTCGACTGCCTCTTTTGAGAAATGCGGTATCTTCTGGTCCTTGATGACCTCCTGCGCGACAAACAATGCAATCTTCCAGCGGTTCTCTGCAGTGTCTGGCATGGTCTCATTCATGTATACCTCATAACCATAACCTCGTATCCTCGAGCGCAATGCAGGATGCATCTTCTTGACCGTCTCAAGATTCCCTGCAGCGACAAGGATGAAATCACACGGCACTGGCTCAGTACGCACCATCGCACCAGCGCTCCTCTCAGACTGCCCTGTAATAGAATACTTGCGCTCCTGCAGAGCCGACAGCAATTCCTGCTGGGTATGCGGCTGCAGTGTAGCTATCTCATCGATGAACAGCACTCCTTTGTTGGCCTTGTGTATCATTCCAGCGACAACTCTTTCGTGCGCCGGTGTCCCCAACCCACCGCTCTGGAACGGGTCGTGCAGTACATCACCAAGAAGCGCGCCTGCATGCGCACCTGTAGCATCCAGGAATGCGGCCTGCTCTTTCTTGAAGTTGTCAACTATCACTTTCGGCGCTCCGCCGTCCTTGCCCATCTGTCCTCTTCGTCCGAGATTGATGAAGATGACAAACGCCGCAAGGAACATCATCCCTCCAAGGAAGAACGCCGCGAACATGATGTCTGATTTATAGTATGACCGCACCCACCATGGAGCGATCATCGCGACAATCGCGAGTATGAAAAGGAATATATTCTGGTTCTTGAACATGGACATGGAATCGACACGTGCCTTGCTCACAAGCTCGCGGCCTTCTCCACCAGTCACTGTCCTGATCACTGGCTGGTTCTCATCATTAGGATTAGGAAAAGATATGATATCCTGCAGCTTCTCCTTAGGCAACAGCTCTGCCAACGCAAGGCCAAGCATGGACTTACCTGTCCCAGGCTCACCGATCAAAAACACGTGCCGTCTCTGAAGCGCCGCCTTGCGGATGAGATTGACACCTGCCTCTTGGCCAATGACCTGATCGACTATCCTCTTGGACACATCTATCTCGCCGGTATCCTTGAGCTTAGAGAACATTGTACTGGGCGACCCCTTCATCACAGGCTTCTTACCAGCAGCCTCATCCTTAGCCAACTTAGCAGCAGCCTTCTTCTCAGCCTCCCGTTTCCTCTTGACCTCAGGATCAGGCTCAACAACTCGGGCATGCGACATAGCAGAAGCTTCAGCTTTCTGAGAACGAGCAACCACTTTAGCTTTTCCAGAACTCTTCTGAACACTCTTTCGAGCACCCCTTCTAGCACTCTTTCTACCCTCTTTCTTTGCCATGCCTTAAAACAGAGGATTAGTAGTATATAAAGCTTATGAAGAAGAAACCACCATTACATCACTAATAATACTAACTCCAGAAATAGCTCCAGGAGCAGATCCGACACCGTAGCCGCCCTTCGCGTAGCGCCTATAAGTGAATGGTATGGATGCCGCGGGGGGACGCCCCCTACGGGGGTGCGGCATCATAAGGAAAAGAAGAACAGCGCGGAGCCTGGCGGCTGACGGAGCTTTTGCGTAACGCAGTGAAGCAAAAGCGGAGTAGTGTGTCGGATTTGCTCCACAAGAAGAAATCACTTAACCAGAAACAGTCTCTGAATCAGAACTCTCAACAACAGGCTCAGCAAGCTTAACTTCCTCAACCTTCACATCCCCAACCTTCTCCTCTTCAGCCTTATCATCACCCTCAGAATCCTCACCCTCATCATCACCCTCAATCTTCTTCTGATGCTTCTTGTTCAGACTGACCCATATCTCCCCAAAATGCTCCCTCTGGTCAAGGTCAACCTTCCGCGCATTGGTAAGATGCAGAAGTGGAATAAAGGTATGTATCTTATGCGCCTTGGTCTCACCAGGCACTAAGTAAGAAAATGAAACACGTTCAGCCTGCTCTTCAGAAAGATAATTAATGACACAAGAATAAAGATCATCCATCATAGACGAGATGTCAATCGTCTTCTCAGGCATGTCCATAGCAGTTGTCTGTATCTCACTAAGCACACGCCGACGCTTCACCTTCAAGGCAATAGCAAGAGCATCAATCAAGTCATAAACAGACACCTTCCTCTTCCGAGGCTGCGGCGTCTTAGGCACCAACTTAAGATGCTCAGGACCAAGAGTCATGCCAAATGTATTCAACTGCCCCTCGACAAAGTCCGTATCAGAATAAAGATCATCATCCTCACCAGAAGCCAAAAGCCGGTCGAACTCCATCATGTCCGCTCCAACAAGCCGAGATGATTTGATGCGCAGCAATAAAGCAGCTGCCAACAATATCTTCCCGGAAAGATGAAGGTTCATCTCCTTCAATTTCTTAAGTGTCTTGATGAACATGGCAGACAACCGTGACACATTGATGTCCCACGGATCCATCTGATCAGTCTTGATGAGCTCCTTGATGATGGTCTGCCAGGTGATCTCATCCTGCTTCATCAGGATGTCATAGATATTCTCATGATGCTCCTTATTAGGGTCTATCTGATGCCCTACAGCAACAGCAGCCACCTCAGGAGAGACCTCTGAAGAGTCATCCTCAACAGTCTCAGAAACCTCACTCTGCTCAGAAACAGCTTCCTTCTCCGGCATCTCTTCTTCAGGCATTGTTATATCACAAAATTCAGTTGTATTTAAAGTTATTTAGGCTATGAAGCCCTAGAGCCCATTTACCCTTTAAAAATCTTTCGATTTGTAACCACTTAAAAGAGACAAAAACACCAGAAAAACAAGATAAACCATCCAACAATAACCTGTCGAGAGCTCGCAGAGCTCTCTTCCCCTTTACTTTCGAGCGAAAGTAAAGTTTATAAGCAGGCCAAATCCCCAGAAAAAGCAATATTGGGCTTGTGGTCTAGTGGCTATGACAGTGCCCTTACACGGCATTGATCCCCGGTTCGAGTCCGGGCAGGCCCATGAGAGAAAGGCATTTCGCCGACAAAGTCGGCTAAATGCCTTTTCACATGCTCGAAAACCCCGATGAGCTTGCGAGTCGAGGTTTTCTTTGTATGGGAGACACAGTCTCCCATCATAAACTTTATTAACATCTGATTTTTCAGTTGTCTAATTCGCGCCGGTGGTTGAGTGGTACAATTGGGCGTTGCCAACGCTTAGGCCCGGGTTCAATTCCCGGTCGGCGCATTGCGAACGTAGTGAGTAATACGGCTACCAGGCTCACAACCAAAGGTTGTCGCCGCCCGGTCGGCGCATTGCGAACGTAGTGAGTAATACGGCTACCGGGCTCACAACCAAAGGTTGTCGCCGCCCAGTCGGCGCATAGTACCCTTCACCGACTTCTCCACACATCTCCGACCACAAACTCCCAAAACCACCCAATAAACCAAAACATTTATATACAACCATGTTATATATATCTAACATAAGGTTAAAAATACCTAACAAAATATGATAAATAACTAACTAAGGGGGTTAGAGAAATGAAAACAAAAAATAATCCAAAAGAACAGGACAAGATAAAGATCCTCACAGTAGGGATCTTAGCCTTATTGCTCTTCTCAACCTTTGTATTGTTTGCGATAACAGTCTTCAGAAAAGGACAGATAACAGAATCAGCTGTCGCGTTGATCATCGGAGTGATTGTATTAGTGGCGCTCATTATTTTCTTGAAAAAGCGATACACAGACGTCAAGAAAGGATTTCCAGCCCATGACGAAAGATCAAATAAAGTGATGACACTTGCAGGATCCAAAGCATTCCTGATCTCTGTTTGGTGGATACTGATAATAGGATGGGCCTCTTCAAATGGATGGGTCCAGTTCAGGGATGTTTCACAAGCGACAGGAACAGGAATACTCGGCATGGCAGTGATCTTTGGTCTTTGCTGGGCATACTACAACAGGCAGGTGATATAGAATGAAAAAGAAAAACGCGTTTTGGTACCTCGGATTCCTATCAGTCTTGAGCTTGTTGTATTTTGTTGAAGGCAAGGTAGGTTTCCTGGGCTTTCTTGGATTCATCTCATATTTTTCAGTGTATAAGATGAGTGATGAACGGATAGAGATCAATATCGGAAAGGCGACAAGGAATGCTTTTTTATACACGATATTTTTTGGATCTGCGACAGTTGCATACGGGTATCTGACAAAAAATATTGAGATAATGCTTCCAGCATTCGTCATCCTCTTTGGAGGTGCTTTGATCATCTGTCTTATTTCCTTGTTTTATTATGATAAGATGGATAAGTAAAATGAAAACACGGATAAAAGAACTAAGGGCAAGATACGACCTTACCCAGGAAGACCTTGCGAAGAAAGTCGGAGTGAGAAGAGAGACCATAGTCTTCCTGGAGAAAGGGAAATACAACCCTTCACTCCAGCTCGCGCACGACGTAGCCAAAGCACTGAAGACAAGTATTGACGAGCTGTTTATCTTTGAAGGAAAGAAGAAAAGATAGCAGACATCCCGCAGGACTACTCCAGATGCCCAACACAATTGAACAGATGTATCTTATGGTTCTTGTCCTCATCAATCTCAAACACAGAGACACTAGCATTACCTACTCTCTCAACAAAAGGCACATCCTCATGACCCTTTCCAGTTATCACGGCAATCAAAGCGCGATTGATGATGCTATGTGCAACAAAAAGCACAACATCATCAGCATGCTTACTCAAGACCTTATGCAAAAAATTCTCTGCACGAGAGAACAGCACATCAAAGCCTTCACAGGTATCACGCAATTCCTTGGGCGGCCGCTCGCCATCTGAGAATCCCATCTCTTTCTTTGTCTTCCCTTCCATGACCCCCAATGAACATTCACGCAACTCAGCAACAACCTCAAATGGAACATCAGGATGATACACTGCAATCTCTTTCGCAGTATCCGCAGCCCGGGAAAGATCACTAGAATATATACAGTCAATCTTCTCGTCCTTCAGCCGCAGGGCGAGCTTCTTTGCCTGAGAGATCCCATCAGCAGACAGCTTTCCATCGGACTGTCCTTGCATTATTAGCTTGCGATTCTCTTCAGTCTCACCATGCCGCGTAAGGATAAGTTTCATGCACCAGAAAACATACCAAAACTATATAAATGTTAGTCTAGACATGGCCAACATGAAAAAGAGGCTGCTAATAGCACTATCAATCATCCTTATTCTCATAGCAGGCTGCGCAGTGCAACCCACGCAGACACCGACAACACAACCAACACCAGAGCAGACAGCAGAAGAGACACCCACACAGACAACACCTGCGACAGAAACACAAAAGACAACAGACACCAAACAAGAAGAACCAACATCAAAATACAAACCCGCAACAACAAATAAAAAAGCGATCATAGACACATCCCAAGACAACTGCTACGACAACACAAGAAAAATGCGCTGCCCAAGCGAAGGCGCAGACTTCTTCGGCCAGGACGCACAATACCAGACAACGACTCCGAAGTACAAAGACAACAACGACGGAACAATAACCGACCTCAGCACAGGACTCATGTGGCAGCAAGACCCTAAAAGCAAAAAGACATACGACCAAGCAATTGATGGAGCTGCAGACTTCCGTCTCGCAGGCCATGACGACTGGCGCATCCCGACGATAAAAGAGCTATACTCTCTCATGGATTTCAGAGGCATAGACCCAGACAGCACAGGACAAGACACATCAGGCCTCACCCCATTCATAGACACAGATTACTTCAATTTCGAATACGGAGACACAAGCACAGGTGACCGCATCATAGATTCACAGTGGGCCTCAGGCACGAAATACATCTCAACGACCATGGGCGGAGACGAGACAGTGTTCGGCGTGAACTTCGCAGACGGCAGGATAAAAGGGTATGGGATTGAAACCCCCCGAGGGAAAAAGACATTCTTCGTCATCTACGTAAGAGGTAAGGATTACGGCATAAACAGGTTCAAGGACAACAACGACAACACAATCACCGACGACTGGAGCGGGCTCACCTGGCAGGAGCAGGACAGCAAAAAAGGCATGACATGGAAAGACGCACTCAATTATTGCGAAGAACTCAACCTAGCGACACACGATGACTGGCGCCTGCCAGACGCAAAAGAACTGCAGTCAATAGTAGACTACACAAGATCGCCAGACGCCACATCCTCCGCAGCGATAGACCCCATCTTCGACACAACAGATATCACAAACGAAGCAGGAAAGAAAGACTACCCATTCTTCTGGACAGGCACAACCCACGTGAACGAACGGAGCGCAGACAGCGCTGCATACATCTCCTTCGGAAGGGCGATGGGCTACATGAACAATGTCTGGCTCGATGTCCACGGCGCAGGCTGCCAAAGAAGCGACCCGAAGTCAGGCGACCCTGATGATTACCCCACAGGACACGGCCCGCAAGGCGACGCAAGGAGGATATATAATTACGCAAGATGTGTAAGAGGCGGAGCAGAACTGGTGGATGTCAAGTTCACCAGCACACAACCGACCACAACGCAGCAGCAACCACCAACCCAGACACCACCAAATAGCCAAGGGACACCACCTCCAGAAGCGACCGCAGCATGCAGCGGGAAATCAGAAGGCGCATCCTGCAGCTTCAAGGCTCCGGACAGGACAATAACAGGCACCTGCAGGAATACACCGCAAGGAACAGCGTGCGTGCCAATATAATAAGACCCCCAACTCACCAACCGACATTCTTACCGACGACAAGCCCATATATGTTGCCTTCATACCTGAGGAACCCCCGCATCATCTTTGCCATCGCCTTGATCTGGCTGCCGGATGAGGTGACATCATCTAACAGTATGGCATTATCAGGCTTGGGAACACTCCTCTTGGCAAGCATCCCCATTGTCCTGTAGTGCGTGGGCAGGTCCCTGCTTCCATTGTTATGCGCCTCTGCTTTCGGATAGACGCGGAACATCTTCCTCTGCGTCTTAGAATCATTCTGGAGATGCCTGTTGATCTGGTTCGCCATCCATTGGTTAGCATCACAACGATAGCAATACTCAGGAAACGAGTTCGGTGCAGCAAAGACATATGTCGACCCCTGCAGATTCATCTGATCAATCTTGTGCAGCAACCCATTTTTGACGACCCTCATCAGTTTGTACAATACTGCGCCATTCCTGACCTCTCCTGAATAGAAAAATCTGTCACAGACTCCTTGCTTAGTATCGTTAACAGAGAACTCCTTGATCCTCTTGTAGTTTAGGACAGTCCTCGAATTAGAATCCCTGAAATTAGGATGTTCTTTTTTGTAATAATCCCACAGTTTAATGACCACCACATCTTCAGCAACACCCCAGCGCTCCTTCTCAAGAAAGATATGTTCACCCGGAGCGCTTCGGGGAGAATATTCCAGTTCATCATTCTCAAAACAGTCGATCACGTCTTCGAGCTGGACAGGATCATGGATCATATCAGCAGGTTCAGCTTTCAGGAGCTTCTTCTCAGGGAAATCACCCCATGTCACGCCGACACCAGCCACTCCGCATTCATGCCCCGCAAGTATATCGCCAGGGCTGTCGCCGATTATCACAGCATTCGACGAGTCCCAGCCCAAGGATCTTATGACACCCTCAAGGCTGCCGGGCTTGGGTTTCGAAAGTGCACCGAATACAGGGATACCTGTGTTGAATCCATGATGCACAAGCAATGCGCGCGCGCACCGTTCCGGAGAGTTAGTGACTATAGCGACATTCTCATGACGCGAGTACATGCTGTTGACTGTATCACGCAGAGAATCATCAATGATGTGCACTCCACATTTCCCAGGATTATCCACAACATAAGACTTGCCTTCATTGGTGATCATATGAGGCTTGACCGACGTAGTATCAAGAAGTGTCATGTCTGAATCAAAAAGATAGAACCCTTTCATCTTCCATTCGGCACCTTGAGATATTGTCTCCTCTCCTTTACCCAGGCATAGCCCTTGCCAAAGTTATTAGCCATGACATACAACGGCTTTTCCTGCGCCACGCAGTGGCGTATCGCGTGCTGTGTCCCGCTCTTGTCTCCTGAACGTACCACAACAACACCTTCCGTAGACAAAGACACCGTAGTCAGGTTCCTGTGCGCAAAGTAAGAAGGGAAAGTCCTTACACCGATGGGATACTGCGATACGACAAGATGTTCCGCAGCAATCCTTTCCTGCAGCATCTTGTTCTCTTTAGGATAGAACCTATCAAGAGGAGTCCCCAAAACAGCAATAGTCTTCCCGCCATGCTCGATCGCTTTTGTGTGCCCGAGTGTATCACACCCTGCTGCGAGTCCGCTGACCACAACATAGCCTTTTGCGACAAGCCGCTTGACGACCGCTGCCCCTTCCTCGATATCAACCCTGTCCTCAAGCTTCCGTGTACCAACAACAGAGATGGACTGCTCATCCATAAGACCCACATCCCCACAGGTGTACAACACAGGGGTAGAACCCTCAACATCCTTAAGGTGCTGCGGGAAATCAACATCATTCACAGTCAGGACCCTGAAGTCAAAACTGATCTTATCAATCCGCTTCAGAAGACTGACAAGACTCTTGTCCCTACTGATCTCATCATCAACAAGAAGGCCGCCGGACTCAGAAAGATATATCTCCTCAAAGCTGCCATGCTCCTGGAGCTTTGCCCTGAGTGCCTTTTCACCCGCTAAAGTGCCCGGACGCACCGTTTTAGAGTTTATCAGCGCTGCGTGATAGAACGACTCCCGTCTATTATAATCCCCCAACATGTCAAAAAAAGAGTAGGCACACATTATTAAAATTATTGATACCAGACACCCGACAAACACAAAATTTTATAAATACCCCAAATTTCTCCTTAAAAAGACTATATTGCGAGCCCGTAGCTTAGCCTGGTGCTTATAGCGCTCATCTCGCGTAAAAAGCGGGTAATTGGAGCGCCGGTCTTATATGGCAACGCTTCGCACAGCTTAAGTAAACCGGTGGTCCCGGGTTCAAAATCAGAACCGCAAAGCAGCTTTGATGAATGTCCCGGCGGGCTCACCTATTATGGTCAACTTAGTTTGTCAAGAGTTGCTGTCCATTATCTCATAGAGTGGTGGTCGCTGACTCTTGACAAACTTTCATATTCACACGGACAAAAAAATGCCCCCGTGGTGTAGTCCGGCCAATCATTTTGCCCTTTCGAGGCAAAGACTCGGGTTCAAATCCCGGCGGGAGCATAGTTTTTTATACCGGAATTCTTTGTAGAAAAATATGGTTTGGATTCTCGCAGAACTCATAGGATACACCGCAGCTGTCGTCGGTACAGCACTGATGCTTCCCCAAGTAATCAAGATAATAACAACAAAGAAAGTCAGAGACTTATCGTGGGGAACCCTATGGTTATACTTCTTCAACTGCACCCTTTGGCTCACATACGGTGCGATGATAAAGGCGATGCCCGTCGTGATCTGCAACTTCATCGCACTGATAATAAGCATCATACAGTTGACCCTCAAACACAAGTACAGCAGGTAATGCTCCCAAACCAAACCTTTAAATAACCCCTCTAGACCCCCAGATACATCAAATATCGAGGTTAACTAGCAACCACAAAGGTTGTGAAGACACACAAGAATGAAACGAAGTTCAAGGCGCTGGAAAAAGAAGCAGCAGATGCGGTGGAAATGGCAGCGCAAACGTATGAGGAAAGAGAAAAGAAGAAGGCTTGCTAGATCCAAGTAATTCTACTATTCTTAGCTATTTTTTGGCAATTTACCTAGCTAGCCTGTAGGCCGGGATTTAACCCTGCAAAACGCCTGAAACAAGCCGAAACATTTATAAATTACCGATTTTTCCGTAGAATCTACCTTGTTGTTTTATCCACTCCATAATTCTCCTTTATTCAAAGGAAGAAAACGTGTATGCTTGACACGATGCTGTTAAGTATGAATTAGGAGTGTTTGGCAAACATAGAGCAATAATTGGACGTTTTAGTCAATAAAACGGACGAATTGCTCTTTTCTCGACCAAACCAAAATTTCAATTCTTGCGACCAAAATAACAATTCCTGTTGATCCTGCAGGAGATTGCTGCTATCAGGGTTCGACTAAGCCATGCAAGTCAAGGGGATCTTCGGATCACCGGCGAAATGCTCAGTAACACGTTGATAATCTGCCCTTAGGTCTGGGATAACCCCGGGAAACTGGGGCTAAGACCGGATAGAAGACCAGTTCTGGAAGGAAATGTCTTCTAAAGGCAACGCCTAAGGATGAGTCAGCGGCAGATTAGGTTGTTGGTGGGGTAACGGCCCACCAAGCCTACGATCTGTAGGGGCCTTGAAAGAGGGAGCCCCGAGAAGGGAACTGAGATACCGTCCCTAGCCCTACGGGGTGCAGCAGGCGCGGAACCTCTACAATGCACGAAAGTGTGATAGGGGAACCCTGAGTGCTCAGCTATGCTGGGCTTTTGTTAAGAGTAAAAATCTTGGCGAATAAGTGGTGGGTAAGACAGGTGCCAGCCGCCGCGGTAACACCTGCGCCACAAGTGGCAATCGTTATTATTGGGCCTAAAGCGTCCGTAGCAGGTCTCGTAAATCTCATGTGAAATTGTCGTGCTTAACATGACAGCGTGCAAGAGACACTGCAAGACTTGGGACCGGGAGGAGTCAGAGGTATTCCATGGGGAGCGGTAAAATGCTATAATCCATGGAGGACCACCTATGGCGAAGGCATCTGACCAGAACGGATCCGACTGTGAGGGACGAAAGCTAGGGGAGCGAACCGGATTAGATACTTTGGATTTTCTACACAGCTACAACACACAAGCAAGTGTACGTTCGTGTTAACACATTACTGTACAACTGCTCATAGTGACCTAATATGAAAATTCAAGGCTAATTACCCGAGTAGTCCTAGCTGTAAACGCTGCGAGCTAGGTGTTGCGCAATCTTCGAGATTGCGCAGTATCGAAGCGAAGGCGATAAGCTCGCCGCCTGGGAAGTACGGTTGCAAGGCTGAAACTTAAAGGAATTGGCGGGGGAGCACTACAAGGGGTGCGGCGTGCGGTTTAATTTAACTCCACTCAGAGAATCTCACCAGAAGCGACGGCACTATGAAAGTCAGATTAAAGGTTTTACTTGAGGAGCCGAGAGGTGGTGCATGGCCGCCGTCAGCTCGTGCCGTGAGGTGTCCAGCTAAGCCTGGTAACGAGCGAGACCTGCGTCTACAATTGCTAACGGGTACTTTAGTATGACTGAGCACATTGTGGGGACTGCCTTGGAAACGAGGAGGAAGGTGCAGGCTACGGTAGGTCTGTATGCCCCGAATCTTCTGGGCTACACGCGCGCAACAATGGTAAGGACAATGGGATACGACTCCGAAAGGAGAAGTTAAACCTCCAAACCTTATCCAAGTCCAGATTGAGGGTTGTAACCCACCCTCATGACGATGGAATCCCTAGTAATCGGGTTTTATCAGAACCCGGTGAATACGTCCCTGCTCCTTGCACACACCGCCCGTCAAACCACTCGAGCAGGGTTTAGATGAGGCTTGGTTTCTTGATCATGTCGAATCTAAGCTCAGTGAGAAGGGTTAAGTCGTCACAAGGTAGCCGTAGGGGAACCTGCGGCTGGATCACCTCCTTTTTTTTTATTTTATCAGTAATGATAAGATAAAAAACCACTAAATAAGCGATGCTCGTCTTCGACGGGATAATGCTAAAGTTTGCCAAACACTCCAACGTTTTTTATTACATTAATTGGGCCCGTAGCTCAGTCTGGTACTTCGTCTGCGAACGAAGGTTTGCGCGGAGCGGAAAAGAGCACCGCCCTTGCAAGGCGGGGGCCTCGGGTTCGAAAAGATGGTGACTCAAGGGGCATTATCATGAAAGTCCCGACGGGTCCATTCGACAAAACAATTTCGCCGACGAAGTCGGCTAAATTGGTTTTCGAATGTCTGAAAATCCCGATGAAGTCGGGATTTTCTATATATGGGAAAACGAAGTTTTCCCACAGAACACATTTTCCAAATTCACAAAACATCATATTCACACCATAAGGGCACACGCGACAGAAGGTCGCTGCAGTGCAGGAATGTATTTTTCTGTATCAAGGGCAAGACATGAAGAACACTCAGACTGTTCATTTTTTTCCCACATCATGTTAATGATGCCGTGCATAGGAAGTACAATTTAAGCTATTAGGTGGATGACTTGGCTCAAGACGCCGACGAAGGGCGTGACAAGCTACGATATGCCCCGGCTAGCAGCATGTATGCTTTGAACCGGGGGTGCCTTAATGCGACTTCGCTTTAATGCCGAAAGGTAAGGGAACGCAGGGAATTGAAACGTCTTAGTACCTGCAGGAAAAGAAACCAATTGGGATGCGGTGAGTAAGGGCGACTGAAAACCGTATAGGGCAAACTGAATCTTGCATTGAAAGATGTAAGAGATGTGGTGTTTGGACCACTTTTTCGCCTTCGCTGGTTGACTTGAAGTCTGCTGGAAAGCAGCACGATAAAGGGTGATAGTCCCGTAAGGGAAAACCAGAAAGGTTTAGTGAGTTCCAGAGTAGTATCAATTGGATATTTGGTACGAATATGGGGGGCATCAACCTCCAACCCTAAACACGTCTTGAGTCCGATAGCGTACAGTACAGTGATGGAATGTTGAAAAGAACCCTTGACAGGGAGTTAAAAGACCTTGAAACCTAATAGCTATAGTGGGTTACGGCTCTTCGGAGTTGTAACGTCCGTTTTGAATAACGTGCCAGGGAGTTTGTCTAAGTGGCAAGGGTAACTTGTAAAGAGGTACCCGCAGAGAAATCAATAAGTCCGCAAGCAATGAGGGACTAGGTATGAAAATGCCTTGAGTCACTTGGGCCAGACCCGAAGCCGTGTGATCTAACCCAGGGTAAGGTGAAGCGGGAGTAAAATCCCGTGGAGGCCTGCAGAGAACTTACGGGCAAGTAGTCTTCTAACTTTGGGCTAGGGGTGAAAAGCCAATCGAACACGGTGATAGCTGGTTCCTACCAAAATTGGCCGTAGTCAAACCTCGGATGAGATAGTTGAAAAGGTAGAGATACGGATTGGGGATTTAGGGGAAGAAATTCCTCGGTTTCCTGTCCAACTCCGAATGTTTCAACGTCGTAGATTCCGGGAGACGGGTACTCGTCGTAAGGGTGAGTAGCTAGAGGGGAACAACCCAGACTGAAGTTAAGGTCCCAAAATACCTGCTAAGTGTTAACGGGTGAAGGGTGTTTACATTCACAGACAGCGAGGAGGTTGGCTTAGAAGCAGCCACCCTATAATAAGTGCGTAACAGCTTACTTGTCAAGAATGTGGGCCCCGAAAATGGACGGGGCTAAGCAGGTTACCGATACTTCAGACATCCGAAAGGATTGTGGTAGGTAGGCGCTCTGCGAGGGCAAAAGCTTTCTCGAGAGAGGGAGTGAACCTCGTAGAAATGAGGATCCTGGTGAGAGTAGGATCATAGTAGTGTGAGAATCACTACCACCGAAAGGGCAAGGGTTCCTTGACAATGCAGTTCAGTCAAGGGTAAGTTGATCCTAACCGTCTGCCTAACTGGCAACACGGGAAAGGGAAAAAGGTTAAGATTCCTTTACTGCTTTAGTACACGTGGCAACACAAGTCTTGTTTCTGACGGTTCTGGCTAGACTGACACAAGTCATCTATTGTGTTAACCAAGACAATTCAATGGAGAATCTTAATGATGAGAAGTTGAATAAACTCGGGAATAGTGGGCCTTTGGTCCATTCAGTCAATGCCTGGACTCCATGAAAAAGGAACAGGAATGGAACTTTAGCAATCATACCCAGAACCAGCACAGGTGCCCCTAGGTGAGAAGCCTAAGGTGTGAGGGATTAATCAGTTTTAGGGAATTCGGCAAATTCGCCCCGTATCTTCGGTATAAGGGGTCCCTATGCTTGTAGTCGCATGACTGCAAACATAGGGCGCAGTGACTCAGAGGGTCCGACTGTTTAACAAAAACTTAACTTTCTGCTAGCCTGCAAAGGTGTGTACAGAAGGTGACGTCTGCCCAGTGCCAGTACTTCAAACTTCCTTCCAAGGGAGCTAAGAGCTGGTAAACGGCGGGAGTAACTATAACTCTCTTAAGGTAGCGAAATGCCTTGCCGTTTGAATGACGGCCTGCATGAATGGCGTAACGAGATCCTCACTGTCCCAAGACTGAATCCCCCGAACACTCTTTACTGGTGCAAAGGCCAGTGATTTCCAGTGGGAAGCGAAGACCCCGTGAAACTTTACTGTAGCTTGTTGTTGCGACGTGAGTTTTGTTGTATAGTGTAAGTGGGAGTCGTTATGTTATGGTCGCCAGATCATGAATAGACAAAAATGTAACACCACTCTTCTAGACTTACGTCGCTCACTTGGAGACAAGGACAGCGGCAGGTGGACAGTTTGGCTGGGGTGGCACACCGTTGAAAATTTATCAATGGTGCCCTAAGGTTGGCTCAGGCGGGTCAGAAATCCGCCGTGGAGTGCAAGAGCAAAAGCCAGCCTGATTGGATTCTGGTCAATGAGGAATCCAAAAACGAAAGTTTGGTCTAGCGAACCTCTATGCTTCCTTGATGGGAGCTAGAGATGACCGAAAAGTTACTCCGGGGATAACAGAGTTGTCGCGCCCGAGAGCTCATACAGGTTTTCACAAGAAAGCTTGGAGTTTATCGACGGCGCGGCTTGCTACATCGATGTCGGCTCTTCCTATCCTGGATGTGCAGAAGCATCCAAGGGTGGGGGTGTTCACCCATCAAAAGGGATCGTGAGCTGGGTTCAGAACGCTGTGAGGCAGTTTGTTTGATATCTACTGGAAATGTTTGGTGTCTGAGTGGAAGGACCCCTTAGTACGAGAGGAACGGGGGCTCGAGGCCTCTGGTCTACCTGTTATCTGACAAGGTACGCAGGGCAGCTACGCCTTCAGGGATAAGTGCTGAAAGCATCTAAGCACGAAACCCCCCGCAAAAAGAGACACCTTGAACTCGAGTAAAAGACTCGTTTGATAGGCACGGTGTGTAAGCACGAAGCTTCGGCGACGTGTTCAGCACGCGTGTACTAACCGTTCTTTATGTACTTCCTATGCGCGGTTTTCATTATTTTTTTCTTTTTTTTTCTATAATGAAACGCTTGGTATTAGCGTGAGCTCTGCAGATAGATTTTTAAACAACAACCGCAGATGATAATCTCATGAACCGCATACTTGCATTCATCATATTTTTTGGCATATTCTTCACGATATACTTCGGCATGCACTTCTATACATTCATGCGCCTGAGCGCATTCCTGAAGATGCACCGGAACCTGTGGTTCTATCTGGCGATGGTCGCATTGACCCTGTCATTCCCCTTGATGAGCTTCATGGAACGGTTCATCGGCGGCCAGATAGCTCGGGTCTTTTATGCGCTGGCCGCGACCTGGCTCGGAGCAGTCTTCCTACTGCTGGTCTCACTAGCAGTCTATGAGATAGTGCGCTTGATAACAAAGACTAATGACAAGACAGCAGGCCTTGTCATCATGCTCGTGGTGCTGGTCATCGTCTTCTACGGGATAATAAACGCATTCTTCATACGAGTCAACACGATAGAGATTCCAATAGACAACCTGGAGAAAGAAACCACTCTAGTGCAGATATCTGACGTGCATCTGGGAACAATCCATAACTCCGGCTACATGACCCGCATAGTCGATAAGATCAACGACATCAACCCGGACATGGTACTGATCACAGGCGACTTTGTGGACGGCAGCGGAAAGATAGTAGAGCACAGCGTCGCCCCGCTCAACAAGCTCAGGCCAAAGACATTCTTCTCAACAGGCAACCACGAGATGTACGAAGGCATAGATGAAGTGATCGGTCTCCTTGAGATGACCAAAGTCGAGGTCCTGCGGAACGAGGTTGTCGAGTACAAGGGCATCCAGGTTATAGGCATCGACAATCCCGCAAGGGAGATGCGCAGGACAAATGATGAGATCAGCAAGATAAAGTTCGACAAGAAAAGACCATCTGTCCTGATGTTCCATCCGCCGCAGGGTCTTGAGGACGCAAGCAGAGCAGGCGTCGACCTCCAGCTCTCAGGCCACACCCACAACGGACAGATATTCCCGTTCAATCTTATCACCAGGATATTCTACCCAAAGATTAGCGGCATTTACATGCACAATGACATGTACCTTCACGTCTCACCCGGCACAGGGACATGGGGCCCTCCGATGAGATTCGGTTCTAGAAGTGAGATTACTGTGCTAAATCTTGTCAAAAGAAAATAAAATATTAAAAAAGATTCTTAACCAGGCGTCACATCATCCTCGCTGACCCCGCCGATATCCATGTCATCATAGATATATTCTTCATCAGGACTTCCCGTAGGCAGGCTATCAAGAGCGACTTCCCTGTTGTACACCTCAACCCTTGCAGGCCAGCCACGGTAGTCATTCACATAGACTCGGATTGTCTTGCCGTCCTTCCTGAAATCAACGATGTGGTACAGCTGGTCCCCAATCTTATTGTCAAGCGCAAAGGTGAACTCATCCCCAAGCTCCATGACCCATTGTTTCGGAGTCTTGATCAGCCATTTGTTGTAGTTCTCTGAAAAAGGTCCTTTCCCTTCCCAGCACTTTGCCTTTGAAGTCTCGCAGTATCCCTTTGCAGTCAAGGCTCCGGTATCAAGATACACCATATTGTATGGCTTTGTCTTGTCCATCTCTGAAGGCCTTCGTATCTCACGCTTGATCACATCACTCTTGACCCAGACAGCTGTCTGGAGTATTTTGGGACTGGAGAACCTGAAGAAGTAATTCTCGTCCCTACCCCGTGCTTCCTCAAGCAGATTACGTACAAGCTTGACCTTTCTCTGCTGTTCCTTTGGAAGCGCCTCGAAATTATAATCCACATCCTCTTCTTCTTCCTCTACTTCCTCAACAACAGTCTCTTCTTCCTCTTCTTCAGTCTCTGTCTCAGTAGTTGTCTCTTCCTTCACAGTCTCTGTCTTCTTCACTGTATCAGTAGTGTCCTTCACATCAGGCTGCACCATCTTAGGCGCACAGCCAGACAGCATAAGAATAAAGATGACAAACAGAATCGATATTCCATAAAATAGCTTATTCTCCATATGATCACCCAGATAAATCCATAGTCGCGAATGATATAAAACTTTCGCATGACCCACTCCCACTTTAATAATAACATCCAGGGGTAAATCCAAGGCCGCCGCTGCCCCCTTTGCGAAGCGCATTCCAGCAAGGATATGCAGGCCGCCGGGGGGACGGCCCCTACGGGGACGGCGGCCCTATGTAGTAATACATTAAGCGCTTCGCCTGGCAGCGCACGGAGCTTTTTGCGAAGCGCAGCGAGCAAAAAGCGGAGCAGGCCTTGGATTTACCCCGCCCAGCTGAAGAGTGTTTAAAAACCCCCCAACAATTTATATAAAAATGAACAAATCCCTAAAAATACAAGATTTAAGTAAAAAACCCCGAATCAATATTTAAGAATCACCAAAACATTATACTCTACATGAGATCTGTGACAATAACCAAACAACTGGAAGTATCCAGTTCCGGCGCATCTGCCTTCAGGAACATGGCTGTTTGGGAAGGGGGTTACAACCTTTGTCTTGACATCTGCAGGGAATCCGACAATTTCGACCAGAACAATGTCATTACGCAGGAGCTCAAATCCGCAGCGATCGAGCTGCCGATCAACCTGTCAAAAGCAGCAAGCTTCAAGCTCTGCAAACAGTACCTGCGGCATCTAAAGCGGGCATACGTGTCTACAAAGCAGCTGACCACACTTCTGCTGCTCTGCAACGACCTTAACTACATCCCTTCTGAGAGGTTCCTTGACCTGAACTCCAAGCTGAACCGTTACTCTGAGAAGCTGATGAAGTTCATCAGATTCAACCAGCGCAAACTGAAGAAGAAGGCAGCAAAATAAGGGGGTGGTGCGCTTTTTATCATCGCGGTGCTATTGATAGTGCCGTAAATATTTCCCTTTTTCTTGCATCTGATCCGAAAGAATTTCAGCATTATGGATCGATTCCGGAAGCACAATCTCCTGCCTGAAATACATCCGGCTAAGCCAGAAGATCCACGCCAATGCCTGCGAAGGGACTATTAAGCCTGGATGCGTATATCTCTCCATGGAGGTGTGATATATTGCCAGACAATCTTGAAATCAGACTCAATCTTGATGTACACCACCAGAACAACAATAGCGGGTACGGTCAGATAACAAGAAGCATCTGCAATGATGACCGCCCAAAATACCTATTCAAGACCTTTGAGCAGGTCATCACGGGACTTGTCCACAATAGAGACGACTGCACAGAAGAAGAGCAAGGACTGCTCAGCCTGGTAGATGGACTCATGAAGTATGACAGGCTCACGAAGCAGGACAACCCTTCAAACAGGCTCGCGATAATGCTTTACGATGAAGAGAACAATCCGATCAGGGATGAGCCCTTCCACCTGGAGGATTTTGTGACTAGCAGGAAGGATCCTGACAGAGGTCTGATAAACATGGGTGTGGGATTGTACGGAAACCAACAGTATCAAGCACCTATGCAGGAGCCGGAAGATAGTCCAGAAATCAGCATGCAGGAAAGATCAAAAGACAGGCGGCTTCCAAAGATACTGCATAAGGTACTCCAGGCAGCAGTTGCCGTCAGCCTGATTGCCCACACATTCTATCCGTCGTGTGAATCACTATATCCCAAGACAGCAGAGAACAAAGCAGCAGCAGAGACACCTGTAAAGCCACCCTACCCAAAAAAAGTTGCTGCTGTCGATAATACAAAGATAGACTACGAACTGGACAGGATTGCCTCTTTAGCAGAGGATTACCACCCCATCATAAAGAAACCTACAAAACGCATCAGAGCAAGACCAAAGAAGAGAAGACAAAGACGCAGGAAGTACAACGAGCCTAACCCGTTCCTGCGTAAGTTAAATGGCACCAACTACATATGGATATCTGCTTCCCAGCCCGGCGAGTACACAAGCCACAATCCCAATCAAAATCACAAAGGGAAATACAGCAGAACAATTGGTGGATTATAGGATTAACCCTATCAGAAAAAGATACTAAAAAAAGAAAAAAAATATACCCTTATGGGCAGTCGACAAGTCTTGCGTACTGGCCGGTTGGCGTGTTAACAGTTACCCTGTTCTCACCTTCTATGACACCCATGTTGATGGTATCACAGATTGTAGCCTCGCCAGGTTCAAGGGACATCTTTTCACAGCCAGGCATGATATGTATCACAGCCCTGTTGCCGATCCTTACCTTACCCTTCGGATTTTCCTTACCGTAGATCTCCCATGTCTCGTCCTCAATGTTCATGATCTTGACATTGATGACTCTCTTTTCCTTGCCGTCAATCTGTTTCAGATCGCAGGAAGCCTGTGGGAAAGCTTCGGTTACTGTTGTAAGGTCTGATGCAAGTCCCTTTGACTCTTTCTCTTCTTCAGCCGCTTCTGTCACGTCGCCACCCTCTTCAAGGATAACGTCTGCAGTCTCATCTACAACCTCTTCGACAACTGGCTCAGGTGCTGGAGCCGGAGCTGGAGCCGGAGCTGGAGCTGGTGCCGGAGCTGGAGCAGGAGCCGGAGCTGGAGCTGCCTTCTTTCCACATCCTCCAAGAAGAAGCAACAGCGTTATCGCGACAATTACTGCCAGATATCTTAATTTCATTCAATCACCTCGTTTGTAGCATTGAATTGTGAGTTTACTAACCCCCAAACTATTAAACCGATGATTAACTGTTTTATAAATCTTACGTTTATTATATAGTGAAGCATACATTTGTTAAAGAATCAGAGATGTTAAAAAACTAACAGTATACGAAAAACCACACTAAAGACCCTCAACCGATGTGAAAAAACCGGTTTTTGGCGCGTTTCTTCTCATATTACCCTTATTTCCTCACCGATCAGCTCAGTCTCTCCTTCATTCTCGACAACCTTTCCCCTGACCTGCACAAGATCCCCTGTCTCCAGCAGGGGAGCATCCCCGAAAAGCACGACCGATGTGAGCTCATTCTTCTCTATCATGACAGAAGTCACAGAACCAAACGTGCTCACATCAAGCACAACTCCTGTGATGACCACAGTCTCATCGACCATCCCATCCAGGCGGTTGAGCATGGCTTCATCTATGGATATGCTTTGTGAGATAAAAAACAGCACCGCCAAGCCCACAACGCCAACCGCAAGTGCTATCTTGAGCAAGGTCTTCTCCTGCATAGAGATAGTATACACAAAACTGCCTAATAAAGGCTTCAGGGGGAATAGCAATAAGATTGCGGCACAGATGACACTGTTACGGAAAGCTCAGAATCTTTTCAGGATAGTGCAATCTGAAGGTAAATATTTTGGGGCGCCCGGAAACCTATCTGCCGCAACCATCACGAACTCAGGTTCTAAGACTGTTTTGTCATTCGTTCCGGCCGAAGGCCATTTCCCTTATATCGTTCATTTACCGAAAGTTGGCTAAGGCGTCAGCCGCAGACAACCCTGCAACCGAACGGTTGCAATGGCTGCTGCCTAATCAAATACACAATAAGCAGCAACATTCCCAATCAGGCTTGCTACATCCAATACTCCAAACAATACATCAGCTTTGGTGCGAATCCCATCTCTATTGTCAAACCAACATCCACCACCAAAACCAAAGCTGAATTAAGAATTAAAAAGAAAATCCCTGACCGACCCACACCACCAGAGGCAACATTTATAAAACAGTTTCCTCTAATCCCCCTCATGGACAAAAAAGGAGGACTTATCGCATTATTTCTATTAGTGCTTCTACTCCTTGTTGTCTCAGGCTGCATCAAAAAGACCGAAGTGATAGTCTGCGAACCTAATGATACGATAATCGGCGAACGCTGCTGCGCAGACACAGACTCAGACAACATCTGCGATGATGAAGCAGTAGTCAACGAAACAGAATTCATCCCAAACACCTGCGGCAATGGCGCCTGCGAGAACGCGACAGAGAACTGCACCACCTGCTGGAAGGACTGCGGCGCGTGCAAGATAATCATCTACAAGTACATCCCAAGGAACTTCACGCTTGGTGAGATCACCCATGATATCAATGGTATCTACAGGAATGGCATAAAGTTCCGCAAGGACATCAACGTGAATGAGGTAGTGGCCAAGCTTTTCTACTATGACCTGCAGATCCCGCGCTACATGGCAGACTTCCTTGATGTGAAGTACAAGCCGCTGGTAGTAAGCAGGTGGATGCTGCTGAGCAATATAGTGAATGATGTGTACCTCCTGAACACGTCAGGCAACCTGCTGAAGTATTCTGAGTTCATGAACTGGTATGTGATACACAGCCTGAAGAGCAGGGAGGCTCAGACATACGAAGAGAGGATAACCAAGAGCGAAGCGACTGCACAATACCCGACACAACGCACAGGATATGAGAAATGGTATGAATACTCTGAGTGGGAGTTCAGGAACTTCACAAAAGAAGAGGATATCATCTACAACAATGTCACCGAGATTGAGGACTGGCTCGTCGAATCTGTCTACGGAAGCATAACAGACTACGACATAACATACAAATCAGGTGAATTCACAGACCATGATTATGATAACAACGAGGTATTTACCATCGAGCAGTTCAAGGGCATAGAAGAGACAAAGCTGACATACATCCACTCGATGACCCTGACCTGCTCAAGGAACCTTGCGATAACCATCTACGAGTATGACTACAGCACAATAGAGTACACAAGGATCAACAAAGAGAGTCTTGATAACGTGGTGGAAAAGAACAGGGCATCCCTGACAAGACGCGCCAGGAACCTGAAATCAGTCTGCGACCAGAAATACAAGAATGAAGTTTTTGTTTACGACTCAGCAAAGGACAACCCAAGATGACCAAAGACAGATATTGACGCCCTTACTTCAATATTCTCCCAGTCTCACAATACCACATGTAAAGGTCAAGCTCACCCAGATGCATGCTTGCCTTGTCTGCCACATCCTGCAGCACGTTCTCAATCTCAACATATCTTTTAGGCGTCATGGTCTTGGGCTTCTCTATAAGCCCATGGCCCACAAGGAAATCTATGATGTGGAAATCAATGATTGCGACACTCTCGTAACCGACATTCCGCAGGAAATGGCTCGCTTCCTTGTACCCTAACCCCTTGACATTCCGGGCCAGCCAGTCACGTGCATCCTTCTCGCAATCGAAACCCGCCAATCTCTTCTTGATATCCACCGCATGCTTCCGAGCCTCGACAATATAGCCCGCCCGCACATTAGGGAACCGATACCTCTGCTCCTTGAGCGCCTTGGCCAGCTGCTTCTCACTCAATGTAAGAAATCCATTATTTATCTTCTTCTGGATACGGATGCCGCCCTCTGCAGAGTAATTCGCAGTCAGTATGCAGAAGCACAGTTCCTTGAACAGTTCCCTGCTCGATTTCCTGCCGAGCCGTTTGAACCCCGCGAGACGTCTGTCTACAAGGTCTTTTATTGCGTCATTCCTGATCTCTCTTGCACACTGTATCGCATTGGCCATAATCCACCCAAAAAGAAACGTCGACCTCTCAGTTATAAATATTCCTATTCAAAAAACAAAAAAAAGAAAGAAAAGATTAGCTTCCGCAGCCGCAGCTGGGGACCCCGCAACTTCCGCCGCAGCTACTGTCGCATCCTGCTCCGCAGGCACCGCTGGCACAGCTTCCCTGGCTCACAACAGGTTGTTCCTGGCTCTCAACAGGTTCTTCGCTTCCAAGGAAGTCTGCCGCAGCGAATACCGCCCCTGCAACCAACAGGATCGCAAGCACTACTGATATTATGGTTATCTTCTGCATCTTATTCACCTCATCAACTCTTTTCCAGATCGCAACCGGTAAGTGCGCTCAGCCTGGACAATGGCTGCCGCCCTTCATACTTTGCTCCATCTATGATCCATGTGGGAAAGCCCTGCACATCATTCTCTGCGCAGAGCTCTTTCTGGTCAGAGCATTCCACATACTCGATATGCGAAAACGCATCACCAAAATCCGCCTTCTGTGCATTACAGTGGCTGCACCAGTAGGTCCCATACATCACAGCGCCTTTCTCTGAGAGGCATTGCGCAAACCCATCCAGCCCCTCGACAGGCCTGCTCCTGGCATAGACGACACCTGCAATCACAAGCACCAGCAGCACCAGCACCCATGTGAATCGTATCTTGACCGGTTTCATGGAAACAAGAAAGCATAGCATTTAGATATATTTTAGCGCTGAAACTGACCATCAAAAAAAGCCTGAAACAACAGAATTCAAAGGAGTTACCGTTTACATACAAGTTCCGCATCGAAAACTACCTGCTTGAGTTATTAGACTGAAAAAGAAAGGAACTTACATTGTTCAATAATCCCGACACCAGATGTCAGGATTATTTTTATATCCGTATCTTGAGGAACACCTGCTTGGTCTTGCCCTTCAGCACCCTCCTGACCAGCCCCTTCTTCTCAAGGCCGTCAAGCACTATACTGAGCTTGGACTTGTGAAGGTCTGTCCTGAGCCGCAGCGTCTGCTGGGTTATCCCATCCTGCTCCTTTACAGCCTTCATGACTTTCTGCTCATCCTTGTCCATCCCTCGAAGCAGCAGTGAGAACTTCTCCTCCTTAATCTTCATCAGCTTCTGCTTCCGAAGCGCAGACACTATCTCTTTCTGCGACCTCTCAAAGAATATGATATATACACCCAGGCTGGCTACACCCACAAGCACTATCCCTGCCAGGAATATAGGCACCTGTGCCTGAAGCATGCTCTCATGCGGGCAGACTCCCTCATCAGCATGGCACACGCCTTCCAGCTTCACGTTCCTGTCTATCTCTGATTGGTAAGCACCGACGACAATCTGGCGTATCAGTACAAGGAGTATCAGAAGCACGACAGACGAGATTACTAGGAGTGTTCCGAGGGTCTTGTTTTCCATGCATTTACATATTGGTGGTCTGCTTTTAATAACTTTTCTTTTGTCAGGCCACAGAATCCACAACATTTATATATCAGTAACACCTCCTAATTAATAATGGTTCTCAATAAACAAAACAGGCCGGGAAGGCGCATGACAAGCCAGCGCATAAAGATACTGGAGTTCCTGAAGAGCGTCAAGACCCACCCCTCAGCAGAGATGGTCTACAACACCGTGAAGAAGGACCTTCCCGCGATAAGCCTGGGTACTGTCTACCGCAATCTGAACCTTCTCGCAGAAGAAGGCCAGATACTCAAGCTCGAGATCAACGGCGAGTACCGCTTTGACGGCGACGTCTGCGGACACCAGCACTGCGTGTGCGAGAGCTGCGGAAAGATAATGGATGTCATGCAGACAGAGATCTCAGACCATGCGATGAAGAGGATAAGGTCAAGATACTTTGAACCGAATTGCGTCACGATCATATTCAGGGGGCTTTGCAAGTCCTGTAGATGATAATACGATATACAATAATCAAGAGGTGCACAAAATGACTGATATAAAAATCTATTCAACACCCACATGCCCTTGGTGCAAGAAGCTCAAGGCATGGCTTGACGAGAAAGGGGTCAAGTACGACGACATAGATGTCTCTGCCGACCAGGCTGTTTCTCAGGAGATGATAAAGAAGTCCGGCCAGATGGGCGTGCCCCAGACAGAGATCAACGGCAAGATGATAGTGGGCTTCAACCAGGAAGCGATCGAGGCAGAACTCAAAGCGATGGATGCAGGTAGCGAAGAGAAAGCAACCGCTTAAGCTTCAGAAAAATGCACGACACGATAATAATTGGAGGCGGGATCGCAGGCATGACCGCCGCCATGTACGCCGCAAGGAAGAAGATTGATTTCGAGATATTCACCTCTGAGCCCGGCGGCCAGTTCATGGTGAGCGGAGAGGTCCTGAACTACCCTGGCATCGTCAAGACCACGGGCGTGGATTTTGCCATGACCATGGAAGAGCAGATGAAGTTCAACAAGGTGGATGTCAAGACAGAGACTGTCAAGACAGTCACCAGGGAAGGCACGAACTTCAAGGTCACCACAGACAAGGGCGAGTATGACACCAAGACAGTCATAGTAGCATCCGGCGCAAGGGCAAGGAAGCTAGGCGTGCCTGGTGAAGACAAATTCGCAAAGCGCGGTGTCACATACTGCTCTATCTGCGACGGTCCGCTCTTTGCAGGGAAGACAGTGGCAGTGGTCGGTGGCGGAGACGCTGCCCTCGAGGCTGTAGACTTCCTGAAGGACATCGTGTCAAAGATGTACCTGCTTGTCCGCGGCGACAGCTTTACAGGCCATGAGTATCTCATAGAGCAGGTCAAGAAGAACGACAAGGTCGATATCCTGTTCAACGCAGACACCACAGAGATACGGGGAGATCAGTTCGTGAGTGGAATGAAGTACAAGCAGGGTGATGAAGAGAAGCAACTGGAACTACAGGGCGTGATAATAGAGATCGGCCGCGTGCCGAACACAGAACCGTTCAAGGACCTGCTGAAGCTCGACGACCACAATCATATCGAGATCGACTGCCAGGGCCACACCAGCGTCCCAGGGATATTCGCCGCAGGAGACTGCGCCGCAGGCCACGAGTACCAGTACGTGATCGCTGCCGGCCAGGGTTGCATGGCGCTCATCAAGGCTGCAAGATACCTTGCACACAAAGAAGAAGAATAAGGAAGAATAAAAAATCAGGATCATGAGGTGTGAAAATGACAGAACTTAATCAGATCTATAAATGCAATGTCTGCGGCAACATTGTAGATGTCGTGCACGCAAGCACAGGACAACTGGTATGCTGCAACCAGCCGATGGAGCTTCTCAAGGAGAACACCACAGACGCTGCCACTGAGAAGCACGTGCCTGTCGTAGAGAAGACAGAAAAAGGATTCAATATCAAGGTCGGTTCTGTAGAGCATCCTATGGAGGAAGCTCACCATATAGAATGGATACAGGTCATTACAGACAAAGGATTGAGCTATCGTAAGTTCCTGAAGCCAGGTGAACCGCCAGAGGCTGAATTCGAGATCAGCGCTGACAACATCACAGCAAGGGAGTTCTGCAACCTTCACGGCCTGTGGAAATCAGATTGACAATCAAGAAACAGACAACAGATGCTCTCCAATGTTTTGATCATTCAGTAACTTTTTTAAGGAACAGAACATCTGATAGTGGATATAGATAAAAACAATCTCACTGTTGAGAAAAAGGGTTGATAAGATGAATATCATAATAGGATCTGACCATGCTGGTTTCAGCACAAAAGAGAAACTGAAGAGATTTCTGCAAAAAAAGAACATCCCTTTCGAAGATATGGGAACTGACTCGACAAAGAGCATAGACTATCCTGACATCGCAAAGAAGGTCGCAGGAAAGGTCGCGAAAAGCAGGACAGGCAAAGGACTCCTGGTCTGCGGCTCTGGCACAGGCATGGCGATCGCAGCCAACAAGGTGAAAGGCGTCCGCGCTGTTGCCGCGTATGACACCTACACAGCCAGGATGTCCCGCCAGGACAACGACACCAATGTCCTATGCCTCCGAGGAAGGCGATTCCCGCTCGACAAGATAGAAAAGATCATAGACATCTGGCTGAAGACCCCCTTCAGCAACAGTCCCAGGCACAAGCAAAGGATAGCAAAGATAAAGAGGCTCGAGAGAACATGACTGAGAAGAGGATAGTGCCTTCACTGATCGCAGCATCACAGGAAGAGCTTGACAAGCTGATGGACAATGTAAAGGACGCTACAGACCTGTTCCAGCTGGACATCATGGACGGCGTCTTCGTCAAGAACCATTCTCTGGATTTTGATTTCAGGCTTCCAGAAGCAAACTACGAAGCCCATCTCATGGTCAGCAATCCGAAGAACTGGATTGAACTCAAGGCAGATAAAGCCGATACGATACTGGCGCACATCGAGGCCTGCAATGACCCTGCAGAGATCATCGAGATGGTCAGACAGAAAGGCAGGCGCGTGGGCTTCGCCCTGAATCCAGAGACCCCTGTCGAGCTGATAAGACCTTACCTGGACAGGATTGATCAGGTGCTTGTCATGACAGTTAATCCTGGCACATATGGCGCAGAGTTCCTGCCAGAGACCCTGGACAAGGTCAGGGAATTGAGGAAGCTGGCGCCAGGCATCGACATAGAAGTAGACGGCAGCATAAACAAGGACACTATAAAACTCGCCGCAGACGCAGGTGCAAATCTTTTTGTCTCAGGTTCATTCATAATAAAAGCTGATGACCCAAAATCCGCGATTGCAGAGCTGAAAAAAGAGGTGGAAAGAGATGGACAAGAGTGACTCACTTAAGCTGATGGCCAACAGGCTAAGGATACACAGCATACAAGCCACCACAGCCGCAGGATCAGGACACCCGACGTCATGCTGTTCCTGCGCAGAGATCATGAGCACTCTTTTCTTCGACGAACTCAAGAAGGATGACGAGTTCATAATGTCAAAGGGCCATGCAGCGCCGATACTCTGGGCAGCTTACGCAGAAGCAGGAATAATACCTAAAAAAGAACTGCTGGACCTTAGGAAGATCGACTGCGAGCTCGAAGGCCACCCCACCCCGCGAATGAAGATGATAAAGATCGCCACAGGCAGCCTGGGCCAGGGCCTGTCTGCAGGCGTCGGCATGGCGCTCGCAAAGCGCCTCCAGAAGAACAAAGACCGTATCTATGTGCTGATGGGCGACGGCGAGTCGTTCGAAGGCAGCACCTGGGAAGCAGCGAACAGCGCCGCGTATTTCAGGCTCAACAACCTGGTAGCATTTATCGACTGCAACAGGCTGGGCCAATCACAGCCGACAATGCACGGCCACAACACGCAGGCATACAGTAAAAAATTCAAGGCATTCGGCTGGAACGCGAAAGTGGTCGACGGCCATGATGTCAAGGAGCTGCGCAATGCACTGAAGCAGGCAAGGCACAGCAGCAAGCCTTTCGCCATAATAGCGCGGACAATCAAAGGCAAAGGTATACCCTTCATTGAGAACAAGGAAGGCTGGCATGGGAAGACACTGAACAAGGAGGAGGCTGCGCAAGCCATCGACGGGATCGGCCCTGCAAAGATATCTCTCTCTTCAAAAGTTGCCTATGTCAGACCGACACCTGTAAAGATAAAGGATGTCCCGATAAGCAGATACCAACAGGGTGAGATGGTCGCGACAAGGGGTGCATTCGGAAAAGCCCTTGTACATCTCGGCCTCAAGAACGACAACATCGTAGCAGTCGATGGTGATGTCAAGAACTCGACAATGACGCTCGAGTTCTGCAAGACATTCCCTCAGAGAGGTTTCGAGTCTTTCATCGCAGAGCAGAACATGGTCGGCATGGCTGCAGGATTCGCGACCCAGGGATTTGTGCCTTTTGTCAGCACATTCGCGACGTTCCTGACACGCGCGCATGATTTCATCCGCATGGCAGCATACTCAAGGGCAAACATCAAGATTGTCGGGTCCCATGCCGGAGTGAGCATAGGCGAGGACGGCCCGAGCCAGATGGGTCTTGAGGACCTATCTATGTACCTGGGGATTCCTGACAGCGTGGTGCTCTATCCCTGCGACGCAGTCTCTGCAGAATACTGCACAAAAGAGATGGCAAGGCACAAAGGCCTCGCATACCTGCGGACGACAAGAGAGAAGACACCAACCATATACAAAAGGACAGAGAAGTTCCCGATAGGGAAACTGAAGGTCCTGCGCAGGAGCGGGAAGGACAGGGTGTTGGTCATCGGTGCAGGAGAGACAGTGCATGAAGCATTGAAAGCGCATGGGAACCTGAAGAAAAAAGGGATTAACATCAGGGTAATCGATCTTTATTCAGTGAAACCTGTCGACAAGGCAGCACTCATAAGGAACGCAAAAGAATGCAAAAACAGAGTCATCACAGTCGAGGACCATTACTTCGGCGGCATAGGATCTGTCGTCGCTGAAGCTGTCGGCAAGGTCGAGCAGCTCTATGTCAGGGGCACGCCAAGATCAGGCAAGCCCGGACAGCTACGAAGGATGTTCAAAATCGACGCAAAAGCAATAGAAGCTGCTGTGAAGAAGATCACAAGAAGATAATCATATATAATCGATAGAGGGGTTGATAACATGAAGATATTTGTAGATTCTGCAAACATTGAAGAGATAAGATACGCATACTCAGGCGGCGTAGTGGATGGCGTGACAACCAATCCAAGCCTGATAAAGAAAGCCGTCGACATCCTGAAAGAGAAAGGCGAGAAAGTAGACATGGAAGGATACATCAAGGACATCCTGCTCACAGCGAAAGGCACTCCAGTAAGCCTTGAGGTCACAGAGACGAGCTACAGAGGCATGGTGGAACAAGGGAAGAAGATCTTCGAGAAGTTCAACCCTGTAGCGGACAACGTGTACATCAAGATCCCTGTGAATCCTTCGATGGAGCCTGGCGACAACAAAGAGTACGACGGGATAAAGGCTATAAAGGACCTTTCAAAAGAAGGCATCCCTGTGAACTGCACATTAGTATTCACTCCAGAGCAGGCCCTGCTCGCTGCAAGGGCTGGAGCGAAGTTCGTCAGCCCTTTCGCAGGCCGCATAGATGATTTCATACGCAAGAGCCAGGGCATGGAGTTCGACAAAAGCGCTTACTTCCCTGCAGAAGGCATGGAAAAAGACAACAAGACGCTGAATGACAACGGAATGGTCTCAGGTGTAGAGCTCGTCGCTGAGATCGTGGAGATATTCGAACAGCACGGGATAGACACGTGCGAGGTCCTGGCAGCCAGCCTGCGGAACACCCGCCAGGTAAGGGAGTGTGCGCTTGCAGGAGCACATCTTGCGACAATCCCTTTCAGCGTGATAAAGAAGCTGCTGGACCATACGAAGACGATGGAAGGCATGAAGGCATTCGCCAAGGATACTATTCCTGAGTATGTCGAAGTCATAGAATAATGACCGGTAAGAAATTCTGGCGATGCAATGTCTGCAATGACATCCATCACGGCAACGCAGGCCCCGAGACCTGCCCGACATGCGGAATGAAGAACGCATACTGCGAGATCTCAGAGAACGAAGCAAGGAACCTCATCAGCGCAGAAGGCGGCACCAACCTGGAGCCTGAACAGACACGCACAGCCTGGGAAAACTTCACCCAAAAGAACGATTTCATCCTGAACCCTGACAAAGAACACGTCGACACAGTGCTTGAAGGCGTCTACAAGAACGAGGACAAGTTCGGCCTGAAGCTCTGCCCGTGCAGGCTGCGCGACGGTTCAAGGCCAAGGGACCTGGAGCTTATCTGCCCATGCAACTTCAAGACCCACGAGACCTGGAAAGAGAAAGGTGAATGCTGGTGCGGACTTTTCGTCAAGGGATGAGCAAGAGAAATCATGGAAAAAATCGACCCAATCTGCGGCATGAAAGGCCGTATAAAAGCGCACGGCCATTATTTCTGCAGTGAGAACTGCATAAAGAAGTACGAGAAGAAGAACAAGATAAAAGAGATCTGTCCAGATTGCAGCACCCACGAGAAAAAGCCCTGGTACAAGGAGAAACTATACATAATAACAATCATGACAGTTCTGCTTTTCATGATATCTTACCAGATAACATTCCTGAACCCACTCTTCGACGCACTGGTAGATTACCTGAAACTGATATGGTGGGCAATCCTGCTAGGCCTGCTCCTGGGAGGAGTCATCGACCATCTCGTCCCAAGAGCATACATAGAAAAGTACCTGGGCCAGCACAAGAAACGCACAATCTTCTACTCAGTGGTGTTCGGCTTCCTGATGAGCGCGTGCAGCCACGGCATACTTGCCATCGCGATGGAGCTGTACAAGAAAGGCGCAAACACATCCTCAGTCATAGCATTCCTGCTGGCAAGCCCGTGGGCAAACTTCCCGATAACAATCCTGTTCTTCGGCTTTTTCGGCTGGAAAGCCCTGTTCATAGTCTTCAGCGCAATAGTCATAGCGATAATAACAGGACTGATCTACCAGATCCTGGAGCGCAAGAAGATGGTAGAGTGTGACAAGTGCGGACTCAAGGACAAGCATCATGATTTCTCCATACTACAGGACATGAAGAAGCGCTGGAAAGCATACGACTTCAACGCAAAGAACAACAAAGCGACCATCAAAGGTGTCCTGTCAGGCAGCTGGTCACTCTCAAGGATGGTGATGTGGTGGATACTCATAGGTATGATAATAGCGAGCATAGCAAGAGCCTATGTCCCTCAGCACTTCTTCGTGGCCTACATGGGCGCAACAGCCCTGGGAATGATAGTGGTCCTCGTCCTCGCAACAATTATTGAGGTCTGCTCAGAAGGCTCAGCCCCGATGGCATTCGAGATATTCAAGCAGACAGGAGCATTCGGGAACAGCTTTGTGTTCCTGATGGCAGGCGTAGCCACAGACTACACAGAGATAGGCTTGATATGGTCAAACATAGGACGACGCGCAGCGATCTGGCTCCCGATAATAACCGTCCCGCAGATACTGGTGCTTGGATACCTGTTCAACATACTTCTATGACCAAAACACCAAATAGATTTAAATATAAACATCCCTAACGCTCTGATATGGTCGACCTTGAGTCTCTGGGCTATTGCATTGCAGGTATGGGTATAGGTGGTTTTCTGTTCTACAAAGGCTTCAAATGGTTCAAGACAAAGCGCATGATAGAGAACATGCCGACCTCCAAGATAAGGGGCCTGGCCATGGGCCTGGTAGAGATAGCAGGTAATGTGGTCCCTGCAAAGAAGACCACGCTCAAGTCCCCACTCACAGGCAAGAGCTGCGTCTACTACAAGTACAGTGTGAAGGAAGAGCGCGGCTCTGGAAAACACCGCTACTGGTACACGCTCAAGGCAGGCACTGACATGCAGGAATTCTTCCTGAAGGACAGCACAGGAAAGGTCCTTGTGCAGCCGCAAAAGGCCCAGATTGACATCCCGCCAGACTTCAAGTACCAGTCAAGATGGCGCAAGGACCCACCACAGGTAGTTCAGAAATTCCTAAAGAAAAACAGTCTGAACTTTGAGACATTTCTAGGCACAAACAAGAACATGCGCTACTATGAATACTACATTGCTCCAAAGGATAAGCTATACATACTAGGCCACGCAGGCGACAACCCTCATGTAGAGGAAGCCACTGGCCAACAGAACACAGAAGACATAATGATCCAGAAAGGAGACGAAGGTATTTACTATATATCTGACAGCTCTGAAGAAGGCGTACTTAAGAAATTCAAGTGGAAAGTGATAGGTGGCCTCTTCGGCGGCGGAGCTTTGATTGTCATTTGCCTTGCACTTTTCCTTTTACAGTTAGGAATATACTAAAATAACACATCAATCATTCACGATAACAACACAAGGGCCTACGCAGCTTTTGGCCCTGAGACCGTCTGTGCCTCGAGAGCAAGCTGCTGCGTAGCAGTTGCTTGCGTGGCCAGGCGGAGCTTTTTGCAAAGCAAAAAGCGGAGTAGAGGCTCAGGGCCAAAAGCGAAAAAAGGCCCAACATAACAATCAAGAACATCGGAGGTAACAAAATGATAGTCGGAATAATAGTCACCGTCGTAATCATCCTAGTCTTACTAGGCCTGATAGGATGGATTGTAGGCGTATACAACAGTCTAGTAAGACTGAAGAACAACATAAAGAAATCCTGGGGAAACATAAACGTCCTCCTCAAGCAGAGATCAGACGAGCTCCCAAAACTCATCAACTCTGTAAAAGGCTACATGAAGCACGAGAAAGGTGTCCTCACAGAGATAACAAACGCAAGAAGCGCTCTCCTCAAGGCAAAATCAATGCCGGAAAAGGCCAAAGCAGACAACCAGATAACCGGCGCACTGAAGACATTGTTCGCAGTTGCAGAGAACTATCCGAAACTGCAGGCCAATGAGAACTTCATGCACCTTCAGCAGCGAATCTCAGGACTGGAGAACGAGCTCGCAGACAGGAGAGAGTTCTACAACGACTCCTGCAACACCTTCAACATCCGAATAGAGAGCTTCCCAGACATGGTCATAGCAAACATGATGAAGCTCACTGCGAAAGAGATGTACAAGGTCTCAGAAGCAGACAAGAAGGATGTCAAGGTAGAGTTTTAATTTTTTCTTTCCATAATTTTCTTTTTCTACTATCATTCCTTTGTAGCAAGTATAGTGAACGCCCCGATTATCATGAACAGCCCTGCAATAGCATAGATTGACGCATCCACATACACACTCTTTGGCAGCGCCCATTCAATCACATGCATCTTCTTCAGCGTAGGGATTGTAGTTATGACAATCAACACCACTCCCAGGATGAGGCTGGGCCATTTCAATGCACTCTCCTTCTCCTTGAACCCTTCCTTGATAAGGTCCTTGCCTGCAAATGCCACAAAGAAGTAGACAGCATAATGCAGAATAGGATACTGCCCCACATCAAACGTGGTCTTGCCTATCTTGAACAATACTGTGAGGGTCGATATGGCACAAAGCGTGAGGCCGCCGATAACATAGTGCGCTTTCTTCCACAGTACCATAAGAAGGAACAAACCTGCCACGATAACTATTGATATTACCTGGACGACTAGTGAACCTGCCATATATAAACGCAAGGCAAAATCCATTTTTAAATGTTTTGCAGGAATAGACGTAGAAAAGGTTATAAACAGCACAAAGACAATATTCTGCCATGCCTGACATCATCAAGGATTTCGAGAAGAAGATACGCAAGACAATCAAGGACCACAACCTCCTGACCAAAAAGGACAAGGTCTTTGTAGCCTGCTCTGGAGGAAAAGACTCAACCACAGCACTCTACCTTCTCAACAAGTTAGGCTACAATGTAGAAGCCCTCATGATAGACCTCAAGATGGGCGACTGGTCTGACCGCAACCTCAATAACATACGCACGTTCTGCGAGACACATAAGATAAAACTGAACCTCATAGACCTGAGGAAAGAACACGGCGCTTCAATCTGCTACATAAGATCCACAATCCAGGAGCGAGACCGCATAGGCAACTGCACGATCTGCGGAGTGGTGAGGAGATGGCTTCTCAACAAGAAAGCAAGAGAACTGGGCGCAGCAAAGATAGTCACAGGCCACAACCTGGATGACGAAGCAGAGAACATACTGATGAACCTCTTCAAGGGCAAGCCAGAGCTCTTCGCAAACATGGGCCCCAGGACAGGCATGATAGAGGACCCCAAGTTCGTCCCGCGCATAAAGCCATTATACTTCTGCACAAACAATGAAATCCGAAAGTTCACAGAGGCCATGAAGTGGGACATTGTATACGAACCCTGCCCCTGCTCTGTAGGTGCATTCAGAAGAGAGGTAAGGGAACTCCTCAAAGGCCTGGTAAAGAAGCACCCAAAGACAAAAGAGAACCTGGTGAAGAAACTCTCAGAGTCTCTTCCAACAATCCAGAAGCACTTCAGGCACACCACAAAGATCAGGTACTGCGAGACCTGCGGAGAGCCCAGCAGGAACCAATTCTGCAAGCGCTGCCAATTGATGAGCCTGCCCTCAAAAGCCCGTAAGAAACGCTAATTATTCATTATTCATTGGTAGTAACAAACCGAAAAGCTTATAAATAGGCTCCCCGTACCAATTATACAGCCAATAATAAGGTGGTCAAAATAAACGGGTTAGGATTTATCACAGAAAAGGAATTTCTTAAGATGGGTCAGAAAGCACAGGTTGCAATAGAATACCTGCGCGAGAATCTGCCATACGAAGACCAAGTCAACATGAGCCTCAGTTTCCCGGCAGATGAGACTGATGGAAACACAGCATTCGGAATGCATAAAGACCACACCGATCCTGAACAGTCATTCCAGAAATTCGGCGAGCTTGCTGATCTCTGCGCGAAACAAGTCAAAGCAAAGCCAGACGCGATTCCAGAAGTGTATGAATGTTTTGTGGGCTGGAGATTCGTTTCTCAGCAGTACAGGTCATTCAAGGCTGCGCTGCCGATCATGGATCAGGCAGAAGAACAACATAGCACCAACGCAGACCTGCTTCTTGAAATAGGCAGGGCATATGTCAATGAAGCGATCAATGAAAGAAAACAGGCCGAATATAACCGGGCTTTGACACTGACAGAGAAAGGTAAAGACCTTATGACAAAAGCTACAGAGCTTGGAACATCAGCGGATGCGGACACGGTAGCCAGTCTGTTGGCACTCGCAGACAGGAACCTGCAACACACCAGATACCTTAAAGCAGGACCGAAATAAAGATAATTAAAGAGATTATAATGCCTAGATAATTCTACGACACCACTCATTTCCTGGCATTCGCCAAGGAATAATCACACCCAGACCCAATAATTCTACACATACAAAGCCCAGAAACACTTTTCCACGTCTAAAAAGTGCGAATATAAGTAAATAAAGTATAAGAAACATAATAATAACTAATAATAATTACTAAAATACGAACTTTTATATATGATGACCCCTAAAAGACCCCTCAGATGACCATAGCAGGTACAGAAACCAAGATCCTGCAGCTCATGAAAAAAGCAGGAAGGCCTATTTCTACCAGAGACATCTCCCTGAAGCTGAACATAGCATGGCATACCGCTGACAGGTACTGCCTGAAACTACAGCTCAAGAAAAAGGTAGATTCATTCACGATAGGCAAGGCCACAGCATGGTTCATCAAGAAATAAAATAATGATCAAGATGGTAAAGGAAAGCTTTAGCAGGCCAGGTAAGTCAAACAGATACAGACTAATAGCCACACTTCTTTTATTGACAATCCTCCTAAGCACAACAACCTTAGCTTTCAACGCAGCCCTTTCAGACCAGGGCACCGACGTAACAGACAAGGCAACAGGTGAACCAATAACCCTGGGCAATATTACAATATCAATCTGGGACGCACTCACCGGCGGCAACCAGATATACACCCATACCTTCACGAACGCGATAAGGAACGGCACCTGGAGCGTGATGCTAGGCGAACAGACTCCCCTTAACCTGAAGTACGGCAACAGGTACTACAAAGACTACTCAATCAACGGAGAGGACATAGATTTCAGGAACGCGACAGGAGCAACTGTAGAGCGACAGTTCTTCTATTCACCAATAGGAACAATCGAAGGCGAAGACATTAACGAATCAAGCTTGAGCTGTATAGAGATAACCGGCAGCGCAGGCCTATGCGACGGACTAGACAACGACTCCCCCTTCGACCCCACAGACTACGCAAGAAAGAACGAAAGCGAGACCTGGGGCGCAAACAACATAACAGCAGCATACTTCTTAGGCAGCGTCCTCTGGGCAAACGTGATAGGCGAACCCACATTCCTGACAAGCTACACAGAGACAGACCCTATATTCAACGCAAGCCCAGCAAAAGACATCACAAACTCAAACATAGAAAACTGGAACCAAGCATACGCATACGGAAACCACTCAGCCGAGGGGTATCTAACATCATACGCAGAGACAGACCCGATCTTCGTAGCACACGACGCAAGCGCAGTGACATCAGCAAAAATAACAAACTGGGACACAGCCTACGGATGGGGAGACCACGCACTGGAAGACTACCTAACATCTAACTCAACATACTACAACGAGACAGAAATAGACAACAAGCTGACAAACACATCCAACTGGAACACAGCATACGGATGGGGCAACCACGCAAGCGAAGGATACCTGACAACCTACACAGAGACAGACCCCATCTTCGGAGCACACGCCGTAAACACAGTAACATCAACAAACATAACAAACTGGGACACAGCATACAGCTGGGGAAACCACGCAAGCGCAGGCTACTCAACAACAGACAGCACAGCCGGCTGGACAAACACATCCACAAAAACAACCACAACTCTAAACGTAGGTATAGGAACAACAAACCCAAGTGCAAAGCTTGACGTTGAAACAACTTCAGGTGCTGCTGCAACAATAGGTTCACCGACAAATTCCGCAACAGGCCATCTCGCTATCGCGACAGGTAATGGCACAACTGCCAGCGGAGACTATTCATTTTCAATGGGACGTGACTCGACAGCCAGCGGCTACGGTTCTGTTGCAGGGGGCGTGATGACGACGGCTACAAATTCAGAGTCAGTCGCTTTCGGCAGCATGTCTGATGCCACTGGACGCACTGCGGTAGCGATGGGTGATGACACCCTTGCTGCAGGACAATCATCTGTAGCGCTGGGACATAAGACCATAGCGAGGAACCTGGGCTCGACAGCATTAGGTTACTATACAGAAGCGCAAGCAAGCAGATCCACTGCAATGGGTTATGAGACTTACACTGCAGGAATAGCATCGACTGCGATGGGTTACAACACAAGCACAGTAGGAGGCTATTCACTTGCAGGAGGTTTCTCATCAGTCGCAGGAGGGATAACTTCTACTGCGATAGGTTACCTAGTACGTTCTGAAGGAGATAACTCTATAGCGATGGGCAAGAGAACAGAAGCAAAGCAGGATTATGATATAGCGATAGGTTACTTGACCACTGCAGACGGACCTTACGCAACAGCAATAGGCAATTCCAACACTGCAAGCGGGGAATACTCTACAGCGCTGGGCAGAAGCACTACAGCAAGTGCGAACTACGCGACTGCTTTGGGCTACTCAACAGTTGCCAGCCAGGACTACGCAACAGCAATGGGCCAGGATACTACATCAAGCAGTTATGCATCAACAAGCATGGGAAAACAGAGCACAGCAAGCGGTTGGTACTCAACCGCAATGGGATACAAGACGAATGCACTAGGACATTCTTCAGTCGCGATGGGTTACGAGTGTAACAGCACAACATCGTACGCGACATCAATGGGATACATCAGTGTCGCAAGCGGATCTTCTGCT
>JBHPEY010000002.1:0-78315 GCA_042576705.1 Nanobdellota archaeon | reverse complement strand
CACTCAAGAGCAGGTTCAAGAAGCTCAAGAGATACAGGATAATCGACCAGAAGAACAAAGGCCCTGCAGGGGCTTCCAACGCTGCGATAAAGGCTGCCAAGGGGGATTATATAGTGTCAGTAGACTCTGACGCTGTGCTCGACAATCGTTTCATAGAGCGGGCGGTCGATGCCCTCAAGAAACACAGGGATGTCGGTGTTGTGGGGGGCTATATAGGGACAGCGAACCCGCGCAGCTTCTGGGCAAGGATGATGGGATATGACCTTGAATATAGATACGCGCATATCGGGGGGCACAAGGCAAAGAAAGCACTTGTGGAACATGTCAGCCCGAACAGCACGGTGTATCGCAGGGAGGTCTTCAAGAAGGCAGGGTATTTCGATGACAAGTACCATTACTGCCAGGATGTGGAATTCAGCTACAGGGTGGTCGGGGCAGGTTACAGGATAATGCTGCTCAAGGATGTCGGCAGCGTGCATCACTGGCGCGAGACTTTTTTAGGTTATACGAAACAGCAGTTCAATGTATCCTACTGGAGGATGAAGCTCGTCAAGAAGAATCCTGGAAAGGTCAAGGGAGACAAGGTGGCAGGGCTGCGCATGTTCATGCAGGTGCCGCTTACCGGGCTTATCGGGCTGCTCTATGTCGTCTCGATATTCTATAATCCATTATGGAAAGTCCCGACCGTGTTGTTGGGACTGTTGCTGCTTGAGAGATATACTGAAGCAGTTTACGTGTTATTTGCGAAACGAAGCCTTAGCGCGCTTCTGATGCCGATTGTCCATCTCTGGCGGAATGTCGTCTGGGGATTTGCAGGGCTTGCGTATATTGTGGGAAGAAAATGAGCTATGTGACAACAGGTCTTGGTAAAAGGAAGAAGCAGAACATGCTGAGTGAGTTTCTCGGCAGGATGTTCTATATAGTGCCACGGATGCCTAAGTTCGCGCAGATAGAGATAACAAACTCATGCAACCTTAACTGCAAGATGTGCCCCCGGGCATTCCTTAAGGTGCCTTACAAGCACATGGACATGAAGGTATACAAGAAGGTCGTTGATGGCCTGTCAGGTGTGCACACATTGACCTTGACCGGTTGGGGAGAGCCCTTCTATTATGGCAAGATATTCGAGTGCATCTCGTATGCCAAGAAGAAAGGGCTGAAGGTCAAACTGACCAACAATGGTGTGCTGCTGAATGATGCTAAAATAAAAAAGGTATTCTCCACAGGTCTTGACGAGCTTACGTTCTCTCTCGACCACATCAAAGGAGACCCTGATTTCGGGCATCCTAACAAGGCTGCGCTGAGGAACATAAAGAAGATAATAGAGATACGTGAAAAGAGAGGGCTTTCCAGGCCCAGGGTTGTGCTGCAGCCTACGATGCATTCACGGAAAGCCAAGAATGTGTCCGATGTGATAAGATGGGGGGCTTCTGTCGGTGCGGACAGGGTGAATATCGCGCGGCTTGACCTGCGGTTCGACCCTAAACTGCGACGAGCCTCTGAGAAAGAGGAGAAAAGGATATTTACTATGGCTGAGAAGCTCAGCAAGGAGCAGGGGATACGTGTCGACATGGTGCAGTTCGCTGTCTTCGATGGGTTTGCCCGGTTGATGTACAGGCTTACACGCAGGCTGCTGCACAGGTTCGACCATAAATGCTCAAAGACCTATAATTACATCTATGTCAATGTCGACGGGTTTGTCACGCCATGCTGCTTCTATCCGCACATGAAACGCGGTGACCTTAAGAAGCAGGGCCTTCGTGATATATGGAATGGTGAGCTGTTCAGGCTCTTCCGCAAGAAACAGGAGAATATATGCGGGAAGTGTGATGTGATGAAGGTGAGGTATCTGGAGTGAAAAAGGGAAACAAACTCAAGGTCTTGAGGACAATAGAATCATTCTATCCTTACATGAGCGGGCCTGCTAATCAGGCATTTCGCATCAGCTCAGAGCTTGAAAGAAAAGGTATAAAGAGTCCTATCCTCACTTCAGATTTTGGGGCTGAAAAACGGCCCCGGCGTGAAAGGGTCAATGGTGTCGAGGTCTTGCGGTTTCCCATAAAGTGGCGTTTCATGAAGTACTTCTATACTCCCAATATCAAAAAAGCATACGGGGAGTTTGACATCGTCTGCGCGCACAGCTACAGGAGCTACCAGACAGAGATTGCTTACAAGATGGCAAGGAAAGCAGGAAAGCCTTTTATCCTGCATAACCATGGTTCACTTATCGGCTACAGATCTTTTGTGAAAGGCTGGAAGAAGCTGCCGTATCTTATTTATGATATTTTCCATAAGAATATAGCGTTGAAAGCAGATGCTGTCTTGGTCAATACAAAACAGGAGTACCTCGAGACTGTCAAGTTTGGTGTGGATAAAAATAAGATTACAATAGTGCCCTTTGGTATCGATATCGAAAAATATCGCCCTATGAAGAAAAAAATAGGTACCCTAAACATTCTCTGGGTCGGAAGGATCACCAGAGATAGGAATATTGAAGTCATCCTCAGGGCCATGAAGCTGCTCGAGAAAGAGGATGTTAAGCTAAAGATTGTCGGCAATGAATACAAAAGGACGTCACACGATGATAATTCTGAACTCAAGAGGCTCAAGGCTATCGTGAAGGTATTAGGAATCCATGACAAGGTCAGTTTCATCCCCTGGACGGATAAGAGGGCCAACCTCGAATTCAGGAAAGCAGACATCTTCGTCTATACTTCTTTGTGGGAGAACCTTGGTCAGACAATACTTGAGGCTGCGGCCGCAGGGCTGCCCCTGGTATGCACAAGGGTAGGTATAGCGCAGGACCTTATCGAAAAGGATACGGGTCGCTTAGTGAAATTCAATTCTCCAACGGATGTATCTTCAGGGATATTATCATTTTCCTCTCTGAAAAAGAAGAGTAAAGCATCGAAGATTCTTATGGCAAAAGTAAAGAAAGAATTCTCCTGGACAGAAATAATCAAGAAATATGCCCGCGTGTATGAATCAGCATGATGAATAACATATCATCTGAATCTTCCTCTTCCGGTCAGCCTGCCCCATCTATACTTGAAGAACAGTCCAAGCAGCTTCAGCCCGGCTTTTGGCGCCTCTATTGAAAGGTTCAACTTAGATTCACCATATTTCCTATCCCTGAAAGCGACAGGTATCTCACCTATCCTGCCATTCTTGAGGTGTGTCTTGAATATCATCTCGAAAAGCAGAAAATTGGTCATCTCTTTAGTCTTTATCGCGCGCCACATCTTTCTGCTTATAATCCTGAAATTTGCAGAGAAATCAGTAGCAGGTATCGAAAATAAAGTCCTGATAAAAAACCTATTACCAAGATAACTCACCATCCCTTTCATCAGGGTCCGCACGTTACTTCTTTCATAATACCCGCCCTTCGCATACCTGCTTCCCAGGACCAGATCGTAACCAGCACATATCTTATCGTAGAGCTTTCCCGTATCCCTTATGCTGAATGAAAGATCAGTATCTGAAGAAAGGATATACTTTCCTTTTGCCGCATTATATCCTGCCCGGATTGCCGCACCGATGCCTTCCTTCTTTTTCCTAAGAAGTAGGTGGACGTTCTTGTGCCTCTTTCCCAAATCTAAAACAACATCTTTCGTGCCATCAGGTGAATTATCATCTACAACCATGATCTCGAAGCGTATCCCCCTCTTATCAAACTCTTTGATCAGTTTTGGTATCAGTATGGCTATGTTCTTCCGTTCATTGTAAGTCGGCAGTATAATTGAAAGTTCCATATGATTCACACGCTTGCGAAAACCCGCTCATTTATAAATATGTCCATATCTGAGGAAATCATCCCTGCTTAAAACTTTCGAGACATCCTTTAATGGCATCTACCACATAATCTATCTCTTCTCTACCAATAGACGGATTATTCGCAAAATAAAACCCGCAACAATTAATCCTGTCCGCCATGGGAGTATCATCAGAAATCATTTTCTGCTCCCTGAATACGGGCTGCTTAAGCAGATTTCCCGCTACGATAGGCCGCACTTCAACACCTTTCTTTGTTAACTCACCAATCATACGTTCTTTCACATCCTCATTCGGGCATAGAACAGCAAAACAGAATGAACTTGTCTCATCTATCCTGACATTCTGCACCTCAACATCAAGAGACTTCATCTTTTCCAGAAAATACTCATGGTTCTCTATGCGCGTCCTGATGAACCCATCAAGCCTCTCTAGCTGAACAAGTCCTATAGATGCATTGATGTTAGTGCTTCTTAAGTTATAACCCAGCATATCAAACAAAAACTCAGTGTTCTTGAACTCTTCTCTGTACTTCTCGCATCTTTCACTGTTTCTTACCCAGCCGTGCGATCGGGCGGACTTAAGCAGATCACACGTCTCAGCATCATCAGTCACAATCATGCCACCCTCTATAGTGGTCATGTGATGCGCAAAATAGAAACTGAAGGAACCCATCACTCCGAAATTTCCCACCTTTATACCGCCAACAGCAGCACCAGTACTTTCACAGCAATCTTCAACAAGGACCAGCCCCTTATTCTCGCAGAATTTTTTTATCTCAGCGACATTTGCAGGCTGACCGAGCAAGTGCACAAGAAATACTGCCTTGGTCTTCTCTGTGACCATCCGCTTCATCGACTCTATGTCAATATTAAAACCCTTGTCAACATCACAGAAAACCGGCACCAGCCCAGTCTGTATCAAGGGGAATATTGTTGTCGGCCACGTGACAGCAGGTACCAACACCTGGTCCCCTTCAGTCAGACCGCACTTAAGCTTGAGCATATATGCAATAAGCAGGTTTGCACTGCTTCCGCTGTTTACCATGACTGCGTATCTTGATCCATTCCACTCTGCGAACTTATCTTCAAATTTATCTACCAGTTCACCTTGGGTATAAAAACCGCTTTTTAAACACGCATTCACCGCATTGAACTCATCTTCTGTGAACGAGTCTTCCATCAAATTTATTCGCTTGACCATGGATACCACTCTCAGACCCTCAAATAATAAGGTTTATAAACTTTGTCATTACCTGGAATCTAAAATGAAAAAGGCATTAATAACTGGAATTACTGGCCAAGACGGTTCATATCTTGCAGAGTTTCTCCTTGAAAAAGGTTATGAAGTACATGGTATAGTCAGGAGAACAAGCTCATTCAACAGACAAAGACTTGAACACATGTATAAAGATGCAAAGATCAAAAACAAGAATATGCACCTTCATTACGGTGACATGACTGATTCAAGCAGCCTCATACGAATCCTATCAATCGTCCGACCTGATGAAGTATACAACCTTGCGGCGCAAAGCCATGTGAAGATCGCATTCGAGATACCTGAATACACTGCAAACTCTGATGGCGTCGGCGTGCTAAGGCTTCTTGAGGCAATCAAACAATTAGGTCTTGATAAGACAAAGATCTATCAGGCATCTACCAGCGAGCTTTACGGCCTTGCTCAAGAGACCCCTCAGACAGAGAAGACACCTTTCTATCCGCGAAGCCCTTACGCTGTAGCAAAACTTTACGCATACTGGATAATCGTAAACTACAGGGAAGCATACAACATGTTTGCGTGCAACGGAATACTTTTCAATCACGAGTCTGAACGACGAGGCGAGAACTTCGTGACAAAAAAGATAACTCAGGGCGTCGCCGCAATAAAACTCGGCCTGAAAGACAAGATATACCTTGGAAATCTCAACGCCAAACGCGATTGGGGCCATGCAAGGGACTTTGTAGAAGCGATGTGGCTCGTGCTCCAGCAAGACAAGCCTGAAGACTTTGTCATCGCCACCGGTGAAGCGCATTCAGTGCGAGAATTTGTCGAAGAAGCATTCAAGAGAGTCGATATAGAGATTAAATGGGAAGGTACAGGCATTGAAGAAAAAGGTTTGGACAAAAACACAGGAAGGGTCCTGGTGGAAATCGATTCCAGGTATTTCCGACCGACAGAAGTCGACATTCTTCTTGGTGATCCCTCGAAAGCAAAAGCAAAACTCAATTGGCAGCCCAAGATCAAATTCAATGAATTGGTCAATGTCATGATCGACTATGACCTGAAAAGGTTGGCGAAAAAATAGTGTTGCTATCAGAAGGTCATTGAAACATGAAAAAAATCATTGTAACCGGAGGATCAGGATTTATCGGCAAGCATCTGGTGACTTCTTTGATTGAAAAAGGCCACACAGTCACGAGCATCCAAAGAAAAGACAATAAAGACGACGATATCAACATCCAGAAAAAAATAGTTGACCTTGCGACATATAATCCTGAAAAAGAAGGCTTCACCGCAGGGTTTGAGATAATAATCCATCTTGCAGCCAATATCAATGTAGGTGATATGATAAACAATCCTAAAGAGAATATCATGAATAACCTCCTTTCCACACTGAATGTCCTTGAAGACATAAGACTCAACAACAAAGACTGCATGCTCATCTTCGCGTCCAGTGAAAAGGTCTATGGCAACCCTGAAGAAACACCTGTAACGGAAGATGCCTTGTGTGAGCCTGCAGACCCCTATGGGAGCTCAAAATTGATATCGGAGACGCTGATTAAATCTTATCACACGAGCTATGGTATCAACCACATAATCTTCAGGAGCGGAAACACGTTCGGCCCGGGACAGGGAAGAGGACTGTTCATACCTTCTATGATAACCAGAATAACCAATGGTGAAACAAAACTGACACTCGGCAATCTTGAACCGTACAGGAACTTTGTCTACGTCACTGATCTGATAGAGGCTTTCATCAACAGCATAGACAACAAAGCCGCCCTAAACAACACATTCAATATAGCTTCATACAACCTCCAGATGTCAGACGTCCTTTCTGAGATTACAGGTCTAAGCCTCAATATACTTGAAAAAGAGATAGATATTGTCCAAGATAAAGCACTATTCAGAAAATCTGAGAAAGACTCAAAAAGATTCTTTCTGGACTGCTCCAAAGCAGAAAAGGTTCTCGGATGGAAACCAAAATACCAGTTCAGCGAGGCAATGAAAATGACCTTCAACAGTTACCTCCATCAAGGTCCGACCGACCTATCGGAAGGTATATAAGTACTCGTGAACAATCCAGGTTGTGGGGTGGCAAAAAATCACGAAAATACTCGTCACAGGTGGTGCAGGGTACATAGGTAGCAATTGTGCCCATAAACTTGTAAAAGCAGGATATGATGTCTTAGTCTATGATAATCTTGTATATGGACACAAGAAAGCATTGCCAGAGACAGCAACATTCATAGAGGGAGATCTTTCTGACATCAAAAAGCTAGAGGTCGTGTTCAAAGAACATAAAATTGATGCAGTCATGCATTTTGCTGCATACACTTATGTTGGAGAAAGTGTGGAAAACCCCCGGAAATATTTTCAGAACAACTATATGAACGGATTTAACCTCCTCAACGTGATGCTGGACCATGGCGTGAAGAACATAATCTTCTCATCAACATGCGCAATATTCGGCCAGCCCGAAAAGGTCCCCATAACAGAGGACCTCCCCAAGGCACCTATAAACCCTTATGGTCTTGCAAAACTGATGTTTGAGAACACGTTGAGCTGGTATGATCAAGCATATGGACTTAAATCAATATGCCTCAGATATTTCAATGCAGCAGGAGCAGATTTCAACATAGGTGAAGATCATGATCCTGAAACACATCTCATTCCCTTAGTTCTACAGGTCGCTCTCGGCAAACGGCAAAACATAAAGATATTTGGAACAGACTACCCGACAAAAGACGGCACCTGTGTCAGGGATTACATCCACATATCTGACCTTTCTGAAGCGCACATACTTGCTCTCAGAAAATTGCTTGATAAGGGAGTCAGCGAATCCTACAATCTTGGAAGTGGTGAGGGAAATTCTGTGAAAGAGCTGATTGAAGTCGCACGGGAAGTGACAGGACACACCATACCTGCAGTAGAAAGCGGCAGAAGAGCTGGTGACCCTGCAGTATTAATCGGCGATTCTACAAGAATCAAAAAAGAGCTGGGCTGGAACCCAAAAAATGATTTAAAATCAATAATAAAGAGTGCTTGGGAATGGCATAACACCCATCCTGATGGCTTTGAGGATGATTGAAATGGCAAAGATGAAAGTAGAGGTCAACCTTCCTATCCTTAACGAAGAGTCTATCCTCGCGAAAAGCGTAGGCACACTCAGGAAATTTCTGCGTAAAAACATGCCAGAATACGACTGCAGGATAGTCATTGTAGACAACGGTTCTGATGACAGGACAAATGAGATATGCAAACAGCTCAAGAAAAAATACTCTGATGTCGATTTCATACGCATCGAAAAAAGAGGCCGCGGACGGGCACTGAAGACAGCATGGAAGAAAAGCAAAGCAGACATATGCAGCTACATGGACATTGACCTCTCCACAGGCCTAAAAGCATACCCTAAGATGATCGATGCATTGGCAAAGAAAGGTTATGACATAGCAACAGGCTCAAGATTTATGAAGGGCTCAAGGGTGAAAAGAGGATTCAAGAGAGAAGTGCTATCGCGGGGTTATGTCACTCTTCTCAAAATAATATTGGGAATAAGATTCAATGACGCCCAATGCGGCTTCAAAGCTGTCAACCGCAAGGTCATAAAGAATATAATGCCCCGATGCAAGGATAACAACTGGTTCTTCGACACCGAACTCATGACACTCTGCCAATACAAGGGATACAGGATCAAAGAGATCCCTGTCAAATGGACAGAAGACACGGATTCAAGGGTAAAGATATTCAAGACAGTCAAAGAATACCTGCGGGATTCTGCGAAACTCAGGATACGGATACTCAGAAACAAGATCTGATCTACGGCCCATCCAGCTTCAATCCTTTCCTTCCACGTTCCCTGAAATCAGGAATCCCCTCTTTATCAAGGGAATGGTCATTTATCTTCAACAGAAGCAAGGTCCTATGATGGAACTGCTTCTCTAAGACGACTTCTGAATTTTTCTTGACCTGCCTAAGATATGGATAATCCCATGCCGGCGCACCAGTATATGCAGCATCTATGGGTGTTATCAAAACAGCATAGTTTATCTCCTCATAAACAGGAGCATTCATGACCCCTGCGTAATATAGCCTTGAACGTATGTTGTACTTAAGGTCCTGGCCGGTATTTCCCCCTATCAGAACGTACCGCTCTGAATCCAGGATGTCTTTCACCTCAGGATTCTTTTGAAAGAACTGCATATCACCAGGGGATGATTTTCCAGCCAGTTTCATGAGAACAGTATGAGGTAAACCGAAAGCGTCAAACTCGCACATCTCAGCAGTCACGATGCTGAGACCGGGCACCATGACAATAAAACCAAATACAGAATACAGCAGGAGTAAAATGAGAGAAAAGGCCTTTACGGCTGCGCTTCGCATATTGAATATAACTAAACCAACCACCAGAAGTATCGGGATAGCCAGAAGGTGAACATACAGATCAGTCTTTATCAAGAAGAAGCAATAGAAGCCCAGAAAAATCATCAAGAACACCATGAAGTGCCTCGAATATGCTGACCAGTAGTGCTTTATCCTTGCAAAGAACCATAAGACCAATACAGAATGGACTGCATAATACAATAGGAATATTGTCGAGAATTCCCACAGCTTCATCAGCAACGTCCTCTGGCCGAGCGGTTGGAGATAATATATCTTGACTGCTGCGAGCAGCTCTGGATGCGCGAAGAGGAAGAATACATAAGGGATGACTGCAAGTCCAGAGATGTAATATATCTCTTTCTTGAATATGCCTAGCCTGTGCCGGTATAGACCGAAAAGGAATATAGGGAAAAGGACTGCCAGTGTCTGCTGTTTTGAGAATGCACCTATGACCAATGCCAGGAAATACATAAGCAACCACAAATTGCGACGCTCTTCTTTCTCATACACTTCCAGCCGTAAAAAAAGGTAGCTTATCAGCACTATGAAGAAAAGTTCAAGCACTTCAGGAGATATGTATTTCGTCAGCAGCAATGAAGTGGGCAAGATAGCGAAAAGGAATGCCATAATCAGACCTAAATCTGAGTTCTTGATCAGTCTGCCCAGAAAAAAAAGTATAATTATCGAGCCCAGGCCAAGCAGTATGTTTGCGAAGACAGGGGCATACCAAAGGTCACCTGTCAACCCCAGAAAAGGCGCTGTGACATAGTGATATAAAGGAGGCAGATTATTAGTCATCCCGAAGACTGTCTGTCCCCGGTCACCAACTTCACACAGCCCGATGTATGGAAGACGCATCAGAAGCCCCAACAGAAGTATGCCTGCCAGGAACAGGTAAGGATTTTTCCCCCTGATTAAGCCCAACCGCTTCCAGACCATGCCAAGACATTGTTTTCTCATCGTATTATATCCTCTACTGAAAAGGTGTCATCATCAAATGAATACTTGACCACATAATCCTGTTCAAGGTCATCATACATATCCCTGTCTACAAAACCATGATATTCCTCATGTATTGTTGTATACAGGTCAGCACCGTCAAGAACAATGTCATTTATCGTAAGATCCCCTATTGTCAGGCCATACTCTTCCCTCAGCAGAAACACGGAGTCAAGCACCACTTCCCTGACATTAGGGTAAATATACACCTCTTGGATCTGCCACGCACGATACATAAAAGGCGAAGCCAGCAGCAAGGTAAACAGAACAAATAGTAATACCAACCTGAAATCAAATCTCTGAGCTTTCATCGTCAAATCTCTTGAATAAGACACCCTTATTTCTTATAAACGTTCTGTTTTGGCCATTTAAATGACATGCAATCAATCGACGCGATATATCTCCGTCTTCCCCTTCCTGAATATGCTGGTGAATCCAGGATCGCTCTCAAGAAAACCTGTATCATACTCCTCTTCAGCACTCTTGAATACATATGACAATGCATACTTGTCAGGTATCTCTGCCATCGCTTCAGACGCCATATTGCCTGACATGAATAGCTCATATTCATCCACCTTCGAGGCCTTGTCCAGCACAACCATGTGCGACCCCAGGATTGCGGCTTTCGCTGATTCTACCGGCAGAAACCTGCTCATCTTATCTGATGCGTATACTGTGCCCCGCTCCTGTCCTGAGAGAAACTCCAAACCATCCAGATCCGACTGCTCTACGTACGTCACCCCTCCTTCTCCCCTGACATTCTGCATATTCACGTTCAAAAAGAAAAATGACGGCAAACCGATAAGTATGACACAGACTACAATGACCCTCAGCGCAAGGCGGCTTCGTCTGAATCTTGAGGCAAGAAGATAGATACCCTGTGCGGAAAGAATGCTGAGAGGGAGCCAGATGAAGTTCACAAATCTGGACGAGTTCCAGAAAATATCAGGAAGGACGCTTAAAGCACACATCACACCGAACCATATCAGAAGAAACAGGTACGTCCTGTTCTTTGTGAAAAGAGTGTGTTTTTTCTTGATGATAACATATGCTATCAAAGATGTGGATAGACAGAAAGATATCACCAACCAGAGCAGCTGGTTCATTATGAAGCTTTGTGCCGTATTCTTTACTGTCATCACTGAAAAGACCTCTATGAAGAGGACCAATAAAGAGACTGCTACAAATACAATCTTCTTCCTGAATACCTTGGATAACAAGGCGTACAATATCAAAAAAAAGTGCACCCCCAAGCTTGATATGACTGCAATAAAATAAGCAGGAGCTGTGTTTTTCTGGTAAAGCAAGAAGAACGATGGATTTTTCCATGAGATCAACAGCCAGGGAACTATGAAAACACCGGATAATAACCCGACCTTTATGAGGCTGAAGACATTTTCCCTATTAAAGTTGACAAACACAAAAATCGCGAATATGATAGCGATTGGAAATCCCCACGCAGGATTCAAAAGAAAAGTCAGCCCCAGAAGAATCCCGTAAAGCCAGAACCGTCGCGGCCTTTCCCCCTGCACATCACGTACGAAAAGGAACAGAGACAGCAGGCCCAGTACAAACGGGATCGTATAATAAAGCCGGTCTATATGAAGCAATGGGACGATGCCCGTGGCGGCTGTCGTATCATAATTGAACACTCTTGAAGAGCCGAAAAAAGGATTTCCAACGTCCATCATACCCTTAGGTGCGAAGCATGCATCGTGGAAAAGGATGTTATATACACCTCCAAATCCGAACCCTACAAGAAATATCAACATGGCTATCGCAAATATCTTCTTGGGCGTAAACGTCCGTATGATATGATAGCTTATCACAAGGTATGCGAAAGCGAAGATAAACTTAAGAAGACCGAACAATAATTCGTATCCGATTCCCGAATAATACGCAAACAGACCTATAGGGACATATAGAAACGGGCTTCCCAGTCCAGGAACAAAAAACGTGCTTGTCTCTTCTCCAGGTGCAGAATAAGGATGGCTGAAATCCCACTCATGCGACTTGGCCAGTGTAAGCAACACAAGGCTGTCCGCGTCGGAATGTCCTGAATACACCTGTCCCTCAGCAGGAAATAAAGAATATGTAAGATAATGTATGGGATAGAACAGAGATATCAACACCATCAGCACCAAAAGATATCTTTCTCTTGGAAGGAAAGAAAACAGACCCATACTAACCCACCTTCCGACTGCCATCTATGTACAACTGACACCACATCTCGAACATGGCAAGCATCATCAGTTTGTAGGAATATGGCCTGAATGGCTTATCACATTTTGATCTCTTGACCCTGTCCTTCAGCTTTTCTATACTTCTTCGGTTGAAAATTCCCCGTCTATTGACGTTCTTGTTTGACAGCAGATCGAATGCCATGTCCTGGAGGCTGTGCCTTATCCACTCGTTACGTGGTGTTGTAAACCCCTGCTTTGGACGCCTTATGATACTCTTTGGCAGCACATCAGCCACAGCTTTCTTCATGAGATATTTTCCATCCAGATTCTTGAGCTTCAGCCTGATCGGCACTGTGGCGGAAAATTCCACCATACGATGGTCCAGGAACGGAACCCTTGCTTCCTGTGAATGTGCCATAGTCATCCTATCGACGCGTGCAAGCTGCCAGTTTGGAAGCTCATTCTTGATATCAAATAGAAGGATCCGGTTCAGCAGGTCTTTAGGGGTCTTCTTATCCAGGCATCTCCTCAATGCAGGATCATCTTTAGGTGTCGATCTGAACAGGCCCTCACGTTCCCATCCCTTGAATGGAGAATAATAAGTGGAATATACACCCTTCTTTATCGCAGATGGCACCAACCTGAAGGCAGATGAGCCGACCCTGAAATGTTGATAACCTGAGAAAAGCTCGTCTGCACCTTCACCTGTATTGACCACAGTCACCTTTTTCCTTGAGAACCTCGAAAGGAAATATAGGGGGACCATTGTTATATCTGAGTTAGGCTCATCCATATGCCAGATTATCTTCGGGAGGGCTTTGGTCATATCTTTGTAGTCAAGCATAAGCTCATGATGGTCTGTGTTGAGATGTTCTGCGACTCTTTTTGCGTGCCTGAACTCGTCTGTCTCGTGGCCGAAACCTACAGTGAATGTCTTGACAGAGTCATCCCGCAACTTTGAGTTCATCGCCACGATTATGCTAGAATCAAGACCCCCACTGAGGAAAGCACCTAGCGGCACATCAGACATCAGACGCTTTTCTACACAGTCCTTCAGAAGCGATTTGAACTTTTTGATGAAATAATCTTCAGATTTGTCAACTATATTGAATGACAGATCCCAATACTTCTTAATCTGGAGCTTGTTATTTCCATATATGAGATAATGGCCTGGAAGAAGTTTCTTTAGGCCTTTCAGGACTGTATCATCAGATGTTATGAAACGGTAAGTCAAGTAACTGTTGACAGCATCCAGGTTAATCTCCCGCTTCATATCAGGCTGTTGAAGGATAGATTTAATCTCAGAAGCGAATATAAGACCCTTTTCTGTTTCAGCATAGTACAGAGGCTTTATCCCAATCCTGTCCCTTGCCATGAAAAGCTGCTTCTTATCCGAATCCCATATGGCAAAGGCAAACATGCCGTTCAGGCGGCTCAGAAGGCCTTCAGGACCCCATTCATTATACCCGTGTATAATGACTTCAGTGTCTGTGTTCGAGGCGAAGCTGTGTCTTTTTTCAAGGTCTTTCCTCAGCTCCTTGTGGTTGTATATCTCTCCGTTGTACACTATGACAACAGACCCGTCCGCGTCGGTCATGGGCTGCCTGCCTGCTTTGGAAAGGTCTATTATGGAGAGGCGGCGGTGGCCCAGGGATATTCCCTTATCAGTATGATAGGCATGATCATCGGGACCTCTGTAGCTGATGACATCAGTCATCTTCCTCAGAAGGTCCTTGTCCTCCCATGTGAATCCTGTTATTCCGCACATGCTCCAGACCCTGTTTTGGCCATTTATTAATCTTTCTGGATATCCGGGCTTTAACACACCTCACGACCCGTAGAGGGGTCATTTAAAAGCGGTTATTTTAAATAGCCCCCAATATGACCTCACATATCATGTCTGCCAGATCCTTATTCAAGAATACCCTGTATTTGTATATAGGAGAATCTCTTTCAAAGGTATTCCAGCTTGCCTTCATAATACTGCTGACAAGATACATGGGGGCCCAGGGATTCGGCAAGATATCGTTCGCGCTATCGTTAGGGTGGTTGGTAGTCAATTTCAGCGACATAGGGATCAACCACATAATGTTCAGGGAGATGTCATCAAACACTGCAAAGATAGCACATCACACCTCAAGAGCACTGTTCCTCAAGCTGGTGTTTGGGACAGCGACATTGATAGGCATATTAACGCTTATGCTGGCAGCACAGTTCTCGACAGAGAGAGTCATCGTCGTCATGATAATCTGCACATCATTCATAATGGACTCTATAGCCCAGCTTTTCAGGACAGCGATATTATCGATAAAGAAGATGGGCTACGAATCTGTGATCAAGATCGTCTTCGGCCTGTCCAAGCTCCTGCTGTTCCTCCTACTATGGTACATGCAGACAGGGATCATAGCAATGGCAGCAATATACCTCATCTCCTCGATCGTGACTCTTGCCAACTCGTTCGCATTCTTCAGATACAACATAGGGCGTATCAGACCTGTATTTGAGAAAGCCTACTCGCGATGGCTGCTCAAGGAATCCTACCCTCTCCTCTTCAGTTCCCTGTGCCTGCTCATGCTGACAAATGTCGACGTTCTCATGCTGACCTGGCTGAAAGGGGATATCGCTACAGGAATATACTCGGCACCGTCCAGACTGATAATCAACGCTTTTGTGTTCTCAGAGATACTCCTCCTGGCAGCATATCCATATATGGTGGGATACTTCCTGAAGAAGAAAGAATTCTTTGTCAAGCTGTCGAAGACTCTGACAACATTCGCGTTCATCGCGTTCATACCCATAGTCATCATAAGTTCCATGTTCGCAAAAAGGATACTGATGTTCGTCTTCGGAAAAGAATTCGTCCCCGGATGGCCTGTCATGATCATCTTCGCGACAATCCTGTTCTTTCATTTCTTCCAGGTCCTCTACTTCGGCCTGTACGTCCTCATCCACAGGACCCGGCTGCTGACAGCCATACTTGTCGCCACAGCGGCGATAAACCTCATACTGAACTATTTCCTGATAAGAGAATATTCATTCATAGGCGCCGCGGCAGCGACGGCGATCTCATACTTCATCTTCGCGGTAGCACAACACATCATCTTCAACAGGTACTCTGTCAAGATACGCTTGAGTGGAATAATAAGCCGCGCAGTGATGCTGCTCATACTTATGGCAGGCATCGCATATCTCCTAAGGGAAATGCACCTTGTCCTGATAATAATAATCCTCATCCCATCATATGCTATGCTTGTTGTGATATCGAAGGCGCTGCCGATGAAAGACTTCATCCTGCTGCTTGAATCAGCCAAGCTCGGAAAGCTGGCCAAGAAAGTAAGGAGAATGACACCAGCATTCCTAAGATGATGCAAACCAGGACCTGATACGGGAGATAGGTGACATGCCCAGCTTCTTGGGAGAATTCTTAACATGCAAATAGTATGCAATCATATCCCTCAGAACAGGCAGCTGGAAACACTTGTATCCTATCTTGTAAAGAAGGCTAACGACATAGTACCGCTTATAGCAATTCCTGCATATCATGAAGAAGCCGAATGCCACCCTGTTGCTGAACTTGCAGTTCTTGTACACGCTCTTCTCATCGCAGAAAGGGCAAGTGGCCATGAACCTGAACGTGCCTTTCTTCTCCTTCTTGATTCGGTCAGGGATGACATACCTTACGTACCTGCTGTTGGCAATCATCACTTCCTTCTTCAAGTCATCAAGCTCTTTGTCAGCCATCTTGTCTGTCATGTTCAGGTATGAGAACCCCACATTGTTCTTTATGAAATCAAGCTTGTCCTTGATTATCCCTTTTTCAATGCAATGCTCATATATCTTGCTCCCGGGATACGGCTGTATAAAACCAAGCATAAACTGCCCCGCGCACTTCTTCTTCCAATATTCTAATGTCTCCTTCGCAGTCTCTACAGTCTCTGCGACATCACCGAAGATGAAATTGCCCTGTACAGATATCTTCGCCTTGATGGTCTCACTGAATGCCCTGTCTATCTGCTCAGGGGTCACATACTTCTTCATGCTCTTCAGCACTTTCGCGCTGTAGCTCTCAAACCCGTAGCTTATGGCACCGCAGCCGGCGTCTTTCATCGTGTCGAGAAGCTTCTTATCGACGCTCTCGACCCTCAGCTGGCACGTCCACTTTATGTCCCAGCCGACTTTCTCAGAAAGCTTCTTTATCTTACGACAGAACTCATAAAGCCTCTCCTTGTCTGCTGAGAAGCAATCATCGTATATCATGAGTATGTTTATCCTGTATCTCCGGACCATCGTCTCAAGCTCTTCCATGATATTTTCCATCGACCTTTTCCTGTACATCGTGTCATGATAGCAGAAAGTGCATTGGTAAGGGCATGAACGGCTGGCCAGCAGCGGATATACCCTGGGGTGGTTGAAGAAATTGGTATAATAGGATTTGTTAGGATGTGTATTGTCCAGCTGCTCTACAAAACCGAAACTGGCGAAATCAGGCAAGGGTATCGTGTCAAGATCCATGATGGGTTTCCTTTTTTCGGTCTTTACAACCTTCCCTTCCCCATCAGCGAATATTATCCCATTGACTCCTGTCATGTCTGTCTTGTCCCGGATTGTAGCAAGCAGTTCAACAATCGTCTGCTCGCCCTCGCCAATCACTCCGAAATCCGGCTTGAGCTCCCTGAATACAAGTTCCGGCTCTGTGGTGATGATGGGACCGCCAAGTATGACCCTTGGCGAGGAAGGGTGGTCCCTGCATGTGTTGATCATCAGCTCGGTGAGCCTGTAACCGAAAGCATTGTTCCCTGTGCAGACAATATCATACTTCTTTGTGTCCAGCTGCTCAGCTATCAGGTCTCTAACATAACCATCAAGATGGTTCAGGTTCAGGCAGTCCACATTATAACCCGCTTTCTTCAGAATTGTGGAAATGTATGCAAGACCTAGAGGGAACGGATAATCATAATCCGCCTGATCCGTCGCATTGTACCTGGGAATAGCAATTAGGATATTCATGCTCTCAGGTGTTTCCTGTTCTAATATAAATATTTCGAATACCCTGCTTAAAAGCGCTGAATCGGCCCATTCTCTATAGATTGCGGATTACGAAACATTTATAAAACACGTTTTTGGTCATATACAGAGGTGGTCTTGATGCTCAATGTCGATCCTATAGATATCTATGAATCCGGTAACGTGCTTCCGCTGGATACTGCCACAGCCAAGATAGAACAGCTTAAGTCAGAAGGAAAAACAGTGGGACTGTGCCACGGAGGCTTTGACCTGACACACCCAGGACATGTCAAGCACTTTGAGATGGCAAAGAAGGAATGTGATGTGCTTTTTGTGTCTGTTACCTGTGACGAGTTCGTGACCTCACGCAAAGGGTCTGGCCGCCCCATATATACCGACAAGCTGCGGGCTTACATGATCGCTTGTGTCGAGTTTGTGGATTATGTGGTCATATCACCGTTCCAGAAAGGCGTTGAGATCATCGAGGCGCTCAAACCTTCCTTCTACATAAAAGGCCCTGACTTTGTGCACAAGACAACGCCAGGGATAATGGCTGAAAGGGCTGCCATAAAAGGTGTGGGTGGTGAGATGAGGTATACTACCGAGCCTCCTATGTCCACGACAAAGATAATAGAGTATATCAAGGAAAAGGTGACTGACATGCGCCTGCTTGTGATAATAGACAGGGATGGGACACTGATAACTAACAATGACTTCTTGGGTAGAGAGGATGGCTGGGCTGAGGAGCTGGAGATGAACGCGCCTGTGGTGGGCTACATATCATATCTACAGACAAAGTACAAGACTACCAAGATAGTCGTGACAAACCAGACAGGGGTCGCGCGAAGATATTTTGACTGCTCGCGTGTGGAAGAGATAAATGCGCGAGTCGATGGCATTCTCTCGGGTAAGGGAATAAAGATTGACAACTGGCAGTACTGCCCTGATGCTGATTCTGCTTATGCGAAGAGCCGACCTGAGCTGAACATCGATCCTGCTTATGCTAAGGATGTCACGAAAAGGAAGCCTTCGACAGCCATGGTTGATGACGGGCTTTCTGCGCTCGGGAAGAATATCGGTGATTTCGGAAAGGTTGTCGTGCTCGGGGACAGGCCAGAGGATGGCGAGCTGGCTGAGAATCTGAAGGCGCAGTTCATCGACGTGAATGACAAGGATTACCCTGCTCTTGTGAAGGAATTCTCTTAAGAAACTGAATCATCAGTCGAGCCGTTCCCTGAGATGCGCTGCAAGGAAATGCCCGAAGACAGCGTGTATGTCCTCGCAGACCTCGTAGGATTCACAGGCCATGTGGGCAGAATGATCCGACAGCTCCTTGAGCCTGCCGCCCTTGAATCCTGTGACGCCTATGACCTTTAGGCCGTTCTCCTTGGCCCATTTTGCGGCCTCTACCACGTTCGGGCTGTTGCCTGATGAGGATATCAGTATCACTATGTCCCCCGGGCTCGCCAGGTTTATCAGCTGCTGCTTGAACACGTCCTGATAATGCGCATCATTTGAGATTGCGGTCATGTAGCCTATGTTGCTGCTGAGGCAGATGGCCTTGTATCGCTTGAAGTTCTTTGACCAGTCATTGGTCGCACCTTTGGAGAGATCGCACACGTAATGGCTTGCCAAGGCTGCGCTGCCTCCGTTGCCTGCCACGAATATCTTCTGGTCCTTATCTATAGACTCCTTGAGCAGCTTAGGTATCTCCTCGTCGAACTCGAAGTTATCCAGCGCATTGTTTATGTGTGATTTGTATTCATGCCATTCCATCTTTGCACACCTCATAAAAAACTGATCCTATCTGTTTACTGTCGCGAAACATATTGTCTCTGTCGGTCCCGCGTATTTATGGTCTATGTATATCATATATTCCGGAAAATTATCTTTTATCCATAACGGTATCTTCCATAGATGTTCTGCCCGGTGATAGATCGATATCGCCAGATCAGGCTTAAAATCTTTGATTGTGTTCTTGGCGCCTTTCAATGCATCCAATTCTGCACCCTCCACGTCCATCTTTATGAAGTCAACACTCGATAGATTGGATTGTTTGACAAAATCATCGATTGCAACGACATCTATCTCGTCTTCACCCTCACCTACAAATGAAGCAGTACCTCCACTTAAAGCGTTATCTATCTTGTTGAAGGAAACTTTTCCCGACGTGCTCCACAGTCCGGAATTGACAGGGATTATGTTGGGAAATACTTTGGAAAGTTCTTTGTTCTTCATGAAAAACTCTTCTATCGGCTCAAAAGCATATATCTTGCTGTGTGGAGACAGGTGAGCGAACATCCCGGACGTATTTCCATTATATGCCCCACAATTAAGTATGACCTTCTTGTTTTCAGGTATGACCTTATCAAAATAAGAATATGGATTGATGCTCAGCTTAAATGATATTGCGGTCCTCAGATCAGCAGGTATTGCCTCGGGGAGTTCCTGAAAATAGCTTTTCGCATCTTTTTCATACTCGGCATGCCTCGAAGGTTGACATGGGAGACTTTCCAGGCTTATTGATTCAGGATTCAACGCACGTATCCTATAATTTATGAGTCTTTTAAAGATATCCTTCGAGTATCCGTCGGACAACAACCCCCACACCTTCAAAAAATCATCCTTGTTCTGCATCGCATGATCGTAAAACCTTTTCCCCAGCAGGTCCTTAAAACCACTCATCTCGGTATTCACCAGATCAATGAAGAAGAAAAAATCATCGATGTACTTCAACCCGTATCCTGAGATAAGATCCTGTGCCAAAGCCAGTTCCTGGTAAGATGCAAGTATCATCTTCTTGCCTTTAAAATCAAAATTTGAAGGATGAAAGACTTCAATCCCCTCTAAGACTGATCCCTCTTTAGACCTATCAGAATCCAAAAAAGCTGTAACATCCTTACCTCGGCTCTTAAGAAAACTCATCACTTTCATGACCAAAGGTCCAGACCCGAATATCACAAATGCATCTTCAGATCCTAATGCTCTAGACACATCTTCCAAGGACAGGCTAGGTTCAAAATCACTGAATAAATCTGCATCCATTTTCATCACTCTGGTTTAATCTCGTATACTTTATTGACGAAATCCAATAACTTTTCCTTCGTGACCGAATCTTTATTCCCCTGGGTGCTGACAGCAATCCCCCCTACACAGTTGGACAGGAATGCAACCAAGTTGTTATCAGCTCCAGTATATGTCACTAAAGATGTTATTGCAAAGACTGCGTCACCAGCTCCAACAGCATCGGTTACTCTTGTGATAAAACCCTTCCCTTCGAAAATCTCATCGTCTGCAACGAAAATAGAGCCGTGTTTGCTCCGGGTCAGCAAGAATTTCTTGAATCCACAGGTGCTACGAACCTTATCTATTACCTCTCTAATATCCTCAAATCGCATAGAAACTGGAAGTCTGAATTCCTCTTCGTTGCCTGTAAAAAAATCCATTTTTTTATATAGCGTAAAATAATTATATCCCATATTAGAACTGTTGGACTGGGCGTTGACTGCCAAAAACCGAGATTTCTCTTCTAAAACCCGTCTTATCCTGTCAGTTATGAAACCGTGACCGAAATCCCCGACAATGACCACATCATACTTAGGAACCTCTTCATGTAAATACTCCACCACTTCCTGCTCCACGTCAGCGCTCAACTGCAGATCCTCAATGTATTCAATCTTGAAAAGCTTACTATTGCGTAACGCATCAACAAATCTTTTCTTTACTATCGTATTTGAACCCTTTTTTGCGAACGTCTTGAGATTTATGTTCGCCCCTAATGAGCCTTTGATGAATTCCAGCTTTGAATTAGTATCTCCCACCAAAGTGACCAAAGTCACACTGTCTACGAAAGAACTGACATGGTTTGCACCTGCAAGGATCCCTCCTGCGTACATCTCATCACGGATATACCTGACAGAAAGTATAGGGTCCTTAATTGCACGCCCTTTAGGTATCACAAACACGTACTGATCGAGTATAGTGTCACCGATAACAAGCACTTTCAATCCACTTAACCTGTTCAAAACAGACCCTATCTCTGCGATTGTAAATTTTTCCTTCAGTTTTTTGACATATTCTGCATCACACTTTATCTGGATCTAAACCACCCCTAACGGACCATTTGTAAATCAAGGTGTTTATAAATCTTTGCTGTCCCACTTATTTAAATAAACTCATTTGAGCAAGTTCTTGTTCTGACGTAAGAACGCAGCCCCCATCCTCGCAGGGGTCCCACAGATGACCTGTCCGGGTATTATCAAGGACTTGAGCTTTGACTGCAATCTCTCATCCTCTTCAGTTATCTTAAAAGTCCCATCTATCCTCTCATTCATCTCTCTTGTAAAATCAAGGATCTCTTCAGCACTGTTCTCTATCAATTCCAGGCCTAAATTCTCGTAATAATCCAGGGGGCGATAAAGTGCGGGTATGTTTCCTTTCTTCTTCCTGATACGCACCTCCATATCGTACTCCACCTTGAACATCTCGCTGAATGTCAAAAAGCGCTTTTTCTTCTTGTGCCACATCTTTTTAGGGAGATACAACCCCCCTCTCCGCAATGGTGTGTGTACAGGAATAGAGTTCGCGAATGCAACAGGCACATCAAACGCTTCTGATACGAACCACAAGCCGGCAGTACATCCAATAAAAAATTTGCATTTCGCAGGCAGGTAAACATCTCCGAAATCAGTCCTATGTCTGGTCGCGTAATCAATTATCCTGTCATTTTTGACGGAATGTAATTTCTTCTTTACATCCTTACCCATCCTTAGGGCATACCCTCCTGATGCCGCAATATATTCTGCAGCTTTAAGATAATTTTCTATTGAACAGTTCCTGAATTCATTCCTGGACCGGTCGGAGGACTTCAGCTTCAGATCATAGGTGTCATCCCTATCATGAAAACAGACAAACCACCTGTCTTTAGGGACACCCATCTCCTTGAGCAATTTCAAGCCTCTTCTTTCTTCTGATTGGGTGAAGCTGAGATTTTTTGACACGTTATTGAATTCAAAATACTCGTTTGTCTCAAAAAGCAGGCTCTGATAGATATTGGTAATGTGAAGGATCGATCTTGGTGAAGAGAGTGACGAAAAAACGAAATTTGTAAACAACCACGTCGGCAGCTGTATGATACGCATCTCTCTCTTGAACATGTCGAACAGTGACTGGTTAGCAGGCCGGTCACTGGCCAGCCCTATAAAAACTGCATTCTTGGGCTCCAGACCTGCTTTCAGCCTGCGCAAGAAAAGGTCTGTATTGGCTGCAAGGTGACCTATGCGCATATCATACAGCTTCACAAACCTGATATCGCAAAAGATCCGGATGATGCTGAAAACCAGAAAAAATGGAAGCAATAGAATGTTCAAGACCATATAGAATACAAAACTCACATATCTGTTCTCTTCAATCTTCTTTATCGAATGTTCAGAGATTAAATTTTTCAACCTTGACACCACCCAGCAATCAAATAAAATTTATATGGTCGGGTCTCTTATCAGGCACTTCAATCTTGTCAATATCTATCTTTCCGCTTTTCACATCATCAAGAAATTCGTTGACCTTATGCTGAAGACACAATGTTCCACAATCAGTCTTAGCATTAAACTTGCCTGAAGCTATATAGTCCATAACTTCCCAGTACCTATCACTCTGCCAAATCTCCTTAAAAGACTTCTCGGCGAGGTTACCTATGTGAAAACGCTGGTACTTATCATTAAAAAGAGGTCCGCAAGGTGCTACCAGCCCTGTGCCTGAGAACTGTATTATAAACGGTGGACCAAAACATCGAGAATAACTGCGCTTCCCTTCACTCATTATCTTTGACCATTTGACTTTCACAAGATAGCTGTCTGTCGAATAGGTCTCGACCTCTTTCAACAGGCTTTCCATCTCAGCATACTTTGAGTAATCAACGCCCAAACTTCCGTCCTCATCGTCACTCGTGTGCTTTATGACAAGATAATCGACACCAAGCTCCCTGCCGAGCCTTGCCAGAGGTATCACCTGATCCTCCAGCCCGGGCATGAGCACCATCTGCAGACCTATAGTGACTGAGTAATCATTCTCTTTCTTCACCCGGGCACATTCTTTTATTATCTCACAGACATCATGAAACACTTTCACAGGAACTCCATGTATCTTGGCATAACGCTCAGCTTCACCTGCAGATATGTTGAACCTCAAGTAAGTCAGGTCCCTAAGCATATCCTTCATCTTCTCTTTCTTCAGGAGCGCTCCGTTGGTCCCGACAGCCATATCAATACCTTTACTCTTACCATAGGCAATAGTATCATAGAATATAGGAGACACTGTGCTCTCACCATCACTCACAAGACTTATTGCCTTTACACCTATCTCCGCGGCATCGTCAAGGAACCTGAACATTACTTCTTTAGTCAGCGACTTTCCCTGATTCTCCTGAAGCGCGCTATAGCAATAGCTGCAACGAAAATTACATGCTCTTGTAAGCGCCATATCTATCGTTATAGGGGCGACTCGCTCACCTCTCAACCAAGCCTTTACCCTGTCCAGATGATATACCATCTTGTGGCCATCAAGGACCATGTTACGCTCAATCTTAGGAGCGCCAGAATCCTGTCTTTCGTTAGGTTCACTCATAATTCCACCCTTAATCATTTAGGTTTTATAATCATGTTCTTGTTGAACTCGTCCCTGTCCATAAGAGGTGATGAATCCTCAATAGGCTTGCCAAATTCAAGCTTAGGTTCGATCTTCTGATGCCTATCCATCAAGACATTACAGAGAACAGGACCATGATGATCCAAAGTCCTCCGTATCCCTTCCTTTAATTCGTCGTGATTCCGTATAGTCACTGTGGGAATCCCATACGCCTCAGCAATCTTCAAGAAGTCAGGGATAGCCACGCCAAAATCAGGGTTTGTAGCAGCATATCTTGAACCAAGCCAGGTATCCTGCGTCTGCTGCATTATACCATAACCATCATTATTCAGCAAGAATATCTGTATCGGAAGGTTATTATGCTTAATAGTCGCCAGATCCTGAATATTCATCTGGATACTGCCGTCCCCTGTTATACATATGATAGGTTCTTTTGTAGTGAACGCAGCACCTATACTTGCAGGCATAGCATAACCCATCGGCGAATGATTGAATGCAGAAAATAATTTCTGGTCCTTCTTGACCCTGTAGCCCTGCATCGTCCAGGTGAGATTGCCTCCTGCATCAGTAATAACTATATCCCCTTCTTTTGACTCTTTCGAGAGTGCGTCCATGAAAACATAGGGATTCACATTATCCTTCTGTTTACGATAATCATCAAGACATATAGGATAGCGCGCCTTCCAATCATTCACGCGAGCCATCCAACCAGACATGTCTTTTGTGCTTACGGTCTCGGCAGACATCTTATCCAGAAAAGCAGTCACATCACAATTAACCAGGAGATTTGCCTTCAGCATACCTCTCTGCCCGTACTTCTCCAGCTCTGAAGGATCTATATCCACAATGACTTTCTCTGCTTCGGGTGCGAAAGTCGACATGTTATTACCAGTCTCGTGCGTATCCAACCTGGTGCCCAACGCCAATATAAAATCAGAGTTCTGCACGACAAAATTACCTGCCCGCTCTGAGGAAACGCCAAAACCTTCAACCACAAGCGGATGATCAAAAGGAAGCATGTCTTTTGTGGCCCAAGTGAGAGCGACTGGAACCTTCAACCTCTCTGCCAACGCAAGAGCCTGCTTTTCTGCTTTAGCCAGTTTTATACCCCCTCCCAATATCAACACAGGCCTTTCTGCCTCTTTCAACAATTTGATTGTGAGCGCAATATCTTCATCAGATGGTCTGCGCACTTTTTTAGAATCTGGCGGAGTAAACCCCTCTAGTTTTGACGGGTCTATCTCTGCCCTCTGCACATCATCCGGCAAGTCCAGGATAACTGGACCGGGTCTTCCAGACTTAGCAATATACAACGCTTTCTCCAATTCGTATCTTATCTTATCAGGATCCTCTATGATGACACCATATTTAGTGATAGAACTGAACATCCCGACTATGTCTGTCTCCTGGAACCCTATCTGTCTAGCTTTAGAACCTTTCTTGAGTTGCGATCTTGGGACCTGACCTGTAATGAGCAGTACAGGTATAGAATCAAAATAAGAACAACAGATGCCTGTCACGAGATTCGTGGCACCGGGCCCGCTTGTAGCGATTGCAACACCAAAATTTCCTGTCAATCTTGAATACGCGTCAGCAGCCATTGCAGCTACCTGCTCATGTGTAGTACATACATGCTTAATTTCGGGATTTGAGTATATAGAATCAAGGATGTGCACTATTGCACCTCCAGTTATACCAAAAGTATGTTTAAGACCCTGTTTTGCCAGAAAATCCGCAACATAATCTGAGAGTTTCATGAGAATCACAGGTAAGAATCGACTATTTAAAGCTTTTTGTTGCCATCTAATCAGATTATTTATAAATCAACATCAAAAACTTGTACACTTAAGACAACAGGGTTTAATGCTCCTAAAATCAATCTTTTCCGTCTTTTACGCAGAGCAGATTAACATACACCCCCTGCCCTTTAGTATCCCCTTCAAGCTCTTTACACTTTCTTATCAAGGATGTTATATCGGCAGGTTCTACCCTTTTTTTCTGTTCATTCACAGCACTTATCTTAAATCCTTTATCCTGCAACATATCCAAAAACTCATTAGGATTATCAATCCCGGAATCTTTCAGTCTTTCCGGAGCGAATTCTACAAGCATCTTTATTTTAGCATTTCTATCAAGTAATCTGCTGGCTCCATGTATCGCTCTGGCCTCACTTCCATCAATATCCATCTTGATTAAATTAAAATTCCGGTTCACATCTTTGAAATACTCATCTACTGTCGTTGTCTGAACCTTAACTGACTTACTTTTTTCAAAAGTTTCCTTGTACATAACGTGTCCACCTATATTATCTGATAGGTAGAGATTTTCTGTCCCGACTTTATCTATGACTGCTTTATTGATACAGACAACATTATTAAAATCGTTCAACTGGACATTCTTCTTCAGAAGCTTAAAATTATCTTTATCTGGTTCAAAAGCAAAAACTTTTCCTTTAGGCCCTACAAGTTTAGCAAAAACTAGAGTATAGTATCCAATACATGCGCCCAGATCTATAACCCAATCTCCTTTTTTGATTGTCTTTTTCATAGTCTCTATCGCATGTGGTTCGTAAGGCTTGACAGAATATCCTGCAGTGTCATATTGATCCAAAAACATCTTGCAACCATGAAGTTCAACATAACTTGACTTGAAACACCACGCAATAAACTTGTTAGTACCCTGATACGCCCGATTGAACGCTTTAATTGCAAACCTAGAAAAACTTACATAAAATCCGTAAATTAATTGTCCAACCCGCATATTTAATCACCTGTGGAATATCTTTTATTTATAAAGTTATCGTATCCATGATTTTTTGATGATTTGCCCTTTTAGATTGGCTGTGTAATCTCACCGGATAATCCAAGAAGGATTATCTTCAGTCGTCAGTTTTTTCAGGTGTTCAAGATCCTTAAAGAAATCAAGGTGTTTCCAAAAGCCATCATGATCAAAAAGAGCCACTTCTTTCTCTTCAATCAGACGTTTCAAAGGAGTATCTTCCAATGCGCAGCCAGGATCATCGGAAAGGTAATCAAATATTTTCGGCTTGCAGATAAAATATCCTCCCTTGATGGTGCTTGATATCTTTGCTGTAACGTCAAAACCAGTCACGTATCCCTCCTCGTGACTTATCACCCCAAGATAGGTCATAGGGTGCACTCCCGTCATCGTCAGCACACAACCTTTCGCTTTATGCGTCTGCAGCAGCTTGGATATGTTTATATCCGCCAGAGTGTCTATGTATGAGACAAAAAAGTCTTCATCACCGAGAAGATCCTTTGCCTTGAGAATCCTTGCCCCGGTCATGACAGAATCTCCTGTCTCCAAGAATCTTATATTCCATCCCGACATGTTCTTCTTCTCCTGCTCTGACAGATTCTGGTCCTCAAGGCTTGCTTTTATCTCATGTCCCTTGGAATCGACGCACAATATGAAATCAGTTATCCCATAAAAAGAAAAATGCTTCATTATGGTATGGATCATCGTGCTCCCGCCTATCGGGATCAGCGCTTTCTGGATAAGTTCTCCGCCCTCCTTCAGTTGGATCCCTCTTCCACCACACAATATTAGAACCTTCATCCACATACACCCTCCTTCTTCAGCTCATCTGCATAATCCCTGAGTGCGGTTTTCCAAGGCCGCAAAGATCCTCTCTTCTTGGAAACAATGGCGCTGTTGACATTGACCATCCCCTGCGAAGGAAAATCCCTGTAAGATGCCTTCTCAATCCTGATGTCCAACCCAAGGCATCCCGACAGTTCGGATATGAATTCAAACAAGCTCGCCTGTCCTTCGTTAGCAAGATGATAAACCCCGTACTCTATCGAAGAATCCAGAAACGTCTTCACTGATGCGGCGATGTCCAAGCTATACGACGGAGAAGATATCATATCACCTGCAACCCTTATATCCTCATCTCTGTCTATCATCTTGCTGAGCATCTTCTCTACAAACTGTGTCTTCTTCACTGATCTCCCGAATAAAACAGGCAGTCGGAATATGTAATATCTCTCAGCGATCGATTCAACAAGGCAATCCCCCCCATATTTAGTCAGGCCGTAGATATTGACCGGCTTAGGGACGTCCAGCTCAGTGTAAAAACCATCTTTAGCTCCGTCGAAAATAGCGGCACTGCTCAGATGCACCAATAAGAAACTGAATTCATTGGATAGTCCTGCCAATAACTTAGGATAAAGCGTGTTCAGAACCATAGCATTCTCAGGATCCTTTTCACAAGGGGTTATACCCAGCATTGCCACGGTGTTGATCACAATATCAGGTCTTGTCTCGCTGATAATCTCCCTGACCTGTGTGAAATCAGAAGCATCAAACTCCTTGCTATTCTTCCCGACCAACTCATAACCCTCTTTCAATGCTTCTGTGAATGCAATACCCATCTTTCCAGTATGGCCCAGCAATAATATCCTTTTCATATATCCTGCCCTCTCCAGATGACAATCCTCAGCTCCCCAAATACTTGAACCAGGATTTTGTAGCCTTGTCTATTGATTCAGGAGTCCATAAGGGGGCGTCTTTCCAATAATTGATGTTATCCAGCATAATCTGCACCCCTTCCTCGAATGACACTTCAGGTTCCCATCTCAACAGCTCTTTGGCTTTTGTAATGTCTGCATGCGTGGAGTCAGGCTCTCCCGGCCTTTTTGGGATGGTCGTAGTGGTGCCTCCAATCAACTCTGCCAAGCGATTGACAGATACCGGCTTGCCAGTCCCCAGGTTTATTATCTCACCAGCCAGATCAGACTCAGCAGCCATCAGGTTAGCCTTGGCTATATCAGTAACAAAGGTAAAATCCCTTGTCTGCGTGCCATCTCCGACGATAGTCAAAGGGATGTTCTCCAGTTTCTGCTTCAGAAAGACCTTGAAGACAGCTCCGTATGTGCTGTTGGTCCTGCCCCTCGTGCCGAACACATTGAAATACCTCAAAGAAATTACTGGTATGCCATACAGCTTATGCCAAAACAGGACATATTGCTCTCCCACATATTTCATGAGTGCATAAGGGTATTCAGGCCTTATGTCTGCTGTTTCAGGGGTAGGGTACTTGTCAGGTATGCCATAGCATGATGAAGATGCGCTGTAAACCAGTTTCTTAACCTTGTATTTCCGGCATGCCTCGAGCACTCTCAACGTCCCTGTGACGTTAGCATCATGGTACTTCACAGGCTCTTCAATAGACGGCACAATATCTGCCAAGGCGGCCATGTGAAAGACATAATCCGCATCTTTGAAGAAAGAATCATCAAACTCTTCGGCGAGATCAAGCCTATAGAACTTATAATCAGGGTTGTCCTTGAAAAGCTCAACATTATCCAGCTGTCCATTTGAAAAATTGTCTACGGCAACCACAGAGTGCCCTTTTTCCAAGAGCAATTCTACCATATGACTACCGATGAATCCTGCACCTCCCGTCACAATGGCTTTTTTCATCTTTATCAACTCATATGAAATTTATGTGCTCTTTGCTCTTATTCTTGACAGTCTCAAGGTATTTATTCACGAAATTCATCCTGCAAGCCTTCCTGCAACTCTCACAACCCTCTTCAGATAGCTTGCTCACCACGCTCTTCCTCTGTTCACCTGTCCAGATCCGGCTGAACGGCCGTTCATTTATGTTGCCATAATAATAATCTTCCTTCTCATAAAAGATATTGCAGGGTATGATGTTTCCCAATGCGTCGATGAGGGCAAAGAAATTTATCCCGTAGCATCTCTCATACTCTATCTTTGCATCGACTTCCTGTGCTGAAAGCCTTCGGTAGATTACCTTGAAAACATCATCTGAGTACTTATCTGCAATATCTGCAAGCAAAGCATCATATTTCTGTATGTCAAAGACCTGCTTGTTTATACTGTCAGGATGCTGCGAATAAGGTTTAAGGACGAGATAATCCACCCCAAACCCCTTAAGTGTCTTGACTAAGGTCTCTGCCTCGTCAATGTTATCATTGATCAGCAAGAGCTGACAACCTATCCTACAATCCAGACCATCATCCCTCTTATGCTTCACGGCAAACTCGATGTTGGCCATAAGCTTCGGAAAATCATCCTCTCTGGTCCCATGGACCTTCGCATATCTCTCCTTGGTCCCTGCATCTATGCTAAATTTTATCCAAGCCATATCCTTCAGGATATCCTTTGCCTTATCAGGCGTCAAAAGAACTCCGTTGGTCGTCAAAGATATATCCAATCCAAATCCCCTTGCCTTCGATATGATCTCAGGAAGAGCTGGGTGCATGAGCGGCTCACCTTCTCCTCCGAACATGACTGCCTTCACTCCAAAATCGGCCATATCCTTGAGATTGGATATCAGAACGTCCTTCTTGATCATCGAACCCTTGCTCTTAAGGTAATCCAGGGCGCAGAAACTGCACTTGTGATTGCAGCTGTTGATGGGCCCTATCTCAATATATATGGGTGCAGGAGTGCCTCCTTTAAGCCAATCCGCGACTTCAGTCACATGATACATCAACTTGTGACCTTCAAGTTGAACCCCCTTACCTTTATCCATAAGAACCCCCTGATGATACCGTTAAGAAGTGATTTCTTTATAAATTTAATGGAAAAAAGAGTTGCTCTTTATTAATATCAAGAAACATAAAACCCTGCTAAAACACCATTTCAGCCCCTAAAACCAGTTAAACAAGAAAAACAGTTCCTCCAGAACAACATCCTACTTCCTGAAGAACATATCCACGGATGAAGTCATATAATCCAGCATCTCTTCTGTGAGACCTGGATACACGCCAAGGAAGAACGAGTTGGACATGACATTGTCGGTGTTTTCAAGGGTGCCGGCAACCCTGTGCTTTATCCCGCTGAATCCTGGCTGGCGCAGGATGTTACCTGCAAAGAGCATCCTTGTCTCTATCTTCCGGCTCTCAAGGAACTTCACAAAGTCTGTCCTTGTGAAGCCTGCGTCCTTACGCACAGTCAGAGGAAACGCAAACCATGAAGGGTCGGATTTCGGAAGTGTTTTAGGAAGTATGAACTTATCCTCATACTTCTTGAAAGTATCATAAAGAACCCTGAAATTCTTCTTTCTTTTCTCTGTGAAATCAGGGAGCTTCTTCATCTGCTCGACTCCCATGGCGCACTGCATGTCCAGCGGCTTCAGATTATACCCCTGATTGTTGTAGACATACTTATGATCGTACCCCTCTGGAAGTCCAGGAAACTTGAAGCCAAACCGGTTGTTGCAGGCTCCATCCGGATTCTTCTCTCCTGTCTGGCAGAAGCATGCGCGTCCCCAATCCCTCAATGACAGGGCTGCCCTGTAGACTTCTTTGTCATTCATGGCCATCGCTCCACCCTCTCCCATGGTGATGTGATGCGCTGCGTAGAAGCTGTACGTCGATATGTCACCGAACGTCCCCACAAGCTTGCCGTCGTACATGGAATCAAGGGCATCACAGGTGTCCTCAATCACGTAGAGATTGTGTCTTTTTGCGATGTCCATTATCTTGTCCATCTCTGCGGGGTTGCCCAGCGTGTGCGCGAAGAATATCGCGCGAGTCTTCTCTGTTATGGCTGCCTCGATAAGTCTTGCGTCGATGTTGTATGTGTCAGGCTCCACGTCGACAAATACAGGCACCAGGCCGTTCTGGATTATGGGAGTAAGCGTGGTCGGGAATGTCATCGCAGTGGTTATTACCTCATCGCCAGGCTTCATGGGCCTTGGCAGGTCTTTTGAACAGAGGGCTGCGACTGCAAGAAGGTTCGCTGAAGATCCTGAATTGACCACAAGACAATGCTTCATACCGAGATGTCCTGTCAGGCTTTTCTGGAATTCCATGCCGTGCTTGCCGAGGGTCAGCCAGAAATCAAGGGCAGAGTCTATGACCGCGACCATCTCTTTCTCGTCGAATACGCGACCTGCGTAGTGGACACGGCTTTCACCAGGAACGAACTTTTTCCCAGCAACCCGCAACCTATACAGCTCGTCGACCCGGTCCAGTATCTCTTTCCTAATCTCGTTTTCCGACTTCACAGCATCCATCCTTCCAGACGTCACCCCTTATCAGCCGGGCTTTTTGCGAAAGTCACTGCGTAATCAATCGCATCCTTGAGGCTGTCTTCACTTGCTGTGCCTTTGCCGGCCTTTCCGAAAGCAGTCCCGTGATCCACAGATGCCCTTATTATCGGCAGCCCCAGGGTAACATTAACACCTGCAACAGAAGACCATTTCTCAGTCTTCTCGTCGTAGATAAATCCCAACAGCTTCATAGGCATATGCCCCTGGTCATGATACATCGACACTACAATATCATACCAGCCTCCTCTCGCCTTTGAAAATACAGTATCCGCAGGCACAGGTCCGTCAACGTTGTAGCCCTTGGCTTTCGCAGCTTCTACAGCAGGAATTATCTCCTCGAGTTCCTCATCACCGAAAAGACCATGTTCTCCTGCATGTGGATTAAGCGCGGCGACACCTATCTTTGGCTCCTCGAGTCCCATAGCCCTGCAAGCATTGTAGGCTATATCTATCACATCGCATATCCTCTCTTTCTTGGCAGCATCACAGGCCTGCCTCAGAGAGACGTGCGTCGATACATGTACTGTCCTCAAGTTTCCGTGCGCAAGCATCATGGAATAATTCTTTGTCCCGGTCAGGTCAGCATACATCTCGGTGTGCCCAGGGTACTTCTCACCCCAGCCGCCAAGCTTGAAAGATTCCTTGTGGATAGCGTTCGTGACTGTCGCATCAACATCTCCGGAAAGCGCAAGCCCTATCACCTTCTCGATATACTCTCCTGCTGCCTTTCCGCACATCCCGGATACCTGCCCGTATTCCAACCTGGACATGTCGACGTTCCCCATGTCCAACACGTCGACAGTGCCTGGAAGGTACAACCCTTCTGACGGAGATACTATCCTGTTGACCTTCAGCTCTATCCCTGTAAAACTCAGAGCATCATCCAGACAAGCGGCATCTCCCACAACCACAGGCCTGCATCTCTCGTATACATCGCTATCTGACAATACCTTTACGCAAAGCTCGGACCCAATCCCTGCTGGATCTCCCATCGTTATCGCAATTAATGGTTTCATATTCTACACCCCATACATATCTATAGCTCCAAAAGATCCATCAGCTCCTGATGTATCTTTCCGTTTGAGACAAGCACATCACTTGTCTCGGGGTTCACCTCTTTTCCTTTAAAATCAGTAACAGTCCCGCCAGCTTCCTTCACTATCAGGATTCCAGCGGCAAAATCAAATATCTTGGTCTTATGGAACACCCTTGCCTCAACAGCACCCTTCGCGACGCTGCAAAGATCTACAGCAGCGGATCCGAACACCCTCACTGTGAAGCATTTCGCCTGGAGAGATTCCAGATTCTTAAGCATGGCCTCATGCTTATGGAACTGGTTATCATACGTTATCATCGAATTGCCGAGCTTTTCAATAGATGACACTGATATCCTCTTGTCATCAAGATACGCGCCCTTGCCTTCAACAGCGTACAGGTACTCATCAAACTCAGGCAGGTAGATCAGACCTGCGAAAGGCTTTCCTCTCTTATACGCACCTATGGATACTGCATAATAAGGCAGAGAATGTATAAAATTATGAGTGCCGTCTATTGGGTCAAGTATCCAGAGAAGATCCTCCTCGCCGGTTATCTCACCCACCTCCTCTGAGTATATCGTAGAATCAGGAAATTCCTTCTGAAGAACCTCTATTATCGCGTTCTCAGAAGCGATATCACAATTAGTCACGTACTCTCTGCTATCTTTCTGCCTCCACATCATGCCTCCCTTCGTGGCCCTTATGGCATCTGCAGCAGCTTTTGCAGCTTTCTTCATCGTCTCAATATATCTGTCCATCTTTAACACCAATACACTCAAAAGCTCGGTCCTATCCTGTTTATTGAAAACTCCCTTGAGCCGTTCAGCTCAGAAGCAGTCTCCTTTCCATTGCACACCTCGATCAAAAACCTGAAAACCTCATCACCTACCTCTTCCAGAGCGACTCCCTCTACTACTTTCCCAGCGTCAATGTCGACGAAACCCCTCATGTGTTTAAAAACCTTGGTGTTTGAGGCTATCTTTATAACAGGAGCAACAGGACTCCCAATAGGTGTCCCCATCCCTGTCGTGAAAAGTATCACCTGCGCTCCTCCAGCAACCTCGCCAGTTATGCTTTCTGCGTCGTTTCCTGGAGTGTCCATGATCACCAGGCCTTTTGAGCGAGGCTTGCCCGCGTAAGGAACAAACTCCTTTATCTTTGAACTCCCTGCCTTGCTGATGGCACCTATTGACTTCTCTTCAAGCGTGCTCAGCCCTGCCCTGATGTTTCCAGGAGTCGGATTGATTCCCCTAAGATCAGAACCCGCGCGCTTCGCAACATCCACATAGCTGTCTATCCTTAAAAACAGAGCTTCCCTCACAGCATCATCATCAATCCTCTCTGCAAGTATATCCTTTGCACCTATCATCTCAGGCACCTCGGCGAGCATCACTGTGGCCTCTTCAGCCACAAGCCTGTCACTCACCTTCCCCACAGCAGGATTTGCAGTTATGCCTGAAAAAGGGTCTGAAGCACCGCATTCTAAACCCACAACAAGATCCTTTATCCCAAAAGCTGTCTTTTCCTGCCTTGAGACGAACTGCTTGATATCTGAAAGTGAAGCCTTTGCAGCATCCAGAATAGCAGCCAGGTCTCCCAACTCGTGTATCCGCAGCTTCCTTACAATCCTGTTCTCTGTGTTCACCCCCTTCGCTATATCATCGACGCTCACATTCTCACAACCAAGACCTACCAGCAGAACACCTCCCACGTTAGGGTTGTTGCATATACCCGCAAGCGTCCGCAGGACCTGCTCGCGGTCATCACCAATATGGTCGCAACCATGCTGATGTGTTATCATCACTACATCTTCATCAGCCGCGGCTATCTTCTCGACAATTGTATTTGCACACACCACGCTGGAGACGACAATGACATGATTACGAATACCGAAAACACCTTCGCTTCTCGCATATCCCTGCAATTTAATATCTTCCATCTTATCAGCTCTCAAAATATGCTCGACAGGTTATTCACGTGCACGACATCCCCTGGGCGTATCTTCTCTTTCGCCGCACCTATAACATAACCATACTTGTGCACAGGCTTACCCACCTCGACTTCAGCGATGCTTATCTTGAACCCTGCCTTCACGTCCTCCTGCACATCAATAACTGAAGCGTTTCCTGAAAAAGACTCAACGTATTCACCTTTAGGGATGTCCCTGAAAGCAGTGACCACCTCATCGTCCTCGTGCAGATGTATCGCGTATCTTTTGATGTCTTTTCCAGTCTCCATCTTTATCATCTATTGTATCTTCCATGAAGGATTGTCGTCTTTGGTCAGGCGCCTGAGCTCATCAAGATCCTTGGAAGACTCGAAATGCTTCCAGAAACCTGTATGGTCGAAAAGCGCAACCTGGCCGTCATTTATCATATTCTTTAGCGGCTCTCCTTCGAACGCGCAGTCAGGACTTTCAGACAAATAATCAAAAACACCCGGTCTGCAGACAAAATAACCCCCTTTTATTGTGCTTTCACTTCTTGCCTCGACATTGAAGTCGAGGACCTTGCCATCCTTGTGCGTTATTATCCCAAGAGGTGTTGTGGGATGCACCCCGGTCATCGTCAGATTGAGTCCTTGGGCCTTATGGAACTGCAAAAGCTGTGATACATTCACATCAGCGATGACATCGCTATATGACACTATGAAATCGGAATCCCCAACAAGCCCCTTAGCCCCGAACAACCGCGCACCTGTCCGTGCATCATCAACTGTGTCCAAGACTGTTATGTCCCATTTTGAAATGTTGTTCCTCTCCTTTTCAGGCCGGGTCACGTCTTTAAGATATTCCTGTATCATCTTTCCCTTCGAGTCCACACACAATATGAATTCTGTGATGCCATAAAAAGAGAAATGCTTCATTATGGTGTACAGTATCGGACTGCCCTCTACAGGAATCAGCGCTTTAGGTACTGGACTCTCCTGCCCGTCAAGCAATATTCCCCTTCCACCGCATAGCAATACAACTTTCATGTTAAATCACCTATTCGTATGAAGACATGTTGCTCCTGAACCATTCTACAGTATCCTTGAGACCTTCTTCGAATGCTGTCCGTGCTCTGAATCCGAAAAGCCGCTCTGACTTTTCCATGTCTGCTCTCCAGACACGCGACTCGAACGACCTTGATCCCTTCTTTTTCCAGAAAACCCTGCTTTTTGAACCTGTAATCTCAATAACCCTGTCCACAACATGCGAAACACTTGTCTCAACCCCTGATCCTATGTTCAATATCTCGCCCTTGAACCTTCCAGGATCCCTAATGACCTCGAGAAAAAATCCAGTTACATCGTCAACATGGATGTAGTCCCTCACAGCATCAGGGTCTGCCAGTTCAAGATCATCACCGCCAAGGGCTCTTGTTATCGCATATGTCATCAGCCTGCAGGAATCATCATAAGGACCGAACGGAGAGAACAGCCTCAGCGTAACTATTGGCCTGCCCTTTGTCTGTGCAATCATCTGCCCATACATAGCGGAAGCCAGCTTTGTTATACCATACATGTTGACAGGCTCGCACAGGTCTGTCTCGCTCATCGGCAGGTCTTTAGGCCCGTATTCTGCAGAGCTTCCTGTCAAGACAAGACACTTATAATCAATATCCTCACAAGCACTGATGAGATTCAGAGTGCCCTTGAGATTTATGTCGATGACGTCCTGTTCAGGAAGATGTTTACCACCATACACACCAGCAGTTGCGAGGTGAAGAATTACCTCAGGCATTATCTGACCGACAACTTTTTTGATAGCATCAAAATCCCTCAGGTCTACCTCGTGCTCGTGCAGACTTTCCAGGACATCCAATATCCTCCACCTGTCGGAAGTGGCCCTTGTGGTCACATGGACCTCAAACCCATCCTCAAGCAACCTTCTGACCAGGTTAGCACCTACAAAACCTGTTGCACCTGTCACCAAGACACGATTCTTCTCAGAGGGTCTCATATCATTCTCCATCCTAATCATCCAGAGTCCTTATTACCATATCATGACGAAATATCTTCCTGTCCAGAAAAGGGTACATATCCTCCAATGGCTTTGAAACCATCCTCCCATCATCAAGTTTCTGGGAAGAAACCGTCGGTATGACCATCTGGTTCGGAGGCGTCACGACCTCGCAAAGTACAGGACCTTTTGAAGAAAGTACCTTGTCAATCACCTTGTCCAACTTGGACGTGTCGCTTGCGCGGATAAACTTCATACCATACGCTTTTGCAATCTTCTTGTTGTCAGGGAAAGAGACACCTGACTTTGGGCCCTCTCCTATAAGCCTTCCTTCGAAGTAACGGGACTGAGTGAACCGTATAGAGAGGTATCCCTGGTTATTCAATACAAAGATCTTCAACGGCAGCCTATAATGCATCACAGACTGCAGCTCCTGGATGTTCTGCTGGAAAGATCCGTCGCCAGTTATGCACATGACACGTCTCCTGCCCGCTGCAGCGCAGACACCTATGCTCGCAGGCAGAGAATAACCCATCGTAGCAAGCCCTCCTGATGTTATGTAACGGACACCTTTCTTCACCCTTGTAGCCTGGCACCCTATGTAGAATGTCGAACCGGCGTCAGTCACGACGGCATCGCCTGAACGCAGCTTCCTTGACAGACGATCCATCAAATAATAGGTGCTGATGCCTTTCTTCAACCGGCAATACCTGTGAAGGCAGACAGGATACCGCTTCTTCCATGATGCGCACCGCTGCATCCATGAACCATCAAAATCAAAACCATCATTTCTTCCAGAAACAGAGGAAAGCATCTCAAGAAAATCCTTGATATCTCCCTCCACCAAGACATCAAAACGTATCGTCTTCTTCTTATGCGATGACGGGTCTATATCGACGATGACAACCTTGGCGTCTCTTGCGAACTGGCTGTAATCATACCCTATCTCTGCGACAGGAAGGCTGCTGCCCAACACTATCAGAAGGTCGGAATTCTGCATGGCAAGATTGCCAGCCCTATCTCCCTTTATACCTATACGACCTATGTAATATGGATTATTATCCTCAATAACATCAACACCCAGATAGGTGGTTATGACAGGTATCCTGAACCTGCTCACGAAATCACGCAGCGGTCCCATTGCGCCGGCAATCCTTACACCCTGACCTGCCATGATCACCGGACGTTTCGCAGAAGATAAAAGATTGAGAACCTTACCCATCTGAGCAGCCGATATCTTCTTCACCCTTTTCGTAGGCTTGAATCCCTTGAGCTTCCGCAGGTCTATCAATGCTCCCTGGACATCCAGCGGCACGTCGAGCCATACAGGACCTGGGCGCCCATCCTTTGCTGTAAAGAATGCCTTCTCAAGATGAAATCGTATGTCCTCTGGCTTCTCTATGAATGCTGTGTATTTTGTCAATGATTCAACGACAGGAACTATGTTTAACTCCTGGACACCGAACTGTCTAAGCCCGGGAATGCCTGCCTTATAGACTGTCTCGCATCTCTTGACCTGTCCTGAGATGAAAAGGCAAGGCACAGAATCCACCCACGCCCCTGCCAGCCCTGTAAGTGCGTTTGTCGCACCAGGTCCTGTCGTGAAATAACCTACACCGAAGTTCCCTGTCATGCGCGAGTAAGCCTCGAGCGCCATAGAAACAGACTGCTCATGATGAAGACAGTATACCTTGAGGTCCTTATTGCAGGCTAGACCGTCTGTAAGATGCATTATCCCTCCTCCGGAAAGCATGAAGACGTCCTTCACTCCCTGCGCTGCTATGAATGAAGCGATATAATCCGCAACCCGCACTTTACCTTTATGTTTTTCTGACACGAACACCACCTAATCAGCTTACCAGACCACCTCGCGAAAAAATCCAGAAAGCCTTCAATAACCTTATCCATCCCTTTTCATCTGCACTGGCGGGCAAACACCCCCTGCACAATAATCCGATATCTGAACATCGCATAGATCAAGCAACTCTTCAGGATCCAGTTCAGCGCTTTTCTTGTACCATTCAACCGTGCGCTCGACCGCCTCTTTGACGTCATATTTCGGCTCCCAGTTCAATCTGCTTTTCGCCTTTGTTATGCAGAGACTCAGTAACTTTGCCTCGTGTTTCTTTGTAGGAACATTGCCTGGACTGGTCGACTTTCCCGATCCCCAGTTCTCAATGACCTGATCGACAACTTCAGACACAGGGACCACAGAGGACAGCTCAGGTCCAAAATTCCAGCCTTCCGCAAATCCTGTCTTCCCCTCAAGCAATCCCTTACCAACAATCAGGTAACCATACAAAGGCTCAATGACAAACTGCCAGGGTCTTGTCGCGGACGGGTTCCGTATCTCTATATCCTTGCCAGCCATTAGGCTGCGTATGCAGTCAGGGATCAGACGGTCCTGGCTGAAATCCCCTCCACCGATCACATTGCCTGCACGGACTGAAGCCACAAGCTTCCCGTCGTGCTTGAAGAAGGATTTCCTGTAACAATCAATGACCAGCTCAGCACACGCTTTGCTGCACGAGTATGGGTCATGGCCTCCAAGTTCGTCCTCTTCACTGTAAGGCTCTACCCGTTCCTTGTTCTTGTAGCACTTATCTGTCGTTATCATCACGCCAGCTTTCACCGACGGTGTCTGCTTAACACACTCCAAGACGTTGAGGGTCCCCATTATGTTCGTATGCAGCGTGTCCACAGGCTCGTCGTAAGATAGCCTCACTAGGGGCTGCGCAGCGAGATGAAAAACAATCTCAGGCCTGTGCATGTCAAAAAGCTCTTTCATCCGCCCATATTCCCGCACATCAGCGACCTCATCGGCGTACAACAGCTTCGACAGGCCGGTCTTGATGTAGACATGATCATTATCATTATCCTTGGATGATACTCCGACCACTTCAGCGCCCAGCTTATTTAGCCAGATACACATCCATGCACCCTTGAAACCGGTGTGACCCGTGACAAGAACGCGCTTTCCCTTATAGATATCTAATCTTTCCAAGCCTTCCATTTTGCATCGCCTGAATTCCAGAGGGCATTCAAGTCGGTATAATCCTTATAGGTATCCATCGAGTGGAACACACCTTGGTGCTCGTATATGGCGACCTTGCCCTGGTCTGTCAGCTTAGACAGGACCTCCTTCTCAAACATACAGGCAAGATTGTCAGGGATGTGCTCAAACACTCCCCTCTCACACACCATGAACCCTATGTTGATCATGTCATTGACCTGACATTTCTCTCCGAAAGATGTCACGATGCCTGCACCGTCGTGTTTGATGACTCCGTAACTAGAGTTCGGCCGGAATGCGCTGACTGTGACAAGCACACCTTTCTCAGCGACCATCTTCTTATGATGCGCAATCAGACTGTCAATGTCCACATCAGCGACCCCGTCTCCGTAGGTCACAATGAACCTTTCAGACTTTATGTCATCCTTCACCTGCTTGAGCCTTCCACCTGTGCCAGAATCCATGCCAGTATTCTTGAAGAGGATCTTCCAGGCCTCAGGATGGTCTGGCAGGACAGGCTCTTTCAGGTTGAACTCAAAAGAGCCATTGAACCGGTAATTCAAGAACCATTGCTTTATCAGATCGCCTTTATAGCCTAAAGTCAACATGAACCTATCATGACCGTAATGCGAAAAAAGCTTCATGATATGCCATAGAATAGGGTAATCACCAACCTCCACCAATGGCTTAGGGGTCTCCTTTGTCTTCTCGCTTAATCTCGTCCCTCTACCACCGCAAAATATGACGACATCCATGTTTACCCCCCCTTAGTTAAAGCATCAAAAAGACCGTATATTTGAGGTTAAAACCAAGGGTTTCTTTATAAAATTTCCTATTGATAAACTGCTGATCTTAAACATCGGGTTGTGTTTAGTCAGGCCCTGAAAATAAACATCAAAGCTTTAACCACCACCCTAAAGTAGTAACAAAACAAAAGATTTAAATATGCTCTTCTGTCCTATGAATGGGTGATGCGTGCAATCATCGTCTCTTTGTCAAAGACTCAACCTAGAACGCGGTACACAAAATAATAAGGAGGTCTCTTGCTCGAATAGACCTCTTTGAGGTCTTCATCTCCCAGCCAGGCATCGTATTCTGACAGGTCCCCTCTTGAGATAATATATAACCCAGACATATCCTCTTCAGGCTCTATAACACCATGCTTCCAAAATGGCAAGGTCGCCTCGGGCACATGTACCTCCAGGTCATCCCTTAGAATATCTGGTAAGAAGTAATACATACCTATGAGTTGGTACCGGTTCATCAGAAATACTCCAACATCTGCACCTTCTGGAAGATTCTGGTTCATCCATTCCACTGCAGAGAACGCATTTTTGGACTGTACAGTTATCGTTTCATAACCGTCAGGGTATATTGCAACGATGCTGTCGCTCAAATAAGGGAAATTCACCACAGCTGCCAGCAATATGAAGAAAATCAGCGTGAGTAATAGGACGGGAACAATAAGACAGCCCATGAGCTGTCTTTTTTTCAGACAGTTTCTTATCCCTGCTATGCTGGAGATGCCAAACGCTTGTTTTTTAGATCCCTTGAGAAAATCTCCCTTGACTTTCAGTGTTATCGCCACAAGTCCTATCGTGAAGTAAGGCACAAAATACCTGAGCCTCATCAGGGGATCAAGGGTGTTTCCCACATACCAGACCGTGTGGAACAGAACAAGGAATATGAAGGTGCCGAATACCACATATATCCTGTTCAGCCTGAACCTTGGTCTTCTGAACAGCGCGTAGATCAGATACGGGCCGAACAGGAGAGGCAGAACAACAAAAACAACTATCAGAAAACATTTTATCAGAAATGAAATATTGAATATCTGACTGGAATATTCTGTCATTATCTCTATGAAGAATGAAAAATAATTCGTTGCTCGTGTCGCTGACTCGGGCAACATGCTCGACGATATCACTTTCCACACCCCGAAGGGGATTACTACCAGAAACAAAGATGCAATCTTCTTCACAGCAGCCCCTCCAGAATATCCTGCCCATTTCTTTACAGGCAGTCCTTTCAGGTGCTCCACGTATACTCGGTAGAGCAGATAAATACAGAAAGGCCAGACAAACAACAGGTACGCAGTCCTTGCCAGCAAAGCCAGACCCGCAAAAGATGAGAATCCCACATAATCCTGTAACGTAAGGTCCTTGTTCCTGATGAAGAAATAGAACGCAACCATCGCCAACAGAGCAGTCAATCCTTCTGAGACAGAGAAAAGACCTGAGAAGTATATCAGCCAGGGACTGAACACGACCAGCAGAGACAATATCCTGCCGAACGGTCTCAAAATCCTCCTGAAGAGTATAAAGAACAACGGAGCAATCATTATGTGGATGATTGTCGTTGTCACTCGGATAGCAAGGAACTCATTCCTGAACAGAAGGAATGCAGGAATGTTCACAAGTGATAAGAGTATCGAGAAATATGAATAGAAATCCTGCTCATATATCGAATGTTGCTCCACAATCACTTTTGTCATGTGTGCGTAATATGATGTGTCTCCGAAAGGCAAGGTATTGAAGAATAAGGATGCCAGGAATATGTTCAGTGCCAGCAAAACCAGGACAAATAAGATATTCGACTTCAAAAATAGAAGAATCCGCTTAGAGTATCCTGATTCCATTTTGCCACACCCTTCCGGAAAAATGCGAAGCACTATATAAATAATTGCCTTGGTCAGAAACACCACAACCCAAACGCAAAAAACAATAAAAACAATAAGTATTACTAACCAATAAGTAGTATAGATAACTTAATAAAACAACCTTGACCTGTAACGCGCAACACAATGACCAAAACAGACAAGATTCTGCTTTTTGTGCCTTGCCTGAATGCAGAAAAGACAATAGCAAAGGTCCTTGACAGGATAAGGACACTGAAGTTCCAATATGATATCCTTATCGTTGACAACAACTCTCCTGACCGGACCCTGAAGGTCGTGAGGAAATACGTCGACACGCACAATCTGCAGAACTGCAAGGTCATAAGAAACGTCGAAAACATAGGATATGGCGGAAGTCAGAAATTCGCTTTCTGGTATGGTATCTACCACAGGTATGATTACATGATAATCCTGCACTCGGACGGTCAGTACCCTATCGAGCATTCCGGCAAACTGATAAAAAAGATAAAAGAGAGCAAAAGCAATGTGGTCTTCGGTTCAAGGGTGACCCATAAGGGCGTAAGAAAGACTATGCCTAAATGGAGGTTTCTTGGAAACCGCATACTGAGTGGCTTTGACAGGTGGGCATTCAACCTTAACCTCTCAGAATTCCACAGCGAATTCAAGATATATGACCTCAAATTCATGAGCAGGATCGACATGAACCGCTGGGGACATCAGGAGAATCAGATGATGCACATACTCATAAGCATCCTTTCACACAAAGGCAAGATCTCAGAGATATCAATACCCTGTGATTATCATAAGGACGCACACCATCCAAAGCTGCTCAATCTTTTTTGGTATGCAGCACACACATTCTATCGAGGTCTCAGGTATAAACTGTTCAGGTTCTGAACAATATACTGCCTGTAAACATGGATTCACTTCAACCTGTAGATGATGAAATCTTCTTTTCCTGACAGCCCCGAATCACCTGTAACGTCGACAGCGTTGTCCAGCAACCAGTCCCTCTTGTCGTGATGGTTTATCTCCCAACCTGTATTCACTGCAGGACCGAATGTCCCATCAGGACGGACCATCCCGAATCCTGACGTTCCGCCCTGATAATGAGTGTTGAGTATGAAGTATTTCACGTTACCCTTCTCTGCCTGCTCCTCCAGCCAAGGGACATCGACCTTGACCCAGAATGCGCAGGTGCGCCGGGTGTAGAATGAGAAAGACTTGGCGTGGACGCCCGCGACACAGGAATACCTCTCTTCTCCAAGATTCTCTGTGAGATATCTTCCCACGACACCTGTCGAGTCTGTGCGCTTGTAGATTCCCACGCCGGTATGCGCCAGCAGTAAAGGGACTGAAATGTTTATCACCAGAAAGATCAGCATTACTACCACATATGCCCTAAGAGCCTTTGTTCTTTCTGTCCTTGAGAGCGACCACACTGCTCCGAACACTCCCAAAACAAGAATGACCAGAACCCACCAATACGTTATGAGGATGCCGAGCAGCAGCTCCAGACCTAAAGCCTGCGCAACGGAATATACGCCTACAAAATCTATCGCAAAAAACACTGAGAACATATAAAACATGAATACTAGATAAGCGAAGGATATGGCAAAGACCAAGGGCAATAGGTGTGAATCCTTATCTTTCTTGAACCTCTGATAAGGCAGCATGATGCCCAAAGCCGCAAAAGCTGCAAAAGCAGGCATGAAAACCGTCTGTCTGTGTGGTGCGTACTGGCCCTGGTAGTAGAAAAAAAGCATGCCTATCATGAAGAATATCCAGAACGCGTACTTGAACTCCTTCAACCTTCTGAGCGAAAAGACAAGACCTGCCAGCAAGGGCACAAATACAAGACCCATAAAAGGTGTGAAGATGATTATCGACCCCATCTGCCGGACTGCAGTCCAGAATCCCATATACTCCCTGCCAGGTATAGCTCCCGCAGCATTCTGTCCCATGACTATGAACAGGTCAATCCAGCCTGAATCCCCCCAGAGAAGAGGAAGGGCAATGTATATCACGAAAACCACCGCGACACCAATATGCGAGATCAGTATATGATGGAACATCCTGTTCCTGAAAAGCCTCTTGAAGTCAAACTTCTGCTTCATGAGGTAGAAGTATATGCAAGGCAGGATGGCGAGTATCGGGACCGCCCCCCTTATGTTGGTCGTGGTGCTGTTCACAAACCATACAATGGCAGAAAGGTAGATGAAACTGACCTTCTTCCTCTCAAGCCCTTCTATCAGGAACCAGAATGCGAGAAGACAGTAGAATATCAATGCTGAATCCAGCAGGCCTATCCTCGAGAATGCCATCTCAAAAGGGGATACCGCAAAGAAGAAACATGCAAGGTATGCAACAGAATCATTGAACTGCTTCCTCAACAGCAGGAAAAGCAGTATCACTGACAGAGCGCTGAAAAGCGCGGCTGGAAACACTATCGCGAACTTATTGTATCCGAGTACCAGTATTGACAAGACATATGGGATGACCGCAAAAGGTCTTGAGTAATGCGCGTCCCGCCATTGTGTCGGCTCATCAGGCATGTGCGGGTAGATGATCAGCTTCGGGTCCTGGATGGCATATGTCGCCAGCTCAGCCCACTGGGAATCATCACCACCAGACAGGTCGCTCGTGTTGTAAAGTCTCAGGAAGAGGGTAATGAGTACCAATGCCAGAATTATCGCTATCCGATGCGTTGTTTTCTCTTTAGACATGATATAAACAGCCTACAACAGCATTTGCCCGAAAGGTATTTAAAAGTTACTGCTCATAACAGACATACATCAGGTGGTCAATCTGAAAATGCGGAAACAACTGTTGATAAAGCTTATCGGCATCCTTATATTCATAATAATACTTGTAAAGATAGATGTCACCAAAGCATTCTCATTGATAGGTCGAGCAAACCTGCCCTTTCTGATCCTCGCAGCGATCCTGTCGTTCCTGCTCCTGACAATCAGAACCCTCAGATGGCAGGCAATACTCTGCGCGCAAGGCCACACTTTCGGATTCAGGGAGCTCTTCCAGGTCAACCTAGGGGGAACCTATTTCGCAAGCGCAACCCCTGGCCAGATCGGAGAATTCATCAAAGCATATCACCTGAACAAGCAGGGTAAAACACCTGTGGGGCGTTCCATCTCCAGCATAATCCTCGACAGGTTCATGAACATCCCATTCCTCCTCATCATCTCTGCCATAGGAATCTTATTCTTCCCCTTGGAGACAAAGATGAAGGTCGCCTTGACGTCCTTTTTTGCATTGTCATTTCTGATTATGCTGCTTGTCGCATCAAATAAACGACTCGTCCGAAAGCTGGGCAGGTTCGTGCTCAAACCAAAGGTGTTCAAGAGGATCTCCGGCAATATGAGGACACACTTCAAAGACTTCTATGAAGGCATCAACATGATGTGGTCAGCCAAGATAGCAAAGCCACTCCTGATATCACTCGCAGGCCTTGCCGCAGTATTTGCGCAGGCATACATCCTCGCGCTCGCCTTGTATCTGGAAATCCCGTTCATATACCTGTGCATAGCTGTGAGCATAAGCACGATAATAGCGCTGGTCCCAGTATCTTTCCTCGGTATCGGTACCAGAGATGCTGTCCTGGTCTTCCTCTTCACAAGCATAGGACTCACTGCAGAATCAGCGATAGGATTCTCTTTCCTTTTCCTGCTGACTAACTATGTCTTCATAGCGGTGGCGGGCGCTTATTCATGGTTCAGGCACCCGCTCATCCAGCCAGCTCAAGAACGCAAAAGATAGACGAGAGACTTGCTTTTTTTCTTTATCCTCTTAGTCTCCCTGAACCCATTCTTCTCATAGAACCTCAAAGAACCCTTGTTGGTCGCGTTTGTCATGACCGAACAACCATTCTTCACATACCTGGATAGAATGATTCCGCCCAACCCTTGACCCCTACAGGAGCTCGAGAAAGCTATCCTATATATGTGCCTGAGAGTCCTGTTCTCATAACCAAGAGAAAGAAAACCCACCACTCTCCCCTGTTTCACAACTACGATGAATTCAGTCATCGCTGAAAGGAACAGCACGACCAATGGAGCAAGAGGGTCTGGGAAAGCCTCCTTCTCTATAGACATTATCTGCGGCATGTCAGATATCCTGAACTTCCTGAACAAACAGCGTCCAGGTCTTCTGATATCACCAGCTTTTTTCTTTCTCATAAGAACCACGATATTATAATGATGACCACATTCAACAACACCAACAACGCAAAGAGCGCGAAATTCAGGAAGCGCGCTCTTGACCCACCCATGAAAAGATACGCCAACAGTGCGGATGATGACCGATTACCGAAATCACTCTTCTTCATGAAGATGCCGAACAGGAGGAAAAGGGAAATAATGATGGTGACAAGGACATAACACATGGTGAAATACCCTGTCAATGAAAACACAGTCAGCAGAAGGAAAACCAAAGTCAGAGGGAAAAATATATCAAAGGGTGTGAAGGCCGCTGAGAGGAATATCAAAAAAGACCTTGCCAAGACTACTCCAATCTTGCTGGAGACAATAAAATTCACGTATTTAGAACCCACAAAAGCATCCAAAACAGACATTTTACTACCTCTCATAAATTATCATATACAAGCTTGACTGACTTGTCCGTATTGAGCATCTCAATCTCATCTTCCCCTATCTTCTTAGTCCTTGTGCCGAGTTCCGATTCATTGAAATACTTGGAATAGGCCACGAATATAAGCTTCGACTCGTCCAGGCAGGACAGTTCCCTGAACTTATCTCCTCCTTTGATGACGATCTCATCCTCTATCTTGAAGAAATTCAGGTCGATTGTCCTGCTAAAAAGTATATCGACCTTCCTGTCGCCGGTTATCAGCTTCTTTATTATCACATCCTTGATGAAATTGGAAAGAGACATTGTCCTTCCAAGCACAAGCATTCCTGTCTTGAAGACCGACATCTTGAACGGAGACATATTAGAGAACGAGACTGCGTGGAATCTTCCAGATATCCTTATCAGGTCATTCTCCAGCTTGACTTTGTATGTCTCGTCGTTGAAATTTGTCGCGACCACTGTCTTGTCTGACAGCCTTCCGACCAGACCGCAGTTGCTCTTCACAATCCTCTTCTTCTTGATGTCAAAAAGCTTGAGTATACCACCTTTTCCAGCGCTTATTATCGCGTAGCGGTCTGCCTTTTTCACGACAAGCATCCTTGAATCCTCAAAATATCGTAGGAAATCTTTCTGCTCAAAAGGCAGCTCTGCAGACGATCCTCTTGATGAATGGTTCATGAAGGCCCAGAGGAGATCATACATCTGCTCCCCGAAATATCTGTCCTCCTTCTCAGGGGTCAAGAGCGAACCGGCTTCCATGAATTCCAAGGCCTTGTCTGCAATAGCCCCTGCAAGAGGGAATTTTCCGCCGATTGCCTTGTCCAGCATCTCAAATCCTGAAGGCCAGAAATGGGCTGTGTTGCGCGAACCTACGACACCACCGAAAGTCCCGTCAGGATATATGAAATGGCCTGTGAATTCTACTGCCTGCTTCAGAGGATCCAGTAGCGAACGGTCCTTTGTCTCAAGATAATACTCTGCAAGAAACGCTATTGTCGTCGTGAGGTAACCCAGATCAGCACCAGTGTACTCCCTGAACCATCCATCCTTGGATTGGCCTGTGATTATCCTCTTCAGCTTGCTGCGTATCGCTTTCGAGAAGCTTACCTTAGTCACTTTCTGCACAAGCAGCAGCGCCATGATCACCTGTGACTGGTGATTTGACAACAGATGCGTCTCGTCGTGCTTCGCGAGCAATCTTGCTGACCTTGTCGCCGCAGCAAGGATCCGTTTCGCGTCTTCAGGAGCGATCTTCCCTTTTATCATGATGAATGATTTCATCACTGCATACAATGTTATCGCTGTCGCCCCTAGCTGACGTTCATTCACATAGAACTCATCGAAAGAACCGTCACGATGCTGTACTTGTGTCCAGTAGAGCATCGCCGCAATGATCCAATCCTTGACCTTATCGTTATTGTAATAGGGGTTGTCCACCAGCTTGTTCATGTACAGGTACGCCAGCACAAGGACGTTCTCCTGCGTATGGGCTGAAGGGGAATCCACTATCTTGTCATGCCAGTAATTCCAGTCGAAGCATCCATATGTCGGAGAGAAAGGGTTCCTGTCGAGCTGTGCTATCAGCCGCGGGACCTGCTCCAGCACCTTCTTCACATATATTTTCTGGTCAGGACGCCTGGACATTTGCCTATCTCACCTTCTCTGGTTCAGATGTATCAATATCTTGCTGTTCATGTCAGCGATCAATCCGAAAAGCCCCACAAGAAAAGACAATATTATGAGGATTATCGAGATATCCGGAACCCCTCCGTTCTGGGTGAAATCGTATATGCCATAACCAAGACCCGCCACGAAGAACAAAAAGCCCATCGGCAGGAACAACTTCAGCGGGTTGAAATACGTCAACGCCCTGACAATAAGCATGGCGAAATTGAAACCATCCCGGAAATACTTGATTTTTGACTTGCCTTTCCTCTTGTAATAATCTATCGGCAGGAATTTCACAGGAAGACCATTTGTCACGCACGAGAGCAGGAATGTCGTCGATATGGAAAATCCATCAGGATAAAGCGCAAGGAACTTGTTGAAAGCCTCCTTGTTGAACACCCTGAGACCTGAATTCATGTCAGGTATGTGCCTTCCGGCAGCCGCGCTTATGAGCATCGTATGGACAAACTTCCCTGGCTTACGCCTCCAGGGAATCTTGACATGCTTTCCTGTCCTCGCACCGTTCACAAGAACGTAATCCTTGCTGTACTTCACGAGATTAGGTATCTCATTTGCAGGGTACGTCCCGTCAGCATCTATGATTATGACAGTATCAGAGTTGGCTGCAGCGACACCTGTCTTTATCGAGCCACCATACCCCTTGTTATACTTGTGGCGTATCAGGCGGATACACTTGTATTTCGCGTTGAAAGCATCTATTATCCTTATGCTCTTATCCGTAGAGACATTATCGACTATGATCCACTCCCACGGGCCGTTCAGCTTGTCCAGGGCCTTCTTGACTTCCACCAATATCTTGGGTAGTGCTTTCTCTTCATTCCTTACAGGAATGACCATACTGTATTTAGGTTTCACTTTCGACATGATTCAACAGCTCCTTCTACTTGCTTTATCATATAATCCAATTCCTCTTCAGTCAATGTGGGAAACATCGGAAGGGTCACAATAGATCTTGCCACCTTCTCAGTCACGTCAAGACCTGTGACGGGGAAATTCTTCCGGTAGTATGAGTGCAGATGTGCTGGAGGGTCGAAATGCACGCTCGCTCCGACGCCCTTATCCCTCAGGTAATGGACAAACTTTGTACGGTCTATGCTATCATGCACCTTGATGGTGTACATCTGATAGACATGATCGCAACCTTCCGCCTTGACAGGCAGGTCAACATAATCTGTAGGGAGATTCTTATTCAGGAACTCTGAATGCTTCCTCCTGAGAGTGTTCATCTCCTTGAGCTTTCCCAGCTGAACAACACCGATAGCAGCAAGGACATCACACATCCTGTAGTTATAACCTGCCAGGACAGCTTCACGATACCAAGGTTCATCTACGTGCTCACGATCAAACGTGCTCGTACCGATTCCATGTCCCTTGAAGGCCTTGACTTTGTCAGCAACAGCATCATCATCTGTCGTGATCATTCCACCTTCTCCTGTAGTCATGTTCTTGGTAGGAAAGAAAGAGAAACAACCTATCCCGAACGAGCCAGCCTGCTTACCCTTGAAATCAGCACCCAACGTCTCTGCGGAATCCTCTATCACGGCAAGGTTGTGCTCCTTTGCGATCTTCATGATAGCTTCCATGTCACAAGGCTGACCTGCGTAATGCACCGGCATTATCGCCTCTGTCTTGTCTGTTATCTTCTCCTCTATCTTCGCAGGATCTATGTTGCAGGTACCATAATCTATCTCTGCAAAGACAGGTTTTGCTCCTGCGTTCACTATCGTGTTGGCAGAAGCTACAAAAGTAAAGCTCGGGACAATCACCTCTCCTGTGATTCCTTTTGCCTGAAGCGCCAGTTGAAGTGCTGACGCGCAGCTGTTGAGGGTCAGCGCGTGCTTCACCCCTATAAACTCTGCAAAATCCTTCTCAAGCTGCTTGCAGTTAGGCCCGTGTACGAGCCAGCCTGAATCCAGGACTGCCTTTATCCTCTCAAGCTCTTCTTTTCCGAGATATGGTCTACATAGCGGAACGTCCATTTTTTACACCATTGAACCAAAATAAAAAAATCAAAAGATGTTCATCTTCCTCACGAAATCAACATATATCTTCATACCTTCCTCGAAACTTACCTTCGGTTCATAACCCAGCTTCTTCCGCGCGTTCTCTATGCTTAATGTCCCACGCTCAGGCCTTTTCTCATCTGTAGGTTTGGTCCCTACATTGAAACCTGGCTCTGGCACCAACTTCTTGAGCACATCTATCAACTCCTTGATAGAATGTGCGTCACCTGCGGTTATGTTAAACGTCTCGTTCGCAGCAGCAGGTGATTTCACCGCAAGATAGAACCCATGCGCAACATCTTCTACAAAACTGAAATCAAGCTTTGACGAACCGTCGCCGTGCATCATGACATCCTCTCCCTTGAAAGCCTTCTCAAGGAATATCTGCGACACTCGCCTATTGCAGTCAGTAGGACCATAGACTGCAGACGGCCTTATTATCGTGTACTCCAGATCAAATCGCTTGGCGTAAGCTTTGGTCAGTATCTCTCCTGCGAGTTTTGTCCCACCATAGACCTCTATAGGTTCTGTGGGATGCTTCTCGTCTGCAGGGGAATATTGGAAATGGCCGTATACCATGCTTGAAGATGTATATACGAAACGCTTCACAAAACTCGCGTCCCTGAGGCACTCAAGGATGTTTATGGTCCCATCCAGATTGATCGTCTTGGCCTCTTCAGAGAAACGATTTGAAGCGGTCGCGATCGGCAGGGCTGCAAGCTGTACAACCACGTCAGGCTTGTACTCCTGTATGACCCTGTTAAGGTGGGATTTGTGCCTGAAGTCTCCTCGAAGTATCTTCACATTCGGCAATTTCTTCAACCAAGTGAGTCGTTCCTTGAGATAAGTGGTGTACGTGCTCTGATCAGGATCTATAAAATCAAGAAAAGCATCAAAAATGACCACAGTATCTCCATCTTTCACAAGTTCTTTTGTCAGGTGGGAACCTATGAAACCTGCCCCACCAACCAATAATATCGTTGACATTTAATCACACCTCCCCTAAGGAACATAATCATATCCATCCTATTTAAAAACTTACTCTTTACTTTTGATTGCAGCCTCTGCTTTGGCTATATCGCCCGGTTCGGTTATATCATACCGTCTTCCTTTTATCTTCACGCCCAGGACCTTCTCTCCATCCTTGACTGCCTGGATTATGGTGTCCTGGAACTCAGTCTCTCCTCTTATTGAAACCTCAAGCTCATCGAAGTACCTAAAGAAACCTGATTCGAATATGTATATCGCTGTGCCTCTCCATCCATAAGAAAAGGATGCTTTCTCAACAATGTCTGTTATCATGTCTCCCTCGAGCTTTATGGTCTCATACCTGTTTTCAGGATCGCCTTCTTCGACAATTAGGGATACAAGAGCACCTTCTGAGATGTGCTTATCCAGGGCGTACTTGCAGTCTTCTGTATAGATATTATCCGGCAGCATCATGACCACTGTTCCAGATACAATATCCTTTGCGCTGTAGACTGAATACGCAAGCCCCAGAAGCTTGTCAGGATATGCAAACTGGATGTCGATACCAAAATCCTTCGATTCTATGAACTCTATTATCTTCTCTTTCATATAACTGACAGCAATCGCTATCTTCTGCACACCCATCGCTTTCAAGGTAAGTATAGCTGTCTCCAGCAGAGTCCTGCCATTAACCTCAACCAGGCATTTCGGCACTTCATCGGTCAAAGGCCTTAATCGCTCTCCCTTGCCAGCAGCAGGAATAAGCCCCCATATCTCTTGTCCTACCATATCTGGCCTAAAATGAGGATGTTTTATAAAGTTTACCCATTCCCCTTATTAAATGGAAATCAACATAATCAACGAGATGCTGGAAACATACGGCATGAGCCTTGAGGAATACAACGCGTTCTTAGAACAGATGAAAGCAGACCCTATCGGGTTCATAACAGAAGAAACAGACCCGGATATAGGTAAGAAGAAGAACATATTCAAATCAATACATCAGATAGCGATGCCCTACGCAGAACAGGGATACATACTCAAGAAACCCAAAGTTGATGGATTGAGTCTTGTGTTTCTTGGCGTGGGTGGAGGAGGACAAGCAGTAGTGCAAGGCCATCATACAGGAGGGTTCATCCTGCAGTCAGGCGATACAAGGATACATTTCGATCCTGGAGTGACTGCTGTGCGCGATTGCCTCGAATACTCCCAGAATGCTGAAGATGACTGGCATCCTGTGATGACTGATATCATCTGCGTGACCCATAACCACATAGACCATTGCGGCGGCCTCGAGGAATATGCTGAAAACATCATCACCGTGTCAAAAAAATTTGCTTCGCAGGTAACGGTCCTCTGCAACAGGACAGTGCTCGAAGGAAACAAGGAATTTGATCAGGGACCCCGTCTTGACAAATACAAGAAGGCAAAACTTGGGACGGTCAAGGTCATGAGACCGGGGGACTCACATAAGGCAGGAGAGATCATCATCAAGGCAGTCCCGGCGATCCATACTGAATCTTATGATCCTGAAAGCAAGAGCCATTCTGATTCAGACTGTGTAGGGTATGTCATTGATACACCTAACGGTACTGTCGGTGTCACTGGAGATACAGAGTTCTTCCCAGCACTTAGCGAATCTTTCAATGGAACTGATCACATCGTCGCGTACATGGTGCAGGAAAAGTCACGTTCAAAGGGAGAGGCGGAACGTTACGAGAAAGAGAACGTATCCAGGGAAAAACGTGTACTTCACACACAATTCCTCGGTGAAGAAGGAGTGCTCCATCTTTTGGCCGAAGTTAATCCCAAGACATGTATACTGACACATCACGGAGACCAGCTCGTGACGTATGCTGACGGCAAACAGCAATATGTTGATATCCCGCAGACGATAGCAAAAAGGATAGAAAGCAGTTCGGGGGTCAAGACCATCGCAGCATCTGATAGTATGCGTGTTGACATAATCGAAGGGTCAGTCAAGATTCGCCAGAATAAATCCTGCTGATCCTCTCATTTCTTATAATTCAGAATAACATCCATATAAGGTTCAATGACCTTCTCTGAGCATCTCACCCATCCTGCTGCACTCAGGATCTCCCGGTACTCATCCAAGGTTATAGGAAATTCATTCTCCCTGTTAAGAACACCTAATGTTGCGTTCTTCTCCATCTCAAACGCAGCATCTGATACTCTCTGCGCAGCCTCCAGCCTCAGAGGCATCCAATCTCTCTCTAATTCATCCTTATATCTTCTTCTGTCAGAATAGCTTGAAGGGACGATAACATCACCTATGATTATTCTCGCGCCCTCGCTGCAAAGGGATTGCAAGGTCTTCAGGACGTCTCGCTTCTGCTGATTGATATCCCCCTCTTCAGCGTCAGGTATGTGGTGGAACGCGTACAGGCTTACCACCATGCTTATCTCTTCAGGACTGAATAGGCTTTCCAAAGACCTTGCGTCGCAGACATGATATTCTATCCCGTCGATACCCACAGACTCTGAGTAAGCTTTTGCGTTTGATATCTGCCGGGGATCGATATCAATACCTACCAATCTCATGTTCAGTCCAGCTTCCCTATAAAGAGCCGCAATCTCACATGTCACGAAACCAAAGCTGCAACCAACATCGAGTACAACATCTCCCTCTCTCATAGAACCCTTTATCATCCCCAGGAACCCTTTGTGGGTCCTGATGTAGAAATCTGAATCTGCAGGATGGACCTTGTAGCGTGCAAGCACCTCTTTAAGATTTTTCTCTGTACCATAGAAGCTTGAAGAACCCAGTTCCGAACCTTTAGGAATCCCTGCCATCGAGTACACCAAAAAATCTCAACGTAATACAAACAAACCCCTTTGATTTCCCTGTTCTTAATCCCTATTATCCCTACCAACGCTAAAATAATCAAACCCTAACTCTTTTATCTCTTTGGGATCCCAGATGTTCCTGCCATCAAAGATATTGTGCTTATTCATGAGATTTTTTATTCTCGCCTTGTCGGCCTGCCTGAACACATCCCATTCAGTACAGATGATAAGAGCATCTGCACCTTCAACAGCTTCATAAGGATTTTTGCCGTAGGTTATCTGCGGAAAGACCTGCTTCATGTTTTCCATGGCTTCAGGATCAAAAGCAGATATATCCGCACCCTTCTCCAATAAGGCCTTGATGATTATACCTGCAGGACCCTCCCGCACATCATCTGTCTTTGGTTTGAACGCGAGCCCCCAGATGGCAATCTTCTTACCTGAAAGAGTGTCAAAACACTCTTCAATCTTTGGGAGAAGTATCCTCTTCTGCACTTCATTGACATTATCGACTGCTTCCAGAATACTTGTGTCACACTTGAACTTTTCTAAAGTCCTGACTAAAGCACGCACATCCTTTGGAAAGCAGCTACCACCATAGCCAATGCCTGCGTAAAGAAACCTCGGACCTATCCGGTCATCAAGACCCATCCCCTGAGCGACCTCAATGACATCTGCTCCAGTCTTCTCGCAAAGAGGTGAGAGCATGTTGATGTAACTTATCTTCGTGGCAAGAAACCCATTTGCACCATACTTGATTATCTCTGCACTAGGCACTTTCACAAAAAGCAACGGCTTATGGGCCCTCACGAACGGCTTGTATAGCCTCTCCATGACCTTCCGGGCACGGTCGGAATCCACGCCAACCACTATCCTGTCAGGAACCTTGAAATCATGGATGGCAGTCCCCTCTTTCAAAAATTCAGGGTTTGAGACAACATCAAAAGCAACATCTTTGGACAGGCTCTGCTTGATAATATCCTTCACCATGCGGGCAGTCTCAACAGGGACGGTGCTCTTATCCACTATAACCTTGTAATCATTAATATGCACCCCTATTGATTCAGCAACAGATCGCACAAAGGAAAGATCGGCAGCCCCTGTCTCTGACTGAGGAGTTCCCACACAGATGAATATTATTTCAGCATGTTCAACAGCCTGTTTGACATCTGTTGTGAACGAAAGCCTATGCTCAGCAATGTTCCTCTTAACCAAGGGTTCGAGGCCAGGCTCGTATATGGGCATCTTCCCTTCATTCAGCATGGATATCTTTTTTTCATCAACATCCACACAGATGACATTGTTCCCCAAATCAGCAAAGCATGTACCGCTCACAAGACCTACATACCCCGCACCAAAGATCGCGATTTTCATTGGATATCACCAACCAGCACAAATCAGACACCTATTTAAATATCTTACTTATACAAGATCTGTGTCAACACAATATAAGATACAAAATCCTCCAAAACCCAAAAACCTTATAAATGACCTCAAAATCCTAGATTATGGACGGCCATAGTGGCTTGGTTACACCGGTTCCCGTTCCGAACACCGAAGTTAAGCTAGCCTACGTTTGGTGCAGTACTGGCCTTTAGGTCGGGAAACACCTAAAGCTGTCCACCTTATAATTCTCTTATCTGAACTGAATCCTAGCCAAGAAAAAGCCTTGTGTGCCTGTCTGTTCAGGCCATAGACGCCTGCAGAGCTTTGTTTTGCTACTCATACCTGGTTCTCCCACCTCAAGCCCTGTGCTGGCAAGCTTGATCGGAAGGTTCTCCAGAGCCCACTCGATGACTTCCTCATTGCCTTCAGGCTCCAGCGAGCAGGTGCTGTATACGATTGTGCCTTTGGGTTTCAGGACCTGGATAGCGGCTCTCAGAAGAGATCTCTGAGTGCGGGCCAGCTCCTTTACCCCCTCAAGCGAACGCTTCTCAAACCAGTCAGGATCAGTTACGAAATTGCCTGCACACGGAGCATCAAGCAGGATCTTGTCGAACTTCATTCCAAGGTCTTGCGCGTGTGCTGAGTCTTTGTGATATACAATACAGTTCTTCACACCGCAGCGCTCAAGATTGTTCTTCAGGGCAGATATCCTTGATGTGTTGCTGTCAAGCGCAATGAGTGTTCCCTGGTTCTTCATGAGCTGCGCAAGCTGAGTTGTCTTGGACCCTGGAGCCGCACACATGTCAAGGACAGATTCTCCCTTTTCAGGGGATAAAACCTGAGCGGGTATCTGAGAAGCAGCCTCCTGGATGTAGAAATAACCATGTAGGTACTCTGCAGTGGAGCTTAAGGCGAACTCCGCGTTGACCCAGTATCCCTGATTGGTGAAAGGGATCTTCTTCATGCCAACCTTCTTTTTCTTGAGTAGAACTACCAGAGTTTCCTCAGATATCTTCAGTGTGTTGACGCGTATCGACTGTTTCAGAGATATCTTTTCAGGGTCAATGTCATGGCCCCATTCAGCGTAGCGTTTCAGGAAGGGATTCATTTTTATCCTACTTGCCTGGTGGAATAAAGTTCTCATCGGCAAACTTATACTTTTCGATCGTGTCTGTTGGAAACCACTGTCCATCGTGCTTGAACGCACATACAACCCCCTCAGTTGCCAGCTTTTCAAAACAATCCCGCTCTATCGAGGACTTTCCTTCAGGAAGCACATCCAGCACGTCGGATTCCATAACATAGCCCCCCGCGTTGTTGAGATTTGACGGCGCTTCTTCCATAGCGGGCTTCTCTATGAATTCCACTATCTTCTTTCCGTCGAGCCTTGCTATCCCGAACTGCGTCACATCCTCTACAGGATATAATGCAAGCGTTATCTTCGCACCAGTCTCTTTATGCTGCTGAAGCAATGATGTCCAGTCAAAATCAGCAAGGTTATCTCCGTTTATCGCTATGAACGTCTTATCTATGCCTTTCGAAGCCTCTTTTATCGCGCCGCCTGTACCCAGGGGCTCATCTTCTACACAGTATTCTATCTGCACTCCAAAGGCGCGCCCATCTCCAAAATATTTTTTGATATTATCTGCCCGGTACCCTATCGAGAGGATGATTTCAGTGATTCCGTGCTTCCTGAAATTATCAATCGCGTGCTCGATTATAGGTTTTCCTTTTATCGGAAGGAGTGGTTTTGGCTTGGTATCTGTCAAAGGCCTGAGCCTTGTTCCCAGACCCCCTGCAAGTATTATCGCTTTAGTCATGCTTCCACCCCTTTCCCCTTCACCTCATCCATCTCCTCAGACTTCTTGAGGGTCATCAACTGGTTTATCAGCCCGCACTGCTCCTTTGCTTCACTGACATACTTCACCACAACCTTATCCTTTTCCGTGCCTGTCATCTCGATCTCTATCTCGCCGAGCTTAAAGGGTGAGTACTCCTTATAGTTTGTCCTGATTATGTTGGCGGATTTTGTCTCGTTCTCTACCTTGAATATGCTTCCATAAGAATATTTCAGGGTGTCGCCCTCAAAGACCAGCTCGTATGATGTCAGGGAAAGCGTGCTGAATATGACGACCAAGAGGTATGCTGCAATCAGGCCGTATACGGCGCGCATCGCCCAGACAATAGGGATGTCCACTGTCTTGAAGAGATCTATGAATGGGTTCTCGCCAAGGATGTACTGCACGAGATAGAACGCGCCGATCATGGCTGCTATCAACAGGCAAGCCTTTGCAAGGTTTATCAGGTACGCTGCCACAAGATTCGATGATATGTCCAACCGTTCCAGATCTGTAGTGTCCTTCGCTTCCATGCTCATATCTCCAGGGTTATCTCTCCTGTCTTCTCGTTCACATCCTTGAGCAGCTTATGCCCTTTAAACCTTTCCTTGATCTCTTTCCAGGAATGGTCCTTTCTCAGCTCGAGTATCTCTTTTATGGCCTGCTCTATGAGCGGATAGTTCTCGTATATGATCTCGCCTTTGCGCTGGTTCTCCTTCTCTGACTTTTCCAGGCCTTCAATCCTCTGGATCTGTTGCTTCAACATCTCATTGACCTTGTCAATCTTTGTCTTTGCTGTCTTCTCTGTCGCTTCTATCGCTTTCTCTTCGACTTTCTGAGTGAGTATCTTATCCAATGCTGCGTTGAAATCAGGCTCTTCGGTCGAATATAGGTTGTTGTAGAAATCCAGCTCGAAAGGGATTATGTCCTTGACTTCCTTCTTTGCTTCATCTTTGTATATTATCCTCGGTGAGATATCTTTCTCTTTAAGTGTCTTGATTGCCTCATGAAGGGCATCTTTTTCCTTGTCGGAAAGCTGGTTCGGCTTGAGGGTCTTGTCAACTTTTGCCATGATGCAAAGCTCTTCTGCATATGCGCCGCCGATGCCAAGCTCAAGGGCCAGGGTCTTCACCAGGCTCTCTTTGTCCGACTTATTGAGGAACGTGTCCAGGTCAGGTCTTTCGATTTCCAGGAAGTTGAACTCCTTTTCAGGGTATTTCAGCTCTGCGCCGGGCTTTATCGAGCGGTCTTTCCATTCCCGCTTCTCGAGGACGGTTATTATCTTGTCAGAGTCGGCATTTGCAAGGAGTATGTTTCCCTTGCTGAAGAGCTCCACTGCGAGCTTGTATCTTTCATCCTTGGTCTCCATTGCAAACTCTATGACACGCTCAAAATTGGGCTGAGAGATCGCCCTGACTCTTGCGTTCTTGAGCCGTCTTCGCAGGAAAAGGCAGAAGCCGTGCGGGCGTTCTGGTATCTCTCCTTTGTGGGAGGCCAGGTATAACAGTCTGCCCAGTATTATCCTCAGGAATCTCTTTCCCTGGTTCGGGATGTGGAACTGGATTATGAGCTCCTCCCTTGCGATCTGGTAGACCTGTTCCACCTTTGCGCTTATCAGCTGCTGCAGCTCTTTCAGTAGGTAGTGCAGCTCCAGCGAGGATATCTCTGTTTTCATGGGTGAATCAAATAAGAAAGAGTATATAAATAATGTGGTGGTCTTAATCAGGTCACTCTGCCTTCAGCAGTTTCAGCATCAATGCATTCTGGGCGTGGAGTCGGTTCTCTGCCTGGTCGAAGACAATGCTCTGCGGGCCGTCTATCACATCTGCTGTCTGCTCCATACCTCTCAGTGCAGGAAGGCAGTTCATGAATATCGCGTCAGGTTTCGCTGATGCCATCAGTCCCTTGTTGACCTGATATGGTGTGAGCAGTCTTACCCGCGCTTCCTGCTGGTCCTGCGGGACATGGTATGACATCCAGGAATCGGTGTAGACAACATCCGCATCCTTTGCTGCCTCTTCTGCATCATGGGTCACGACAATCCGTGAGCCTGATAGTTTGGCTATGCTCTTGCATTTCTCTATCACTTCCCTCTGCGGACTGTACTCTTCACCCTCTGGGCAGCCTACTGATATATCCATCCCGGTTATTGCGCAGCCGAACATCAGGGAATGCGTCACATTGCTGTTGGAGTCTCCCATGTAGCACAGTTTCAATCCTTTCAGCCTGCCTTTCTTCTCCCTTATGGTCTGCAGGTCAGCCAGGACCTGACAGGGGTGCGAGAAATCAGTCATGGCGTTTATCACAGGGACATCTGCGCTCCTTGCCAGGTCGATTATGTGGCTGTGCTTGAACATCCTTGCCATCATGATGTCACAGTATCTCGAGGCGCACCTTGCAGTGTCTGAGATCGACTCCTTGCCCTTGCCCATCGGCGCTGTTGTTGTGTCATAATATATGGCATGGCCGCCGAGCTGGGTCATGCCTACCTCAAAGCTCACCCTGGTCCTTAGTGAGGGCTTCTCGAATATCATCAGAAGTGTCTTTCCTTTGAGCCTGTCGGAGTATTGGCCAGGGTCTTTCTTCACAGAATCAGCAAGGTCCAATATCGAAAGAATCTCTTTTTCTGTCAGTGTGCTCAGGTCTAGTAGGTCCTTTTCTATCTCAATCACCTTTTTTTGTTTTTATTGAACACTAAATAAGAATAATAAAAAAAATTATTCTTCGTCAGCTGAAACAGGCTCGACTGCCACAGGCTCTGCCACAACAGCCCCTGTCGGTGCTGCCGGCACTATAGGAACCATAGGCTCCTTGTATATCACCTGGATCTGTGCCTTGCTCCTGAGCTGTTCCACATAGAGCGGGACTGCCTGGGCCTTCTTCTGTGAGAGAAGCAGTTCCTCAATCGCAGCATACTGGTCCTCAAGTGTCTCCTCTTTCGGCAGCCTCATGATGACATGGTAGCCGAACTGGGACTTGACAGGGGTCTCTGTGAACCCATACTCATCAAGGCTGAAGGCAACCATCTCAAACTCAGGGACCATCTGGCCCTTGCCGAACTCTCCGAGGTCGCCGCTGTTCGTGGCTGCTGATGGGTCCTTTGACTCTGACTCTGCAAGCTCCTTGAACTCTGCCTCGAGCTTGCTCCTTGAGACCCGCTTGAGCTTTGTTATGATCGCTTCAGCATCCTCCTCCTCATCCACAAGGATGTGCATGGCACGGATCTTTGAGTCATAGTAGTTCTGGATATCCACCTTGTCGACATCCAGCTCTGTGAAGACCGTGTCTTCCAGCAGATTGTTGATTGTCAACTGCTTCCTATAAAGTTCCTCAAGGAAATCAGGGGTCATGTTCTGCTCTGCCAAACGATCTTTAAGCTGGCTCTTTGTTATGCCTGCAGTGTCCATGGCAGTCTTTATCTCAGCCTGGACATCTGATGTCGTCACGTCCACACCCTTTGACTCTGCCTCCTGCAGGAGGAGGACCTCATTTATCGTCTGGTTCAACAGGGTTGCTTTGGTTATGAATGCCTGGTACTGGACAGGCACTCTTGAGTATTGTTCATCAAGGTACTCTGTCATTATCTGCTCTCCATTGACAACAGCTGCGACCTTGCTCTCTCTTTCAGTCCTTGACTCGCCGGCCTTGGTCGAAAGATAGATGAGCCCTGCAACAACTGCCACAAGGACAACGAAAACTATGATGCCGAATACGTATTTACCAACAGGAGTCTTCTTTTTCCTGTGGTGTGGTGCATGATGAGCGTGATGCGAATGGTGCTTATGTTTCTTATCTGTCAAACTTATCCCCTCCAATATCATGAAATATGTGGTTACTGGGCTTGAAGTGCACAGATTCTTTATAAAATTTGTCAATCATCTGTCCATGAGATAATAAAGGGTCCATTGTCACCAATAAGTTATAATAAAGGTTTATATTGGCTGTTCGTGGGGAGAAAGGGTATGGCGCGTGATATTGTTGTAGGGCGGCTGAAAGCAGACCGCGAGAAGCTTGGCATGAAAGGGACAATCCTGCTTGGCAAGCAGTATGTCAAGATGGGCCGTATAACCAGCTTGTCTAATCCTATCTATATGGATGTCGCTGGCGCGCATGTTGTTTTTATCTGCGGTAAAAGGGGCGGGGGTAAGTCATACACCATGGGTGTCATCGCTGAGGGGATGGCAGACCTTGAACCAGAGATACGGCAGAACCTTTCGTTTGTCTTCCTTGATACCATGGGCGTGTACTGGACCATGAAGTATCCTAACAAGAAGGATGAGGATCTTCTTGCGCAGTGGGGCAACAAACCACACGGTCTTGACATTGTCATCTATACTCCTGTGATGTATTATAATAAATATAAAGAAGAAGGAATACCTACGGATAGACCGTTTGCAATCAAGCCGTCTGAACTGGATTCAGCAGACTGGTGCGGTGCGTTCGACATCGGTCCGAATGAACCCATGGGGATTCTTGTTGAGAGGATAGTGCATCAGCTGCGTAAGACCAAGGGGGATGAGTTTGATATCAATGATCTTGTGCAGGCTGCGCAGCAGGATATTCGCTCGGAGCAGCAGGTGAAGGATGCGCTTGAGAACCGTTTCCGGTCGACCGAGGCCTGGGGAGTCTTTGATATCAATGGAACTCCGCTTAGTGAGTTAGCTGCTTCAGGGCAGGTGACTATACTTGATGTGTCTTGTTATGCTACAATGCCTGGCGGATGGAAGATAAAATATCTGATTGTGGGATTGGTTGCTCAGAAGTTATTTTTGCAACGTATGACTGCGCGAAAGAAAGAGGAGTTTGATAGTGTGCACAGCACAATGGATTATTTCTCTGCAGAGGATACGTCGAAAAAGGCTCAGGAGATGCCACTTGTGTGGCTGATCATTGACGAGGCTCATGAGTTCCTGCCAAAGGATCCTGCTGATGCCAATGCTGCTACAATGCCGCTGATAACCATCATGAGAGAGGGTCGTCAGCCAGGGATTTCTTTGGTTTTGGCGACGCAGCAGCCTGGGAAGATACATACAGATGTCATGACGCAGAGCGATATTGTTTTGTCGCACAGGATTACTGCGCGGATGGATGTTGATGCTTTGGGGCTGTTGACACAGTCGTATATGAGAGAGGGGTTGACTCAGGCAGTGGATAATCTTCCTCGGGTTAAGGGTGCTGGTGTGATATTTGATGATTCTAATGAAAAGCTGTATCCTATGAGGATAAAGCCTCGTTTTACGTGGCATGGCGGGGAATCGCCTAGTGCTGTTAAGGTGAGGAAGAAAGAATTCGGGGAATGAAGCCGGATTTTCTGAAATCTTTTTCTTGAAAATTCATTTTTCCGGATATGTTCTACTCTGGTCGGTTTTGTTCTGAAATCATCGGTACGTTGTGGGGTTTCTTCCGGAAGAATCCTTTAAGGCCTCGGACATCTTCTTTTTCATGGTTTTCAGCAAAAGTTTTCCACGGGAAATGGCGAATGGAAGCACTCGGTGGGAGGATATGTTCCTTACAGCGCAGGAAGAGCGCGAGAGGGAGCAGGTCGCACGGCAGGAAAACCTCTATCTTGTACGGCAGTGCATCGCTGACGCACGGAATGTGTTGAAGGACGAGAAGATGATGGACATGCAGTCGCACGTGCTTAGCGTGGCGATGTGCCTGTTCAAGAAGCGGTCAACGCATTGTGTGTACTACAAGGAAGAGAAGTGTAAAGAGAAGTTCCTCAAGTATTGGGGGAAGTTCAAGGCTGTGCCTCCCAAAAAAGAGAAAAAAGAAGTGACAGAGAAAAAATTAAAGAAAAAATAAGTGCTTCCGAAATTATTTTTTATTTCTTTTTTGCTGCTTTCTTCTTGGCTGGCTTTTTCTTGGCCTTTTTGGCAGGTTTCTTTTTTGCTGCTTTCTTCTTTGCCTTTTTCTTGGGCTTCTTCTTTGCAGCTTTCTTCTTAGGAGCTTTCTTTTTTGCCTTTTTCTTGGTGACGCGCTTTTTTGTCACTTTTGCCTTCTTTACAGCCTTCTTCTTCGGCTTCCAATCAGGGTTCTCGTTGGCAGCGTGGACAAAGCCTTTGCCATACTCCAGCTGGGAGTCGATCGGTGCTCTTCGCATCGCGATCATGCAGGCTACGAACATCACTACACAGAGAAATCCCAGGGCGAATGCCCAGTCACTGCCTATCCTGCCTGACATGCCGTAGATAAGGACTATCAGGAAACCAAGGACTGCAGCCATCATCATGCTGCTTTTCAATGGAGCGGTTTTCCACATATTTGATACACCTCTTTTTGGTTGGTTTATTATGATATATGGCGGTTACAGGGGTTTTGGTTTTAAATAAGTTTCGTAATGTGGCGGCTTCTTGTGGGCAAATCAAAGGCCTGCTCCGGTTTTTGTTCCGCTACGCTTCACAAAAACCTCCATGCGCTGCCAGGCGAAGCGCTTAATGTATTACTGTATAAGGCCGCCGTCCCCGTAGGGGCCATCCCCCCGGCGGCTCTCATGAATTTGCTGAAAGGCGCTTCGCAATAAGGGCAGCGGCGGCCTTTGATTTGCCCTTGGTGCTAGGGCCGCAAGATCAGTCATATTCTGTGTATATCCTGCCTGTGTCTACTGCCTCGAAATTCCTGCCCTCGATCTGCTTCAGTTCGCCGAGTTCATCGTCATCCCACCTCGGGTCTGGTGCGCCTGAAAGGAACCAGTCGCCTCCGTTGTCTGCCATGATCATGCCGTACTTCTTCAGGGCTTTCAGTATGACCTGGTTCTTCTCTGAGAAGCCTGAGATGTCGAAGGTGTCTTTCAATCGGAATCTCAATCCCATCGGAGGGGTATCAGGGTCTGTGTCATCGCTTGCGTAATGGGTCGCTGGCAGGACAAACGCCTGCTGGCTGTATTCAACTGTAAACCTCAGTGCATGGTCGATCTCGCCACTGGCCACCTCATCGTATTTGACGAGTCCTGGGAATATTGGCAGGCCTGCTGCATCTGCTGAGGTCCAGCTTATGGGTCTGAGTTTGTTTGTGGTGAGGTCAAAGACTGCGCCGGATGACGCGTCCCATCCAGTTCTTGTCTTGTCTGCATTGTAGAGCTCGTAGAGCTTGCACCTGCCTTTGTCCATGACAATGACATGGTGGTCATCGCCATGCTCTACAGGGGCGTTGTCAGGTATCGGGTAAGGGCCTGGGTCTGACTCGTCACCATAGTCAACGAAGTTGATCGGTACCATGGGCGCGTTGTCTACCATGATGTAAGGGATCCCGTTCGGGCCTCCGTCCCAGACAGTGCCGAAGTCAGGATGGAGGTTGTCACTTCTTCCTATGCTCTTGACGAAACCGTCTGAGTTCTTGTGGACAGGGTAGTCTGAGATGTCTGTGTTCCAGGGGTTGTCACTGGGGAAGATTGTGCATTTTCCGGAAGTGAGTTCTGTGCTGGATGTCGATGTCTTTGTGGTTTCTGCTGCTCTTTTTGATTCCGTGTCCTTGATCTCAACATCATCTGTGTCATCTTCCTCTAGTTCTTCAGCATCTCCAGAATCCTCAATGATATACTCAGTCTTCTCCACAGGGCTTGATGTGATGGTCGGCTCTTTGTCTGGGGCTTTCTGCTCAATCACTACCTTCAAGCAGCCTGTTGTGAAGACCAACATAAGAACAATCAGTATCGTCAATATCCTTTTCATGCTGTCGAACCTCCATATATGGGTATTATGCAGTGTAGTGTATATATTATATATCTTACTGAAATGTATTTTACAGAATCAGCCGAATTTGACAAAGTTTAGCTTGGGAATCTGGGCTTTTGCCTTTTCCACGCCTTTCTCGAAATCTGCCATGAACTTCTCCATCTTGTCGCAGGCGATGTTCTTGCAGTCTCCGCAGAGCAGGGTGCCTGCCTTGCAGTCGTCATATATCTTCTGGAGTTCCTTGTCGTCTTCTATGAGATGCTGCTTGTCCATCTCAAATATCATGCACTTCTCTGGCTCGCCGCCCAGCTTCTTCTGGATATCTAATGTTTCTCTTCCACCTGTCAGTGCGCGCTTTAGCTTCTTCTTGACAGGGCCTATCTCTTCTGGCAGCACGATGCAGGACTCTGGCTTGGATTTTGACATCTTCATGTCTCCGTCCAGCGAAGGTGTGTATTTGTGGTAAAGGCCTGAAGGTCGGAAGAACTTCTTTGCCTTGGTCCTGTCTACTATGTCTCTTGTGAGCCGGATGTGGGGGTCCTGGTCAATGCCTACGGGTATAATCCCTGGCCTGCGCTCTGTCAGCTGAGGGTAGAGTATGTCTCCAACCTGGGTGACTGCGGACATTATGCGTCCGGGGTCTGCGCTGCCGTAGATTGCCCTGAACTCGTTGAGTGTTATCTTCTTTGCGAACTCATAAGCCATGTGGACAACGTCCTTGTTCTCTGACTGGAAATAGAATATGGTCTTTTTTGGGTCTAATCCTAAGGCCAGGTATGCTGGGATGTGGAATTCCAGTGCGCGCTTTTTTCCTTCTTCTAATGATACTCCTCTTGCTGCTGCTGCTTCGAGGTCTGCTACAAGGATGTATGCCTGGGCGCCCTGGTCCTGGAAGTATCTTATGTTCTCCACTACCTGCTTGTTGCCGAAGTGGATCTTGTCGTTTGTTGGCATTATGCCTGAGAGGACGTAGAAGGGCTTCTTTTCCTTGATCGCTTTGGCTATGGGTTTCAGGTCCCTTCCTGAGAATACTACACCGCGGCGCATCAGTCTGTTGGGATTTGGAAAATCATCTACATTGAATGTTTCCAAGCCGAAGTCTTTGATGACTTTGATGTAATCCTCTGGAAGTTCAGCGCCGTAGGGGTCAATTGTCTTTGTCATGGGTGTTCAAATTGAGGATATTGTATTTAAATGTTTGCCGTGGTGGAAAATTAGGTTAGGAGAACTTAGGTAAAAGGAATGATATAGAAAGGAGGCCTGCGGCCAAAACTAATGACAGATAGTCTTAGAATCTGAGTGCTTGGTTGGCGGCCTGGTGCTTGGTCAGTCCAGCCACTCATTGATAACCTTGAGCCCATTCTCCCGATTCGCAGGATACGCAGCAACACTGATCTTGATATGAAAGCAATTACCTGCATCTGTTATCAATAACTTGTTGTCCTGCAGGAGGTTCGGCTTGTCCAGTCTTATGAAGAAGTTGAGTTCCTGGTCCAGCCTTGACTCAGCCTGTTTTTTCAGGAGGCCTATCTGGTCCTTGTCCAGGTTGGACTTCAGGTGCTCCATGAATCTCTTTGTATGGCGCTCTTTTGTGAGATTTAGCTCGTATATCATTATCTTCTTTTCCTGGACGCCCTGGGCGTTCCGGGTCTTCAGTTCCAGATTCTCCTGCTCCAGGTCAAAGGGCACCAGCTCCAGGAACTTCTGCTTGATCTGTTCTGAATCTTCCTCCTCGTGGGAGAATACGCTCAGCTTTACGTTGTGGGCTACCTTCATGGTCCTCTGTAAAATCGAATGATTTAAATAACTTTATCTGATGGGTTGATGTATGAAGCATTCACTACAGATTACGCTCATATTGGTCGCGATATTCTTTGTGTCACAGATTGTCGGGCTTGCGATAACTGACCAATACATCGCAGAGAAAGTGGTGGATGAGACGACCGGTGAGGTCAACATAACATATTCTGACCTGCCTTTTGACATGCAGAGGCCAGAGGTCGAGGAGTCCCAGTCGTATATCTTCATACTGGTTGCGGTGTTTATAGGCACTCTGCTTGTGCTACTGCTTGTGCGGTTTCGGGGAGTCCGGCTTTGGAAGCTGTGGTTCTTTCTCTCTGTCTCGCTCTGTCTTACAATCGCCTTCTATGCATTCCTGAAACAGTGGGGATATTTAGGGGCGATACTATCTGTCGCTCTGGCTGTCGTGGTCGCTCTGCTCAAGATATACAGGAGAAATGTCATACTCCATAATGTGAGTGAGGTCTTTGTCTATGGAGGGCTGGCTGCCATATTCGTTCCTATAATGAATCTCTATGCTATCGTGATCCTGCTGCTTGTGATCTCTGTCTATGACATGATAGCGGTGTGGAAGAGCAAGCACATGGTCAAGATGGCGAAGTTCCAGACAGAGTCCAGGGTGTTTGCAGGACTGTCTATCCCATACAAGCTTCCCAAGAAGGGGAAGGTCCACGTGGCTGACGCGCCGCGTGCGAAGAAGGGTGCTGTTGCTGCTGGTGGGGTGAAGAGTGCTATCCTCGGTGGAGGGGATATCGGGTTTCCGCTTCTGTTTGCTGGCGTGTTGATGAAGAACGTGGGTTTCCTGAAGGTGCTTGTTGTGCCTGTGGTCGTGAGCTTCGGGCTGTTTCTATTGCTCTACTTTGCCAAGAAGGATAAGTTCTATCCGGCGATGCCGTTCATAACCGCGGCTTGCTTTGTCGGGTATGGTGCGCTTTGGTTGATCATGTTGATTTAGGTTTCTTCTGTTCCGGGTCAAATCAAAGGCCTGCTCCGGTTTTGCTCGCTGCGCTCACAAAACCTCCGTGCGCTGCCAGGCGAAGCGCTTAATGTATTACTCTATAAGGCCGCCGTCCCCGTAAGGGACATCCCCCCGGCGGCCCTCATACCGTTGCTGGAAGACACTTCGCAAAAAGGGCAGCGGCGGCCTTTGATTTGACCCTAGTGGTGCTAGTTCAGTTGAAGAGAAAGAAAGTGAGAAATGATTTACCTATGTCCTTTTTTCCATCCTTGCCAGTCTTCCCGTCGACTTATGGGACCAGGTGACTCCTTTCAGGCTGACACTTATCTTGTTGCTCTCCTCGAGATATGCCAGGACCTGCATAAGCGTGTTGTGATTGACTTTCTTTGGCAGCTTGGCCTTGAGCTCGGGGATTGACAGGAATGCTCCCTCGTTGTCTTCCAAGACCGCCTCTACCATCAGGATCGTGTTCAGTGTGGGTGAGTGGAACTTTGTGGCTTTTTTCTTTGGCATTGAATCACCTTTTGATACGTATCCGTAAATTTTTCTTATATTTAAGGTTTTTGGTGTGTTTTTTTAGTTTGAAAACAGATGATAGGGGATTCGTGCGCTTTGATTTCTAGGGGTTGCCTTGGCAGGGCATTTTTTGACATGATGAGTTGTTTTTTGTGTTGCGCTCTTGAAAACATTTAAAAGACAGCTGTGTCTGAGGCTTCACGGGCAGGCTAGGCCGGGAGGTTAGTCGTCTCTTGTTACCATCAACCGACTTACGATGGGGCTGAAGCCTGGGAGAGGTCTTTGCAGGATCTATTGGTCTTGGCTTGGACGATGATACCCTGTCCTTGGGGATTGACCTTTTTGGGAACCGGGTCAGGCTGGGAACAGAGCAGCCCTAACCGATTTGGTTGGTGCTCCGAGGGTAGCGGGGTTGAGGAAAAGCTGAGGTTAAGCTAATGGGTTTTGTAGGGATCCATCTCGGGTGTGCCTGCCTACTTTTTTCTAGAATACATTACTGAAAAATCGTAAGAATTTCGGCTCTTTATAAAAGAGGCTTTATAATTTATAAAAAATCGCAGATATTAATGGAAAAATTTATATAGTATATTTAACATATATTTTTTTCACTATGTCTTTTGGCGGAATGAATGGACCTCGTATGCATACCGACATAGACGTTTCGCTGAACTGGGACGTAGTCAAACACGTCTTTACATATTACACAATTATTATGCGCTAACAAGGACCTGGCCAAAACCGGACGGGGACTTTGTTGCGCTGACTGATTCTAAGGTAACAAAGTCCCTGTCTGTAGGCTAGGCCCCGTCGATAACAAGCAGGTTGAGAGAAATGGACCAACAACAAGAAAGCCTAGAGACAAGGGTAATAACCCCGCAAGGGGCGAGGGCAGCTGATATGCAAGCAGAGATAGTCAGCAATGTGAATGGCCTTAGGACAGGACAGTTGATGGACCTTCTTGTCAAAGCAGACAAGAGGCTGAACTTCCTTAAACCAGGGAAGCAGGTAACACTGATTGAGCGCAATCAGGGTTATCTCGACGAAATCATGCATAAGGTCACCTCCAGCCTCTGTCCAAGATACCTTGTTGTATTGAGCGATTACAGCCAGCCGCATCATCTTCTGGGCGGCAGCAATGTCAGGACATACCACAATCTGGATGATTCAGGTATCGTGAAGATAAACGCCAGGGTCAAGGGTACAGACAGCGCGGCAGAAAAGACCGCCAGGAAGATAGCCCAGTACGACAGGGTATCTGAGTCACATGACAGGAACAAGCTCATGGTCGGAGACATCCTGGGCCTGGAAGTGGTCGTGAAAGGCCCTCCAGATGCTCCTGAATACGTTGCAGAGGCTGTCAAGCAGTTCCTGGTAATGCCTTTCCTCAGGCTTGAGAAGTTCGAGCAGCACAGGAAATCAGGAGGGTACACGTCGACACACCTGAACATGGTCTACAGCAATGGCAACCCATACATGAGAGGCCTTGAACTGGAGGTACAGGTCACTGACCTGCAGAGCCAGCAGGATAGCAAGACCAAACCTGGCCAGCGCCATTCTGAGGATTACGGGTTCGGCAGCAAGCTCAGATGCGCACACGCACTGCCCGGTCAACTCGTGTTCTTCGGTAATTCTGTCGACCTGAAAAGCATGAATGTCAGGGAAGCAGAAGGCCTGCTTGTGGCAAAGGTCCCTGGTAAAGTCGTCGATTACACGCTCGTCGTGCCGAAAAGACACTAGAAAGGTTTATTTATAAATCATTTTTATTCTTTCTTCTATTATGGAATTATCACCTGAACAGCAGGAAGCGCTGAATGAGCAGAAGAAGAACTGCATATTCTGCCAGATAGTAGAGGGCAATATACCGTCGAAAAAGGTCTACGAGGATGACCTTCTCATAGCTATCCTTGACATCAACCCTGCTGTGAAAGGGCATGTGCTTCTAATGCCTAAAGAGCACTACCCGATTATGCCGCTGATTCCAGAGAAGACATTCAAGCAGATGGTCGACAAGATGAAGGCTGTCGACGAGAGCATCAAGGAGGCGCTGCTGTGCAAGGAGACAACAATCCTTGTGGCGAACGGTGCTGCAGCAGGCCAGCAGAGCGCGCATTTCATGATGCACATCATACCCCGGGAATCAGGGGATGAACTTGAGATGCTCGATATCGCAGGCGAGGAAGCTCCTGATGAGGATATAAAGGAGGTTGTGCAGAAGGCAGGGCCGCCTTTGCAGGCCATGCTCGGCAGGAACCTTCCTATGTTGGGTTTTATCGAGGCGCCTGCAGGCGGCGCTGGTGCAGGGGGAGGGATACCCCAGAATGTCACAAAGGATCAGCTGCTGCAGATCATCGACTCCAACCCGCAGGTCAAGGAGCTCATACTCAGCAAGCCTGACCAGTTCAAGCAGATGGTGCCACAGCACCCCCAGCTGAGCCAGCTGTTCTCTAACGTGGATATCGACGAGATAATCGCCGAAGTGGCCCGTGGTGGCAAGCCAAAAAAGCCAGGTAAACTTAGCATGGAGGATGCCCTCAAATGAGCGAGACAGAGCCTGAAGGGACTGTCGTATATGAGGACAAGACAGTCATGGCAATAGTGCCTGACAGGCCCCTCACAAAAGGCCATATACGGGTCGTGCCGAAGGTCGCATGCGAGAGCATACAGGAGCTGGATGACAATGAGCTACAGCACTTATTCTACACTGCAAGCTTCTCTGCCACGTCGCTATTCGAGAACCTCCAGGCAGAAGGGACCAACATAATCATGAACACAGGAGGCAAGCTGAAGAAGGGTGGGGAGTTCCATATCGATGTCCTGGCACGGAAACAAGGGGATTCACTGAACTTCCTCTGGACACCCAAGAAGCTTGAGGAGCCTGAGATGAAGGCGATGCAGGAGAAGATCAAGGATGCCTGCGACATGATAGGGGTGGAGAAGAAAGAGGAAGAGGTGCTTGACCTGGACAAGAAAGAGGTCAAGAAGCTTGGGGAAGAGCCTGAAGAGGAAGAGGAAAAACCGGCTGAAAAAGAGCCGGAAACAGAAAAGGCTGAAAAGGACCAGAAGCCGTCTGAAGATAAAATCTTAAGTGGAGACAGCGCAGAGCAGTCTGGAAAAGAGAGTGAAAAGGAAGAGAAAAAAGAGACTGTTGAAGGTGATGAGAACTACCTTGTCAAGCAGTTGAAACGCGTGCCTTAGGAATTCTAGTAGACACCTTTTGGGATATAACTGTCCTCAAAATACAGCACTATTGATCTATCGGTCATGCAAGCCACCCTGTCAAGGGTCGCGTACGCCGCTTCCTTATCCTCCAGATGGCTGAATTCGTGCTTCATGATGCGTGAGAAGACAATCTGCATCATATCCTTTGCTTTCTTGAACTCAGCCTCCATCTTGCTAGAACCATAGACATTATCGTACATCCATTTTTTCAGGACCTCAAATGCCTCGCTCTTCTCACCGACAAAACAGACCTGCTGATGTTCCAGGGTGGAGTACACAAAACCAGGTATCAGGGCGTCCAGGAGATCTGATTTATCATAGCTATCAGAGCAACCCAGGATGCGCAGAGCAGACCTTACCTTCTTGTCCTTGTAAAGGTCAGACTCCTGTATCATCCCCACCCTCAAAGCATCTTCTATGTCGCTCGCAGTGTAAGCGAACTTGTCTGCCCACATCATGCATTTTCCCTCAGGTGTGTATGGCTCGCGCCTTTTTCCCCCTACACTCTCTGAACCGCGGGAATGCCATCTTATGCCGTCCCTGACCTCATCTGTCAGGTTCTTCTTCTCTATCCTATCAACTATCTCCAGACCATATGCAGCGTGATGGAAGATGTATTTGTCGTCGCCAAGTATCTCTCTCATTATCTTTGTAAGGGTCTTCTCCCCTGCATGCCCGAAAGGCGTGTGGCCCAAGTCATGGCCTTCAGCTTGTGCCCCTCCAAGATCGGGATTGTAACCAACATACCTACAGAGCCCTATGGTCAGCCGGGTGACCTCTCCTGCATGTATCAGCCTTGTAGTCAGGTGCGGGTCCCGTGGGAGCAGGGCCACCTGGGTCTTGTCCTTCAGACGTGTACGAGCATCACACCATGCTATGCGGTCGTAATCCCTCTGGAATGCTGTACGCCAGTCCTCCTCGTCTGGATCCTCATCATCAGGATTCTTACGGCCTTTTGACTCGCAGGAAAGAGTAAACTCGGGTGATACCCAACCCTGCTGCTTTAGAAATACCTCTCTATCTTCCTGTTCCTGCCTCTTGAAATGCTTCATGTCTAAACCCCCTGAAAATGTTAGATTGAAGGGATATATAAGAATTCTGCAATTATTCTACAAGGATGGCAGGCTTTCCAGGCATGGCGTTCTTTGCCTTGGGATTGTCGCAGTCCTCGGCCTTCACGACGGTTATCTCTGCCTTGAACTCTTCCCAGAAGAGGTCCTTGTTCTTGTCCAAGGCATCGAATTCCTCGTCCTGAGAGGTAACGATATCAGGTATCTTGGAGCGGTCCTTGACAAGCTTGGGCACCAGTTTTGAGATGTCCTGGCCATGCTCCTTGTCCATGCAGGCCCTTATCAGCTCGCCTGGATTGAAGGTGCTGTCCAGCTCCTGCTTCAGTCTTTTCATGAAATCGTAACGCCAGGCCTCTGACACTATAAGCGTTATAGACTTAGGATTCTGTATCTTCACGAGCTCCAGGATACCTCGGATGTCCTTTATGGCAGAGTGGGCGGTGCCTTCTGCAGCCTCTGCAGCGAGGTCTATCTTGGACTCATCTGCCTTGGGCAGTGACTCCCTTGAGATGTATGGCCTGTTGCCTATCTTCTCCCAGAATTCCTCTGCCAGATGAGGGCAGATGGGTGAGAAGAGCCTGAGGAATGTCTCCAGTTCGGGCTTTGCGCAGCCCTCTTCTATGGAGTGGAACATCTCCTTCAGCTTGATGACCCCCAGGTTGTATCTCAGGTTGGTCATGTCGTCGGTATATTCGGTTATCATGCGGTTGAATCTGCTCTGGTTCAGGGTGCTCATCTGGCCTGGCTTGAAGCCATCTACGAACGCTACTACGCGCTTTATGAACCTCAGGCTGCCGTTGATACCCTCCTCGCTCCACTCGATATCCTTATCTGGAGATGCTATCGAGACCAGGAAAAGCCTTGCAGTGTCGATGCCGTGGGTCTTGCTGATCTCCTCTGGCAGGACCACATTGCCCTTGGACTTGGACATGACAACCCCATCCTTATGGACCATGCCCTGGTTGTACAGTCGGGTGAAAGGCTCGCTGACCCTAGTGAATTTCAAGTCACGAAGCGCTTTGGTGAAAAAGCGCGCGTATATCAGATGCATGCAGGCATGCTCTGCTCCGCCTATGTAGAGGTCAACAGGCATCCAATAATCAGCTGTGTCCTTGTCGAACGGAGCACTCTCGTTCTTGTTATCAGTGTATCTCAGGAAGTACCAGCTGCTGTCAAAGAAGGTGTCCATTGTGTCTGTCTCACGTCGGGCAGGCGCAGCACATTTAGGGCATCTGCACTCCACAAAAGCCTTGTTCGATGCCAGCGGATTGCCCTCCCCGAACTCGACATCATCAGGCAGCAGGACCGGCAGGTCCTTGTCTGGGACAGGCACTATGCCGCATTTATCGCAGTAGATTATGGGTATCGGAGTACCCCAATAACGCTGCCTGGAGACCAGCCAGTCACGCAGTTTGTAATTGATTGTCGCCTTGCCCCAGCCCTTCTCTTCAGCGAATTTCGTGATATCAGCCATTGCATCAACATTATCAGTGCCATTGAAATCCCCTGAGTTTGTCATGACCCCACGGTCTATGAAAGCGCGGGCCATCTTGTCTGGATTGAGCTCGTGGCTGGTTGGTGAGATGACAATCTTGACCGGCAAATCATATTTTTTCGCAAATTCAAAGTCACGTTGATCGTGAGCCGGGACTGCCATCACAGCGCCGGTACCATACTCGTACAGGGCATAGTCTGCCACCCACAATGGGCACTTGTCTCCTGTGAACGGGTTGATGAAATACTTGCCCAGGAACATTCCATTCTTGGGCTTGCCTTCTGCTGTCCGCTCGATGTTAGACATCTTCTTTACGCTGCTCACAAAGGCTTTTGTGTCAACCTCTAAAGACGTCTCCTTAGTCAATTCAGTGACCAGAGGGTGTTCTGCAGCAAGCACCAGGTATGTGATTCCGTACACTGTATCAGGCCGTGTGGTAAAGGTCGAGATGGTCTTGCCTGTGTCTGAGCCATCCTCGTTGACGATCTTGAAATCCAGCAGGGTGCCCTGGCTCTTACCTATCCAGTTCTCCTGCATCATCTTGATGCGCTTCGGCCACTCGATATCCTCGAGGCACTCCAGAAGCTCATCAGCGTATTCGGTGGTCTTGATGAACCACTGCTCCAGATCCTTAGCCTCTACCTCTGTATCCTTATGGCGCCAGCATTTACCGTCGTGAACCTGCTCGTTCGCGAGCACTGTGTTGCACTTCGGGCACCAGTTGACGCTTGAGTTCTTGCGGTATACAAGGCCTTTCTCCATGAATTTGAGGAATATGAACTGATTCCACCTGTAATACCCAGGATCTGAGCTCTTAAGGGCTCTATCCCAATCATACGACAGTCCCAGCTCCTTCTGCTGCTTGATGAAATTAGCCACTGACTTCTCTGTGTACTCCTTAGGATGCGTTCCTGCCTTGATAGCGGCATTCTCAGCAGGTAAACCAAAAGAATCGTAACCCATAGGGTATAGGACATTAAATCCCTCCATGCGCCTGAAACGGGCGTATATGTCGCCGATAGTGTAGTTGAATGCATGACCCATGTGCAGGCCTGAGCCTGATGGGTAAGGGTACATCTCAAGAACATAGAGCTTCTTCTTCTTGTCGTCGAGAGAGACCTTGAAAACCTTGTCCTTTTCCCAACGCTCCTGCCACTTCTTTTCTATCTCATGGAAGCCTGCCATCATAAACACCGACTGAGACCATGAAGGTCGTATTTAATCTTTGCCCACCTACGGATCGGGCCCGGAATAGAGGATTTTTCCCCTTTAACTCTCACTTTCCGTGAGAATAATATCAAAAACAAATGAAAGTTGGCAAAAACCTTAATCCATCCTATTATCCAGGTCGCTTATGCTCCTCTGGATGCTCTGCTGGGTGTCTGTATTGACCAGGATTGTGCGTTCATCTATCTCAGCATAGCCGATCCTGCCTTTCAGCTTCAATTCCTTGATATATGCGTAAAATGAGGTCCTGCCGCAGAGCTGCTTCTCATTCACTATGGCCTCTTCAAGCTCCTTTGTGGAGTATTTACCCTCACTTATCAGCTGAATTATGAATTTTAGCACGTATCCCTTGCGATTTGGCAGTACCCTGGACATTATGTGCCTCTGGAATGTGGTCTGTGGGGGCATCTGCACCTGGTTTATGTGCTGGACAGGTGGTTGGACTGTAGAAATTGGTTGATTTGCCTGAGGTGGGGCTACGATAAGCTGCTCTGAACTCTCACTTTTGGGTTGAAATTTCTGATTTTGGGCCAAATTTTCAGTATTTTTTCGGGTCTTTTCCAGATCTTCCCTTAATTCATCGATAGCAGTCTTGGTTCCTGTGATGTCTCCGGTCACACTCTCAAGCTCACTTATTGCCATTTTCAGCTCATTTCTGGTGGTTTCGAGTTCTGAATATACCTCTGAGACACTCTCCTTGAGCTCTCCATTTTCGGATTTAAGGCCGTTTAGGAGCTCTCTGAGCGTCGAATAGCTCTCAAGCCAGCTCTTCTCTGCCCTTGAAAGATCTTGCCTCAGATCGTCTTCTTTGCCTTTTTGGCGGTCTATATGGACTGAGAAGTAGTCTATCCATGCTTTCAGGCGCTCCAGATCCTCTGAAGAGGCCTGTTTATGCTGCCTAAGCTGGTCCATGACCTCACTTTTGAGCTTCTGCTTGTTGGTTGAAATGTCCTCAGAAAGCCTCTGATGGCTGTTTTCTATTGTTTTAGCAATTTTAGCGGTATTTTCGTGCTCAGAATGGAGTTCCTGGTGGGAATTATGGAGTTTAAGGTGATTTTCAGTGATTTTTTGGGCTTTTTGTGATATTTTCGAGTTGTGCTCTGCGATTCGTTGGGTGTGCCTATTTAAATACTCAATCCATTGATACATGCGGCCCATTTCGGTCTGGTTTGACTCCAGCTTGTGGTGAACCTCACTTATGTCTGTCTTGATCTGAGCAAAGGCGTGAATGAGTTGCTCCGAGAAAGTGGTAAAGCGTTTTTCCAGCTCGTTTTTGTTGTTTTTACCCAATCTTAGTAGTGGCATTATTTTTCCCTCCTTGCGCCTTTGGAAACACAATTCCTTAATAAATTCTTCGGTTTAGTTCGTGTTCAGTCCGAACCGGATGTGTACCTGAATGCCCCGGAAATTTTCCGGTCTTAGGGGCTGAAAATGGTGTTTTTTGGTCCAGTTCGGACCTGAACCTGGACTGAATTCACGACGGGTACGGACTTGGTGCAGGTTTTTTAGGGGGTTTTTCTCGACGAGAGAGGGTTTCTAGGGTAGAAGTACAGGTCCAGTACGGATTCGGTCCGGTTCGGTTCGGGTGGTTAGAAGGGCTGAGAAGGCCGAATTCTGGCGTTTCGGGCCAGTCCGAACCTGGAGCGGACCTGGTCCGGGATTCAGTGCATATCCGGTTCGGGGTCCCGGAAGGATTTTAGGAGGGGTTTGGAAAATCGGCTTGAGTTGACAGCCAATATCGATATTGGGAAATATCTTTAGGGAAGATTGTTTTTGAAAAATTATGTTGTGATGTGTATTTTAGAGATGGTTTCAGGAGGGATTTTGGGCTGATTTTGAGCTGAATTTTGGCGGAAGTGAGGGGGGATTTTGGAAGATTTTCGGTAAAATTGGTGTTTTTTCGGAAAAATGGGCTAAAATGGCTGAAACGACCGAATTTAGGGTTTTCGGGGTCTGTGGAGGGTTTCGGGTGTGCTTTTAGGGCGCTTATAAGGGATTAGAAAGGTTGGAAATAACATTAGAGGGTCTGAGAGGGTCAAAAATCGCAATATTGGCGGTTTTTACATGGTTAGGATGTGTTCGTGCGGGCCTGAAGAGACTCTACAGTTCCAAGAGGGTGTTTCAGGATGGAGAGAAGGTCCTGGGCGTGAAGATAAAAGGAAGACGGTATGA
>JBHPEY010000001.1:0-142917 GCA_042576705.1 Nanobdellota archaeon | reverse complement strand
CTGTGAGGGTGCTGAGTTCAATCACTGGACAGCGCATCACTTCGACAGGCTGATGGCCAGCCTGCCCGACGATGAGGTCATGCAGTACGAGCATCGGTTCATTGATTTCGATTACATTCCAGGACTGGAGCAGGTCATGCGCCTGTATATGATCGACGGGTATGACAACGCCGCGAGAGACATAGCAAAGCGTCTCCATCCAGAGCATGTCAAGGATGACGCGCCCATGATGATGACATTGTTGAAGGCATACGAGGACTGCGGCAGGGAAGACAAGGTCGATCAGATAAACTCTGTCCTGCAGTGGTTCGACGAAGAAGCAGACACGACCTACCTAGACGGTCAGGACCTGAGACAGGAACAGGAGAAAGACGAGAGTGAAGTCCTGGCAGCACAGTCGATGACAGCGCTCAACGGAGTGAAAGGGTGAACAGGATGCCATACAGGACAGACCCGAGATCAGAGCTGGAGATAAAGACGCGCGAAGCGCTGGATAGATTGAGTAATCTGGGGAGTCCACCAGGATGTGTGGAGCCTGTCGCAAGGGTGACAGAAGATGTCCTGGAGGGCCACGGCTATGTCCCTGAGCGCCACTTCCACCTGTACAATGTGAAGAAGCTTATACTCCTGGACAAAGAGATAGATGATGTCAAGGGTTACGGAGGGGTGTGTGTGAAGCTGTACTCGCATGGCGACGCATTGGTCATGTCAAGGAGATTTGAGGCGTGGTTCAGCAATGAGTCTGTGTTGAACAGGCTGCACAAGAGCCCTGCATGGTATGAGCTCCTGTTCAATGAGGATGGGAAGGATGACCTTGCTGAAGCAAGAGAGGTCTGCTCCGGGAAGTTGAAGGAATACGACTGGAATGACCTGCGCAAGAGCCGTCCACTCAGTCTTCTGGAGCTGCAGATCATAAGGCACCATGCTTCGCAGAGGAGATCCGCAGCTGAAGCAAGGATACATGCGATGGCAAAGGGTGAGCGTATGCAGGCAACATACCCGCACAATTCTGCAGGGAATCTGCAGCGCGCGATAGCCTACGCCAACAGAGAGAAACAAAGATGACACTCACACTGAGACTGGGAAAGAAAGTCCGCGGCGCAGAAATCGTCTCTGCTGTCGAGGACTGCATGAAGATGATGGACAATCCCACCTACAGGAACAGCACAGGATGGAACAGGCTAACAAAGACAAGAGGAAAATATCTCGGCGAGGCCATGCTCCATGCGGGTCATTGGTACCCTATTTCACTTGTCGATTTAGAGTACAAGCCACACCCCCACGTCGGATGGGTTTCTGTCTACAAGAAAAAGAAAGAAGGGAACCTGATAATTGACATTGCAAGGAAAAACCAGGACTACAAGAGAGCGCTTAACAGGACAAACACCTTTGCCTTGGTCCCGCCCATACCCATCATCACCGCTTTCCAGGCAGCGGGCATGCTGCTCATGAACAGGCTCGACGAGAACAAACCACAGAATTACGCAAAGATAACCTATGACGATAACATATTCGTGGAGATCGACGAGACCATAACACACGACAGCCTGGACTTCCATGTCAACGCATTACATCCTGAACACGCGGGTGGTGTGGTGAAGAGCATGCACGACGTCCACTTCGAGCCGGCAGAGCTGGACTTCAGGGCACTCTGCTCAAATATCTGCAGGAAGCTGAAGGTCCCTTCAGGTCCTGCCCTAAAATCACTTTATGAGACAAGAGAATAAGATTTTTAGTTACTCTTTCCCCTTCTTCTGGAGGAACTCCCGGAAAGCATCGCCCATCTTCTCGACAAGCTCCTCCTCACTCGACTCATCATACTCAGGAAAAGAATACTCTGTGAACCCGCAGGCCCTGCAGCGGAATAGCTCGCTATACTTGTTGTTTATCTCTATCTTCACGACTTCGTGATGCTTCGGGTTTCCGCACTTTGGACATTCAGTCAGCTCGTCAGGCATGCCTCATACCTCCACCTACCAGAAGACATCTCAACAAATCAACATGATAAAACAAACAAAACAACTATTTAAACCTTGTCAAACTCAATCACGAACTCGCAATCCTTGATCTTCTCCTTCTTCTTGTGCTGGTGCATCTTGGCAGGCTCATTATGCGTCACATTTATCTGCGTAGCCCCGACCTTCTCCTTGACAGCATCCACCCACGGCTTCAGCATGTCCACCATCTCCTTGCCAGTACGCACAAAAAGTGTTATCCTATCAGGCTTGGACAATTTAGCATCCTTGCGCTGGGCCTGTATCCGCCTCATCAGCTCCCGAGCAAAACCCTCTGCCTCGAGCTCATCAGTGCGTGCAAGATCAAGATACACATACCCGCTCCGGAACTCACCCTCAGCAAAACCATCAGGCACCTCACGCTTCACAAGGATATGTTCTTTAGTCAATTCAATCTTCTCCCCAGCGACATCCACGACAAACTTCCCGTCACTCTCAATAGCCTTTATCACAGACTGCGGGCTTGTCATGGCCATCTGCGCGATGATCTGCGGTGACTTCTCCCCAAAGTCAGGCCCCATCCGTGTATAGTTAGCCTTCACAGAGATCGACACCTTGTCAAAGGCATCAACAACAGTCACGTTCTTGACATTGGTCTGCGTCTTGATGATCTCAAACAGGTCCTCGACAGCCTTCTTTGTCTTCTCATCCTTTGTCTCGACTACAACATCACCGATAGGCCAGCGCACCCCCATCTGCGCCTTCTCGCGCCCGGACAGTATCGCCTGGATGATCGTCTTCACGACATCGAACTCGCCCTCGAGCTCAGTATCGATCACCGATTCATCCACAGTAGGCCAGGGAAGCGCATGCAGACTTTCAACAGGAAGCCCGCCCATCTCCTTGAGGTTCTGGTACATCTGCTCTGTTATGAACGGGCAGACCGGAGCCATCACGTTCAGTACAGACAGAAGATTATGATAGATAGTATCGACAACAGCCTGCTTCTCCTCATCAGTCCCGGATGTGCTCTTCTCGCGCGTGAACTGTATGTATGTCCTGCTCAATTCAAGGAAAAGCTCTTCTATATCCTCTGCGATATTGTCAAGATGGTATTTCTCGAACATCTCAGATATCTCCTTCACTTTAGAGGCAGTCAATGAGAACATGTACTTCTCGACAAGCCCTGATTCATTGATTCCAGGCTCGCGCGAAGGTGTGATGTCATTCAACCTAGCAAGCTCCAGAAGATACCTGTGCACATTCCACAGCACGCCGAGGTTACGATGCTTCAGCTTAGTCTCATCCCAGCTGAACTTAGGGTCCTCTCCTGCATTTGTCGTGGTCATGTAGAACCGCAAAGTATCAGCACCATACTTGTCTATTATCTCATAAGGCGATATGACATTCCCCAATGACTTCGACATCTTACGACCTTCGATGTCTGTCAGCATCCCATGCACGTATACTGCCTTGAATGGATGCTTGTCAAGCGCGAGCAGGCTCGCAACCACAAGCAGGTTGAACCATCCGCGCACCTGCTCCTTGGCCTCTAAAATAAAGTCTGCAGGGAACAGCTTGTTGAACAGCTCCTTGTCCTGCGGATAATCAAGTATATTCCAGCACAAAGTCCCCGCGTCGATCCAGACATCCAGGATGTCGGGTATCCTCTTCATCATGGCTCCGCATTCGCAGTTGATCTCGACAGCGTCAATCCAGGGTTTATGTAAGTTGTCAGGGCAGTGCCCTGCCTTTTCTTTCAGCTCGAGCGCAGACCCGATCACTTCGTACTTGCTGCAGGTCTCACAGCGCCATATCGGCACAGGTGTTCCCCAGTATCGCTGTTTTGTTATAGAATTGTCCCGCAGGTTCTCGAGCCAGGACTTAAAAGCCCGCTTCACAGTCTCGGGCACCCAGTATACCTTCTCGTTCTCCTCGACCATCCTTTCCTTGAGGTCTTCGACCTTGAAGAACCACTGCTTTGTTGTCCGGAATATGACTGGTGTGTGGCATCTTTCGCAATGCGCGTAGTCATGCTCCACCTCTGTCGTCGCGATCAGCACGCCATCCTTCTCAAGCGCCTCAACAAATTTAGCATCATCCTTCTTTGCCCGCAGCCCTGAGAACTCGTCCATACCTTCAGGGAACACGCCATCCTCCCGCAGGTTGTTGAACGCAGGTATGTTGTTCTGCCTTCCCACTTCATAATCCTCAGGTCCGCATCCTGGCGCGCAGTGCACGAGCCCGCTTCCTGCTGTGACGTCGACATATTCTGTTGACATTATCACGGTGTGTGCCTTGGGATGCTTTGCCTTGATCTCCTTGTAATGCTCCCATCGCGAGTTCCACGGATGCGTGTACTCAAGCCCGTCGAGCTGTTCGCCCTTGAACTCATCGAGTATCTCGAGCTTGTGCTCTGTGAAGTTCTGCACCACCGGAGCTGCAAGTGACTTGGATAGTATCCACACCTCGTCCCCGACCTTTGCCTTGACATAGTCAAGCTCAGGGTTTGCCATGATGGCGAGGTTGTATGTGATTGTCCACGGTGTTGTGGTCCATATGATCAGGTACTCATTCTCTTTTCCTGCGACAGGGAACTTGACGAATATCGACGGCTCTTTGACCTCCTCGTATTCGCACTCGTGCTTTGCCATCGCTGTCTGGCATGACGCGCACCAGCTCATGGTCCGCAGCCCTTCGTAGAGCCTGCCCTTCTCGTGCGCCTTCTTGACGAGGAACCACTCACCTTCGATGTATGAGTTGTTGATAGGCATGCAGGCATTCTTGTAGTCCATCCAGACCCCGATGCGCCACAGGTCATTGTTCATCGCTTCAGCAGTCTCTTTGGAGAACTTGATGCATGCATTGATGAACTTCTCCACACCCATCTTCTCGATATCTTCCTTCCGCTTGGCACCAAGTTCAGCCATCACCTTCCTCGCAGTGGGAAGCCCGTGCTGGTCATAAGCAGCCCTGTCAAAGACATCGAACCCTTTCATCCGTTTGTACCGCAGCACCATGTCCTTGAGTGAATTGTTCCATGCGTGCGCGATGTGGATCTTGCCGGAAGTATAAGGCGGCCCCTGGATGAAGAAGAACGGTTTCTTGTCCTTTCCCATAGCCTTTACTTTCGGGTATGTATCATTCTTCTCCCAGAATTTGATGACTCCTTCCTCTACTTCCTTGAAATCGTAAGAACCTGTTTTCCTTGTCATTGATAAAAACACCTCGGATGTGTTTGTTTTGTCGTGTCACACATCTGAGACCAGTGGACCGCAGGTGCGCGCTGCCTCGGATGTGTTTGTTTTGTCGTGTATAATTATAGTGTATAAAACACCAGGTTTGAGGAGCAGGTGCTCATTTAAATATGTTGTGTTAGGGCAGATGCCCAGAATTATCCTAGTTTAGCCCAGGTAAGCTCCAATTGGTTCGGATCCTGCTTCCTTTTCCGTGGCACGCTGCGGAGTTGGGGCACCTCTGGCACAGGCTCTGCCTCATACTGTAAGACAACATCCCTGTACGCCTCTCTTTCTGCCGCTTCCATACTGTTCCTTATCTTGCCGCTGTGCTGCTTGATGTTGTCTGCTGTGATGACTGCAAGCTCAAAAGGAGTGCTTGTGTACATGTCTTTGGATGCCTCCTTGAGGCATTTGATTGACATGCGCACTGCAAGAGGTATTGTTATTTTGTCAGGCCTGATCCCTCCCTGGAACATGGAGTCCTTCTCGTACGCGCCGTCTTCTACATATGTCTTGACAAGATCTGCCCCGGTTCCCATGCAGATGTACTCAAGCTCTCCTGTGTCTTCAGGCTCATGCAGGTTGCCATAGATGTCGACCTTGTAAAGGCTGAGTTCTGGTTTGGATGTCCCTATTATCAGGTCAGGTGCCTCATACTCATCATCCTTCTTCTTCATGAATCTGTTCAGCAGGTTGAATGACTGGAGGTATCTCAGGGTCACTGCCTGTTCGACAGGTGAGAGCGTCTGCGTGGCCATGTATGCCACGTCGAGAAGTATTGCATCGGTCCATGTCTTCGTGCCCTCTGATACATCCCTATTCTTCCACTCTTCGGATATTGCCTCTTCTATCCTGCTCATGTTATCTGCAGTCCCTGTGAGGACCGCTTTGATCCGCTGTTGGGCAGGTTCTTTTATCCTTGACATGTAATGCAGCAGTGTATCAAGCTCAGGGAATTCCTTTCTCGGGCTCCTGCCTGCTATGAATCTGACAAAGCTGTCGTATGACCGTTCTCCTGTGATGTAGGATATGAATGCCTCAAGCTTGTTGTCCCATGTGCCTGCGAAGAGGATAGCATGGTTATTTGCTGTCCGGACTTTTGAGAATTGTTTCTTTGTGGTGGGCTTGTCCTCTTCATCATGCATGCTCATCTGTGTATCTGCAGCAAGGACTATAGCAGGTTTTCCATGGTTTGCATACATAGCGAAGATTGTTGACATTAGAGACTACCTTCAATAGGGTTATTTATTGTATCGCTCCGGCCTTGACCAGTTAGAAGTGAGTATGATATTTATTATAAGCTTTTGCCTGCGCATTAATATATTATTTAAAGCCCCTGAGAGGCCTCTAAAAGCCCCCTTTTAAACAACTGAGGTGATACACTTCACCCCGGAATTATTAATATTCTTCTGCCCTATTACTATTTAGGAAAGCGAGGCGATACGCAGTGACTTCTACGATTACACTCATCTAGGTGGTGTGCCTGCAGCCTGCCGCGTGATGGAACCGACCACACCAAGAACCTCGCTATAGGGGACTCTTGCTCTAACAGCCCTCGAAGCTCGCTGCGGGTGCTTTTTATCCAGGTGTTGAGAAAGATTTTATATACCTCTAGACCGACTTCCACCCTGAAAGATGGGTGGTAAGAAAACTTCCAGCAGGAGCACTAAGCACAAGTCTCATTCTAAATCAAAGACTAAGAGCAGGAATAAGGCCAAGCCCGCAGGATCCCCACTCCAAAAGAGACTCACAAGACGCGACTTCATAAAGAGAGCAGCCATCGCCACAGCAGGCATAGGCATAGCAGCCTATGCAGCCAACCGACTCCTCTTCAACAAGGGAAGCCACACCCTCCGCGCAGAGTCACACATCTTCCCGGACTCTGCACCAGCTGAACCCTGGAAATGGTCAAAGGAAGCATACCACTATCTGAAGTCAGGCAAGGACGTCAACTGCCTTCTCTGCCCGCACGGCTGCCGCCTGTCTCCTGGAGACAGGGGAGTATGCAGGGCAAGGGTGAACATAGACGGTAAGCTATACTCATTAGTATACGGCAACCCCTGCGCAGTCCATGTAGACCCGATGGAAAAAAAGCCGCTCTTCCACTTCCTGCCTGCTACAAGGATTTTCTCGATCGCCACAGCAGGCTGCAACCTGAGATGCCTGAACTGCCAGAACTGGCAGATATCTCAATCAAGGCCTGAAGACACCAACAACACAGAGATGTTCCCAGAGCAGGTCGTGGCGAACGCGATCAAGACAGGTTCAAAGTCAGTCGCATACACCTACTCAGAACCATCAATATTCTACGAGTACATGTACGACACTGCAAAACTGGCGCATGAGAAAGGGCTGCGAAATGTATGGGTCACCTCAGGCCACATGAACCCTGAGCCACTCACCCAACTGAGCGAATACATGGACGCTGCAAATATCGACCTGAAGGGTTTCGACAACAGCATCTACATGCAGCTCAATGGAGCAAGGCTGAAGCCGATCCTCAACACCATAAAGCTGGCAGTCGAAAAGAATATCTGGACAGAGCTGACCTGGCTCGCAGTCCCGACCTGGACAGACAACCTGGACACGATCCGTGACGGCATGGAATGGCTCTACAAGAACATAGGCCCTGACTATCCTGTTCATTTCTCAAGATTCCACCCGCTCCACAAGCTGACCTCCCTGCCGAGCACGCCGGTAGCGACCCTGGAGAAAGCAAGAAAGACTGCGATGGATGCTGGAATGAAATATGTATACATAGGAAACGTACCAGGCAATTCCGCTCAACACACCCACTGCCCACGCTGCGGGAAGATAGTTATAAAAAGAAGAGGGTATTCTGTCGACATGTCTAATTTCGAGTCAGGCGCATGCAAGGCATGCGGCGAAAGCATAAAAGGTGTCTGGAAATGAAAAAAGAGCACAAACACAAGACCGACAAGATGTTCTTCATAATAGTAGGGCTTCTTTTCGCTTTCATCGTCGTCCTAGCATTCATCCAGGGAGCTTTCCTGAAACCAGGAAGCTCAGACCCCTTGGAAGAGCTGGGACTGGAGAAAGCAAGAAGCGCATATGTAGCAGGCACATTCTACCCGGACGCAGAAGGCAGCCTGGAGATAATGGTCGACTCGTTCATCTCAAACACAGAGGACAGGCAGCTGGGCAACATAAAAGCTCTCGTAGTCCCGCACGCCGGCTACAAGTATTCCGGCCAGGTAGCAGCCCACGGCTTCAGGCAGCTCGAAAGACAGAAGAGCGAGATAAAGACTATCTTCCTCATAGGCAACAACCATGCAAAAGGCGCATACTTCGACGGGATATCAATCCCGAACTACACCCATTACAAGACACCATTGGGAAAAGTAAAGATATCGAGCATAGCAGAAGAGCTCGCAGCAAAGAAGCCTTTCACAAGCAACCAACAGGCACATACAGCACACATACTGGAAGTAGAACTCCCGTTCCTGCAGCGCATCCTTGGGGACAAGTTCGAGATTGTCCCGATGATAGTTGGCAGCGCCAACCAGGACACCATAAACGACGCTGCAAAAGAGATAAGCAAGTATATAGACCACAGCACTATGGTGATCATATCCTCAGACCTCTCTCATTATCATCCATACGACGATGCAGTAAAGCTCGACAATGCATGCATAAAACAGGTGGAAAGCCAGAGTTACACAGGCACAGAAGCATGCGAGGCCTGTGGAAAAGAATCAATCCTTATCCTCCTGAGGCTGTCAGGCATGTACGGCTGGAAATCTAAGATACTTGATTACAAGAACTCTGGAGACACAAGCGGCGACAAGTCAGGTGTTGTAGGCTACAGCTCCATCGCATTCTACACAGAGCAGGAGCAGTTCAAGGCAGAGGTAGTCGATGCGAACGAGCAGAAAGCCCTCCTTGAACTGGCCAGGACAACTGTTGAAGGGTATGTGAAAGAGAAGAAACAGCCGAACATAGACACCCTGCCGATCACAGACAAGATGAAAGAGACAAGAGGCTGCTTTGTCACCCTCAACAAGCACGGGAACCTAAGGGGATGCATAGGCCACATAATCCCGCAGAAACCACTCTACGAGTGCGTGATAGAGAACGCCATAAACGCAGCCAGCGCAGACATGCGATTCACCCCAGTCACCACAGATGAACTGACAGACATCCACATAGACATAAGCGTACTCACCCTGCCGCAGGAGATAGACTACGAATCACCAGACGACCTTCTCAACAAGCTCCGGCCAAATGTAGATGGCGTAGTGCTCAGATCAGGCTGGCGCACCTCCACATACCTGCCGCAGGTCTGGGAACAGATCACTGACAAGAAGACATTCTTAGAGTCGCTCTGCAAGAAACAAGGCTCACCCGCAGACTGCTGGAAGAAAGCAAAGGTAGAGGTCTACCAGGCACAGGTCTTCGCTGAATAGATCAGAAATAGATTTCTTAATCCTTGCCTTCCCACTCTTTATAGAATTGCTCAAGATACTGCTCCATGAACTTATGCCGACCCTCAGCGACCTTGCGCCCGGCATCGGTATTCATCAGCTCCTTAAGCAGCAGCAATTTCTCATAAAAATGATTTACAGAAGTCCCCACACTGCTGATGTATTTCTCTGAAGTCATCTCCTCATCAGGCTTTGTATCAGGATCGTGAAGAGGTTTGCCTTTCTTCCCGCCATAAGCAAAGCACCGCGCAATGCCGATAGCTCCCAGCGCGTCAAGCCGGTCAGCGTCCTGCACCACCTGACCTTCCAGAGACAACTCTTTCCGCCCGTGTATGTTATCAGTATATGACATGTTCTGGATGATTCCGACTATACTGTTCTGATACTCAGCATCCACACTGCATTCTGTCATCCAGGCCATAGCATTCTTCTTCTCATCGCTGTGCTCGCCTGTTATCTTGAAGTCATCAACGTCATGCAGCAGAGCAGCCATCTCTACTATGAACATATCTACCTTTTGCTCGAGCTGTCCGATATGCTGTGATGTTCTCCACACGCGATATGTATGCCACCAGTCGTGACCGGTGCTTTCACCCTTGAAGTATCCTTTGACATACTCGGCAGTCTTTGAGATTATCTGTTCCTTGTCCATGCCAAGCAGGGAAATTGGAGTTTGATATAAATGTTTCCGTTCAGATAATAGAAGCATGATTTGTTTTTTAAATAAATAATTCAGCTTGGGTTTTAGAGGCAGATGTGGTTATGACAATAGATACAGGATTAGCACCAAAGCTGATCCATCGTTCTGGAGATTTGACAGACACAAGCCTGATTACTGAAAACGCAGCTGCTCTACCAAATTTTCTTAATGCAGCAGAATAAGTGACCAGGCTTGTGCAAGGCCGCGCTGAAAGAACAATACCCAGCTTTCGAACCCCTGTAGCCACTACTGCGCATCGCATTCATTGGCTTATATCGAAAGCTGTTTATTTATCAAAAAACACTCATTCACGAATATCTGTCTTTGTTGTCGCATAAAGACGGACATCGCCTTTCTCAGGTTCTGCTGCTCTTCCTGCAACCACCTTTCCCAATATCCCCTTAACAGCGATCACCCCTGTAGCAGCAGCCCCAACAATATTCCCTGCAACACCTGCACCATCCCCTGCGACAAACAGGTTCTCAACAGCAGCTGTCTCAAGGTATTTACTGGTCTCGATCTTGCTCCCACGCAGCTTGATCTCAGGTGCATAAAGGAATGTATTATCAGAATTGATTCCCGGCATCACCTTGTCCAGTTTCTCAAGCCCCTCGATTATATTGGTGACCACACGATGCGGCAGCGCCATCGAGATATCCCCTGGCACAGCCTCCATCAGAGTCCTTTCCATGAAGCTCTTCTCGAACCGAGCCTTGGTGCTCCGCCGCCCAGCCTTCAGATCAGTCAACCTCTGGACAATCGGTTTCCCGCCACCGATAGTAGTAGCAAGCAGAGCGATCGATTTCCCGTACAGCGTGGTATTCTCAACAGGCTCAGTCAGGTTGATCTCAGTAACAAACGCGAAATTGCTGTTCTCGCTCTTATGGTCAGAATTACTATGCCCATTCACGCACACGAACCCATCATACTCCTCAACAGCCACCATCCCATTTGGGCATGGACAGAATGTCCGGATAGGATCATCAAACGTAGGTGTATACAATCTGAATATTGTCTCATACATCATGTCAGCGTGCTTCTTCATTATCACGCTCGGGAACTCGACCCGCACCCCGACCTCAACCTTCTCATAGGCGAAATCAATGCCATGCTCCTTGCAGAGCTCCTGCATCCATCGCGCATTGACACGCCCTGGCGCGAGCAGAGTAAAATCAGCTTTCACCCGTCTCCCATCAGACAACACAACCCCGACACATCTCCCATCCTCGATAAGGACATCCCCGACCTCTGTCTCTGTCATCAACTCGACATCATTCTTCACGATGAAGTCCTGGAAGTCCTTTATGATCCCTGGCAGGTTATCGCTTCCCACGTGCCGCGCCTTCCGGATGAACAGCTGTATCCCGTGCTTCTTGCACTCATCCACAAGGTCCTGCGCACCAGAATCACTTTTAGGATAGTAAGGCGCATCGACCCCGAACTCAGTCAGCACCTCATCCACATAATCGATGAACGTCTGGTACTCAGACACAGAGAACAGGTGCAGCATCTTTTCATGCGAGAGCACAGGAGTGAAATGCAGCTTCCCATCAGAGAACGTGCCAGCCCCACCGACCCCGCACATCACCTCTGATTTCTTGCGGGTCTCGATAGCCTTGCCCTTGTCGATCAACAGCACCGAAATCTTCCTACCCGTGCTTTTCATGTTATGCTGCACAAGCTCGTAGGCAGCAAAAAGCCCTGCAGGACCTGCACCCACTATCGCAACATCATAATGCTTAGGAGAACTGGAACTGGATAGCACATCATCTCTAGAACTCAAACGGCTCACCTCATTATTATTAGCATTCATCGCCGTTGAACTATAGACCATAGACTGATATTTAAACTTATCCACTGTATATTAAAACAGAACTAATCAGTAAACAGATGCCACTTCTCCTTCCCTTCCATCTCCAACAATATCCTGCGCGTGATGGTCTTCTCAGGGTCGGGTATCAGTTTCACCCTGCTCTTAAGATCCTCAAAACTATCAAAATCCTTATCCTCCCGGGCCTCAATTATAGCATTCATATGCTTCTTGCCTAATCCTGGCAAAAGCTCCAGCTGATGCATACGGATAGTGATCGGCTGTGCCTTGTTGAAGAACTCCACAAGATTCTTCTCACGGGCCTTCACCATGTCCTTGATCACGAACTCAAGAGTGCTTATTCCAGTATTGGTCAGCTTATCATACTGCAATTTACCCAGGATGTGATGTATCTGCTCCCGTTTACCTTCCCCTATATAGACCTCTTGGTTGGGTTGTAAGAACACGCCTTTCTTAGGACATAATTCAAGAAGTGTGAAACGCTTTTTTCCGATAGCCTGCACTATCGGAGTCTTCAGATGGCTCGGCCTACTGTCGAATGGATACCCGTTCGGAAGGAAGTCCAGCACGATAGCTTCTTCTTCCTTCTCTCTCTGCATTGGCTGTTCCATTTTCCAATATTTCCGTATTTACTCTTTGACAATCGAATCTTTGATGGCATCTGCAATCCTTTTCAAGTTCTCTTTAGTTACTGTTATTGTGTAGCCCTGTAGGACTAGCTTCACCTCATCTATGGTCGCGGGCAGTATATCCACAAGTTTGACTATGTGTTCAGGCCTGAGCCTGGGTACGTCCAGCGCTTCAAGCTTCTTGATGAGTGCTTTCGCCTCTTTATCCTTGAGATCGACAAACTGTGACAGGTATTCCTCTGTCTTCTCTGCCCTGAAGTTTAGCTCTTCATCCCTTTTCTTGATCTTCTTGAGCTCGTCCTTCAATTCAGACATCGTGATTGGCGTCTCGGTCTCGATTACTGGCTTTGTCATTATACCTTCCTCAGGTGCACTGGATGCACAACAAGAAGCTTTTCCTTGTTGTGGTCTTTGATCGTTACGCTGTAGCAGTCTCCCTGCTTTCTTTTGACTACCCCGACCTTTCCGTGGAATCTCGGGTAGTACATCCCTTTCTGGTATGCGGGTTCTGCCTGCAGCCTTACCTGGTCCCCTTCCTCCAGCTTCTGAAGGAAGTTTCTCAGGCTGATCTTGCCCTTATCTCTAATGTCTTTCTTGAGCTTACTGCGAGTCTTTCTTCGCATACCCCCAATTCTTGTCGTCATAATAAGCACCTTTATAACATAATGTAGTTAAATCTGTTTCAATTAGCAATCCTGAATTGGCAGTGATATAAAAAGGTTTTGTTTGCATGTATGGCAGATAAACCCGGGCAAGAAAGAACCGAAAAAAGCCTCTAAAACGCTTCTAAAGCCTGATTTCGTGTTCCCTTCGTAACACATCTTCTCCCGTGTTTAGCCCGAGAAAATTACCTATTCTAAAATACTAACAAATCTCAGATAAAACGAAAGGTTTAAATATTTCATTAACAGGGTATTTCTCGTAAGAAGGGGTTTTGGAACGTTTCATGTTTCACAAAAATAGGAGGCACGACCATGAAGAGGCTTATAGGCAAGATTAAGAGCAGGTTTTCCCGTTCTGATGATTTCCAGCTTCCTGGCGAAAGCGAAGAGGGTTATGTCGAGATTCCTCCTGAAGGTGTTTCTGCTCCATCAAAAGAAAGGATCACTGTGAGGCCTTTTGTGATTGAGGAGTTCGGTGATATCAAGCCGATTCTTGATGCGCTGAGGGAAGGATATACGATCAGCCTGGTTAACATCAGGCCATTAAAGGACAAGGACCTGGTAGAGCTGAAGCGGGCGATCAACAAGCTGAAGAAGACCTGTGAAGCAGTGGAAGGCGACATTGCCGGATTCGGTGATGACTGGATAGCCCTGACACCAAGCTTCGCGCAGATATTCAGGGAGTCAACAGAGATACCGCACGACTTCGACGCACCAGCAGACGATCTGTAATTATTTTGTTTTTTAACGATTTCTTTTTCTTGAAGATGGTGCTGTAGAGTTAGAGCTGTGTTGATTTGTTGCATTGGATTTTATGTTTTGGCGGATTCTGTTGCGAATAGTGTATTTTGAGAAAATTAAGTATTGTAAATTATACAAGTTTCGTAGCTCTCCCGCCCCCCGCCCTGGAAACCGAAATGGCCTCTTCCCGAATCGAAGATTCGGCAAGCCGTCAGGCAGAGCCTGAAGCACCCCCCTTATACTAGCAAAGACTGAGCTGTCAGAGTCGCAAAAACCGCGCCCAATTCTTGAATGTCTATGCTAAACTCATCGCAGTGCCTTTCCACGAAAGGCCATATCGATTATGTGACTGAACGCCACCCAACAACATCCAACCTGACAATTCGGACCCAAATCGAAAAAATAATCACAAAATCCGAACCTTCGACGAGAAATATCCTTCTTTAAAACACAATCAAAACGTTTATAAATTTTTCTCCCTTACTGCACAAACATGGGAGACCCAGAAACACTGGCAGGTGAAATGTGTCCCTTCTGCCACACCCCGAACCTGACTCTAAGCGAGGAGGAAGTAGAGATCCCGTACTTCGGAAAAGTATTTCTTTTCGGCATGAACTGCTCCAACTGTAAATACAACAAGTCAGACATAGAATGCGCAGAACAGAAACCAGGAGCCAGGTTCACATTAGACATCAAGTCTGAAGAAGACATGAAGATACGGGTAGTACGTTCCAGCGAAGGCGTGATAAAGATCCCAAGGATAGGCACGCTGGAACCTGGCGCCAATGCTGAAGGCTTCATATCGAATGTAGAAGGCGTCCTGACAAGGTTCAAGGATGTCATCGAAAAACTCAAGGACGAAGCAGAAGACGACTCTGAAAAGAAGAAGGCAAAGAACATGCTAAAGAAACTGGGCAGGGTCATGTGGGGCCAGGAATCCCTCAAGCTCATTATAGAAGACCGCACTGGAAATTCTGCAATAATCAGCGATAAGGCTGTGAAGGCAAAGTACTGACTTCATTAAAACTGACTTCTACCCTCCTGTTGATATCTCTCACAGGCGTATCATATCCTTTCTTTCTTAGTTCTGTGCGCACTCTTCTTGAATTGAACGGTTCAACATAGACACACCGCACATCATCAAGACCTACCCTGCCTGGGAACAGCGTCCACCCATTGTCCAGCTGGCTAGTCACCTTTGTGTAATCGATCACGCATTCAAGCACTCCCTTTTCCAGACCTTGCGCATAATTCGCCGCGACAAGATAATTGGACAGGAACACGTTCACGCCCCTGCGCATCTCCTTGAATCTGCTGGCAGCATCACCTGACACACCAAAGAAATGATAGTTCTGCATCACTATATCTGCGAGTATGTAATCTGTGCGGTTTGACGCGGCATAGTACGGCTCGTTTTCCAGGCTCTTGCCCTGCTCCCTGAGCTTGTCCTTTATCTTTTCAGCGAACTCCCTGACAAGCCTGTTGTATATCTCAGAATGCCTCTCAAACAGAGCCTCTCCTGTCTGGAGGCTGGGACATACTATAGCCTCATTATGTATGATCTCGCTGAGGTTTCTGGTCCCGTGGAATGCTACCCGTTTCATGCAGATTTTCAACGCATAGAATTATTTAAGGCTTTCTGGCACATATGGAAAGAGATATTTTCTCTCAGTTCTTGCTTATGGCTGCAGCAAGTTCGCCAGATTCGTAAGCCTCAATCTTTCTCTTGAGCTCGCCAGCCTTTGAGGACAGCTGCTGGACACCCATCTCTGAGACATCATCACCATCTGTCTTTCCGAACACGTATTTCCTGACATCATTCACGTATTGCATCCATATATTGCCGAATCCTGGGTTTACATCCTCAAATAATTCTGCAGGCAGTTCAGGATCCTCTAATTGCCATTTGGCTATTATGTCTGAGAATGAGTGTGTCCTGTCCCACCAGGTATAGCCGATCTCGTACTTGCATACGCAGTCATCGAATGGGAGGTTCATGATGCCGGATGGGTTGAAGTGCACCTTTCTTTCAGGGGCAGGATTCCCGTCCACTTTCTTGAAGCCTTCTGTGAGGGTCTTGCGATAGGTTTTCTGATACTCTGCTGTCTTCCGATTGACATACTCGCTCTTTCTCTTCGCTTCTGTGTTGACTGCCACCAATACTTCCCTGAGCTGTTCCACCTGCTGTGCCATGCTGGCCTTCTCTTCTTCAGTGGGCTCTACTGTTGAAGGTTCCTGCCTGTAGATTGAAGGGCTGAACACAGGTTCTGCATCCTGGAGTCTCTCTGCAAGCCCGCTTCCGCGGAGCATCTCCAGCAGCTCTTCACCAAGGCGTGCTCCCAGGGCATCTTTGGGTGTGTCTAGCCTTCGCGGGGCACTGTAGAATCCCATCATCTTGCTGCAGACATGGTCGCCGATAGCATCGACAAAGAACCTGGTTGAAGGGTGATGCACAACATAGACATTAGCATTGTTCTTGTGAGAGAATAGGTAGAGGAACGCAGCGACTTCCGGCTGTCTCATGATTGTTGTTATGGTGGGCTCTTCAGGTTTGGCCCTCAGTTCGTAGTGGGGGTAGTATATCCCTAGGGATGATATCCTGAGCCTTCGGTCGATGTTGGCTTCAACGATGGACACGGCATTGAGCTTCGGGTCTGTGATGCAGAGCAGTGCAGTATCCTTCCTGTCCTGTCCGCAGGTGTCTTCGACAACAGTGAGGCCAAGCAGCCTGTCGACAGCTAGTTGGTGCCTGAGTTGAAGAGGTATGATGGGGATCTCCCTGAGCCCTGCATCCTCTGCCTCTGATGTCCCCTGGACATATGGTATCCAGGACCGGGCATAGTTCAGGCAGAGCGCATCCAGCCTTTCCTGGTAGTCTTCAGGAAGCCCGCCTTCTTCCTTTCTCTTAAGCATTGCCTTGAAGTGTTTTGTTTCTGTCGCGCCTGCATAATGGATCCACCTGCACTCGCGTTCCCCGAAACTGGACCTGCCGTCTGCGATGAATGTGTTGAATGTCACGCTCTGCTTTGTTATCCCTATGGTGTCTTCAGTGCCGTGCTCCTTGAGGAGATCAGTAAGCTCAGAGTCGAACCTTTGTGTCATCTTGAGGAGTTTAAAGTAACGTCTATGGGCCTCTGCATCAAGCAGCTCCAGCTCAGCCTCCAGGCTGGAGCATTCTTTGGAAATTCTGGCTTTATCTTCTTCTGTAAGTCTCTTCGGTCCTATCATGTCTTACGCCTCTTGTACTGGATATACTAGAATTCACCCTTTTCTCAAGGAAATGGGACCAGGTTATTTAAGAATATTTCCTTTTTTTAAACCTGCAGACCACAACACACCAAAACCTTTTTATAAGAAAACCCTGGCTTCAACCTTGTCTTAAAGTGATATGAAGAGGCATCAGATTAGATATGATGATTCTATCCAATGTGATATGTCAAAGAGGAGATTGAGATGGCCAAATATGTATACAGTTTCGATGAAGGGAACAAGGATATGAAAGACACGCTCGGAGGCAAGGGTGCAAACCTTGCTGAGATGAGTTCCATAGGCATCCCTGTCCCGCCAGGTTTCACGATCACGACAGAGGTCTGTGACCTTTATTATAAGAACAACAAGGCGCACACTCCAGAGATCCTCGCAGAGATGGAGACAAAGCTCAGGGAGCTGGAGACCAAGACCGGGAAGAAGCTGGGAGACCCGGAAGACCCGCTTCTTGTATCAGTAAGATCTGGCGCAGCGATATCAATGCCTGGCATGATGGACACTGTACTGAATCTGGGTATGAATGACCTGTCAGTGGCAGGCCTTGCAGCAAAGTCAGGCAATGAAAGATTCGCCTGGGACGCATACAGAAGATTCATCCAGATGTTCGGCAATGTTGTCATGGGTATTGAAGGCAGCAAATTCGAAGCACAATTAGAAAGAGTCAAGGAGACTAAAGGTGTTGAATACGATTCTGAACTAGAAGCAGCAGACCTGAAAGACGTCGTAGCAAGATTCAAGCAGGTTGTCCAGACCGAAAAAGGAGAATCCTTCCCAAGCGACCCAAGAAAGCAGCTTCAGATGTCAGTCGATGCTGTCTTCGGCTCATGGAACAACCCAAGAGCGACACTATATAGAAAGCTCAACGACATAAACGGACTCAAAGGCACCGCAGTCAATGTCCAGACCATGGTCTTCGGCAACATGGGAGATACCTCAGCCACTGGCGTCTGTTTCACAAGGAACCCAGCGACAGGAGAGAACCGCTTCTATGGTGAATTTCTCGTAAACGCGCAGGGAGAGGATGTAGTGGCAGGAATAAGGACCCCGAATACGATAGAGAAGCTAGGCGATGTCCTGCCTGACTGCTACAAGGAACTTCTCGATATCCGTACAAAGCTCGAACAGCATTACAAGGAGATGCAGGATGTAGAGTTCACAGTCCAGCAAGGCAAACTCTTCATGCTCCAGACCCGCACAGGAAAACGCACCGCAGAGTCTTCCGTAAGAATCGCAGTAGAGATGGTGAAAGAAGGACTCATCACAAAACCTGAAGCCATCCTAAGAGTCGACCCGAACCAGCTAGAACACTTGCTTCACAAGCAGATAGATGACATCGCAAGGACAAAAGCAACAGAGATAGCCAAAGGACTTCCAGCAAGCCCGGGCGCTGCAGTAGGAGAGGTAGTCTTTGACGCAGAAGAAGCAGACCGCCTCGCAACAGAAGGAAGAAAGGTCATCCTCGTAAGGATAGAGACCAGCCCGGAAGACCTTATCGGCATGAACGCAGCTCAAGGCATACTCACTGCAAGAGGTGGCATGACATCACACGCCGCAGTAGTCGCGAGAGGCATGGGCAAGTGCTGCGTAGCAGGATGCAGCGACCTCAGGATCGAAGAGAAAGCAGGGACGATGACTGTCGCTGACATCATAATAAAGAAAGGAGACATCATAACCCTTGACGGTTCCCTAGGTGTAGTCTATCAGGGCGAACTTCCGCTAAAGGACCCTGAGATGAGCGGTGACTTCGCAAAGATAATGGAATGGGCTGACGAGTTCAGGACAATGAAGGTCCGCACCAATGCAGACACCCCTCACGATTCAAGGAAAGCAAGAGAGTTCGGCGCGCAGGGCATAGGCCTCTGTAGGACAGAGCACATGTTCTTCGAAGGCGACAGGATAAGGGCTATGCGTGAGATGATCCTTTCCAAGGACAAGACAGGAAGAGAGAAAGCCCTGGCAAAACTCCTTCCCCTGCAGCGCGCAGACTTCCAGGGACTTTTCGAGGCCATGAAAGGACTGCCGGTAACAATACGCCTCCTGGACCCCCCGCTGCACGAGTTCCTCCCGACCGACGAGGCAGAGATAAAGAGCATAGCAGAAGAGCTGGGAGTAACACCTGAAACGCTGAAGCACAAGATAGAGGAGCTCCACGAGCTCAATCCTATGTTAGGCCACCGAGGATGCCGACTTGGAATAACATATCCAGAAATCACAGAGATGCAGTCAAGAGCGATCTTCGAAGCAGCGTGCGCCATAGCAAAACAAGGAGAAGACATAGTCCCTGAAGTGATGATACCGCTCGTAGGGAACATAACAGAGTTCAGGCACCAGAAAGAGGTTGTCATAAAGACCGCAGAGAAAGTCATGGAAGAGACAAGCCAGAAAGTCAAGTACCTTGTAGGCACGATGATTGAGGTCCCAAGAGGAGCCCTGACTGCCGACGAGATAGCCAAGGAGGCAGAGTTCTTTTCATTCGGCACCAACGACCTGACCCAGATGACCCTGGGTTTCTCAAGAGACGACGTAGGCAAGTTCGTCAACATCTACATAGAGCACGGCATACTGGAGAAGGATCCCTTCCAGGTCCTCGACCAGACAGGCGTAGGCCAGCTCGTCATAACCGCAGTAGAGAAAGGAAAGCAGGCCCGGCCAGACATAAAGCTGGGCATCTGCGGCGAGCACGGTGGCGAACCCAGCAGCGTAGAGTTCTGCCACAGAGTAGGATTGGATTATGTAAGCTGTTCCCCGTTCCGCGTACCGATAGCGAGACTCGCAGCAGCACAGGCAGCCTTGAAAGACAAGAAGTAATATTTTTTTATCTTTTTCTCATTCGTGTAGATGATTTTAACCAAGCACCAGGTCGCTGCAAACTGTTTGACTAAAATGCCGGCCGCAGGCCTTACCCCGCATATAATTTACGCTACGAATGCAACTGCCTAAACAAATCCACATAAAGCAGCTGCGTCTCTCGTAATCAGGCTTGCGCCATCCAATACTAACAAATTTTACCTCAGCTTTGGTGCTACTACTGTCTCTATTGTCATACCTGTAAATCAATCAATAACCAAAGCTGAATTAAGAATTAAAAAAACCGTCCGGCTCCCAAAGCTGAATCAAGAATTAAAAAAAACAATAACTATTTACCTTCCTCTCCTTGGCGCGTTCCATCCTTCTGAATCCTCAGACATCGGATGTCGGTAGTTGCGTGTCAGGTTGATGAGTGCGACGTAGTGATTGCCGACATAATGGTTTATTGCATGGGTGAGTCCGTTCATCGCAGGTGTACACTCAGGGTTGTCTATCTGCGCAGGATCTCCAAGGACAAGTGCTTTGCAGCCCAATCCTGCTCTGTCAAGTATTGTCTTGACTTCGTATGGCGTCCAACTCTGCGTCTCGTCGAGTATTATGAGTGTATCTGAGAATGACCTACCTCTCATGAATCCTGAGTATGTCATCTCCATGACCTCTCGGTTGTTAGGCAGGTAAGCGCTGTCTTGTATCTTATTTTTTGAAAATTCACTTCTTGGCGCACCAAAATCAGTATCGTATTTTGGATGTCTTAACAGGTCGTCAAACGGGAATATATCTCCTAGTACTGTCATTGTGTGTGCGTCAATGTATGAGTTGAGGAATGGTTTAAGTTTTTTGTATAGGTCGCCAGGTAATGCGCCAACGTCTCTGTCTTTTCCACCCATGAGACTGTTTGGTTTCAGGAGGACTGTCTGTTTGAAGAAACCTCCTTTTCCATCACCTTTCATCCCTCTTTTTTGTCTGAGTCCTTTATCATAATGCAGAAGAAGGTCCAGTACGCACGCGTAGGTCATGAGAGTCTTTCCTGAACCTTTTGAACCGCAGAGGAAGAACAGGTCGACATTAGGATTGAGAAGACCGTACTGCATGGCAAGGTATTGTTCCATGTCCAGAGGTCCTATCCCTAGCACGTTATCTCTGATTTGTTTTCCCACACTTATTTGTCTTCCATGTTCTGAATCGCGGAGTAATTCCAATCGAGCATTGATCATTCCTGTCACCCTTTTGGTCTTAGGGTTTATTTCGCGCTCGAAAGCGACTCTTGCGTATTCGTAACCTGACTTTTTACCTGCGAATCTTAAGAACTGATTAGGGTAGAGTTCACGTCCCATTATCTGTATTGCCTGTTCCAGAGGGACTCTTAGATTATTTTGCCGAAGTTCTGCTAACAGTGAAGGGTTACCATCAATGAGTCCTTCGTTCACGATATCTGCGGTCACTTGCAGGAATTGCGGATCGCGGACTTTTATTCCTCTTCCTTTGAATTTGATATGGTACTTGTCTCTGCTTGATATCAATTCAGGTTTATGCGTGTCCTGTTTCCATACTTCCTGGATTTTCTTCACAAGATTGGTGATTGAGAAGTGATCTTTATCCAGAGCGGGTTTGTCGATGAAAGCAAGGTCAAGACCCTGAGTTAGTTCGCTTACCCTGACACCTTCATGGTCATCTAGAGGTGTCTGGTCAAGATCCTTCAGGACTTTAAGCGCAGCTTCTGCACCTTCGCTGTACTCCCTTGTTATTATGTCATCAAGATTGCTGACAAAAGTCATAGGGACGACCATCAGGTTCTTCCCCCCTTTCTCAGGAGATCTCTCTAGATGTTTGAACGCTTCTGTGCCCCCAAGTTCGTACACATCAGTCAGTGGGATGAATATGTGTCTGTATTCTTCAGTCAACTATCTTTCACCTTTCATTTCAGTATCATGTTCACTAGATTGTAATCGCGAGAGAGGCTGTTCTTGGCTCCTGTGACCGGACCGCGAGATGTGACATCTGACACTATCTGCTTCCCTTTCCTTCGGAGCTTGTCCTGGAAATCTCTCCCGGAACTTTGCAGGTAGTTCATCGCAATCTGGACAAGAGTGCTTTTTCTTTGATACCCTGCCTCAGGTTCGAGTGATTCTATTATCCAGGGATCTGCAGTCATCTTAAGCTCGCACAGTGTCGTATAACCGTCATTTTCTTTGCTTGACTCGATGACTTGCTCCAGACCATTATACACTGCCTTGATCTCTTCAAACTCGACCTGTTCCGTAGAACCTGTATTTGTATCGAAATCATGGAGGCTTTCTATTATGCAGTACCCTACGAGCGCACCTAGTTCATCTGCGTTCGGAACATAAGCCTGTAGCCTGTTCAGAAGCGTATACAATTGCCGTTCAATCTTGCCCCGTCTTCTTTTCAAAGAAACACTCTCCAAATATGCCCTTACACTTTATCTGGTATATATTATATTTAAACATACTCTAGTAACGACCTGGTGACGAAAAGCCCCCAAAAGTGAAAATTATTTAAATGAAGACTGTAGCCAGCCAATATAACAAAAACCGGGGTGGTAATATTGGTAAAGATCGGCATCATTGGCGGTTCTGGATTGGACAATCCTGATATCCTGAAAGACGCGCAGGACAAGACAGTAACAACGCCGTTTGGCGAACCGAGCTCACAGCTCAAGCTTGGAAAGATTGAAGGCGTAGACGTGGCGATCCTCGCAAGGCACGGCAGGGAACACACGATCCCTCCGACCCAGGTCAACTACAGGGCGAACATCCACGCGCTGAAAGCAGAGGGCTGCACCCACATTCTGGCAACAACTGCAGTAGGCAGCCTGAAGCAGGAGATAGGAAGAGGCGACTTTGTGATAATAGACCAGTTCATAGACTTCACCAGGCTAAGAAAACTCACTTTCCACGAAAAGTTCGAGCCCAACAAGCCGATCCACACACCCATGGCAGAGCCGTTCAACAGCGAACTCCGCACAAGTCTCATAGACTCCTGCCAGGAGCTGGCACTGAAGCACCACGCAAAAGGCACAGTGGTGACGATAGAGGGCCCAAGATTCTCCACAAAAGCCGAGTCACACATGTTCCGCGCATGGGGTGCAGACATAATCAACATGTCCATAGCGCCGGAAGCGATCCTGGCAAACGAAGCAGGGATTCCATACGCGGCAGTTGCGATGTCCACAGACTACGACTGCTGGAAGGACGACGAAGCACCGGTGACATGGGATGACATACTGGCAGTCTTCAAGAAGAATGTTGCGAAGGTCACGGATCTTCTGATAAAGACAATCCCCAAAGTCAAATAAGCGAGAATAAGGCAAGAAGAAACAAGGAGGATAAAAAGATGGACTCAATAAAATCAAAGATAAGGACAATACCACACTTCCCAAAAGAGGGAATCATGTTCAGGGACATAACGACCCTATTGAGAGACGCACAAGGTTTCCGCAAGGTAATCGACGAGCTTGTTCAGAGATACACAGGAACAGACATAGACGTGATAGTAGGTCTTGAAGCAAGAGGTTTCATCCTCGGCGGCGCACTCTCCCACCAGCTGGGCAAAGGCTTTGTTCCCATAAGGAAAGCAGGAAAGCTCCCGGGAAAGACAGAGTGCCACGAGTACGAACTGGAATACGGCACAGATAAGATAGAGGTGCACTGCGACGCCATAGAGAAAGGCGACAAGGTATTGATTGTCGACGACCTCCTGGCAACAGGCGGAACAGCCCTGGCAGCAGCAGCCCTGGTAGAGAAGCTAGGCGGCGACATAGTGGAGATGTGCTTCATAGTAGACCTCCCAGAAGTAGGCGGCCAGAAGAAACTCAAGGAAAAAGGGTATAAGATGTTTACATTGTGTGAGTTCGAGGGAGAATAAGGTAAGAGAGAGGTTTTTTTGTTTTTGTTTTTTTTGTTTTCTTTTTTTGTTTGTTTGAATTCTTAATTCAGCTTTGGTTTTGGTGGTGGCTGTTGGTCTGACAATCGATACTGGATTAGCACCAAAGCTGATCTATCGTCGGGAGTATTGGATGGAACAAGCCTGATTAGGGAAGACGCAGCTGCTTTATGTGAATTTGTTGAGGCAGCAACATCAGGTAAAATAAACGATATAAAGAAAATGGCCTTCGGCCAGAACGATAGTCAAACAGTCTTAGAACTTGACATCGTGGTATCAGCGACCAGGCTCGTGGTGGCAGCAGCAGACCCTACCCCGCTATCTTCCTCAATTTACCAAACTCATAAACTTTATCAGCGACGATATACACATCAAAACCACCGATATCCTTCTTAAGAAAAGGACTCAACATCTTCTCTCTCTTGACATCACTCCCCTCAGCAAGCGGATGCAATGAAGGCAGCACAACAAGATTCTTCCTCTTATGCTTCCCCACAAGAAAACATTTGTACGTCTCTCTCCGAAGGTCCTCATCAAGACTGACAGCAGGATGTTCATGACCGATCACAACAGTCTTCACAGACGCAGGAATCTCAGGAATCCTGTCCCCATGGCACACAAGAACATCACCCACAACAAACTCATCCACAAGAAGCACCTTCCTCTTCTCAGCGATCGGCCCAAGCACCTTGTCATGGTTCCCCCGCACAAGCAGTATCCTTTCACACCTCCGCGAAAGATAGTCGATCATCTTCAATGTATTGCGCCACTCCTCCTCGCTTATCCTGCCGAACTCATGCTTGAGGTCGCCATTTATCACCACAACGTCAACCTCTTTCTTCGCCTTTGCAAGCTTCTCGAATATCCCTTCGACCCTCTTCACAAGGTCCCTGAAGTGGAACTTGGGAACGAGCACCCCCTGCTTGACAAGCGCATCCTCATAACCGATGTGCAGGTCAGTGATGACAAGCACCTTCTCCGAACTAAGATAGAGTGCCAGGTCAACAATCTCTATTCCCTTGAGGATTTCGTGCGGCTTCATTCTTATCAGATATGCTCAATACTATATAGCCCAATAAATTTATAAAACCATCCCCCTTATTCCACCCAAAAAGAGGCACCATGGACCCAACTACATTAAAGATACTGACCGCTGCAGCGTTCGTAATCACTTACGCATTCATTGTGAGGTTCTACAGGAAAAAGGTATGGGTGATATGGGGCGGAGTTCTTCTCACATTCTTGATCGGCGCAGTCACATTCAGTTCAGCATGGGGCAGCATAAACTGGAACGTGATAGGAATCTACGTGGGCATGCTGTTCATAGCAGAGGCTCTTATAGCATCCAAGATGCCTGACTACCTGGCGATATGGTTCACGAACCACACCACAAGGGTCTGGTCTGCGATGCTCTTTGTCTGCGCACTGACAGGCCTCCTCTCGATAGTCATAGAGAACGTCGCCTGCGTCCTGATCGTGGCGCCCATCGCGTTCGCCATCGCAAAGCGCATCCGTGTCTCGCCGATACCTATGATAATAGGCTGCGCGATATCATCGAACCTCCAGGGTGTCGCGACCCTGATCGGCGACCCCCCGAGCATGCTTCTCGCAGGCCATGCAGGGCTCACATTCAATGATTTCTTCATCTTCCAGGGCAAGCCGAACCTGTTCTTCGCTGTCCAGCTGGGCATGCTCGCTTCACTCGTAGTCCTTTACTTCTACTTCAGGCGTTATGACCATAAGATCCATAAGTTCAAGCAGGTCAGGATAAAGAGCAAGTTCCCTGCGATAATGCTCGCCGCGATGATAATTGCCCTGGCCCTCAGCTCTATCAAGAACAGCAACAGTTCCTATTCTGCAGGGCTGATATGCATGCTCTTCGGCATCGCCTGCATCCTCTGGCTGTACAAGCACGACGAGCTCAGGCACAGCAAGACAATGGGCAGGATATTCCGCATGGACTGGGCAACCGCGTTCTTCATAATTGCGGTGTTCGTCATGGTGAACTCCCTGGCGCGCACAGGAGTCATAGGTGAGGTCGCCAAGTTAATCCACAACATAACAGGAACGAATGTCCTGTTCACATTCGTAGTTCTCGTAGGCCTGAGCATGCTCTTCTCAGCATTCGTCGACAATGTGCCATACATCGTCGCGATGCTTCCTGTGACGCAGCTAATCGCAGAGCAGTCCGCGATCTCTCCATTCGTATTATACTTCGGCCTCTTGATAGGGGCGAGCGTGGGTGGCAACATAACCCCGGTAGGTGCTGCAGCGAACATAGTTGGCGTGGGCCTGCTGAAGAACAAGGGTTATGAGACAAGCTTCTGGCAGTTCGTGAGGATTGGCCTCCCGTTCACGGTATTTTCAGTATTGATCAGCGCAGGATATATCTGGCTGATGTATGGGGTGTGATAAATGCAAGACATGAATGATCCAAGTCGGGCAGCCGCAACAGCGGCGCCACAGGTACCTCCGCAAGGCACACCTGCTCCTCAGCAGGCGCCTCCACAAAGTGCTCCTCCTGCTCAGCAGACTGCGCAGTCCCTGGGAACCGCTCCTCAACAGGTCCCTCCACAAAGTGCTCCTCCGCAAGGCACTGCTGCTCCTCAGCAGGTCCCTTCGCAAGGTGCTCCTCAACAAGTCGCACCTGCAGCTCAGCCCGGCAGCACACAGAAAAAATCAAAGATGCCCCTGGTAGCTTTGATATTCAGCTGTCTTTTCTTCCTCCCGTTCTTCTCTCTGGTCGGCCTGATACTGGGGATTGTATCTCTTGTGAAGATAGGCAAGAATCCGGGCATGGGTGGAAAGACAATGGCGATAATAGCGGTAGTGATAGGAGGCATCCTGACATTCTTCGGCCTGTTCTTCTGGCTAGGGATGTTCGCAGGGATCACAAGAGCCGTCTTTGCAGGGGCTGCTGCAGCTCCTTGATTTTTTTATCCTTTTTTTTACACTTATTCTGGTATCATAGAAAAAAGGCGGACCAAAGATCCCTCAGCCCGCCCATCAGTCATCATCGCGTGAGCTCCGAAAGATAAGTTTTCTTCACAAGGATCAATGGTCCTGTCCAGCGAGGAAGAAAAGTTACAGGGTTGTTTAAGTAATTTGCGGTAGGAGCAAGGAGAGCAACACCACGAACCAGACGAGCAAAAACCAAGCCCCCTGCCGCTGCAACCACGAATTCTAAGTCTAAGACTGACTTGACTATCGTTGTTGCCGAAGGCCTTTTTCTCTATATCATTTCTGTTACTGACGCTGCTGCCTAACCGAATACACATAAAACAGCTGCGTATTTCCCAATCAGGCTTGCTCCATCCAATACTGCCCAACGAAACATCCGCTTTGGTGCTCATGCTGTTCCGGTCTTCATAACGACATCTGCAACCAAAACCAAAGCTGAATTATCTATCAGAAAAACTGCTCCTTCTCCAGCTACACCTGCCCGCACCATCAAAGCTGAATTAAGAATTAAAAAAAGAAAACAAAAAAGAAAAAACAAAAAATAACTCAATTCTACTTACTCATAATCCCCCATACCCTCTGGCATCTCACCCATGCTCTCTTCCATCTGCTTCAGCATGTCATTTGCCATCTGATCCATATCTGTTGCCTCTGCCGGAAGCTCGAAATCACTCGACGACACCTTTGTGCTGTACCGCGTGGCCTTCATCACATACTCCATGCCGACTCCGCCCATCTCCATGTACAGCGGGACACCTTCCTTGCTGAAGCACTCCTTCATGGTCTGCCCTGCAAAGCTGATCCCCCAGCACTGCGCAGTCGTCCCTGCCACTGATTTCGTCCCTGCATACGTGATGTCATAGTCATCAGGATTCTCTTCCACAGCCTCGAAGTCCTTGGTATAGTCCTGCTCTCCCATGTCCTCACCATGGGCAAGCTTCATGCAGCCCCATTCTCCCTGCCGGTCATTGCATGAATACATCCCATCAGAGAGGAAGTATGACCTTGTCTTGACGTCCTCACCTGTCCCGGGATCCTGCATCGTCATGTCAGTCCTCATCTGGTCAGGCCCGCCGAGATACTGCGACATCTTGTATGTCATCGACTGTCCCTGTGAGTCCACGTCTATTGTATAATCCACTGAGAACCTGAGGTCGGATTTCTTTGCTATCATCTCCCTGAAGTCATCGCTCTTCTTCTTGTCCGAAGAGGTCTTCTTGACAACCTGTGAAGAGGCAGATTTTTTCGATTCCCCTGAGTCAGAGGAATCATCACCGCCGCATCCTGACAGCCCTATGGCAATCAGGAGAACAAGCATCATTACTAATATCCTTTTCATATCGCCCACACCCCCTAGTGTATATATCTGATATTATCAAAGATTTGCTGTTTATGGCCTATTTAAGCAGCGTATTTAAACTTAACTGGAAAGTATTTAAATAATGACAGTATTTCGAACACCATCATGACACGCAAGATACTGATTACAAGCGCACTGCCGTACGTGAATAACGTCCCCCACCTGGGGAACATAATAGGCTGCGTGCTGTCCGCCGATGTCTTCGCAAGGTACTGCAGGGCAAGAGGCTATGAGACATTGTACATCTGCGGCACAGATGAGCATGGCACTGCTACAGAGACAAAGGCCCTGGAGGAAGGCCTCACCCCTAAGCAGATCTGCGACAAGTATTTCAGGATACACAAGGATATCTACGAGTGGTTCGGCTGCTCCTTCGATGCGTTCGGCCGCACCAGCACCGATACCCATACTGAGGTCACCCAATCCATATTCAAACAGGTCTATGACAATGGCTTCATCAAGAAGGACGTCCTGGAGCAGACCTATTGTCCGAAGTGCGACAAGTTCCTTGCAGACCGTTTTGTCGAGGGGACCTGTCCTCACTGCGGTTATGAGGATGCAAGAGGCGACCAGTGCGAGAGCTGCAGCAAGCTCCTCAATCCTGTCGAGCTCCTCAACTCACGATGCAAGATCTGCAGCACAAAACCCGTCGTGAAGACGAGCGATCATCTTTTCCTGGACCTTCCCAAGCTGGGCCCTGAGCTCCAGAAGTGGAGCGAGACAAGATCTGTCGAGGGCTTCTGGACACAGAACGCAAAGACAGCGACGGAAGCGTGGTTCAAGGAAGGCCTGAAGCAGCGCTGCGTGTCAAGGGACCTGAAGTGGGGCATCAACATCCCGCTCGAGGGATACGAGGACAAGGTGTTCTATGTCTGGTTCGACGCGCCGATAGGCTACATCTCGATAACAAAGCACGCCTTCCCGGACACATGGGAGCAGTGGTGGAAAGGTGACGACGTGAAGCTCTACCAGTTCATGGCAAAGGACAACATCCCGTTCCACACGATAATATTCCCGTCGACACTCATTGCGGCGAAAGACGGCTGGAACCTGCTGTATCACATAGACAGCACAGAGTACCTCAACTACGAGGGCGGAAAGTTCTCGAAGAGCGCGGGCACAGGTGTGTTCGGCAGCGACGCGAAAGACACAGGCATACCGCCGGACGTCTGGCGTTACTATCTCCTATCGAACCGGCCTGAAGGCTCTGATTCATTGTTCAACTGGGAAGAGTTCAGGGACAGGAACAACAACGAGCTCCTCGCGAACCTCGGTAACTTCATCAACCGCACACTGACATTCACCCAGAAGTATTTCGACAGCAAGGTCCCTGGCGCGCACCTGGAAGAGAAGGACGACAAGTTCATCTCCGACGTGAACGACAAGCTGAAGATGATAATTGACCTGATGGAATGCGTCAACGAAAGAGAGGCACTGCACGAGATCATGCAGCTCTCCAGACTGGGCAACCAGTACTTCCAGGACAACGAACCGTGGACCCTCGTCAAGGAAGAAGCAGGGGAAGAAGGCAAGAAGCGCTGCGGCACTGTGATAAACCTCTGCTGCAACCTCGTCAGGACACTGGCAAATATCGTAGAGCCGTTCCTGCCTTTCACGTCGACAGAGATACTGAAGCAGATGGACATGGAAAGCAAGGACGGGAATATAGAATACAAGATGAGCCTCGACATAGAGCCAGGCCACGCCATAGGGAACCCGTCGCCATTGTTCCGCAAGCTTGAGGACAAGGAGATCAAGGAGTTCAGGAAGAAGTTCGGCGGAAAGAAGAAGCAGGACAAGAAGAAGCAGGATGCTGCAGAGAAGTTCGAGGAGTTCCCCCTGGATCTGAGGGTAGGAAAGGTAGAGTCAGTAGACGACCACCCCGACGCCGGAAAGCTGTACGTGCTCAAGGTAAACCTGGGAAAAGAGACAAGGCAGATCGTCGCTGGACTCAAGGCATACATACCAAGAGAGAACATAATCAATAAGCATGTCATAGTGGTGGCGAACCTGAAGCCAGCAAAGCTGCGCGGAATAGAGAGCCAGGGCATGATCCTCGCTGCAGAGGAGAAGAACAAGGTAGTCCTGCTCGAAGCGCCGGACTCGGATCCTGGAGACGAGGTGCGCGCAGAAGGAATCCCCGACGTGAAAGACTTCCAAGAACTGTCGATAGAAGATTTCGCAAAGATAAAGTTAGAAGTTGACGAAGAGGGAAAGATAATCTGCAGGAACGTAAACAAACTTCTCAAGACCCCGACAGAATACGTGACAGCAAAGGGAATTGCACCAGGCGCCAAGATAAGATGAGCATTAGCAGCAAGGACAACAAGAACAATAAGCACAACAACAGAAGCAGCACAAGAAACATCAATAAGAACAACTTTTTCTTTTGATAAATAAACAGCTTTCGACATGAGTTAATTAATGCGATGCGCAGTAGTGACTACATTAGTTCGAAAGCTGGGAAGAATTCTTTAGGCGCGGCCTTACGCAAGCCTGGTGTGAGATGTTGCGGCTTTATTCAAATTTGATGTGGCCGCAGCATCCGTAACCAGGCTTGTTCCATCCAATACTACAAAACGATGGATCAGCTTTGGTACTCCTACAGCATCTATTGCCACACAACCATATGCACCCAACACCAAAGCTGAATCATCAATCAAAGAAACTGCGCCATCTCTCACAACACCTTCCGCACCTAACACCAAAGCTGAATCATCAATCAAAAAAACTGCTCCTACAACATCTTATTCTCCCCCTGCCACCCCTCTCCACCATCCCCCATCAACCGCAATCCCTAACCACTACACAGTAGTTTCTCGTCGGTAAATAAACAAACACTTTTATATTATAACACACACCTTTATTTATAAACAAAACCAAATCTTTATAAACACATAATATTTCGGATGTACCCTACAGGGGGTTTGTAGACAGTAAAAAGTTCGGGACTGCTGTATACAGCTATAACGTAGAGTAGGTAATCATTGTGGTAAAAAAAAGGGGTAAGAGTACACAGAAGACTAGTAAAACGAGCAGAAAGACCTCTGGCTCTAGTTCTAAGAAGAAAACACCATCTAGACCTCAAGCCAAAGCCAAAAAGAAAGCCAAATCAAGACCAAAGACCCGCACAAAGCGGAAGAAGTTCTTGAAGATCATCCCGAAACCAAAGCTCCTGGAAGAGAAGATTCAGAGAGTCCCTCACGAGCTTGAGGAAGAGTTCTTTGTCCCATCACCGATACATCGCGGCAAGTACCTCATCCCCCTGGGCATAAAGTTTCTCATAGGTTATCTTACATTCCTCTCATTCCTTTATCTCATCTCATTCATCTATGGCATCACTTTCCCGACAACGATCCTTTTCGGAAAGATGATAGAAGGCACACGCGCACTGATAATCAACGCAGTCCTTCTCGCAATCATCTTCGCGATGGTTTTCGGATTCTGGAGGCGCAAGGCATATACCTTCGACCTGTCGGTAGGCTTCTTTGCTTTCACTGCGCTGAATTCAATAATCTCACTCATCCTCTTCGACTCTGTAGAGCATCCCATGTTCAGGAATCTCCTGATACTTTCTTTTATCTCGCTGGTCGTGATGAACTCGATCATCATCTGGTACATCCTCAACGAGAGGAAGTATTTCTACGCTGAGAGGTTCAAGGACCGTCCGCTGCATCACAAGGACAAGGTATTCCTGTACGTGATAATTACGTTCTGGGTCCTCACTCTCATGATAGGGGGCACAATGGGATACCAGTTCTACAAGGACACCACAAGGATAATAGACAACACCCTGCAGGAGCTGGGCGGCGACTACTATCACGGCATCCTCATCTGCGAGGAGAAGGAAGGCCCTGAAAAGGATATCTGTGAGCTTGTCATCGCCACGGCCCTGAGTACGCATCAGCGCCCGAGATATGAGCTTGAGGCTATCTGCAATGACATCCAGTCTGACTTTTACCAGTTCACGTGCATGAGGTCGATATCATGACACGATTCCATAACAACCGGAAAGCGCAGATCACAGTGTTCATGATAATCGGAGTGATCCTGCTATTCTCGTCTGCCCTTCTCTTCTACATAAGGGGGCAGATCACGACAGGACTGTCGGGTGAGCTGATACCCTCGATCGAGGAGGTGTCATTGGAGGCGCAGCCGGTAAAGATATTCGTGGAAGATTGCGTGAAGAAGATCGGCAGGGAAGCCATAGAGAAGATAGGCCTGCACGGCGGCTATGTCGATCCAGACAACATGAGCATCAGCGGCACGATATTCCTTACAGGTATGGAGCCCACAGAATCAGATGGTATAATGCTGTTCGACAAGTCTGGCTTTATACCGTATTGGTGGTATCTGAAGTCGCACAACAAGTGTTCTGGAACATGCGAGTTTGATAGTTTCATGCCTCCACTCAGGAAGACAGAGAGCCTTTACTCCATAGAGGGACAGCTTGATGCTTACATCAACAGGGAGCTTGTGAAATGCGTGGACGGTTTCAAGGCGTTCCAGGAGCAGGGCTTTGATATAACCGAGCTTGGCAGGATCACGACAGACGCAAAGGTGGCAGAGCGCGAGATAGCCATACTTGTGGATTATCCGCTCCAGATTTCCAGGGAAGGCAAGAAGACAGAAATATCCGCGTTCTTCACAAAGCTGGACGTCCGCTTCAAGGACATATATGATGTTGCCTCAAAGCTGGCAATGAAAGAGGCTGAGATGCAGTTCCTTGAGACCCACACCATGAACCTGATATCCATGTATTCGCAGCCGGTCTCCATGAATAAGCTTCCACCTATCGCCGCGTTCAGTCTTGATCCCACAGAGTTCCTTTTCTGGACAAGGACCAGGACAAAGGAGAAGATGGAGCAGAACATGCTTACTTCGGGCATAGCATCGCTACAGCTGAATGGTTCAAGGGATTTCAAGCGGGTGGTGATGTTCAAGGACAACAGGGCAGGGGAGCTTATCTATGATGGGACAGGGACTGGTGTGATGGACAATACAGTGATCAGTGTCGGCAAGTCATACCCGAACATCAGGGCGAGGTTCACCTATCTTGACTGGTGGCCTATATATCTTAACATAAATGACAGGGAGGTGCTCATGCCGACCACTATTTCGATACCTATCATCAGCTGGTTGGGTTTCAAGCAATATGTATTCCTTTACAGCGTCGCTTATCCTGTCATGGTAGATCTTAATGACAATACTGCTTTTGCAGGGGAAGGCTTTGACTTCAGGTTCGCTTTGGAGCAGAACCTGCGGTATAATCAGCCGATCAACATGAGCAATGGGACGGTCTTCAGGGAGGAACAGGGCACGCTCATCTGCAGTCAGAACCAGAAGCAGAGCGCACCGGTGACGATCGAGGTCAAGGACAGGATCACAGGCAGAGGTATAACTGATGCGATTGTGTCGCTGGAGTTCGGAGTTGAAGGTTGTCATGTCGGTCTGACAGAGATCGACTCTGAGAACAGGTCGGTGATCGAGACCTCGCTCCCGATCGGCCTTGGAGATATCAGGGTGACTCATATTAACTATATTGAACATGTGGACAGGTTCTATGCCTCGCCGACAAGGGAGAAGAACCTTACGGTCGAGCTGATGCCTTTCAAGATGATAAACGTGAGCGTGTTCGCGAGACCTCTTGCTTATCAGGATTACAACTATATCTTGCCTCCTGCTGCGCCTGTGAGTTCACTTTCAAGGAAGGAGATGTACCTGTTCCTTTTCGAGCGTGTGGATGAGGATCCGCTCAAGGGGTACAGGGCCTATACCTTTGGTTATGGTCAGGGAAAGATGTCTACCATGAAGATGATGCCTGGCACATACGAGGTGAAAGGATACCTGATCTACAATGACACAGTGAGGATACCTAAGGAGACAAAGGTATATGATGGCGGGATATTCGGTGACGATGTACCTATAGAGCTGAACGAGACTTTGATGGACAGGTGGCAGGAAGGAGGGGTATCCCTGGATAATGAGAGCGGATACTTCCACGTGCCTGAAGACGAGCTTTTCAGCAGCAAGAAGCTGAACCTGTTTGTGTTGAGGTTCCCGCTGCCGGCTACCCATACCACACAGCTCAGGAACATGCCTGGCCTTGAGCAGGTAGGCGAGGTGAGGAAATACTCGAGCATCTACAGGACAGAGCTCGAGCCAGAGTGGATAAAATGAGGAGAAACACCTACCTGATAAACATTGCAATGTTCATGATATTCCTAGTAGTCACTCTCCCGATCTATTCGGCTGACGCCATGGCTGCGTCCATCGATTCTGTCGTGGTCCAGGGAGGCCAGGGCATCCCTCACTTCCGCGGCCAGACCGACACGACAGTGATAAACGTGACAGCCACGGTGCCTGATGACCCGATACTGGAACCGACGCAGGTCCGTCTTGTGGAGGACCCTGGCGCTACCTTCAACTGCACACCTTCCGAAGAGATAGCTGGCAGGTTCGAGTGCATAAAGGAATATCCTGAGGTCTCCCTTTCAAAAGGAGGCATATTCAGTTTTACTGTGCGGCTCTTCAGTGATGCGCAGGCACCGCTGGCAGCGCCGAAGAGTGGATCTGTGGTTGTCGATAACCTGCCTCCCAAGCTGATGAGTCCTGTGGACTACACCGCGCATGAGAATGGTGTCGTGACTGCTGCGTTTGATATCAAGGATGAATCATGTGATAAGTCTGCGTGCAACAACATCTGCGTGGGCATGTCGAGCATCAGGTTCACAGTGGCAGGATTGCCCGTGGGGCAGAATAATAGCTTCCCTTCAGGATGCGAGTTCGATGGGGAGGTCAACCTCACAGGCCTTGTCGTCGCAGGAGAGGTTGAGTCAAAGAGGGTTTGTATCGAGATGACTGACCTGCTCGGCCAGAGCAGCACTGAATGCACGGATGTCAATGTAGATGCCAGGCCTCCTGTGGTCTCTGGTATCCGTATTGTTGACCTGACCGGAAAAAATGTCATATACACCAACGGCGAGACAATAGGCAATGTCCTGCTCGAGTTCAATATCTCAGAGGACGGTGACTTGCTGGATGTCTTCGTGAACGCGTCAGGGCTCAGTGAGCGTCCTGAGCATGAGCCCATCTTTGGTAACATGACAGCGCAATGCACAGGCAGCACACCCTACATCTGCACTGTCGGCCCGATATTCGTGGTGATGAGCTCTCCCAAGACGATCTCTGCGAGGATCTATGCAAAGGATGACAATGGCAACAGGTTGGATGAGATCACACCTGTCCCGATGACCTTTGACAGCACCCGGCCTGTGGTCACCAAGATATACTCAAGTTACGTCGATGATAAGGGCAATTACTGGGTTGCTGAAGAGAACAACAGGATAACCGCCAGTATTGTAGAGGCTGATTCAGGCATGGCGTACCGTAAGCTGTTCCTTGACTTCGCGTCATTCGGTGCCCAGCCGATCGAGGGAGGGTCTGTCGCCGGAGTCATGCATCCCAACAGCTGCGTGCCAGACTGGAACTGTTTCTGGGATTGGGTCGGCACTGACAAGAGCAGCGGGACGTCCCTTTACCTGAGGCCGATGGCAGGCTCGATGGATGATGCCAAGAACCTGTTCGCAGTCCCTGTCCCTCACGGCAATTTCAAGGTTGACCGCGATCCCCCTGAGATAGATGCGGCGCTTCTTGCGCATTCCAACATGACTGGCCTCGGCGAGTCTGGACAGATGACAAACCTGAGCTCAGGTGATATGCTGGAGATCACGTTGTTTGTCAAGGACCATTCAGGCATATCAAAGGCTGTCGCGAACCTGTCACATGTCATAGAGAACGGTGAGTGGGCTGAAGAAGGAGTCTGCACGGAGAATCATATCGACCCTGCTGAGATGGATCAGCGCATCTTCGAGTGCAAGTGGTCTCCCAGTGAGCCGTTGATGAGGGGATACCTGAGCGGACTGAAGATACCTTTCACATTCTATGATTACACAAATCATTCTTATACATATACATGGAGCAACATAGAGATCCTCGAGAAGGAGAATGTCTCAGCCACGAGATGGATGATTGCTGTGGACAGCTTTTCCCCTTCGAGCGGCATCGACCGGTTGAGCTGGGGCATCGGCAACCACAGGATGTATTACAGGCTCAACATGTATTCATATGGCGGTGTGCTGGGCGTCACTTCGATTAATCTTGATCCGATGGATTGCGTAGGTCTTGACTGGGTGAACCAGGACACTGTCACCAGCGAGTTTGAGGTTGGGCTGATGGGCTTCGGCGACTTCAGATCCGGATCGACCCAGGATATCTTTGTGATAGCACTGAACCCAGGCTCTGTGCCTGAATATTACATGATAGATGGATCAGGGGGCAATGTCTCTGTCGATGAGGTCTATGTGAACTGCACATTCTATATGCAGTCAATCGTGACCTCAACCACAGGAAAGGCTTTGACACTGCCTGAAGGGGTCAATGTCTCATTCCCGATACCTGTCTACAACAATCCTCTTGGCCAGAACATAGGCAACATAAATGATGAGATAGCGCAGCTTGAGAAGGATGTGGATCAGACGATAGACGATGTTGTGCATTATACCAATATGATACTGGCTTACGCCCGTGAGATGTGCCGTTTCATCGAGATGTATATGTCTCTGATGACCATGTGGGCAGGCCTCAAGGAGATATTCACCACTGTGTGCAACGCAAAAGTGGTTGGGCCTGGTGGCTGCAAGGCCTCCCAGACTGCAGGCCAGACAACAGCAGCGCTTGCAGACGCTACTAAGGACATGATGGGTGAGCTGTATTTCATGTGCGGCCTTTTCATATCCTGCAGGCTGACAAAGAACGCGAAGAAGGCCATGGTAGCGAACTGCCCTAAGAAGACCGGCTGGTGCACTGTCAAGAAGACGTGGGCGAAGTGGAATGGTTTCTGGGCTGAGTATATTAATCTTGCTGCTGCAAATAGGGCCTTGTCCAAGTCGCTGGGTATGACCGTCACTGTGGAAGAAAGGAAAGGGATGGAGGACGTGACAGAAGGATTGACCATCTTCTCAGTGGATGATTTTGACCCTACGAGGAGTATCATAACCAGCGCAGGTTCAGCATGTCTTCCAGGTATATTGATGAACATTGAGAAGTACAGGCAGATCAAGTGCAAGAAACTGCTCTGCCTGAAGATAGATGCCGCACAGGGAAGGCCGAAATGGCAGTGCGATAAGCAGTATGATTATGAGATGTGCACCTGGGCTACCGGCCAGATATTCGCTGCGCTTCCCATAACGCAGTATATCGAGCAGATAGGCCTGGTCCTTAACCGGATTGTGAAACAGCCTGCGTCGTTTGTATTGGGGCTTGTCATGGACAAGGGCTGTACGCTCGGCATATGCGGCAACCCTGCTTTCTGGGGCTGCAAGGCATGCATGGTTGCCATGTATGCGCTGTCACTGGCGGCGCTGGTCACTGATCTCGTGGAGAACACTGCTGACAGGTTCAAGGACATCTCATTCGATTATTGCGAAGAGGCACTGAAGGATGACCCGAGCTACGCGAACCTGGGATTCGCGACAGACATGGATGAGACAGAAGCAGAATCAGAGGCCGCAAGCGCGACCACAACAGAGACGACTCCCGAAACACCTACGACATGATTATATTGAGATAGATGATTTAAGATGGATAAGAAGAATCAAGACACGATCCTGAAGATTATCAGTTGCATAGTCATTTGCATGTTCCTAACTTTGCAGCAGTCTTATATTGTAGATGCTGAGATTGCGGAAGGGCGTGAGTTGGATAATTATATATATAAAAATGGAAAGTGGTGGCGCCAAGGTATTTACGATAGTGAAGTGACTGATTCTTCTCTGAGTTCTGAACTGACCAAGCAAGCTGAGCAAACTTCCCCTCAACAACCTGCCGCGGCAGGTTCTTCGCCAGATTCTTCAGCTGGTGCTGCTCCCGCTGATACTAATAATCCAAAACAGAAAAAAGAGGGTTCTTCTGCTGCTCCTGGTTCCACTGCTGCTCCCGCTGCTCCCACCGCCCCTGCTAAACCCATCAGTTTCAGTTTGGATGGTGACATCTACACACGCACAGGCCCGGGCGAATACAAGCGGGGCGGGGTGACGTGGACAGTCGACGATAGGGGTGATGAAGGGGTTTTTCTCACTCCAACTAATGGAGAGTCAAGCAAGGTTGACGCAGAGTTTGCACAAAATATCAGAGATGCGCAAACTAAAGCTGGACCTGCAGATGCTAAAGCTGCCGAGGAATCTGTTCGTACCCAGAAGAGCGAAACAGGTGGCAAAAAGACAACACCTGTGGACCCAAAAGCAGCCGAGTTCAAGAGCGGTTTTAACTGGCCTAACATAGCCAACCAGGTCTATGCTTCAGGTGGCTGGTTCAATTTCATCTTTGGAGGCGCTTTCTCGAGCAGTTTCTATACACTGGGATCGTCATGGTTCGGTGAAGGTGCTGACAGCACGTCTGATTTCGGCATGGACCTGACGATAAACAGGTGGGCTGAGGATTACTGTGATGACAGGCATCTCTATGATCCTAACCTCGCAGGGTCAAGGGGTTTCATAACATCCCCTTCAGGAAGGAGCTTCGCGCACATGGAAGGCGAGCGTGTGTATATAGACCCTTGTCTGAGTGTCCTGGGAAGATACGAGAACGCGAGCTGTGACCCATATTATGCTTACAAGATATCCGGAGAGATAAGCGCCGGTGAGGGTCCTATGGAGTTCATCATATACCTTGATGAGGAGATCTATAACATCTACGGTACGTATGGTGAGATAGAGCTGGAGGCAGGTGAGAAGCTGAGCCTTGCAGGAGCGAACATGTTTTATTTTGAGACCCCGCAGGTGTATGATACCATCTGTATCAAGTTCCTCAACTTTGACCAGGTCCACGCTGTATTCGGCGGCATGTTTGACGAAGAGGACAATCCTATCTGTCAGACGATAGTCGCTGGTTACGAGCGCGAGTACCAGCAGTTTGCGGATGAGGATGGGCCTTCTTTGCTTCCGACTGCTCCTATCGTTCCTACACCTATAATCACGGCGCCGGGTGCGACAACAGGCGCTCCAGGCGCTGCAACAACGACACCAGGGCTTTCGCCTTGAAGGATATATGGATTGACGCAAAATGTGTTTAGCTATTGTTTCTGGACACTGGAGACTTTTGAAGGAGTCCTTCATCAGGATAGACCGGAGACTGCTTTACGTCGTGCTGCTTGAGTTCCTGCTCATAGCCCTGCTCGTGATAGGCGGTTTCACATGGAACAGGAGCATCATGTCGCTTGACGATGATATCAGCGGGCTGAGGACACAGATGGAGAGCTTCGGGGATTACGCGTCGTCATTCGGCACGCCCATAAGTGATCAGGTCATGGCCAAGGTGCTGGGCACGTTCTTTTTCTCGACTGTGCTGCTGATACTTTTCATCATTGCAGTGTGGACATTCATCAAGAACAGGATATACGACACATTATTGAAGACAGGGTTTGCCTGGGGAGTGTATTGGAGGTTTGTCGTCATGTCGATATTGTGGGGCATCGTGTCGTTCATCATCTTCATGGTCCTGCAGTTCATCACGTTCCTGACTTTCGGCAGGAATATGGATGTGAGTGCTGTGAGCGGGGTGCTTAGCATCGTCATCCTTGCAGTAGTTTTCTTTGCGCTGTTTTGGTTCTCGATAAATATCTTCACGCACCTTGTCAGGAGGAAGACCCTGCGCGGCGCTGTGAAGGGACTGTACCAGACAGGCATCAGGGGTTTCGGAAGGTTTCTCATCCCATTGCTGTTCTCTATCATCATCCTTGTGATCATAAATCTCATCCAGTTCATCTTCCTGTTGGCAGGGAACATGGTTGTCTTCACGATAATCTCGACCATCCTGCTGGTCGGTTATTTTTCATGGCTCAGGTTCTATTACCTGAGGTTGATCGCGACGATGGCAAAGGATGGAACAGGGACAATCAAGGGCAGGAACAAGAAGACATCAAATAAAAAGAGGTAACATGGATCTATTTCCAAACAACCGGAAAGCGCAGATCACGATATTCATAATCATAGGTATAATAATAATCTTCTCTGTGGGCATCTACAGTTACGTGAGGTCGCAGGGCGTCTCGCCCGCCAAGATGCTCCAGCCAAAGGCGCCTCCTGTGGTGCAGTTCATCGATGCGTGCATAGACAAGACAGCCACCGAGGCGATACGCGCCATGGGTGATCAGGGCGGTTACATATCTGTCCCGCCGGAGCTGGCATTCAACCCCACAAGGCATCTCGCATTGGCTCCTGGTGTCGGCGGGGAGTTCTCGCCAAAGGTCCCTTTCTGGTATTATGAGGGAAAGACCCGCATACCGAGCATAGAATATATAGAGCACCAGGTCCAGGAGTATGTCAACATCAACCTGGCGTACTGCCTCAACGACTTCGCTGAGATGCGTGATGAATATGACATCACAGAGCTGAGCAATTACACGACAGATGTCATGTTCGCTGACAAGGACACCCTGATAAAGCTGAAGTACAGGATAGACATCCAGCCGAAAGGCAGCGGTGAGGTCACGAGCAGGGAAGAGTTTGTCGTCAAGCTTGACGTCAAGTTCAAGCGCATGTGGGAGCTGGCGAAAGAGATCCTTGAGGCAGAGAACCAGCGGACGTTCTATGAGAACATGACCCTCAACCTCATGGCCTCGCACCCCTCAGATGATATCCCTTTCACAGGACTCTCGCTCGACTGCGAGAAGAAGATCTGGCTGCTTTCAGACATCAAGAAGAAGCTGAACAGGGCTTTGCCATCTGCTGTCGCGGCGACAAGGTTCCAGAACACAGACCACCCGCCTTTCAAGGAGAAGGATGATGTGTACGAAGCAATTCACAGAGCTGTTGAGCAGTCCAAGAGCGTCAACACGATCGTGGCGAAGAAGAACAAGGACGGTAAGATAACATCACTGCCGCCGATGAACCTTCCCAAGAACATACCTGATGATTCCTATGATTGGTTCCAGTATTATTTCCGGTTCACTGACGAGGACTACAAGGACCTGAAGGTCATGTCGACCTACAAGACTGAGTGGGGCATGCGTCTCCTCGCGACGCCTAACCAGCACGGCGTGCTGAAGGCTGGTGTGCAGGACCTGAAATCGAAGATACTCTCTTTCCTCTGCCTGAAGACCTACCACTTCGTCTATGACCTCACATACCCTGTCATGATGAACATCAACGACCCCGAGGCGTTCCACAGGACAGGCTTTGTCTTCCGCTACGCATTCCCTGTGCAGATCTTTCATAACGAGCCTGACCGCAGCCTCATGCCGACGGTGATAATCGAGCCCGCTGAGTTCGAGATGGACTTCTGCGAATTTACATCCGGAGATGATCACACGATAATAGCGAGGGATGCTGTCACGAACGCTGAGCTTACAAGGGTGAACATTACATTCCGCTGTCTGAGGGAGTCATGTCACCTGGGCAGCACAAGGTCGAACAACCGCCATCTGCAGTGGTCTGGGAAATTCCCTGATGGCTGCGTGGGGCCTATCATCATCGCGGACAAGCCCGGCTATCTCGAGACAGAGAAGCAGCATTACGGGATCGATGACCCGTTCTTCATAGACATGTTCCCGACGCAGTCTGTCAAGTTCGATGTCAAGCGCCATCCGCAGAACGCGCCTGGCTCTTACAGGATGCTTGAGAAGGACATGTATGCGATAATACAGCTCGAGAGCAGGGATCCTCCTCTGGCTGTGTTCGACGTGTTCGACAGGAGCGAGATGTTCAACAACACGCAGGAGTTCGAGCTGCTCAGGGCAGACGCGACCTACGACCTGAACATAATGCTGCTCCAGAAAGGCGCAGAGGATGATGTTATGATAGGTGGATGGATGGGTGAGTGGTCTGTCAAGATGGAGGACATGCTCGACGCGGAAAAGGTCGTCTTCCATGTCCCGCAGAAATACCCCCCGCCAAAGACCCAAGAAGAGATAATGGCTGTCTATGAGCTGATGGTCAACAGGTCGATCATGCCTGAGGCTGTACCTGAGCTTATACGCTCTGATGAGTATACAGGAGAGGATGAGGAAGTTATCTGATATGGAACCGAGCAAGAATAGCCCTAAACTGTGCAGAATCGCTTTTTTCATGATATGGCTCATAGTCCTCATGCCGGTCTACTCAGCGAATGCAATGGTGGTCACGTTCGATCCAGCAACCGACGTCACTGTCACAGACAATTCTGCGACTATACAATGGACGACTGATGAGGAGTCTACAGGCAGGGTATTCTATGGTGCTGTAGATGATGTGGATGAGCAGGAGTCAAGCGGGGTGAGCGGCACGAGCCACTCGATCACGATCACGACGATCGCTTCAAGCGCATTGTTCAATTTCTATATATCTGCGTCGGGTGACTTAGGAACTGTGAGGGATCCTATTGACATCGGGAATTTTCACTCATTCACTACAGACGCTCCGTATGACCACGCTGCTCCGGGTGTTGTGACAGGTCTTGCTGCGCCGACGATAACCCAGGATTCCATTACCATAAGCTGGATCGCGCCTTCTGACGATGACCTTGACTATTATATGGTCTTCAAGGATGGTGCGCTTGTCTCTGGCAGTGTCAAGCAGACATCATATGTGTTTTCAGGTCTGGATAACTCTACTGAATACACATTGAAAGTCAGTGCTGTCGACACCTCTGGAAACATGGGGGGGAACACCTCTGTGCAGGCAAACACGCAGTCAGCTGACTACCAGCCGATTGCAGTCGGCAATTTCGAGGCAGAGTCCATCGGCACGAACATCTATGTGACATGGACGACGAATATCGCGAGCCAGACAAGGGTCAAGTACGGGAAGAACCCGCTGCTGCTTGACCTGAAGAAAGAGGTTGCTGAGGATGTCACCCAGCACAACATCACCCTGACAGGGCTTGATGAGAATTATAATTATACATTGATGGCAGAGTCCTGCGACCTGACCGGCAACTGCGGGAACTCATCTGTCACGACAGTCCAGACCTCGCAGAAGGTGGACCTTTTCCTGAACGTGGATGGCCTGGACTGCAGCGCATCGACAGCAGACTATGCGAACAGCAACAGGTATGATGCCATGGGGACATCATCACCTGGGGCTGATGTGACTGCCTATATAAACGGCGAGAGGGTGCGCTACAAGCGCATCACGTCTTCAGGTGAGTTCAGTTTTACAGGGATGGACCTGGACGCCCAGCATAGCGAGAACTCGATCAGGATCGTGGCGTCAGACAAGGTATCTGCTGACATCGTCTGTGAGGACAGGCTCCTTCTTGACTATCACTCTCCTGAAGTTCATTTCGATAACGAGACGCTGAACCTGACTGTCTCGACCGAGCAGTCGATCCAGATCAAGGGGAACGTGACTGATGACACGAAAGTTACGCTCTATATATATCTGCAGTCTGTCGACGATACCACCGGCCCGGTCGCCCCTACTGAAGTCATGAACACAAGCGTGACAGACAGTTCGATAAAGATATCCTGGGTTGCCCCTGCGAACGAGACTGAGATATACAAGTATCTGGTATACAGGTCTGACGTGCCTGACGGCCCGATAGCATACGCAGAGTCAACAGTCACGGACTACGAAGACCAGAACGTGAGCAGCCAGACGACGTATACATACACGGTCAGTGCCATCGATGACGCAGGGAATGAAGGCGCGAAATCATCGCCATTCTCAGTGACCACAGGCGCAGGCAATGTGACCGCGCCTGCAATCTCGAAGATAACCCCTCCTTATCCTGGTCTTGTGCTGACAAAGACCTACACGACGACTGCGAACCATACCATAGAGTTCACAGAGACTGTTACAGGCCTGTTCAACGGGTCGAACAATGTCCGGCTGGAGTTTGTGGACGAGGCAGGCAACAAGTTCGAGGAGACCTTGACCATGCAGTATGACAGCGTGGACCCGCAGATCATCAGCCCGAGTTCTGCCGAGCTTGTCTCTTTTTATTCACCTTCCTATACCAGTTCGATCCTGATCTCAGGCCAGGTGAACAAGAATGCCGGCGAGATATGGGTTTGGGTGGATCAGAGCGCAGCCAGCATAAGCGCGGGCGAGCTGGGCACCGCGACCACTGCAGCTGCAGGCGAGCCTGATGAGAAGATCAATATAGGTGAGAACGGCACGTTTGAGATAGAGGTGGACCTTGCGACGAGCGTGGTCGCAGCGATCAGCTCTGCCATGAGCGGCGGCGCAGGGACCACGACAGCAGAGACGTCAGCCTCTGTATCTGGCATAAGCACCACAGGCGGCACAGGAAGCACCCCGACCAAGGTGAAGCTGGTCTTTGTCGACGTATATGGCAGGCAGTCAACTCCTGTCGAGGGTTCTTTATCATACACCCCTTGCGGGACCACGTCCTACTGGACTGTCCAGCTCAAGGAAGGTGGCAGCCAGATAAACACGCGTGAGCTCTTGGAAGGCATCGCTGCGTATGGATTCGGTTTTGATCTCACATGGGTCGGTGGTGGTGACGCATCCAAGGCAAAGGCGCAGGATGTCCGCGTCGTCAAGGCGACTGTAGGGGCAAAAGAGCGTGAGAATTATGATTTTGACTGGCTCGCCGGCGAGCCTCGTGTGATGTGCAAGAAAGGCAACTGCACCAAGGGCTTTGTCATGATAAACTTCATTCCCATGACTGCTGATGCCAACGGCACGACCTATCTTGAGAAGGAGAAGAACCTCAGCAACCACAGGAAAGGGGAATGCTACCCTCTTGCAGGCTGCATCCACCTGCTGCTTGAGATGCAGATAGTTTCTGACCCTGGCCCTTTCATGGCGCAGTACAGCAGCCAGGCGCCGGGCACGACCCAGCCTGTCCAGATCCAGAAGCAGTGCCTGAATGTCAATATAATGCTCGACGAGAGGGTTGATTTCGCGAGCAGCGCGTTCGTGAAGAGCCTTCTTGAGGCGTCGCTGGAGGTCATAAACGCGACATTGGCTTTCCTTGACATGATTGAGACCCCTCTCAAGTATGTGACGCAGGTTACCCTGGGGATATGTCTTATCACTTACCTCGCGAAATACATTGCCGGCTTCATGAAGGGATACAACTGCAAGTGGAGCGGCGCGCTGTCGAAGCTCACTTCAGGAGGACTTTTCAAGGGAATTGTGAATATGGCTAAGGAGATAAGTAACGGCATGATAGAGAAGGTCGCAGGGATGGACAATGGCCAGGCAGGTGGAGCCTGTGATGTTGAATTCCCTAAGGATGACCCGAAGGACCCTAAGAATCAGGAGGGCATGGAAGCTGCAAACCGCGCCTGCAAGGACTGCGCAAGATGGATTGAGAAGGAGCGGACAATTACAGACAAGTGGCACCTGTTCTGCGACAGGGTGATGTGCCCGAGCGTCCCTTCATTCCAGCATTACATAAAGTCCAACTGGGCAAGTGGCAAGAAGACTCCCTGGCGAGGGCCTGGCGAGAGCGAGAGCGAGGGAGCTGCTGGTAAGACAAATATATGCCCTGTGTTCGATACTAAAGGGTCTGTGCAGAACCAGAAGATAAACGAGGCCTGCAAGTGCGGGAGTCAGACCTGTGAGGCATCGACAAATACAGCAGTATGGGTGTGCGGAGGCACCGGGTGTGAGCAGTCGGGCGGGAATTGCAAGAACGCGCATGATTCAATGGACAAGAAGTTGACAGAGGGGAAATGCACCTGTGGCAACAATGTCTGCACCGTAGGTCAGTACTGTGATACCGAGTTCGGTGAATGCCTGCCTATGCGTGTCAGCCCTACAGGCAAAGCAATAACAGACATCAACTCAGAATCATCATCCCTTCCTCAACCAGGTCCTGGAACAGACACGGTTCCCCTGATAACAGGATTGGCAGCAGCCACCAAGAGTTCAAGTGCAAAGCCTGCTGCAACCACGTCATCCAGGATAGACTACAGTAATGTTGTCAATTATGAGAAAAATATCTGGAAAAAACCCCCCTACAAGAACGCAAAGTCTGACTGCGCGTTCGTAGAGCTCGGCAGTGGACCTGTCAGGGAGATGTACAATACCTACGAGACCAATGCTCGGGCAAAGGAAGTATGTGCAGAAGGCCATGTTCCGCAGCCTGCCTGCTGCCCGTTCGAGTACATGCAGGAGTGGGGCTGGGGTATGATGTGGAGCAATGAGCTCAAGATGTCTTATTGCCTCGCGAATCCCGAGGACAAGAGCAAGTGCGGCGCAGGCCAGACGATACTGCGCGGCGTCACAGGGATCTGCCAGCCCAAGGGTGCAAAGCCCAAGGCGCAGCCAGTGGTGCTTGACAACCTGAAATGGGTCAAGGGCTATCCGAAGTCTGCAGAGCAGATGATAGGTGATGATGTTGTCTATGTCGTCGATATAGACGAGAAGGGAAGTCCCAAGACTGTCTTCAGGGGATACTATTCCAAGATCGAAGTCAAGAATCTCGGCCAGGTGCAGGCTGACGGGAGGGTGGAGATCAATACAGGAGCGTATTTCATCCCGCAGTCAAAAAACCTTAATGAATGGTTTCCTGTCCTGAACAATGCAGACATCAGCCAGGAGAAAGAAGGTGCTGATGCGAAAAAAGAGTTTGATTCCAATCTCAAGGAGTTCAGGAAGGATATAGAGAAGCAGATTGCTGAAGGCAAGATAGAGATGCGGGTCGGCAAGACCAAGAGGAAACCCACGCCCACGAATTTCGAGCACTGGTATCGTCAGATAACCGGACTTCTCGGAGAGCCTGGCCGTCAGTACCTTGCTCAGCCTGCAGGTAGCTTCATACAATCAGTGGTCACGCTCTGCCTTTCAGGCATACTGAGCTGGGTTGTGCAGCTGCGTAACATGCTCACGCTGTTGCAGCAGTGCTTCCAGACGATCCTCGTCACCGGCGACGGAAGCGCAGGCCAGTGCCAGGCGCTGATAAGCCAGTACATATGCGACCTGATAAAGGAGGCGATAAGCTGCATAACGCAGAGGCTTGGAGGCAAGTCTGCTGCGAGGATAGGTATAGGTGGTATAAGCGGAGTCTTCTCTGCTGTCGCCGACGCGAGCGCAAGCATAACAACAGAGGCGCAGTCAAGATACGGCGACCGGAACCTTTTCGCGACAGCGTTCGCTGCAGAGAACCTTTTGCATGACGCGTGCATATTCATGTTTACTGGTGAATGGCCGACTGACTTTAGCCAGCTGTTTGAGACAGCAGCATACCTGCCTGTCAACAGCACGATATTTGTCTCCCCGGTCACAAGGAGATGGCAGGCATATGATCCCCAGACAGGCTTTGCAAGGCATGTCTACAGGGTGGGTTACAGCGTGTTCGCAGGGTCTGACATGCATTTCGACCTGAAGCTTGAATGCTCGAACGGCATCTGTCCAGGAGGAAAGGATGGAAAGTGCGACTGCGCCCATGGCACTTTTGCAGACTACACTTCACGGAACAGGCAGGTCCAGCTTCCGATAATGCGCCACCAGAGCGGCAACTGCCCTGAGAGTGGTGACATAAGGCAGGGACAGTTCTGCACTGACGAGGTGCTTTTTGTCGTCGAAGGAGTACAGGGTCCGCTCAGGTATGACAAGGCTGTCGTGGAGTACAGGCCTCTTACTCAGACAGGTACTAGTGGCTATGGAGGTTCTGTGAGCCAAAGTGCCGGAGGTACATCAGGCACCACAAACACAGCAGGCTTCGGCGGGACCATGGCGACTGCAACATCCCTGCAGGGCAGGGGTGAAGGCACTGTGCGCGAGATTGGCGGACCACCTATGGGCCTTTGCGAGTTCCAGATTCCCTCACTCTCTTTCAAGTGTGGTGTGGAGATACCACCGACAGGAAGCGCGGCTTTCCTTTCAGAAAAGCTTACCAAGCCTGAGAACCAGCCGTTCGGCATTGGTGATAATAATATAGTCAACGTGAAGGTGCAGCAGCTGCTGCCAAAGGACGCGGCTTCCTGCACCACTGATTGTGAATTCACGAAATATCTTGTGATAACATCGATAAAGAACGGCCAGAGCGCTGTCATATACCCGCCGGCAGGCAAGAAGACTGTCGGTGAGCGGCTGAACCAGGACACGATCCATGACTTCAGTGTGTTCGATGTCAACAGCTTCCCGCAGCATGTCAAGGAGAATGGTGAGTTTGAGATAAAGTCAGAGCATTTCGGCAAGCAGGCACCTGGCTCATGCACTCCAGAGGGGGTTCCTGGTGTTGAGTCGATACCTGGCCAGGTCGTCGTCTCGCGTCCTCAGTTTAACTGCGCAGAGGTCGGTTCGTCATCTGTTTTCCAGATACGTATATATTTTGATCCTACGGCAGACGGCACGTCAGCCAAGCCATTCTTCTCCTATGAGAAAGCAGTGCCTGATAAGGATGGGAAATACGTCTTTACCGGCAAGTCATTCACAAATTGCGAAAAACAGCCGGTTGCTGAGCCTGCAATGGACCAGCAGGTGACCTGTTACGGCATAAAGTTCACTGTGCTCAAGGATTTTATCAAGAACAAGGGCAGGGTCACGACCGCCGGCGGAAGCCCTGGAAAGGCAGTGGAAAAGAAGCAGGTCGTGGGTATGCAATACAAGCCGCCGACCTCGACGATGAGTTCGTCAAACTGCGCCAAAGACCCTGAGACCTGGATCATGAACCTTGAACTGCGCGACGCAGATTCAGTCGCTGGCTACTACCAGATGGCATCAGGGCCTCTTGTGGATTATGATACCAACCAGCTGCAGAAGAAGGAGATAAAGTTCAAGGTGATATGCGGCGCATCAGGGACAAAGGCAGCGTCGGAAGGATCGATAGAAGAACTGACATACAGGACAGCGGTAGTTAGGCAGGAGAATGACGGGTACAACAAGACCTTCGGCCTCTGGGCAGACGCGAACAGCCTTGGTCCTGAAGATAAGATAAGTGTGACTGACTTCGCCTGGATAGACCCGAATGACAGGTCCAATGGATTCAAGATAACAATAAACCCTGAAGCAGACTATGGTATACTCAACATAGGCCTGGACAAGATCGGTCTCATACCTGACTCCCAGTTCACGATAAAGAAGAATGGAGAGGATATGCCGACCTGCGGCGTGCCTCCATGCATCACCACGCCTTACGCAAGCATCAACGAACGCGTGATAAGGCTGAAGCTGAACAGGCAGGACCCTGTCTTCACCTTCTCAGGTTTCGACAGCGCGACAGGTGTCGCTGCAATGCCTGTAGGGGGTCTGCAGCTTACATATGACAGTCCTGTCGGCAGCAGTGGTCAGATACGCCTGCACAACCCGATACCCGGCGATCCGACACCACTCAAGAAGGTTGTCCTGAATAATTATGTTCAGAACGAGGACGGTTTCGATATAGAGTTTTCCACAGATCCCGGTTCATTCCTTGAGCCTGGCGTCACTATAGGATTCAACCTGTCCGGTCTGGGCTTTTCAGGCAAGCCTTCCGGGATAAGTGTAGACGACGTAGGGATGGACGAATGCCTTGGCGCGACAGGGATATTTGGGAAAGCCGTGACAGACATCCACTCAGAGTCAAGATACCTTCCAGCATCTGGTAAAGCAGAGCCTCAGATTCCGAAGATAACAGGCATGGCGATACAGATAAAGTCTGACGGCAAGGAGTGTGATGCTAATACGACGGGAAACACATGCCAGGACATGACTGCTGCATGCACAGGACAGGACCTGGATAAATGCTCTTCTGCAAAGGGATGCAAGAAGGAGCTGTGTAATGAGGACGATTCTAAATACGTCCTTTGCTGCCCGCCGGGTGCCTCGACAGTCGTCCCGACAGGAACTGGAGCCACGCCTCAGAAAACCACCAAGTCAGCAGGACCGACTGTGAAAGGCAATTACCACCCGACAAAGAGGGAATGTTATGTGCACATCCCTGATGCGAACATTCTCATAATAAAGACGCTCGGTTCAGAAGATGCCAAGAAGATCCATGTATATGGACTGACAGCCACTGCAGCCTATGCTGTATCCGGCCTTGGAGATGCCAAAGGCAAGACGATAATACTCTCTGCAAGCCAGCCCTCATTGTATGGCGTGACTGCGTCCGGGCTGAGCAGCGATGCCAAAGTGACCATCACAGGTATAGATGCTACAATGGGTAGCTCATCAATCAATTTCTATGTCGAGGTGACAGGCCAGGCAGCAGGAGAGATGGTCGAGTTGAAGGTTGATGTCCTGCCGATGGGGGTCAGGACAAAGTCCGACACTGCAATACAGCTGAGCGGAGTAGCAGGAGCATTTCTCCAGTGTCCTGCATCGCCCACAGGCTGTCTTGTCTTGTTGGGAGGTGACAGCATCATCTTCAAGCTTCCTGCGATGCAGAGCACACTGCTCCAGATAAGCAAGCTTGATACAACGGTGGCTGCTTCAAAGGCGTGCGCCGGCAAGGCAGCAGGAGCAAGATGCACGATAGTCAAGAACACCGAGGGCGAGTGCTACAAGGCAGGCCAGGCAGACACAGGCATGTACTGCTTCAGCAAGTGCAGCCTGAAACATGTGATGGCAGAGAACGCCAATGGAAATAGCGTAAAACTGCCTCCTAATGAGGACACATTCTGCGTTGGGACAGGAGGCACGTGCAAGGGTTCGACAACAGCGTTTACCAAAGAACCCGCAGGTCTCTGCCCAACAGGAAATCAGTGCTGCATCGACGGATCAGGAAAGCCAAAGCCCCCGCCCAAGCCCGCGGGTGTCGGTGGACCGCCCGGTGCCAGTCCTGGTGGCGGAGGAACCGCGACAGGTGTTGGAGCACCTTGCGGACTCATGCACGAGCAACTCAGTTGCGTAGCAGATATTGATGATTGTACAGAGAATTCAGTTAAGAATCCATCACAATACCCTGGTGGCGATTTCATACCCTGCAAGGAATCCTACCTGGCCTGCTGTACTCCCAGGACGCCTGTTGATTCTTGCGGACCGCCTCTACAGACTATGTACAGATGCGTTTCAGATACTAATGAATGTGCCCAGGGTACTGTTTTGGATGTATTTCAAGAGTCTGCTAAGGACGACTTTTTCAGGCCATGCAAGGCGATCAATGATGTCTGCTGTATTCCGGGGAAGCCTGATGAAGTGATTACAGGCAATTGTGGTGCGGGGGTTACGAGCATACCCTCTGGCGTATTTAAGGGAGGGACTACCTTGTATAAGTCTGTCCAGAAAAAATCTCCCACAGGCACGCCCATCCTTGAGCCATGTCCAAGCAACAGATATTGCGTTCCCGGTTTGACAACAGATACCAGTGATTGTAAACCGTTGTCATCTTATGAGATGAAAAAGTATTATTGCAATAAGGTTGTGGGGTCCAAATGTGTGTTTGGATGTATTTCAAACGGGGAATTCAAGGCATTGGTGCAGGAATGCTTCAAGTCAGGCAAGATTAGTATCGGCTGGAGCGGTTTAGCTCTTCCACTTGGTTGTTTTAGGGGAGAGTATCTGGGGTCGCCTGCGAGCGATATATTGAATGATTATGGTGTCACAGTCTACCATAGAGTGGATGTTAGACTGAAGGGCAGTTGTGGTGAGCAGGGGCTTTACTATCCTGTGTATGGCCTTGAAGATGGTGAGTGTTATGTCTGGTCTTCAAGGGATAACAGGAAGTTCTGCACCAGCAAGACTTCTGCTGAGTTCAAGAAACTGGTCTGCGACGGGATCAATAACATCCATGACTGCAATAAGGGTGATAATCAGAAGGTCTGCTCGCTGCTTCTCAGCGCTTGCCCGACCAAAGCACAGACCTGTAAATGTACGAGTGCATAAAATGCCTGAATCTGATTACAATCAAGGGGTGCAGAGACCTGCCCAGCAGTATCCCCAGCAACCTCAGCAGCAATATCCTCAGCAGCAACCAACTATGCAGGAACCTCAGAAAGGGATACTGGACAAGAAGATGATACTGATCGCTGTCGGTGTCATCGTTGTGGCAGGCATTATACTTTTTATATTCTCTTTTCTCGTCGAGGATGCAGCAAAAGAGGAAGCAGAGATATCTGCTGTAAGCAGGTCTCGGGCAACGTCCGGCCCGGACAGTGCAGATCTTGTTGCACAGGCTTTGGCGAACGAGGATCCTGGCTTCTGTGACAGGATCGCTGAAAGCAGCATCAAAGAGGATTGCTACAGGCAGCTCGCAAGGAAGACATCTGTGGTGGAATATTGTGACATGATAAAGGCTGTCGAAGGTTCCAGGTCAAGGGATTGGTGTATAGCTGTCATAGCGATCAAGGATGATATGCCGTCATTATGCTATGGCCTTGGTGAGCAGAGCGGCGAGTTTTCGCAGGACACCTGCTTCATGGAGATTGCGAAAAAAGGCGGTGATGTGGAGCTGTGTTTCAACATGACCATGATCTCAGGTGATTTCTCCCAGGATGATTGCTTCTATGACATTGCTGTAGGGACGAGAAATGCAGGGCTCTGCGGTTTCATAGCTGAGGAGTCAGGTGAAAGGTCGCTCGACGCATGCTATGCCGAGTTCGGCATCACTGAAGAAGAGTTTTACCAGAAGATGGACGTATATTGATATAGGTGAACGTCATGCCACGAAAGAAGGTATCAGCAGGAAAGAGAATCACATCATCCATACTCTCAGACATACGCACATCCAACCTATTCAACCTGGTCAGCACCTCATTCAAATCATGGTACACAAACTGGCCGCAGGTGCTCCTCTCTATCCTCACTGACCTGCTGTTCGTGATAGCGACATCCACGGTCATAACACTTATACAGTTCACCCTGTTCGAGCATCTGGAAGCCCTTATGAAGATGACCGGCGAGGCCACCGGCGGCCTGATGAATATCTACAACCAGACATCTACAGTGACTGCAGGGATGAACACAGTCACCCAGAGCGCGGATTTCGCATACCATCTCAACGTGATATTCAAGTACCTGGGCGTGCTGATACTGTGCTCCTTCCTGTTCTGGATAATCTTCCAGGGGTTGAGCTGGTACATAGCATACCGCATGGCGACAGAGAAGAAAAAGAGGCTGCCATTCCTGGTATTCTGGAAGAACTTCGCATTGGAGTCCCTGCCGTTCTACTTCCTGAGCATATTCTGGATATTCATATCAGTCCGCATCACATTGGCAATGAAGATGAGCATAGCGCCGATAATAGGAGAAGGCACCATAAACTTCCTGTTCATATTTTTCATACTGGTGACCTGGTATTTCGGCGTGCTATGCTACACCCTGACCAGCCGCTACGCATTCCAGAACTTCAAGCAGGGCTTCATCTACGGCACAAAGAGGTTCACGAAGACGCTGAAGAGCTTCGCCTTCATAGCAGTGCTTTTCGTGATTATAGACCTCTTCCTGCGCCTCCCTTTCATAAGGGGCGACCCTTTCCTGCTGATGGTATTCGGCACGCTGATATTCGTGCCGGCCCTGGTATTCTCAAGGATCCTGATGTACAGGACAGCACAGGAGTATTGGGAAAGAAAAGCAGCACCTGCAGCAAAGAAGAAATAATCCCCAACAGAAGACCAGACTTCTTTTTTTGATAAATAAACAAATTCGGACCTAAGAAACTGAATGCGATGCCCTATAGAAACAGAATCAGTTCCGAATTTGGGAAGAGTTCTTGAAGTGCCACCATGCGCAAACCTGATTACTAAAGCTGCGGCCACTACAAAATCAGATAAAGCCGCAACATCAGTAACCAGGCTTGGTCCATCCAATACTCCAAAAGATAGAGCAGCTTTGGTGCTCATTCTGAAACTACAGTCATAAACCCATCTGCACCTACAACCAAAGCTGCATTATCAATCAAAAACAACCCCCACTCTTCAACCATTACCCTTCCCAAACCCAAAAACATATATAACAAAACACCCCAACAACTCATCATAAGAACCAAAAAGGTGATACAATGTCTGACATAATGCTAGCATGGCTCCAGTTCGCCATAAACGTCGAGAAGAACGGCTATGAATTCTACAAGCTCTGCCTGGAGCGCGGTACTGACCAGCGCGCCAAGGAACTCTTCAAGTGGCTCGTGGACGAGGAGATAAAGCATGAGAAAAGCCTCGCAGAGATCCGCGACAAGAAGTCCGGCGGAGACCAAAAAAAGGTCGATGAGAGCATCAAGAAGTTCAATGAGCTCGGCGTCGACTCACCTCTCTTCACAAAAGAGGACCTTGACAAGGTGATCGACAGGAACACATCTCTCATGGAGATGTTCAACATGTGCGCAGAGCAGGAGAAGAAGGGCATAGACCTCTACATGGACCTCGAGTCCCAGCAGGAGGATCCTGAGCTCAAGGCGTTCTTCCATGACCTTGCAAAGCAGGAGGTCGTGCACAGGCAGAAGATAGTCAATGTCAGCATGTCCCTGATGGGCATGGAGACTGAGGAAGAGCTTGAAAGCGATGAAGCCATCGAGAAGGAGCTTGCTTCCCAGGAGAGGATAGAGCACCCTGTTACAATAGAGATCAAGGACTGCAATTTCGAGCCGAAAAAGGTCATTGTGAACAAGGATGAGACGGTCCTCCTCACTATCAAGAGCGTGAACTGCCCTGCAGGTTTCCGCATGGTGAATTTCATGATAGACGAATACATCGGGATCGGAAAGGAAGTGAAGGTGGAGTTCAAGGCAGACACTGCCGGCGAGTTCAAGTACTTCTCCAACGTGCCCTGCTCCGGCGGCAACGCAGGCATGGAAGGCATGTTCATCATAAAAGGTGAGAACGCGCCTGACGAGGACCTTTGAGGTGAGATGGATGACAGACAGGATGCTTGCATGGATAAGATTTGCGATAGGTCTGGAGGAGAAAGGCCTGAAGTTCTACAAGGAAAGCCTCAGCAGCACAAAGCACCCGAGAGGCATGGAGCTTTTTGAGTTCCTGATCAAGGTGGAGAAAGGCCATAAGAAAGTGCTTGAGGAGCTCATGGACGCGGTCACAAAAGGTGATGAAGCCATGATGCAGAAAAGCGTGGAGGATTTCATGGCCCTGAACATCAAGCTCCCCTTGTTCGAGGAGCGTTCATTGGAAAAGGTCACCGGCGACGACACGACACTGCGGGACATGTTCAACACAGCAGCAGGTTTTGAGAAGGAAGGCATAGAGTTCTACCTGAGACAGGCAAAAGATGAGGGGAATCCTTTTGTCAAGAAGCTCCTTCTGAAGCTCGCAGCGGACGAGAAGGAACACATGGGTGAGATAGTATCTCTGGGAAAGTTTGTCTTCGGCATGGCCATAAGCATTGACTAGCCAAAACCACATGATTACATTATCACTGTATCGTTATTCCCCAGCAATGTATAGAAAGCCTCGAATATCGGTGTCTCCGTCGACACAGAAAGGAATTTCATGTTCATGGAGTCGCACACCTTCTTGATGCTGTATATATGGTCCAATAACCTGTCTGAATAGTTCTCGATCACCCTGTTGCTCACGTATGTCCTCATACTGTCATGGGACTCGGAATCAGACAGTATCACATCGCCCTCAAGCGACAGCTCCCTCTCAGACGAGTCAAGCACCTGTATCACCATGACCTCGCTCTTCTTGAACCTGTAGAGGGCGTGCTTAAGCTCCTCAGGGTCAAAAAGCAGGTCAGATATTATTATCACCATCGATTTTGTCCGGATCGCTGACCTGTACTGCTCTATGCTGTCCCTGAATTTCGACCGTCCCTTCAGCGGTGCCTTGTTGAGGCTGTCCATCGTGCCGATGAGCTTGTTCATCCCTTTCTTTGCCCGGAATATCTCAAGATTCTCTGCGAACGTGCTCACCTCGAAACTTTCGTTGTTCCGCAGCGCCATGTAGCAGAAACCGAGACCGATCATCGACGCGTACTCAAACTTCTTGAACTTTGTCCCGAAGTTCATCGAGGCTGACGCGTCTATCACGACGTGGATGCGCATGTTCCTCTCTTCCTCGTAGCGGCGGATGTAGAAATCACCTGTCCGCGCGTAGATCTTCCAGTCTATTGCCCTGAAATCATCCCCGAGCACATAGTCCTTGTAGTCGTAGAACACCAGCCCTGTGCCAAAATTCTTTGACTGCCTCGAACCTGCATAGTTGGAGAGCACCCTCTTCTTGAGCACTACGTCGAACCGGTCCAGCTGTTTCAGGAAAGTTAGGTCTATTACCATCTTAGGTCATGCATCCTCTCTTCAGAGCTTTGTGAGCAGGTTTGTTATTGCGTCATCTGGCGTCCTTCCTTCCCGCTCTGCCTTGAAGCTGAGTATTATCCGGTGGCGGAGCACAGGGTATGCCATCTTCTTCACGTCGTCCATAGAGACAAATGTCCTCCCATTGATCAAAGCATGAGCTTTTGCTGCAAGCACGAGTCCGATGGACGCTCTTGGTGACGCGCCATACTCGATCAGGTCCTTGTTCGAGCGGGTCTTGTTCACGAGAGTCACGACCTTCTTCTTCAGGTCATCGGATATCGGCACCTGTCTGCAGTACTTCTGGAGGTTCATGAGCGAGTCCTTTGCCATGAATTTCCTCACGCCGGCGGGCTTTACCCTTGTCGCGAACCGCTCGATTATCTCGAGCTCCTCCTTCTCGCCAGGGTAGTCTACCTTTATCTTGAGCAGGAACCTGTCTGTCTGCGCCTCCGGCAGCGGGTATGTCCCCTCCTGGTCGATAGGGTTCTGTGTCGCGAGCACGAAGAACGGCGGGTCGAGCTTGAACGTGCTGTTTCCCACAGTCACCTGTTTCTCCTGCATCGCTTCCAGCAATGCTGCCTGTGTCTTCGGTGTCGCCCTGTTGATCTCGTCCGCGAGCACGATGTTCGCGAAAAGCGGTCCCTGCTGGAACCTGAACGCCTTCTCGCCACCCTTCTTCTCCTCAAGGATGTATGTCCCTGTGATATCTGAGGGCATGAGGTCTGGTGTGGACTGGATCCTCGCGAACTTGAGGTCCATTATCTCTGAGAGTGTCTTGACTAGCAGGGTCTTTCCCAGTCCTGGATACGATTCCAGAAGGGCATTGGAGTCGCACATTATCGCGACGATGATCTGGTTGATGACCTCATCCTGTCCTACTATGACCTTCCCTATCTCGGTCCTGAGATTGCTGAACATGGTCTTGATGTTCTGCACCTGTTGTAGATGTACTGCTGGCATTTTTCCTACCTCCGTTTCATATCATTAATTATGTTTCTTATCCTTTCTCCTTGAGCCTAAGATTATAAGCGATAGCGATCTTTGATTCCTTCGGCAGCTTCTCCTCGCTCGACGCGTCAGACACTGCCGCAATCTCCGACGGGAATGTCCCTCTCTCGAACTCCTTCTCCTCAGGCTCCTTTATCGTCTGGAAGCTCATCTCGTTGATGGAAGGGTTAATGTTGAGCTGGATGGTCCTGTTGCCGAGGTCTGCGAGCTCAGAATTCCCGTATAGGAGATCGTCGCTCTCATTGAACTCGATGGTGTAGAATTCAAGCCGGTCAGTGCCCTGCTTTGCGAACCATTTGTAGTAGGTGTCAGGGTCGAACACTGATTTGGGTATATGTATGTCATTCGCAGAGACGGCTATGACAGAGAAGCTCAGCATGCAGACGACCGCCACCTTGATCAGCAGGTCACGCTGGTTCAGCAGCGATCCTGCAGACACGCTCTTCATCTTCTGTATCAGGTCCTCGAACATCGCGAGTATCATGAAGTCCTTGCCGTCGACATTGTCCCGCGCAGTGCGCAGTATGTCCTGTATCTGCGGGTTCCTCTTCTCGACAGCCTTGAGCGTGGTGTGTTTCATCCTGACTATGACGTCCCCGAGCATGAAGAGCAACGACACTGCCAAGGCGAAGTAGAATGACATGTCAAGCAGCGTGGTCATGTTCAGCGCGACCATGAAGAAGATTATGCTGTCTGTGAACGCGTGAAGCAGGCTTATCTTGAACACTTCATAATACAGTTCCACGAACAGTCTTCTTACTTCTGCCATTTTTGTCTAGGGCTTGCAGTCACCTGCATCATCCTTCATGGCCTGGGTCAGCCCTGCGTCATAGTCTGAGAGGAACTCGTCGATGCAGTCCTCTGAGATGTCTATCTTTGCCCTGTAGCTTATGATGCTGCTCTCCAGCGACGCTTTCTGTGATGTCAGCACGGAATTCTGCTCTTGCAGGTCCTTCCTCTGCGAGAGCTCATCCTGCCAGTCATTCTTGTATTTCTTCTTCAGCGCAGCCTCTTCCTGGAGGGATATCTGTGTCTGTTTCAGGTTTGTCTGTGTCTGTGACAGGTTGCTCTGCGTGCTCTTCAGCTCAGTGTCCTTTGTGGTGTACAGCTCATCGTATCTCCGTATGTCCTGCGTGGTCGTGTTCAGTGACCTCATTGTCTTGTTGAGGTTGAACAGGTACATCTGGACATCTGCTGTGCACTGGCTCAGGTTCTCTGCAGTCCGGTCATAGTTGTCTGTAATCTGGTCAAAGTTCTTCTGGTAATAGACAGAAGTGCCTGCCAGCGCGCTGGCTACGAGCAGGACTACTAGCAAAAGGAAGAGATTGACGTTTTTCTGCATGAAACCCATGTGATGCACCTCTTTTCAGCGGATTATTGCGCTTTTTTCATTCAGCTCCTTGTATGTCATCTTATCATGATATTATCCTATATCTATCTTTTTTCATTTATAAATTGTATCTATTTTTTGAACCAGGTCTCCCTGACCCTCCTTGCCACAATCTCTAGCACCAGCAGGATCAACGCAAGCACTACGAATGCTGTCTGGAATGATATCCTTTCGACAATGGTCCTCTGGGAGACTGATTTCACATGCTTGACTATCTCATCGACCTGGGCTGGCTCGAACAGCTTGCCGTTCGTGGCTGCTATCAGGGTCCCAAGGTCCTCGCTGAACCCTGTGTATTGGTATTCCCTGTCATAATTCACGCCGTATACCGCTCCGAGCACTGATTTGAATCCTGTATTGGGATTGACATAATATGATTTGTATGTGTTCTTCCCTATCTTGGAGAACTCAAGCCCCTTGACCTTTGGGAATCGTTTGGTACGCACGACAATCTCTGCTGTCTTGTTCACGCGCGCATCCTTTACATCGACAAAGAAGTCGTTCTTCCGCTCAGGGTCTGCGATGATCCAGTTGACCATCCTTGTTATCAGCCTTGAGTTCTTCTTGTCGAGCAGTTCTCCAAGATTGTTGCCTGATGAGAACACCGTGAGTGTCGCAGCCCTTCCGATCCCGTGTCTCCATGCGACCACTGCTGGCTCTCCCGAGTCTGTTGTCGCGAGAAGATGTGCATTTGCCTTGGGTATGACCTGGTTGTAGCCGTACAGGACTGCCGAAAGCTCCAGGTCTTCTGTGATGAAATGATAAGGGTCGATGACAAAGAGAGAAAATGCGCTTCCAAGCTCCTTTTTCTCAGGCTCTCCGAACAGTATGCTCAGCCTGTTGGAGGTGTCTGCTGTGAAGTATATCCCGCCGCCGTTATTTGTCAGCTGCTTCAGGAATTTCTCGTCGAGGTTCCTGCCTGTCCCTATCACATAGAGCTTGATACCGTAGTTCTTCATCGCTCTTGCGACATCGGATGCTTCCTGTCGCAGGAGGTCGTTCCAGGTGAACCCATCAGATATGAATATCGCGTTCTTGCTCCCTGTCCTTCCTCTCAGCAGGTTGAACGCTCCCTTGAGCCCTGCTGCGAACTCTGTCTGGCCGCCCTTTCCCTGCAGCCTGGCGATCTTGTCCATGGTCATTGCCTTGCTGACATAGAGCGGCTCAAGACCTGCCACAAGGTAAGGCCATTGGTCGAACGCGACAACCCCTACTGAATTCTTCTCGTTTATCGTGTCTATCACATGGTACGCGAGCGCTTTTGATGTGCTCAGCGCAGTTGTCGTGACACCCTGCTCTGTGAATGATCCTGATATGTCGATGATTATCACGATGTTGGAGTCCCCTTTCTTCCTCTCGCCGGTGCCTACCTGCACGGGAAGCAGAGATTCAAAAGCGCTCCCTTTGTAGCCGCCATTGTCGAATGAGTTGTATCCTCCGACGACAAGCATGCCATTGCCTTCTATCACGAAGTCGCTGAGCGCCTCTATGTCACTGAGGGCCTCGATTGGCAGGTCGTTCAGTATCACTGCATAGTATTTTTCCAGCTCCTTCCGGTCCTTGGGCAGGTCCCTGACCCGTGTCACCTCGTAGAGCTCGTCAAGGACTGTCTTGAGCGCAGACTCGGCTGCTGTCACGAACAGGACCTTTGGTTTGGGTATGATGTGTGTTGTCTTGTAGTATACATTGTTCTCTGAAAAATGGTCCTCTCCGGTCGGCACGATGCGCGCGACGACCTTGTGGTACCCGTCACTGAAATTCCTGCTGAACGTGTACTCGTCCTTTGTTATCGTCTCGTCGACTATGATCTCGTCATCGACCCCGACAAGCAGGCGCATCCCTCCTGCCCCTGACCCTTCAGGGTACTTGTTGTTTATACTGACCTTGTAGAAGTTCTCGACCTCTGCTATGGTCTTAGAGGGGCCCTTGATGGTCACGCCCGTGTCTCCATTTGTCTGGTCGAGCCGTATCGCGCTTATCGAGCTGTTCAGGCTTGAGGCGAATATCAGGACGTCAAGGAGCTTTGTGCCTGATGTTGCCTGGCCGTCTGTCACAAGGAGTATGTTCTTGTCCTTCTCGAGGTTGTTGAGCACCCCGTCGCCGATATTGGATTCCATGGGTGATGATATGTAGCTGAGCTTGACAGGTATCCTCTTTTCGAGCTCTGCCTTGAGTGTTGGCACGAATGATGTGTCGAACAGTTCCATCGAGCTGGAGTTGTCTATCAGGAGAGTGACTGTCAGGTCGCCAGGTATGTCTTTCTTGACCTCGCCATACGGGTCTGCGAGGGCGATGAAGAGCACGGCGAATATCAATGTCCTGCTTATGAACATCGCTATCCGGTATATCCTTCTTGACAGTATCCATGCCTTGTCATGCAGCCTTTTCTTGTCTATCGCGACAAAGCTCTTCACCAGCACGAGCATCAGTATTATGACTGTAGGTATTATGAGGAGCAGCGTCTGCTGGTTGTTGAACGCAAAGCTGCCTGTGCTGATCGAGTTTGCGATGTCCGTCACTATAGACATGTCCACGATTAGAGGTCACCTCTGAATTTTATCCATAACAGTTCAAGGAACACGAGCAGTATAAGGCCGATGATGAAGTATCTTGTCAGCTCAAAGGGGACTTCCTCCCGGGTCTTGATCGCTTCATCGTACACGCCCAGCTTGTCTCCCATCTCCTCACCGTTCACGTTCGATTCCTTGTCATTCACCAGGTTCGCGACAAACTTCTTCTCTTCTGTGGTGTATATCCCCTGGTGTGTGAGCAGGATGGTGTCTGCCTTCACCTTGCCGAACGGCGCCTCTATCTTCTGCTTCTCGAGAAGGTTTATCAGCCTGCCAGTGCGGAAGTTGAGTTCCGAAAGATCCTGTTTATTTATGGCCATGTCGAAGAGCCTCTTCCAGAACACAGGGTAGTATATGTCTTCCTTGAATGTGGAGTAGTCGTCCATGAATCCGAAATACACCACGATCCCTTTGCCGTGGCTCTTCATGACTATCATGGAGACATTGTTGGTGGTCGAGGCAAGGACTATCGATCCGTCGCGCGGCTTTACCTTGAGGTACTTGTCGACCCTTCCGAAGTTTATGTCCTCTGTCAGGGTGGTCTCCTGCGTGGAGGAGACAAAGACCTCGTGCTCTATGAAGACCGGCGATCCCTTGTCGGTACGCTCCACAGGGAGCATGCCTTCGAAGTCGATCCCTAGGATGTCTTTCTGGGCGATGACTATCAACGCAGCCCCGTCATCGACCTTCTTCCTTATGCTCTTCATGGTCCCTGGGAGGATGAGGTCCTTGTTGACATTGCTCATCATGATTATCTGGTGATTCACCGTGGGGACCTTTGGCGGCGTCCCCTTGTCGACTGCGACATTGTCCAGCACCTCGAGCGCGGTGGATAGATACTTTGTCACGCTGTTGGATATCAGCAGCAATGGTGCTGCTATCTTTGACGGGGATGATATGTATGCCGTATTGTCCAGCGTAAGATCATCGTGGCCGTTCCATGGCTTGATGGAGAATTTGGAGAGTCCTGATGGCGTAGGGAAGCTGACGACCTCGACTGCTTTGGGCTCTATGAGCACGTCTTTCTGTGTGAGGTTCGCGCCCTCTATCTCAAGGCCCACTGTCTCGTTCTCATCGTTGTAGTTCTTTATCTGGACAGATGTCTCCTGCTCGTTGACATCCAGATCGATGATGCCGATGTTCTTGGCTTTCCTTTCCTCATAGTCGCGGACATTCACGAAATCCACTATCATGCCCTTTGACTCGAGTATGTTCTTTGCTGCTGTGAAGTCCTTCTGCGATGTGGTCTCTATGAAGTCAGACACCACTATGACCTTGTCTTTTTCCTTGACATAGTTGCCTGCGAAGATGATTGAGTCGAATATGTTTGTGGGTGTGTCCCTTGGCTTGAGGTGTGACAGCTCGTTCTTTGCCTTTGAGGAATCCACGTCATCCGCGATGAGTTCAGGCACAGAGCTGGCCACGATGACTGTGTTCTTAGTCCCGAGGTTGTCCTTCGCAGCATCGATCGCTATCTCGAACCTTGACTTTCCATTGACCTCTACCTGTGATGATGCAGACCCGTCGACCACGATTGCGGTCTTCTCGACAAACACGTCTTCGGTCACTGTCATGAATGGCTTTGCGATTGCCAGCGCGAACGCGATGAAGAGCAGTATCTGGAAAAGGAACAGAGGATCCCGGACGAACCGCCTGAGGAAGCTTTTCTTGTCAGAACGCGCATTGTCTTTCAGGAGGAACATGAGTGCGGGTATGGTCTTCTTCTTCGGCCGAGGTCGGATGAGATAGACAAGGATGAGAGGGATGAGACTTAGCAGTGCCCATAGCCCTGATATCTCCATCAGATGCCCTGCTGCAACCCCTTTTAGCAATTCAAAGACTGGCATTATTCCTGCCTACCCAAAATCGGTGTTATTTAAAAAGATTTTTGAAATTATTTGAGTGAATAAAGCTTAAAAAACATGAAAAGAAGATTTAATTGTATGTGTCTTTCTTGTCTGGATGGTAGCCCTTTGGAACATACTGGGATGCTGTAGAAAGCGTGTTCATCGCCTCATGGATGCTCTTGAACCTCTTTGGAGTCTTGAGCGGTTTGAGCGATTTCTTGTTGTGTTTCTTCGCTTTCCCCAGGTATGACGCCACCATGTCGCTGTCTTCAGGAGTCTCTATGTTCTTCCTCAGCAGTGCGCCGTGCCTGTACTGGACGTGTTCTCCTGCCAGCTTGTTGGTATAGCTCCTCAGTATATTCTCTATGGTCAGCTCATTCTCATTCTTTACCTTGTCAAAGAATGTCTCCTTGTCAAGACCGCCCATGTAATTCGCGATGAATGTCTCCCATGCGCTCTCCCCTTCAGGGGTCTTCTTGCCTTTAAGCTCTTTTATGGCTTCATCGCTCAGCTTGAGATAATCTGTTGCAATCCTGTCAGCAGCAGTGCTCCACAGGTTGTCTGTGAATTTCTTGTGCTCCTTGTCACCACCCTTGGCTTCCCAGTTGACCTTTCCGTCACTATCCTTGTTCTTATGGAGATACTCTGAAGCGACCTCGTGTATCGCGCTTGCGAGTCCTGTAGAATGCTCATCTTCGTTCAAGTCCTGGAGTTTGCCTACCAGGTCATGTACCTTCTTGTGTGAGTCGTATAGTGGGGTTCCGCTCTTTTTCTTGGTCATTTGATCACCTTCAATATTAGCGTTTTAAGTGGTTTGAACGCCTTAAACATAATTCTTACAACTTATAAAGCTTTCGATGGCCTTTATGGCTGACCACCAGTATGACCTTTTTGTCACACTCCCCACCTCTGGGCTTTATAAGTATTTATAAAGCATGCCTGCCTATTAGATATACAGTGTTGAGAATGACCCACTCCTTGGGAGTTGGTCGACCGGAGCGTTTCATCTCCACCAGGAACCGGGAGTATTCCCGCTCCGAGTATAACACACTCAGATGTATTTCAGACAATCGATGATTAAACAACAGGGGTGCAAACCATAATGGCAAAGAAACAGGAAAAAAAGTCCAAGAAACAGGAAAAATCACAGGAAAAAGCAGCACAGGATGATGAGGCGATGAAGAAACTCCCGCCAGAGGTGCAGGAGAAGCTCAAGGAGATCAAGGTAAAGCTCGACAAGTTCCAGGGAGATATCCTGAAGAAGTTTGAGCATTACATCATGGGCATATGCCTGCTCCCGCCAAGCAAGCAGGGAGAGAAGGTGGACAAGGACAAGATCAACATCCTCATCCTTATTGATGATTCTGATTCACAGCGCATGACAAAGCAGGAGCTGAAAGAGAAGCTTGGCGCGATAATGGCCAAGATGGCGCAGGAGATAGACAAGCGCCTCACTCCGCAGACAATCATCCTCAGCGAGGTCTGGCAGTCATGCTATGATGGTAAGACTGACCTTCTGCAGCTCTTTGCGATGGCTGCTCCGGTCTATGACACTGGAATGGCATCCGCGCTCAAGATTGGCGGGATCCACAAGGAGATGGTCCTCAAGAAGTTCGAGAAGTACATAGTCTCATATGTCCTGTTCGGCTCTCTCACAAGAGGACAGGCAACAGATAAATCTGATATTGACGTCGCGATAATCGTTGACGACACAGATGTCAAGAAGATGACTCGCGCAGAGCTGAAGGATAAGCTAAGAGCGATCATAGTCGGCATGGGCCTCGACGCAGGTGACATGACAGGCATCAAGAACAAGCTCAATATCCAGGTATACATACTGACTGATTTCTGGGATTCAGTGAAGGAAGCCAACCCGGTGATATTCACGATCCTCAGGGACGGCGTTCCGCTGTACGACCGCGGCATATTCATGCCCTGGAAGCAGCTGCTCAAGATGGGAAAGATCAAGCCCAGCGCAGAGGCGATCGACATGTTCATGGCCTCAGGAGAGCAGATGGTATCTCGCGTCAAAAGCAAGCTCAAGCAGATAGTAGAGACGGAGATGTACTGGAGCACGCTGACGCCGACACAAGCAGCGCTCATGTTGTACGGCATACCGCCACCTACTCCCAACGAGACCATAAAGCTCGTAGAGGATATCTTTGTGAAGAAGGAGAAGCTCCTGGAGGAGAAGTACATCAAGACCCTGCAGGAGATAAGGGATTATTACAAGGGCATAGAGCATGGCGATATAAAGGAAGTCTCAGGAAAGGAGGTCGACGAGCTTCTGGACAAGGCAGACAAGTACCTGAAGCGTCTGAAGAGACTGTTCACCCAGATAGAGAAGATGAAAGAGGAAGAGTCTGTCCTGCACGTCTACGACACAGTCATAACCATAATCCGTGACGTCCTCGTGCTGGAGGGTGTGGAGCGTGTCAAGGACATCGAGGTCATAAAATACTTCGAGTCAGAGCTCGTGCACCGCGGCAAGATCCCTGAGAAGCATCTCAGGATGCTGAACCACGTGGTGAAGGCCAAGAAGGATTTCGACGAGAAGAAGCTCACCAAGGCAGACATAGAGAATGTCAAGAAGGAGAGCAGAGAAATCGTCAAGTTCCTCGTGGAGTACATGCAGAGGAAGCGAGGAAAAGAGCTCGATCGAGCCAGGATCCGCGTTAAGCACGGCGACAGGTACGGTGAGGTCCTCCTCCTGGAAGACATGGCCTTTATCATCCACGACATCGACGCAGAGGACAAGGAGATCACCCAGGCACCCATCCAGAAAGACGGCAGCCTGGGCGCAATAACCAAATCCAGTCTCGAGGAGCTGGAGAAGCACCTTGCAAAGTACTCGATACCGCCGAAGGTCTTCATCAAGGAAGTGATCTTCGAGAAGCTGAAGGATATCTTCGGCAAGGATGTTGAGGTGTTAGTCAATTATTGATTTTGATTTTTTTATTTGATTATTTGGATTGTATAGATCATATGAACAAGGTGATAAAATGGCAAAGAAGAAAGCTATCAAGAGAACCATGAATAAAAAGAAGGATGAATGCTGCATGGATAAGAAAAAACACGGAATGCACGCGCATTGTTGCAAAGGTGCTGGCTACTGCCTGGGTTTCTTAGGAGCTGCAGCGTATAACATCTCAACAACAACCGGTTTCTGGAACGGCGTATGGGGCGTCATCAAGGCCCTGGTCTGGCCTGCGTTTATGGTATTTGAACTGTTCAGATTCCTCGGTCAGTGAGAACATCCATTATTTAATTTTTTAAATTTATTTTTCCCAGAGCAAGAATTCTACAACAATCGGAACTTTTCCGACGAGAAAATACTAATCACTGCACAATAGAATCAAAAAAACAGAATCAAAATCCCAAAACCCACCCCCTCAAAGCGCATAACAGTTCATATCCGACGGATTCGCATATGAACTGTTAAATGCAATTGAAAAAGTGCGCCTATAGAATGTTTTATATATCTAATAGCATCTTAAGAAAATATGAATTTAGGAAAAACACTTTATGTGATTGATAGAAAAAAATGGCGTTCATGGCTCGCTAAAAATCACAATAAAAAAAAGGATATCTGGCTCATTTATTACAGAAAATCATCTGGCAAAAAAAGAATCCCATACAATGATGCAGTTGAAGAAGCACTTTGTTATGGGTGGATAGATAGTATTCTAAAAGGAATAGATGAAGAAAAATTTGCCCAAAGATTTACCCCCAGAACATCCAAAAGTAATCTTTCAGAAATGAATAAAGAACGTATTCGCTTACTTGTAAAACAAAAAAAGATGAAATCTGTTGGTCTCACTGCAATACAACACGTTTCTTTTGATCCTACAAAGAATACAAAACTAAAAATCGCATCTGATATTCTCAAATCCTTGAAGAAAGACGAAAAAACTTGGGGATACTTTCAGAAATTTTCAGAATCATACAAACGTATTCGGATTAAGTGGATAGAAGGAGCCAGAACTCGCCCGGAACTTTTTAAAAAGAGACTAAGATATTTTCTTAAGATGACTGCAAAAAATAAAAAATATGGGATGATACAATAATAAATGTATTACGGCGCACTTTTTCAACTTCTTCGCTTCACTTCGTTCCGCTCGACCACGTTGCACTCTCGCCTTCGGCTCGGGGTATTTAACAGGAATTATGTTTAATTAGTGAGTGGGATATTTAAGAAAGAGGTTTATCACAACAACCACAATAACTCATCCCCATCCCTTGATATTCAATTACTGGATGATCACATTCTTCAGGAGTGACTTGTGCTGTTTTGTAAACTGTTACAATTCCTTCTCTTAACTTTTTTCTTCCTTCTTCTAATCTTTTAACTTCCTCGCTTAACTTTTGTTGAGAACTAAATAAACACTTTTCAGCTTCCAATAAATCAGATATATCAGGTAAATCTCCCATATAACATAAGAAGAAAAGATCATATATAAAACTTATGTAATCCCGCCCACTAACTTCTCGGCTACGCCTCGACTTAATAAATTAGGAAACATAACGCCGATTAAGTCCAATAAGATTTGAGTTCCTTTTTTAGAAATAGGGGGTTCCTAGTCTATTTTGATTCTTTGTAAGAAAGATTTATAAATTCTAGACAACAAAATAGTACTGATGTCAAAAACACTCTACATAATAAATCCTGCCGGCAACGGTGGCGCAGGACCTAGAATTTGGGGACAGTTCAAGGAACTTTGGACAGGACCAATTGACGAAAAAGATGTTTTTATGACAAAATACCCAGGTCATGCGACAGAGATAGCAAAGGATGCGAAAGGATATGATATAATAGTTGCTGTAGGGGGTGATGGAACTGTAAATGAAGTGATGACAGGCACACTTAATAATCCAGAAAAACCAGCCCTTGCACTTTTACCTGCAGGGACTGGAAATGATATTGGAAGAAATGTTGGGATTAAGTCCCTCAATCATGCAGTTGAAGCACTTAAAAAAAGTAAACCAAAAAAATATGATATTTTGGAGGTTGAATATGGTAAGGTAAAGAAATATTCTTTTCTTTGCATAGGTTTTGGAATGAGCGCTAATCACAGGGTCAGACCTTGGATGAAAAAGTATCTAGGGGCTGCAATGGGATACTACTTGGCAACTTTCTTAGAGCTTATATTATTCAAGCCATGGAATATGACCATAAAATGGGATGGAGGAAAGTACAAGGACAGAACAACTTTTGTTATCGTAGCTAATGTTGAAAAAACATCTGGTGGCAGTATGATGCTTGGTCCGGGTGCGAAACCGACTGACGGCATGATGACTGTCACAATAGTTCCTTTTAAGTCTAAATTTAACTGCTTTTTCAAAGAGTTTCCTAAACTTCCTAAAGGTAAGGTTACTGCAATACCTGGCGTTAGGTTTTTTAGAACAAAAAAGATAAAGATTGTGAGTACGCCACGCACTGATATGGATATTGATGGCGATCCAATAGGCACTACGCCAGCAACAGTAAAAATACTTCCAAAGAAAATAAAGATTATTTCTCTTGTTAAATGATATTGAACGTGACCCCCTAGTCCTTCGGACAATTTCGTTACATGCCAAAGTCCCTTTATTCGATGTCTTTATTGTTGATTTTGGGCCCATAGTTGCAGACTTGTTTGCAACCTCACAAAACGCTGTTTTGTCGCCGCCCTGCAGCTTGCTGCGGTTGGGTTTTTGATCGCTGCTTCCCTGACTCCCCGCGTCACCCACACCCAAAATACCCTCACCTTTATAACCAAGCACTTTTTTTAAACCCTCATGACCGACGAAATATCCTTCAAAGACCTGGATCTGGACCCGCAGCTCGAAAAAGCAGTGGATAGACAGGGTTACACAACACCCACCCCGATTCAATCAAAATCAATCCCGAGCCTGCTACTGGGCAGAGACCTGATAGGCATAGCACAGACAGGCACTGGCAAGACTGCTGCATTTGTATTGCCGATCCTGCACAGGATGGAGGAGCAATACCCAAGAAAGATAAAGACATTGGTGATTGCCCCTACCAGAGAGCTTGCAGCGCAGATAGGAGAAAGTTTCACAGAATACGGCGCGTTTCTTAAGTTCAAGCACACTGTCATCTTTGGCGGGGTAGGTCAGGGAAAGCAGGTCCAGGCATTGAAATCCGGCGTGGACGTCCTTGTTGCGACACCTGGCAGGCTGCTGGACCTGATGGAACAGGGATACATCTCGCTAAAACACATTGAGTTTTTTGTTCTGGATGAGGCGGACAGGATGCTGGACATGGGATTCATAAATGATATCAAGAAGATAATATCAAAACTACCGATTAAACGACAATCTCTGTTCTTCTCAGCGACAATGTCTCCGCAGATAAATGAACTCGCAAAGACTCTTCTCAAAGATCCAGTCCATGTCGCGGTTGCACCTCAGGCAACCACGGTTGAAATGATCCAACAATATCTCTTCTTTGTTGACCAGAAGGAAAAAGATAAATTATTGCTTGAGCTTCTGGACCATGAGAATCTTACAAGTGTCTTGATCTTCACAAGGACAAAACACAGGGCAAACAAAGTGGCTGTGTTCCTGAGTAAAAACAATATATCTGCTGACGCGATCCACGGCAATAAATCACAGAACGCAAGGACCAAGGCAATCAAGGATTTCAAGACAGGCAGGACCAAGGTATTGGTCGCAACAGACATTGCTGCAAGAGGCATAGATATAGAGAACATCTCTCATGTCATAAATTTTGAGCTTCCGAACGAACCAGAGACCTATGTCCACAGGATCGGGAGGACTGCCCGTGCTGGGGCTGATGGAACAGCCTATTCATTCTGTGCAGCCGAAGAGAGGAATTATCTGAGGGATATTGAAAAGCTGATAAGACAGAGGATTGAGGTCATGGATCATGATTTCCATTCAGAGACTGCTAAGAACGCAGTAGGTGCTGCAGCTAAACCACCTCCTAGAAAACCATTTGTCAGGAATGCAAGGTCTGGGGACAGGCATAAACCCTCGTCAAGAAGCAAGAGACCATTCTCCAGGACCACTAAATCTGGTGCGCGGCCTAAACCCTCATCAAGAAGCAAGAGGCCATTCTCTAGAGCAACTAAATCTTCAACCACGTCAAAGAAACCATTTTCCCGGAAAGCCAGACCTAAGAATAGAAACAGACGCAGTCCTGGACGATGAATAGAGCAGTTTTCTTTTTAGAAGCGTTTATATACTAATATTTCATCGTTCCGGTCATGGTAAGGATAATTGCGATTGGTGGTGGGAAGAGTGGACGTGCAGGCACCAGATATGAGACCAAAAAGATTGACAGGGAAATAGTCAGGATCTCTGGCAGGAAAAATCCGAAGTTATTGTTCATCCCTTCTCCAAGTAACTTCCAGGAAGATTATTTTAAGGTTCTGAAAAAGAATTTTGGCGCTCTTGGCTGTAGAGTCTCACCATTATATCTGACCGGACCTGAGCCCATCAAAAAAGATATTGAAAGACAGGTATTATGCTCTGATATCATCTATGTCGGAGGCGGCAACACCCTGAAGATGCTTAAATATTTAAGGAAACATGGTCTGGATAAGATCTTAAGAAAAGCTGCAAAAAACAATATTGTCTTATCTGGTCTGAGTGCGGGTGCTATCTGTTGGTTCAGGTCAGGATGTTCAGATTCAAGAAAATTTACGGATCCTAAGGCAGATTTGATAAAGATTAAGGCATTGGACTTGGTTCCTGCTTTGCTTTGCCCGCATTATGATGTAGAAAAAGACCGAAAACCCGGTCTGAAAAGATTGATGAAAAAAACCACTGAAATCGGAATAGCTATTGACGACTGTAGTGCGATTGAGATCATCGACGGAAAATATAGGATCATAACTTCCAAAAGACAGGCCAGAGCTTACCGAGCATATTGGAAAGATGGAAAGTATAACCAAGAAGTGATTGAGACCAAGGACTTATTCTCCCCGCTTGATGGATTGCTTAGGAAATAAGGAAAAGAACCAAAATTTATGACCTTTTGACACCCTTGACCAGGGTGATAGCATTCCTGGAACTGATCCCTGAAAGTGTTGGGCTTTCATCGGTCTGAATCTTAATCCAAATGTGATCCATAATCTAAAAGTTATTGGAGAATGGGATTTAGAACCCGAATTTGAAAAAAAAAGATGAATTTCAAAAAACAATTCAATCTTTGATGGATGAGTTTCCAGATGTACTTCAAAGAATAAATGTTATAACTATTCTCAAAGAATACAGATATACTTTCTTCTATAAGTTGCGGCGACCAATTTTCTTTTTTAGAAAAAAAGAAACAAAAAAGGCGGCAACAACCCCTAGAAAAAATATAGACACGACGACTTTGAGTTTTCCCTTCGGGACGTTGCACTAAAACTCAATCCCTATCGGGAGAATATAACAGCGATTATATTCACTGCGCCTATCCTACCAAGTCAGGATAACGCATATATCCCAACTCCCTCATCTTGATATATGCAGGCAGGATCAGATCGAACATCCCCCAATCATTATGCTTACGCCATCTGTCCCTCGCTTCAATGATTCGTGTTGGGCAGATCCCGACCTCTTCGATGACCTGGTCGATCGTGGCCCAGTATTCTCCATGTGATTGGTTCCTTCTTTTTTCACTTGCACTCGTATCACCTGCATATATTGCAGCGGGATCATAACCTAGCCTCCTATAACCCCCTGGAAGATCACCATGGAAATTATTGAGGTAACTCATGCCCCATTCCTTCCCATGTTCCTGTCTGGCCTGTTCGACCTCTCTGTTGATCTGCAGAACAAGTTCTGAATCCATTCTTATGCACCCCTCTGATCTTCTGTAAGACCTTTCTGCCACTCTACGAACCTGTTATATGTGGGCTTGTCCAGGAATTTCCTGGCATACTTCATGTGGTCCTTCCTTGCGATCCTGTGCGCTTCATCCAGGCTTGACCCCTTGCCGTATCTTTCCTCAGCTTCCCGTAATTCATGGAATACTAATGGTTCAAGAAATTCTTCGGGTGTTCCGTCCCAATAAAAGATATTTATCATGTCAAACAATGGGTTGGATGTATTCAGGATATGTCGGATCGGTTGCTTATCATTTACAAGGTCTTTCACCAGATCGCTTGTGGGGCAGCTGCTCAATAGATAGGTCTGTCCCTTGTACTTGTTATGGCTGGACTCAGCAGGAGAAGGGATATCCAGTTCAATCCTTTCGATAATATCATCGATATTGTCCATGATAGATGGATATTATCTGCACATTTATAAATTTTACTGATTGTAACCACTATAGGGTAAGTAATTTATCAGGGCCAACCAGAACCCTGCCTGACAGCCTAAGAACCCGGTTGCATCAACCTTTCAGGAACCCATTGACCAGCTGTGTTATCCTCTTCCCCTTGAACCTGCCTTTCTTGATCCGGACATCAGAGCAGAACTCATCATGCGTGAAGTTAGGGATGACAACATTCTTCACATCCTTCCCCTCGAGCCTCTTCCCGCCGAAAAACGGGGAATACACATCAATTGCCATCTGGACAAACCTGTCCTTGTCAGAATAGATGTTGATTATCCTAGGATGGGGAAAGTCGATCTTAGTATGGCCATTGACAGAGCACGCAAGGATGACCCTGGAGACCTGTGGGTTCGCATCCTTGATCACATCCAGGATTATATCTCCGGCCATGCTTATGCCCACAATAGATACCCTTTCATTCTTATGCTGCCGCAGAAGCCTCTTCAGCTTCCGCCGAGCCAGCCAGAGTGAGACAGGATCTGCATGCCGGGTCCATTTCATCCAGATAGTGCGGGGCCCATGATCTATCCTGCCTTTCCATACAGTCAGATGATCCTTCAATATAGGCCGTATCCGTAACAGCCTAAACAGGAAGAAACTAAGGCTCTTTATCCATGAAGGGTAATAGGAGATATCATGCACGCCAGGGACGACTATGACGACCTCTTTCTGTTTCATGACGTCAGAAAGAGCAACTGTCTTTATATGCCTTTCCACCAAGCACTCAGGTTCTAAGACTGTCTGACTATATTTCTGGCCGCAGGCCTCCCCTCTATATCGTTTCTGTTACTAAAACGCAACCACCTACATTGTAATCACTAAAGCACAACCAACAAATTTTCAGAACAAGAAAAATACCTACTCCACAATCCTCCAGTACTTCCAATGCGGCTTCTGCCACCATGAGTCAAACTCCAGCTCGACCCGCCCAGAAAACGTTATCTCAATAAGATGGTCATCAAGCACGTGCCGCAGTACTGACCTTTCAGGCTCAGGAAGCGCAGGGTCATAAGGGTCCACGCCCCTCCCCAGCATAACCATCCGTTCTCCACCATCGACCATCCTGTAACGCTCATAAGCGACAGAAAAACCTTTGGTCAACTCACTATCATAACCCTCGAGAGGAAAGTGGAACACCTCAGAAGAATCCACAAGCAGGTGCAGCCCAGAATCATCCCTGGAGAAATCAAGCACCCTACCATCAAGATTCTCATTGACCTTCACAGTCCCCCCAACAGACCCTACCAGCCGGATGAAGAGATGCTCAGCAGTGTAGTTGTCAAGACATGTCCGAAGATTCTCAAAATCCTTGTAGCGAGGCACGAGGTATTGCTCCATGCACCAGAATCAAGAACAGAGCAATATAATCCCTTGCAGAAGATTGTTTATCAAACATGAAAAGAATAAAAAATTATTTGCAGTTTCATAAAATCAGGGCAGGAAAGTCCCATCCCAGTCAGACTGGACATCATTGCCTCCCCAAGCGCCCCAGTCCTTATACCTGATGAACTGCTCTCCTCCAAATGGCTGCCTGATCACATCCTTGGATGTCCAGTCTCCTTCAGGTGCGAATGCCCATCCCTTGTCATCGATAGTCATGGCGTAGTTCTTTCCACCCCATGCCTTGAAGTTCATGTACGCATCCCAGTGGACGCTTTTGCCATGCTCCTGTGTGTGTTTGAACACCCAGTTAGCCGTCCCATCAGCTTCCTCAAATCTATGCAGCTCTGCCATCCATCTGCCGCCATTCCATGTCAGGTATGTGATGTAGCCTCCATCACCAAGGTGTTTGCCGTCTTTGTCGCTGTGTGTAAGATGTGCTATCCTTGTTTTTGTCTCATCAAAGTTCCTTTTCTTGTTGAACCATACGGCATTATATTGCGTACCTATTTCTCCTATGTAATCCCCTCCTGCAACATTGATCCGTTGAAAGACGTCCTTGGGCAGGGTGTCCATCCAAGGTCTTAGCTCAGGGTTTGCGTCCTTTGCCAGGTCTTTTACAGGAAAGATGTTGCCATCAAATCCTGTGGTAAGTGTCCAGCCGACTCCCAAAAAACTGTCATCATTAGGGTTATTACGCACAAATCCTGTGAGGAACGCACTCTGGTTGCTCTTCAGTTTATCCACGTTCGTGGTCTGCGACCATTCACCTTTCATAGGTATCCTCCAGAATCCCTTGTCAGGTCTATGGTAACCTTCAGCGAAATTGTCTGCCTGGAGCGCTATTATCACTTTTGAGCCGCTTCCCACAATATCATTGAAATCAGTGTCTCTTAACTTACTGAAAGTCCCGTGTTGCACTTTATACAGGTAATCGTCCCCATCTTCTCTTGTGAGCTCTTTTGTAAAACTGGCCAATAGCCTTTCGAGTTTAGGTGCAGGAACATTGCAGGGGTTTGATACATATATCAAGACAAGCTCTTTCTTGTCTTTTACCTTGTCCATGTATGCCCTCAATTGCCTAAGCGCGTAGTCTTTGCTGAAATAGTCGTCCTTTGCGTTCGGCGGCTCTATCGCAATCCCCACATAATTATGATAGATGTGTATCCTGTCATTGGCTTCCTGATAGTAAGGCCTCCACTCAAGAAGCCTTGCACCGAACAATAACTGTTGATAGAAGTCGTAGTCCTGGGTGTATTTTGCATAGTGGCTCAGGCCAGTATTGTCCTTCCAATCATGCCCGGGGCATGCACCTCCATATTTGCTTTTGGTGAGTATACCGCTGAGGCTGTAGGTCCCGGCATCATGTGAGGCAGGAAATATTATTTCCTTGAATTTCCTGTTTTGGAGCAGCTTATAATTGTTGGTCATCCACATATACCCGTCCCAGTCTACTTCATTTTCAAAAAGTATGTGTACCGGTGTTTTACCAATCAAAGTGTAATACCCGGTCTTATCAAAACCTAATCCCATCTGGAGGGTGACCTTGTAATCAGGCGCTCCGGACGGGAGGAATGTGACAGAAGGTGTGTGTGGTCTTACAGATGAAGAAGGTGTGCTTGATGTTACAGGTGCAGGTGGTGTATCTGGAACATCAGCAGCATTAGTGTCTGGACCGACTATGCAGTCACGCGACCCGCCCCTGCAGATCTCATGAAGCCCTGACCTTTCATTATAGTAATATCCGCTTGGATGGCTCTGTATCCTGTCAGGCACGCCATTCCCATCGCTGTCATGGCCATCATGAGGACCATATACCTCATCAGCGATCATGTCACCTGTGATGATATTCCCCTCCTCCTTGGAAGAATGCTTCTTAAGATGATGGGTCTCAAGATAGAAGTACTCATCATGGTCGGAGAGGTTATCCCCATCAGAATCATAATCAAGGTCATTGGGTGCTCCATCGCCGTCGATGTCAGACATCCCTTCTTCAGAACGCGGTACTCCATCATCATCTGCGTCATTGTCCAGGAAGTCAGGTATGCCGTCTGAATCAAAATCCTGCGATGTTGCAAGCGCCCAGATCAGTGCGACAACAGATATTGCCAGAATGAAGAGCCAGATCATGGCGCGCTTTGAAAGACCCTTGCGGGTATCTCGGCCTCTTTTTTTTGGTTTCATGACTGTCCTTAAAAGAAATTTCTTTTTAAATGTTCCTATAGAACTTGGCCCGATGCAAAGGTATCATTCACTCATCAAGATGCTTGATGACATAATCCAGCACGAGCTTATCGAGCCGCTGCTCTTCTTCTGTCTTTGGTTTCGGCTGCTTCTTGATAAGATTCTCCCCCGAAGGATACAGGTCTGTCTTGCTCCACCGCACCAGATTTGAGCGGTTTGTCATGTACGCTGTTGCCTGGTCCTGTGTAGAGTCGCCGACAAACAGTATTGTCTTGTCCTTGAGCCGCAGAGCAGTGTTTTTGACATCAAGCACCTGGACAGATTTCAGGCCTCCCCTTTTTCCCATCACCTGCTCGATAAGCCCCTCGAGCAGGAAGTCTGGCGAGACTGTGGGCACGCCATCGACAAGGCGCGCGCCAGGCGGCTGTGAATAGAATGCGATCGTTCCCTTCAATGGATTGAGTATCCTGAACATGTACTCTGCACTTCCTTCCTCAGGCTCTGCGACAAACACGTGTTCATCATTCTGCATGCAGAACCTGTTCATCGCCATGTACAGCTGTCCCCTCTTCTCTATGAATTTTTCAGCAGCGTTCATGTTGAGCTTGTCGAATGCCTTCTGCATCCTGTGTCGAAGCTGCACCTCTTCTGCGTCACTCAATGGAGATTCAGGTATTGCAGTATAAGGTTCTATCAGGTCCTTCGGCCCGAAATAGAACACCTTGTTCCTCCTCGGCATCGTGGCCACGAGATGGTCATATTGAAGAGAAAATATGTGCCTGTAGGAGGCCGCAAGAGTCCCCATCATCAGGTTCTCTATCTCGAACTGTGAGTGTGCCACACCGGTCTCTGTGTGCGTCTTGAGCGGTATGTCTGCAAGGCTGAGCCATTCGAACATCTTCTGCTTCGGAGCAGGCACGAGTTCAAGCACAGGTTCGGGTTCAAATATAGGCTCAGGTTCAAGTGTAGGCTCGGGATCTAAAGTCTCATGTACCACCGCATGCGGCATGATATCATTGAGTGCTGTGTAGTTCTCAGCGTCGCTTGCCATCCTCTCCAGCGCACCTGCTTCAGGCAGCTCGGGGTAGTATGATTGTCTGGCATCCAGGATCAGCGCAACCTGGCTGTCGTCCCTCGCCGCGTCTATATCTATCGGCCCCTCGTTATCATCAGCATTCTTCTTGGTGAGCAGTACAATTTCAGCATCCCCTGCCTCACCGCTACCAAGGTTCTTCCGCGAGTATCGCTCCTCTGCGTTCCGCACTATCCCCTTTATCCGGTTGAAATGGATGTACACATTGTCCAGCAGTTCATAATCGATCTGCCTTTGCTTCTCACCAAGCGAGCTTTTCCCTGGCTCAAGATATGTGTAGAAGAATGTATCCGCATCATTCCCTGGCTCAGCAATCCCTGCAGCTATATCATCAAGCGCAGTGAGTGCTGGGTTCTCTGCCCTTTCCAGCACAAATCGGGCATTGGATTTGTCCTGCGGAGCGACAGCATGGACTGATTCCCTTGCGCTGTTTTCTCTCCGATTGTACTGATGGGTGTAGATAAGCCGGCTTCCATTGTCTATCCTTATCTCAATGATCTTCATCTGGCTTCGTTCATCAAAGGACTCTGAGAATGTAGGTGATAATGTAGGCCCCTTCTTGTTGTCGGTCGAATGAAGGATATATCGGGATAGTGCTATGTATAGAGAAGTGTCTGCCGGCTCGCCATAAGGCTGCAGGTTGTCTGGATTGCCATACGGCACATCCAGTAGATCCATTTCAGTCTCCTTGCTCATGAGATACCTCAACAACACATCGTGACAGTCAAAAGCCCTATTTAAATCTTTTGAAAATAACCACTCTGCGGTGGTAAAAACCCATTAAATTAGAGCTCAAACTATCACAGACAATAAAGCGCCAAACAATAATAAATCATTCGAAGAATATTCTTACACAAATAAGAAAAAACAGAAAAAACACCCAAAATAATAAAAAAATCACCAAAAAACACCCATCATAACCTTTATAAATATCCAGGTATATGCCTTCTGATATGAAAAAAAGAGCAAAAGGCATCGACATGCAGAAGCTGTTCTTCTGGACACCCAGGATACTGGGCATCCTGTTCATAATCCTGATGGAGATATTCGTAATAATCTCGAACGGCTTCACAGTGATGACCCTGGTAGAGAATGTCTTTGTGATGATACTTCTGATAGCATTGGTCCTGGCATGGCGCTGGCCACTGCCTGGCGGGATAATATATACATTCCTTGCAGTAGCATACATACTCATGGCAGCAAGACGCCACTTAGTGCCTGCCATGGCATTCGCGCTCCCTCTATTCATAGCAGGTGTCCTGTTCATCCTGGACTGGGAATTCCGCGCAAAGCTCAAGAGCAGATAAAGCAGTGGATAGATTTCTTGATGGACATGGAGCTTAGGTGGCAGTCCTGCCGCAACACCACGATGTCAAGTTCTAAGACTATCTGCGTATCTTTTTTGGCCGCAGGCCTTCTTCCTTATATCGTTCATTTAGCAGACGCTGCTGCCTGAACGAATCCACATAAAGCAGCAAAAACAAAAAATTCCCTAATCAGGCTTGCTCCATCCAATACTGACCAATGTTACATCAGCTTTGGTTGGCTAAAGCTTTAGCCGCAGACAACCCTGCAACAGACCTGTTGCAATGGTGCGAATCATGCATCCATTGTCAAACTAACATCAGCTACCAACACCAAAGCTGAATTAAGAATCAACAAATCAAACCACACAACTACACAACCTTAATTTCCTTCAACTCAGAGAAATACCTTTGTATATTACTTTCCATATTACGAAGATTACGCGCATTCTTTCCAATCAACAACCCCTTTGTCTGCATGTCCTCATGACGGATAGTGACGATCCCCTCCTCCTCAGAGACATCATCAACCTTCAACGGACGTGCCATGTTCTTTATGAACGTGATCAGGTCACCAGAATACTCAACAATCTTTATCTTCCGCTTGAACGTGCTCTCCAGCCTTTTGGCATTGGCACCCTGCTTACCGAGCGCCCGCCATAATTCACCAGGAGAGACGATAAAAACCAACCGTTCCTGCACAGGATCATCAAAGAAATCTTTAAGTTTAGCCTTTGTGATGGACTCAAAAAGAGCCATCTTCTTCATCTTGTCTTCATCAAAAACTATTTTTTGTCCCATTTGTAAAAACCTTTTAACAATTTAATCATTTATTTCAACAGTCCCATGACCGAGATGGAGAACGGCTTCTTGCACAGGTCTCCAAGCTCTGTATTCACAAGGGGCACCTCAGCGACCTCAACCTCGCCAAGTCCTGCAAGCTGATCAATATCTTCCTTCAGCTCAGCAGCGCAATTAGAAGCGAGATACACCTTAACAAACTGTCCAATCCTCAGCCCCTTTAACGTTCTGTCAGCCCCTATGATGAGCTTCTCTTCCTTGAGGTTCTTCTTGATTTCTGCAATCAGATCTGCCATTTATAACACCTTTCTAAGATCATTCCTTTATCTTGGTTATCAGTCCCGGCAATCCTGTCCCGACAGGCACTGCCTGGTTGAGCATCACGTTCTCGACGACCGAGTTCAGCTTGTCCTCTTCACCGACAAGCGCTGCTGATATGATGTGCTTGATAGGAGTCTCGAATGACGCCTTTGCCAGCACTGATGCCTTCTGGCTCACTACACCATACCTTGTTATCCCTTTCACCATGCCTGAGCTGCTCATCATGTCAGCTACCAGCATCATGTGCCGCTTGTCGATATTGAGGCCCTGGTTCTCGATGACCTTGAACACCTCGTTGATGATTGACTGTCGCGCAGCCTCTACTCCAAGCACGTCCGAGACCTCGCAGACCTTGTTGGTGGTGGTCCGTGTGACATCGACATACTCATTCTCGAAAGCAGCCTTGAGGTTTGACCCTGCTGTGATTATGATGAACTCCTCACCACGCCGCACAGGAAGCACCTGAAAGACATCCTTTATGCCAGACACATGCACTTTCTTGATCTTCTCTTTCATCTTGTAGAGCTCGTTCAGCCCTTCGTCCTTGCCGGACTTGATGGAGATTATATTGTCACGCAGCTTGACCTCAGCATCCTTCACAGCCTTCTCGACTGCCTTGCCTATTGTATTCATCTCAAGCCCGATCTCTCCGATCTTCTTCTCGTCAAGCGCGACCTCAACGATCAGTTCAGCGACATTTATCGAGAACTCTGAAGCGATGTCCTTCATCTTTGTCTCCTTGATGGACAGTGCGATCTTCTTGATGTCCTTTCCTTTATTATAAGGTGATTTGAGATAGACCTCCATCATCGGCGTGGAGATGTTCTTCCTGCCGTCGAGGATCTCGATCAGCCTGGGAAGGCCTACTGTTACGTTCATCTCTGCCACTCCCGCGTAATGGAATGTGTTCAGGGTCATCTGCGTGCCCTGCTCTCCGATGGATTCTGCTGCGATGAGCCCGACAGACTCTCCAGAGTGGACCTTTGCGTTCTCGTACTCTGTGTGGACTGTCTCAAGTATTGCCTGGACCTTCTTCTTGTCGACCTTTGCAGGCAGGTTGTCCTTTACTTCCTGAAGCAGGCTTGGCGGAATCTTCTTTTCGTATTCTTTGAACAGGCTTTCCATCTTTTGATCCTCCTTACTTGCCGGTGGCCTCTGCGATTATCCTTTTGACATTTATGGTTCCTTTCTCAGATTTTGAGACATCTATGGAATCTTCACCATACTGGAACTGTATGATCTTCTTTGAAGAGTCCCTGACTGTTGAGTCATACTCTACCTTTAGGTCCTGCAGCGCATTCGCCAGCCTTCGGTAGAGGTATCCTGACTTTGGTGTTCGCAAGGCAGTATCCATCAGTGAGTCCCTTCCAGTCATTCCCATGAAGAAGAACTCTGCCGGTGAGAGGCCCTGCTTGAAGCTGTGCCTTATGAAGCCGTGGGCGTCAGGTCTCAGGTCTCCTTTCTGGAAGCACGACATCGTCCTTCCCTTGTATCCGGATGTGATCCTTCCTCCTCTCATCGCCTGCTGTCCTACGCAGCCTGCCATCTGGGCGAGGTTGAGCGGTTTTCCTCGTGAGCCTGACCTGCTCATGATGATTGTGCCGGTCTCTTTTGTAGAGTGCTTGTCCACCACTTCCCCTGTCTCGTTCCTTGCCTTGTTGAGCTTCTCGAGTATCTTCAGCTCAAGTGTCTCTGCCATTGTCTTTCCAGGGAAGGTCTCAAGGGCCTTCTTGTGGAACTGGTCGATAAGTTCATCCACGACCTTGTAAGCGTCATTAAGTATGTTATCGATCCTCTTCCGCGCCTCTGGCGGCAGGTCTGTGTCCTCGATGCTTGTCGTGAACCCAAAATGCATGAGCACGTATATTCCCAGTTTCATCGCTTTCGCGATGAAGTCTGCGGTCAATGCAGCATCATATTTCTTATGAAGATCACGCAGCATGATTCCAGAACCCTTGCCGAGGTTAGCAGTGTCCATCACTCCAGATATCAGCATACCGTTCTTGATCACAAGTTCAGTGCCGCTCTTGTCCTTTCCGGTGAAATTAAAATCCTTAGGCAATAGCATGCTGAACACTTCGCTTCCTGTTATCGTGTCCTTGTTCGGCAGCCCTGACTTGTCTTCTATATCGAGTGAGAATAGTATGTCCATCGCTTTGTTTCTTGGCATCTCAAGATGTTTGGTAAGTATGTAGTTTCCTGTTATCCCGTCCTGTATGCAGCCTATCACGCTGAGTCCGAATCCTGATGATATCAGCTGTGTCTGGACCTTCATGAGTATCTCTGCCTCTGCACGAGCCTCCTCTGTCTGAGGTATGTGCAGGTTCATCTCGTCACCGTCAAAGTCAGCATTATATGGTGCGCAGACAGCAGGATTGAGCCTGAATGTCTTTGCAGGCAGCACCCTTATCTCATGGCACATCATGCTCATCTTGTGCAGTGATGGCTGTCGGTTGAATATCGCGATGTCTCCGTCCATGAGGTGCCTCTCGACGCAGTATCCTGGCTGGATCTCTTCGAGAATCTGCTCCTTCATCTCATCGGTGATACGTTTCTTCTTCCCATCAGGCCTGACGACATAGTTCGCGCCAGGGTATTCCTTTGGTCCTGTTTCGACAAATTTCTTCAGGTAATCGATGTTCCACTCTGTTGCCCGTTCAGGGACAGTGAGTTTCATCGCCACGATCTTTGGCACCCCGACCTCATTGAGGTCGATCATCGGGTCTGGTGATATGACTGTCCGCGATGAGAAGTTTGTCCTCTTCCCTGCGAGGTTATGCCTTATTCGCCCTTCCTTAGACTTGATCCTCTCTGTGATGGTCTTAAGCGGCTGTCCTGATCGGTGCCTTGCTGGCGGCAGCTGCGCGACATCATTGTCAAAGAATGTGGTAACGTGATACTGCAATAGGTCCCAGAGATCCTCTATGATTATCTCCGGAGCGCCCGCGTTGATGTTCTCGAACAGCCTCTGGTTGATCCTCACTATGTCGCCGAGCTTGTGCGTGAGATCGTCCTCGCTTCTCTCTCCTGATTCGAGTGTGATAGATGGTCTCATCGTCACAGGCGGTATCGGAAGCACTGTGAGCACGAGCCATTCCGGCCTGACAAAGATAGGGTCCATGCTGAACAGGTGCACATCCTCTTCGCTGACCTTCTCCAGCCTTGTCCGTATCTCGATAGGGCTGAGCCTCTTGTCATTCTCGAAGAATGTGGTCGGCTTCTCGATAGCGACCTTGTGCTGCCTTGACTTGCAGTAAGGGCATTTTGTCTGGGATACCACGTCCTTGATCACGACGCTCTTGACATAGGCCCTCATCTTGTCGAAGCTCTGCTCCTCTGTTATCTTCTTTATCTCTGCAACATATTTCTCCTTCTTTGCCTTGGGAAGCATGACCTTTCCGCATTCCCTGCACGTGCCTTTCAGCATCACTTGTATGAGATTTACATACTTGATATGGATCACAGGGCGCGCCAGCTCGATGTAGCCGAAGTGTCCCACGCATTCCTTGAGCTTTGACCCGCAGGTCCTGCATTTCAGTCCAGGATCAATCACGCCGAGCCTTGTGTCCATCAGCCCGCCATCGACAGGGTATCCTTCCTTGTCGTAAAGTTCAGGTGTGACTACCTTGGCTGAAGCCATCTTCTTGATCATCTTTGGGCTCAGCACCCCGAATACCAGGCTCTGCACCTTCTTGTATACGTATTGTGGCTCGACTTCTTCTGGCATTTTGGTCACCTAGTATTTGCTCTCAAGCTTCATCTTCGGATAGATTCCGAAGGATTTGAACTCGTCGAGCATTAGCTTGAAGGCGTATGATATCTCGACATTGTTTATCTCGACATTCTCCCCGCATATAGGGCAGTATGACTTGTTCTTGAACTCGTTGTAGATTGCGATTATGCCGCAGCTTTCGCATATAGGGACAACTGTTTTATCTGAGTCAAATCGTTCCTTGAGCAGCAGGCTCGCTCCGTGCGCGACAAACGTGTCCTTCTCCATCTCTCCGAGCCTGAGTCCGCCTTCCTTTGCGCGTCCTTCTGTCGGCTGTCGTGTGAGCAGCTGGATAGGTCCTCGTGCCCTGCTGTGTATCTTGTTGGCGACCATGTGCTTCAGCTTGAGATAGTACATGTTTCCGATGTATATCTTTGCAGAGATCTGCTCTCCTGACTGGCCGTTGTATAATGTCTCTGTGCCGTTCTCTCGGAAGCCGAGCTTGAGCAGCTCTTTCCTGAGGTCGCCCTCGTCATCTGCTGCGAATGTCGTCCCGTCAATCTCCCTTCCTGACAACGCTCCCACCTTTGCTCCTACCAGTTCGATGAGATGTGAGATTGTCATCCGTGATGGGATCCCGTGCGGGCTGAATATCAGGTCAGGTGTTATCCCTGATGCGCTGAATGGCATGTCTGATGGGTCGAGCACGACCCCGACGACACCCTTCTGTCCGTGCCTCGACGTGAACTTGTCCCCTATCTCAGGTATCCTGCTGTCCCTGAGCCTTACCTGCACGAGCTTGTTGCCCTCGCCGTTCTCGGTTATCATGACGAAGTCGACCACGCCTTCCTCACCATGCTTCAATGATACAGAACTCTCCCGCCTGATGTTGGAAGCGAGATTATACTCGTCCATCGAGCTGAGAAACCTTGGTGGTGATGATTTTCCGATTATGACGTCTCCTTCACCGACCTTTGCTTCAGGATAGATTATGCCTTCCTCTTCAAGATACCTGTAATCGACCTCAGACCTATAGCCCTTGATGTCCTTGTCAGGTATGCATACATCGTCGGTAAGTCCGCCTGCGTACCGAAGTTCTTCAGCGATAGCAGGTCTATAGTATGTGCTCCTTCCGAAACCTAGGTCTATGGAGCCTCTGTTGATCACAAGTGCGTCTTCAATGTTATAGCCCATGTATCCCATGACTGCGACGACGACGTTCTGTCCTGCAGGGTGGGCATTGTATTCGGATATCTTGTGCATGATTGTGGCTACGATAGGTGCCTGCGGTGTCTGGAGCAGGTTGACGTCCATGTCCATCCTGACAGGGAAGTTGGCTGCGTAGAATCCTATCGCCTGTTTCTGGTTCTTCCCACCGATCGCGAGCTTTGTCGAGTGGCAGTAATTTCCATAAGGCACGAGCGATGTGGTGAGCCCGACCAGCGCGATTGGATGTATCTCAAGATGGGTATGTTCAGGACCAAGGTCCTTCTCAAAGAATGCGACCAGAGTATTCTCCTCTTCTGCAGCGTCGAGATACTCTAGCACACCCTGTTTGAGCAGGTCATCCCAGGTTATCTCCTTCTTCTTGAGCTGCTGGATGTGCTTCTCTGTGATCATAGGCTTGCCGTTCTTCACCACGATGAGTGGCCTTACGACCCGTCCCTTGGTTCCGTCGACGTATACTGTGTCTGAACTCTCGTCATAGAATACATTGACGCTCTGAGGGACGTTGTTCTTCCTTCGCTCTTCTACTACTGAGCTCACGAACCTCTGCGGGTCGTCGACTTCTCCCCTGAATTTGTTATTGACAAAGACTTCAGTCATTTTATAATCACCACTCAGATTGACTTGAGCCCCAGGCTCTTGAGACTTTTCATCAGCTCATCCTCTGGCGTCTCGAGCGACACGCGCGCGAGCACTGCGAGATTCTTTCTCAGTCCGATGTTCGTCCCTTCAGGTGTCTCCATGCAGCAGAGCCTTCCCGCATGTGTCGGGTGCAGCTCCCTTGCCTTGAAGTTCTCCTGTGATGCTGACAGCGGCGAGACCACCCTCTGCAGGTGTGACATTGTCTCGAGATAGTTGAGCCGCTGTATCCTTTGCGATATTCCTTTCCTTCCGCCGACCCATGAGCCGGTAGCCATTGAGGAATATATCCTCTGTGTAAGCAGCTTGTCCCTTATGATAACCTTTACCGATGGGAACTTACCCCTCTTGACTATCCTCTGGAAATTATATAATAGGTCGTTGATCAATACCTTCAGATTGACTGTGAACAGGTCTGAGAGCAGATCGCCGGAGAGCTTGAGTCTCTTGTTGGCATAATGGTCCTTGTCGTCTGTAGGAAGCTCTTCTGTAGAGACCATGATGAACCTTCTCAACAGCTTGCACAGGTTGTAGGCCTTGTATATTCTGTCCTTCGGTGTAGTGCCTAGGTGAGGAAGAAGATATTTGTCGATTATCTCCCGCATCCTCTCTATCCGTATCTCCTTTGCCTGTGTTATCCCTGTCTTCTTAGCCACGTAGTCTATCGCTTCCTCATCGGTCTTTATGTCTGCGAACTCGAAGAGGTTGACCAGGACTGAATCGAACTGCCTCTCCTTTGAGATGAACATCATTATGTCCTCGTCCTTTGTCAGGCCAAGCGCCTTGATGATCACGACGAGAGGTATCCTTCGGACCCTTGTGAATGTGAGGTAGAAAAGCCCGTCCTTGAGCTTGTCTATCGTGTGCGGTATCTTGAATGACGCGCCTTCTGAGAACATCCTTCCGCTGTATTCTGAGACGCCGATCGTCTCCTTGCCTATGAGAAGCCTATTTGCTGCCAAATCCTCGACGCTGATCAGCACCTTCTCTGTTCCGTTGATTATGAAGTATCCGCCGAGGTCTGCAGGGTCCTCGCCGTGAGAGACCAGCTCTTCCTTGGACATCTTGTACAGGTGGCAGTACTTTGACTTGAGCATTATCGGTATGGATCCTATCTGCGTGGTGAAGCTCTCTCTCTGCACGCCGTTGATGTGTGCGCTCACCTCGATGAAGCACGGCGCTGCATAGCTTATCTTCCTCAGTCTTGCCTCTGTAGGGTAGACATTCCTTTTCGACCCGTCTGCCTCTGTTATCTCAGGCTTCTTGACCCATATCTTGTCGAACTTGATCTTGAACTCCTCGACATTGTGCGGGATAATCGTCGGCTCTATGCCCTTGTTGGCATCGACGATCCGCTGGAGCTCTTTCTCTATGAAGTTGTTGAATGAGCTTATGTCTGAGTCGACGAGGCTGGTGCCTTCGAAGAACTTCTGGACAAGTATGTCTGAATAGCTTTCACTCATCTACAACACCTCGATAGAACACTGTCTCCCCTGCTGTCGGGGATTCCCTCTCGATCCTGATCACATCCTCCGGCTCGACATCGACGCCTGCGAGTGCAGGGTCGTTCTTGTTGATCGAAGGCAGTTCATTGACAGTGATGTGATGTTTCTCAAGAAGGTCTTTTTTCTCTTTTTCAGAAATCTTCTTGTGTTTTGGGATGAGGACGTGCTGGATTGGTTGTTTTGGCATTTTCTTCTCCCCTGAACTATTAAAGTAGGCCGGACGGGACTTGCGCAACCTTATCAGGTTGTTTCGAACCCGCGACCACTCGATTTCTTCCTCGAAAGGTAAAAGTCGAGTGCTCTATTGCCCGGAAAAATGTTTTTGTTCCTCCAGGCTGAGCTACCGGCCTGTTTGACCATTATGTTAGTGTTTCAAGCAAAAAATACGCCCTGGCCGGGATTTTCGTTTGAAAACGGGCTGTTTCACCCATTTTATGTCGAACCCGGGTCGAAGCCTTTATGCGGCGATAGAAACAGCTAATATGCTGTCCATAACGCCTCGACAGGGCTTCATGATAGGCCACTACACTACCAGGGCTCCTTTTTTTGCTGAATAAGCCAGTACTCCCTCTACCGCGTGTTAACTCTGCAATTTGGCACTCATTTGCCGTAGAAAGGTTTAATGACCATATCGCACCTAAAATTTGGTCCTTTAAAAAGGTTTCTGTTAATACAGCTAAGACCTATGAAAACAGCGTTATCAGGGGCTACAGAGGGTCTGGCCTCCACCAAAAAACCGTGCCAATCACGAACTGAGCCATCACGATCCCAGCCAGCAGCAATCAAGCCCCGAGCCATCAGAACCACGAACCATGTCGCTGCAACCACTCAGTCAGGTTCTAAGACTATCTGCGTATCGTTTTAGGCCGCAGGCCACTCTCCTGATATAGTTCCTTTTACTGAAGTTGCCGCCCTATCAAATCCCCAAAAAGCGGCGGAAGGGCCGCGTAATGCCTCTCTTCCCGAATCAAAGATTCGGCAAGCCAGTCAGATGCTTCGCATCTGCCGGTACTCCGCTTAGAATGCTTCGCTCACAAAAGTTCCGTCTGGCCACGCAAGCAGCCACCTTCGCTACGCTACGGCGGCAGCTTGCTCTGCGGGCACGGACGGTCATGAATCAGCCCCTCCTTGCGTTATTATGCTATCTGGTGCTATACATCCTTGCTATGCTTCAGCTCGCACCACCACAAAAACCGAAAACCTTATAAACCACCGAGCAACTCTAAGAAACATAAGTAATTGGAAGGCCGAAACAGAGGGTGTAAACACATTATACTCATTCTGTTTCAACGTGAAGACCCTCAGGCGCCAAACGCTTGGCAGAGCATAACGATGTCAAGGCTTGCAGCATCCAAAATGCTGAAAGAAATGGCCGCCTCTAAGGAACAAAGGTTCCCAATAACAAGAGAGTTTTGTAACGTATCATTCCAAGGAGATACAAAAATGAATTTTGAAGAAATGGGTATAGCACCTGACTTGATCAAGGCGCTAAAAGATATGGATATTATAGAGCCTACCGGCATCCAGGTGAAGTCCATCCCTGCAATAAGGGAAGGCAAGGACCTGATAGGGATGTCAAAGACAGGATCAGGCAAGACAGCAGCTTTCGGAATACCGCTTCTGGAGAAGATTGTGCCAGGCCAGGGCATTCAGATGCTGATCATGGCACCGATACGCGAACTCGCATTGCAGATTGCAGGCGAGCTCGAGAAGTTCGCAAAATACAATCCAAGGGCTATAACAGTCATCTTCGGCGGTGTAGGTTACGAGCCCCAGATTCAGGGCATGAACAAGGCAGACATCATCGTCGCCACACCTGGCAGGCTTCTTGACCATCTTCAGCAGAAGAACGTCAATCTGAGCACTGTGAAATTTGTCGTCCTCGACGAGGCTGACAAGATGGTGGACATGGGTTTCATAGAGGATGTTGACAAGATAGTCAGCCAGACCTCCAATGAACGACAGGTGCTTCTCTTCGGAGCGACGATATCCCATGAGATACAGTCACTTGAGAAGAAATACATGCATGATCCTGTGACTGCAAAGGCAGACAAATATGTGAAAGATGAGTATCTGGAACAGTACTTCTACAACATCAAGCGGTTCGAGAAGTTCTCATTGCTGGTCCACCTCCTAAGGAAGGAGAAGACCGATCGTGTCATAGTGTTCTGCTCAGCAAGGTCTACCGTCGAGGTAGTCACGAACAATCTGCGTAAGCAGGGGTTCAAGGCAGAGATGATCCACGGCAAGATGATGCAGAACAAGCGTATGAAAGTGATTGAGGAGTTCCACAAGAACCACAACACTATCCTGGTCGCTTCAGCAGTAGCTGCAAGAGGACTTGACATAAAGGATGTCAGCCACGTGATGAATTACGACCTGTCTCAGGATCCGCAGGAGTATGTGCACCGTGTCGGTCGTACTGCAAGAGCAGGAGAGAAAGGCAAGGCAATAACACTCCTTTGCGACACAGACCACGATAATTTCAGGAGCATACTGTCAAGGACTGACATGGATATTGAAGAGCTTCAGCCAGGCAGGTTTCCGAACCTGAAATTCGATGCTGGTCGTACAACCCGGCAACCAGGCAGGTTCAACAGGCAGAACTACGGTGGAGGCAACAGGCCACAGCGTCGTGACAATGATCGCCCTCCAATGAGCGGCAGACGCGACAGCGGTAGATCTTCAGGATTCGGCGGACAGAGGATGAGCCGCAGTGATGGACGGGGAGGACCTAGTAGAAGGTTTGACAGTGGTGAGCGACGCAGCGAACCACCCAAAGGCGGTTTTGACTTCGAGAACCAGGACGACGGTAAGAAAATAAGTAACTGGCGGACTGCCAATGCAGAGTAATTATTTCAGTATTTTTTTCTTCTTTTTTATGTGTCTGTCCATCCTTAGTTGTTAAGATAACTCACGACAAGGATGAGCACATTCACAACATACGTCGCATGGCACACAATGCAGTACTTCTTGAGCCTGAAATACGTCAGGTATATCAGGTACAGCGTGAACAGCACAGCAGGCACTGAGATATAGAACGCGAGCCTTGCCTGGTCGATGAGCGACAGCGCAAGGACGACAGTGTAGAACACAAGCCCGACCAGCGCGTTGGACATCTTGAACATGTTAGCGTACTTTGTAGTCACCGTCCCGGTGCATGATACCTTTGCAGATATGTCGCACACTGCATGATAACTGCTGTTCTTCTTGAGCTTATACTCCACATAAAGAAGATACACTGCGAGAATTATTCCCACAGATGATATTGCGATAAGAGCATTTGATGTCATAAGGTCACCACCTTTTACACAGTCGCAATAGCCGCAACCCTTAAATAAATTTCCCTTCTCCCAGAAAGCATGAAAACATTACTAATATACCCGCCATTCTGTACACCAGCCTCGCCGCCGTACTCCATCACCAACATACATGCATTTCTCAAGAACAACCTCCCTGAAGAGCACACCATAGAGGTGCTGGATCTCAATATAGAGTTCCACAAGCGAATGTTCCCGGAGCAGCAGAAGTACTACCAGAAGATGCTAAAAAACTATGATACAAAAAAATACGATAATATAACAAATGATTACAAGAAAGTATCCAAGCAGACATATTCCCGGAACAACAAAAACGTGGTAGAAGGAGGGAGACCTGAGTTATTCGATGAATTGCTTGATACGATATTGGCAGGAAAACCAGACATGGTGGCTTTCAGCATTGTCTACTCATCCCAATGCTTCTTTGCATACTCACTTCTGAAAGAACTCAGCAAAAGAGGCATCAAGACAGTGATAGGAGGACCTGCTATCAATGATAAGCTGAAGACTGTAGCGACACCACTGGGAAATGAACTCGAGCTCCTGAGTTTCATCGTAGGAAAGCCTATAGAGCACAACACTTTAAACTTTAGCACTGTACTTGACTACAACATCTACAACATGGATGATTACTTTACACCAGAACCAGTCATCCCGATCCGCGCATCAAACACCTGTTACTATCAGAAGTGTGCATTCTGCACACATCACACAGGAAGCCCTTATTTCGAATTCTCTCTGAAGAACATAAAGGAGTCGATAGTCAATTCAGGGCAGAAAAACATATTCCTTGTCGACGACATGATTCACAGACAGCGCCTGCTCGAGATTGCAGAGGTGTTCGGACCGCTGGGGATAACCTGGTCGTGTCAGCTTAAGCCGACAATAGATCTCGACGAGGAGACATTGAAGACCCTGCACGACTCAGGACTGAATGTGGTGACGTGGGGTGTAGAGTCTGCATCAGACCGCGTGCTCAAGCTGATGCGCAAAGGCACGAACATTGAAGATGCCACAAAGGTCATCCGAGCGTCCCACAAAGCAGGCATAACAAATGTCACATACATAATCTTAGGCTTTCCGACAGAGACAGAAGAAGAAGCCATCACCACAATAGATTGGTTAAAGGGTAACGAAGCGCACATCGACCTGGTCTCCACAGCGATATTCGGTCTCCAGAAAGGCAGTCCTGTCTACAACAACCCTGAAGAGTTCTGCATCACCAAGATAACAGAGACTAAACGTACGATTCTCGACGAGAGCATAGAGTATGAGGTCAGCGAGGGAATGACAAAAGAAGATGCTAATGATTTCCGCGGAAGATACAAGCGGACATTAGAGAACATAAACAAGGTCTCCAAGAACATGAATTTCTTCAGGGAGCACCTGCTTGTCCTGTCAAAGAGATAGATCACTGGTCATTCTTATTTCGCGTAGCGAACTGGTATATCAGCAGCGCAAGCACGACAGAGACAAACAACCCTGGCAGGACATATTTCGCTACTGAGTTCCACCCGATAAGACTCCCGGTGACAGACTCAAGCCCTGCATCAGACTGCACTGCCTGGTTCTCGCAGGAGAGCGATGAGAACCACATGCCTGTCACATCGCAAGAGCCTGGTGAGAAAAGGAGTGAGAATACCAAAGGTACTGCGATGACGACTGCAGAGACGATCAGTGCCTGGTGAATCTTTTTCATGATGGCCCCCATACAGGCAGGATTTAAAAATCTTTTGCATATTTCCTTGACAAACATTTATATAAAACTGCTTGGTTGAAACCTGTATACGACTCAAAAAGGTGATAATATGGGAATAACATTGACAAAAGAAGAGAAGAAGCTTGTCCAGGAAGGCAAGCTCAACCCTGCAGAGATATTAGAGCATCGCAAGATAAATCCTGTAAGGACCATTGATGTGAACGAACTTGACCAGGTAAAGCAGGAGATAAGAGACACGAACGTACTATACAGGCAATCGATAGACAAGAACAAGGAGCTCTATGATGAGCTTGTAGAGAACCGTAAGCGGAAAGAAGAACTGCGTAACAAGATAGCAGAATTAAGGATAAAGAAGAAAAAGATTTTGGGTCTTGAAGAATAATCTTTTCTATTTCTTCACTCTATCATCTCTGCCTTGATGATCTTCACATCCTCAACAGGCCGGTCTCCTGACCCCTTCTCGACCTTTGCCATCTTGTCGACAACATCCATTCCCTCGACAACCTTGCCGAACACAGGATGCTTTGTATCCAGGAACTTGTTGTCCACCAGGTTGATGAAGAACTGACTCCCTCCTGTATTGGGCCCAGCATTAGCCATCGACAACGTTCCACGCTCATTCCTGTTGTCATCGGAAAACTCATCCTTTATCTTGTACCCTGGACCGCCGGTCCCTGTCCCTGTAGGGTCACCGCCCTGTATCATGAAACCTTCGATGATGCGGTGGAACACTACCCCATCATAGAACCCTTCGCCGACAAGCTTCTCGAAATTGCCTGCGGTTATGGGCATGTCATCAGCCAGCTCGATGGTGATATCTCCCATGCTGGTCTTCATAAGCACTTTCTTTCCTGAACTCATTTTAGTATCCTCCTTTGATTCAGCTTTATCCTCGGAAGCTGCCTCAGTATCTGTCTCGACCGCAGCCTCATTTTCAGTCTCTTCTTCAGCATCGACCTCACTCTTAGCCTCTGCTTCCTCTTCAACTACCTCTTCATCCGCCACTTCAACAGCCTTCTCTGTCTCGGCCTCAGCCTTCTTTGTCTCTGTCTCAGTCACAGCATCATCCTGATCCGTGCCAGCCATCCTGTACAGCAGTATCGCAACAAAAAAAACAAGGACCGCTATCACCAGGAACTTCAATGTCCTCTTCTTGATTGTGAGTTTCATGGACCATCCAGACGATTATTCATTTATAAATCTAACGCACACCGCAATCCGGTGTTTAAGAACAAATCAGAATATTTTTATACCAAGAAACGCATAATAGACACATCAGAGGTGGTTGACATGAAAAAAAGGTGTATCTTGATAAGCATTATTTCCCTGCTTCTAGTCTCACTGGCATCATCAGCGATAGCATATTCTTTCGAGACAAAGCGCACTGAGAACATATACGACGTGGACCTCGGCAGCATAATGTTCGAGAACGATATCCTCCGTCCAGGAGACACTGCAGCCCTGCGCATCAACCTGGCAGCAGAAGACGAGACCCTATTCAAGGTCCGCATCTCCCTGGAGATCTGGGAACTCGGCATCTACGAGACCGCAGGCCCGACAAAGTACAAGGACGAACCCCGCACAGAGACATTATATTTCGACGTCCCGCTCGACACAGTGCCTGGTATCTATGACGTGAGGATAACTGTGGAGGATTCCAAGAGAGAAGTGAGAAGGGTAAAATACCGAGACCTGCTGATAATCTGATTCAGCAGCTAATTATTTTCAATAATTCTTCCCCATATTTCATGATTTTAGCAGGACCCAACCCATGCACATCAGAAAGATCATCCTTTGACATCGGCATCTTCTGCGCCATATCCAACAACGTCCTGTCATGCATAACCATGAAAGCCGGAACACCATTCTCTTTACTCACCCCAAGACGCCATTCCTTCAACCGACCAAGAACATCCCCTGTCATCCCTTTCTGCACATTCACCTTGACAGCAGCAGGCGAGACATCAACTCTTTTCTCCTCGAGAACATCATACATCTCTTTCGTAACAAAACTAGTAGGTCTCTTACCAGAATAAGTCAGATAAAGGCTCTCACGCGCACGGCTCATAGCGACATAGAACAACCGCCGCTCCTCCTCTTCCTTGTCATACTCCTCGACCTTGACCATCTCCATGATAGGATGCTCAGAACCTTTGCAGGGAAAATTCATCCCATTGGCACCGATCACAAACACCATCCGCGCCTCAAGGCCCTTGATTGCATGCACCGTAGCAAGTGTAACATCACCCTCGCCAGCGACAACAGTCCTCTTTACCTCATCACTCCTGACAACATGAGATATCCCTCTCATCTTCATCACATTAGAAAGATCATTCAATTGCCGATTGGTACGCGCAAGAACAAATACCTCATTGCGCGGCACATCCGCGGCAAGCACCCGTTGCACGACAAACTCGAACTCTGCATCCTCAGAACCGAAAGTAAGTAATTTAATATCCTTCCCACCCTCGACAGATGACTCAAGATCAGCAAGCCTCATGTTCTTTATGGACAGATTGATCAGATCGACGATATGTTTTGTAGAACGATAGTTTTTGGTCAATGTCACGATCTCCGAATCAGGATACTTATCCTCAAAATTCAATATGTACCGCACATCACTCCCGCGCCAACCATAGATAGACTGCCGAGGGTCACCCACACAGAACACATTAGGTGGAGCGAGCATATCGACGAACTCAATCTGTGTTGAGTTCACGTCCTGGTATTCATCGATCAACACATGGGAAAAAGAAGGTATCAATTCAGGATGCGTCGAAAACAGCGTCATTGTATCCAGCAATTGATCCGCAAAATCACGCAGGCCCTTATCCCGCATGTACTTCTCAATATGACGACACACCCCGATGACAAGCTTCACCATCTTGCCATTTTCTAGATCCAGAACCTCAAAAGAGCTCAACTCCACAGGATTGTTCTTGAACTTGAAGTAATCCCTGATAAAGAAACAGTCATTCATGAATATGTTCGCCAATTGCTCCTGTGTCTTGCTCCTCTGCTGAGCCTGGGAAAAATAGATATTGATAGCACGATTGATATTCATATCCAAAGACGAAAGGGCCTTATTGATGATAGTCAACTTATCACGATACGAGATTACCCGCACAGGCTTGTCATACACAAGATCATTATGACGTCTAAGCATCTTCTCGCAGAACGAGTTGAAAGTCTCCACCATCACATCATCAAGACCGCCATAAGCCCCCAACCGGCTCATCATCTCCTGCCGCGCCTTCCTTGTAAAGGTTATCGCAAGTATCTTCGACGGAGAGACGCTCCTGTATTTCACGAGAAACTCTATCCTCTTGGTCAGCACAGTTGTCTTCCCGGATCCAGCCCCTGCGATGCACAGCATCTCCTTAGCACCACTCACAACAGCCTTCTTCTGCGCGTCATTATAACGGCCAAGAAAACCATCAAGCGCAGAAAACACCTTCCGCTCAGCATCAGTGATGATGGTCTCGACCTCCTTGTAATTATACGCAAGCTTCCGCTTGTACAGGGAAGGGGATTCTATCTCATTCTTCCCCTTCAATGTAAGCTCCATCACCTTCCAGAACCTATTGGCATTCACAGAAGCAAGATGTATCATGTCATTCAACAACAGAGAGTCAATCATCTCTTCAATCTCATCTTTCTCATACGCCATGCTGCCGAAATGCTCGAGCCTATGCAATTTATTCTTCTTCACAGAGTCATTGGAATCATCTCCCCGCAGGAAATCAATCAGCAGCTTACGACCTACACAGAAAGGTATCTCATTGAGCCCTTTAAGTACAAAAAGATAATCCAGCTCTTTTTCAGAAACCATGCTGATAAGAAAAAAACACCTGTTTAAGAATATTGCGGTGTTTGTGTCGGAATCATTCCGTTTCAGATGTCAATCCCCTGCTGCTGGAACAGCGGGACATACATGTCTGCCAAAGAAGAATATCCTCTTTCGCGCGCATTATCTATATTGCTCCGCACAAGCCGATCATAAAGCCTGCACGCTTCTGGAGATTGCTTCCGGGTCTGTTTGACCATTCCCAGCATAATCTCAAGATGTGTTTCATACTGTTGTTCAGTGCTCTGCCGCATTTTATACTGCATAAGAGAGTTTCATTTTTAAATATTTCCCAAAAAATGCTTGGAACAGCGGCTTTGAAAGAAATAGTCAATTCATATTATACCCTGTCATCCTTCGCCTTACCTTTTCAAGGGCTATCTCCTGCAGCTGCCGTATCCTTTCCCTGCTGAGATCATAGACCTGCGCTATCTGTTTCAGGGTCTGAGGTTCATCGAGCAGGTACCGTTTCTCCAACACCTCCCGCTCACGGGATGTGAGGACTTTGGACATCACAGCTCTTACTTTCTGGAACAGCTCTTGCGTGGCTATGTCATCAACAGTATGCTCAAAAGACGTGTCGCCAAGGAAGTCCATGAAGCTATGTCCAACCTCGTCATTGACAGGCTCGTCATACGAGTAGACAGTAGGGACCTGCATCATCTCGATGTACTTGTCGATCTGTCTCTGGGTGGGTTTGCCTTCAATCATGCTTTCCACCACCTCATATGGTGTTGGAATCCTCCCCAGGGCCTTGAACTGTCTGCCATAATGGGTCCTGCAGTCGTTCAGGTAGTCAGTCACATAGACTGGAAGCCGCACTGCACGTGCCTTGTCTGCGATTGCCCTGCCCATCGCATGCCGTATCCACCACGCCGCGTATGTTGAGAACTTGTATCCTAGTCGGTAATCGAACCTGTCGATGCCTTTCAGCAGGCCGATGTTACCCTCCTGGATAAGGTCCTTCAGAAGAATGCCCCGTCCCTGGAACCTCTTTGCGATTGATATGACATACTTGAGGTTGCACTGCGCGAACTCATTCCGTCTACTGTATGCTGCTTTCAGGTCGCCCCTCAAACTCTTGACAAGCTCGTGGTTTACCTGATCATGCCTTACCACGTACTCTGCAGCAGACCTGACTATCTCGATGCGGTGCTCAGGGATCATTGCGAATATCTCTGCTGAGATCTGTTCAAGATTAGACTTCCTTTTCTTGTAGTCGAGCCTTCGCTTGAGATTCTTGTACCTCTGATGCTGTCCTTCATCCTCAAACGCTTTGCTCAACGAGACCTCCAGCACAGAGAGGCCTGGAAAACTAGGTGTTGTCCGGCCCCGATAGCTGCAGAAATCAAACACCAACCGCATGTGTCTATCCTCTATCTTCTTTGCCAGTGCCACCTCTTCCGCACGGCGAAGGACTGGAAAGTCACCTACATCAGTCATGTATAACTTGAGCATGGCATCCCCTTGCGTGGTCTTTTCCTTCTCTTCTGGCATCTCGAACACAGAAAAAGAATGCGAAGGACATTATAAACATTTCGCACAACAGTCATTCTATCCCTTAGAACGTCATATTTTTAAGCAATCCAGACTTATAAATCTTGCCTTAAGAAAAAGTGGATGATAGATTCTCAGTATCTGTTACGGCTGAAAGACCTTTTCTTGCCTTTCTTCCCTTTGCCTTTCTTGAACTTCCTTGGCCCGCCATCTCCTGACCGACCATACTTCTTCTTATCCCTGACCTTGCTGTCCGAATGTCTTGGACTGCCAGATGATCTCCGGTCAGACAGTTCAAACCTGCCTTTTTTGAATCTTAATGTGTGCTTCCCACCTTGTCCACCACGACCTTCACGTGATTCTCTCTTAGGTTCAGCAGCTGTGGGTATGTTCCTGCGGCCTATCCTCTCCAGCTCTTCCCTGAAAGCATACTTGAGCACTGCTGCCACGACCTTTTCAGGAGGGTGGTCTGCAAGAAGCTCTTTTGCTGTCGATTCAAATCCTCCCGACTTCTTCTCGAGTATCTTTTCAATGATTGTCTTTATCTGGAGCTTTTTCATATCGATCACCGCATCTGCTGAAGGAAGTTTGGTCCTCTTAAGTTCTTTGCCGATATATTTCTCTACAGCCCTGAGTTTCCGCCGCTCAGATGGTATGACAAAAGTCATCCCGACCCCTTCTTTTCCGGCACGGCCTGTCCTGCCTGTCCTGTGCAGGTATGCTTCAGGGGTCCGCGGCATGGAATAGTTTATCACGTGAGTTATGTCGTCTATGTCAATTCCTCTTGCCGCGACATCTGTAGCCACAAGGATTGTCATCTTCCTCTTCTTGAACTGCATGAGTATATTCTCACGTTGTCCCTGTGAGAAGTTCCCATGGATCGCTGCTGCGTGGTATTTATCCTCGACGAGCTTTCGGACAAGGACATCCACGTCACTTTTTGTCTGGCAGAAGATGAGCCCGTAGAAATCAGGGTTTATCGCTATGATCCTCCGGAGGGCGTCGTACCTGTCCTTTGCATTCACATCATAGCGCACATGCTCGGTGCGTCGCACCATGAGCTCTTCTGTCTTGATGATCTTATGCTCGCGCATGAATCTCTTTGCTATTCCCAGGACTTCGCGAGGCATTGTAGCAGAGAAGAGCAGCATCCTTTTGTCCTTGCCTGTGTGGCTGAGTATGTGCTTGATATCATCGACAAATCCCATGTCGAGCATCTCGTCAGCCTCGTCAAGCACGACAAAACTGACATCGAATATGTCGAGGTTTCCCCGCTCCATGAGGTCCATGATCCGCCCGGGTGTCCCGACAACGATATCTATCCCCCGCTTCAGCGCATTTATCTGTTTGTTTATTGAAGCACCGCCGTATATCGCAAGCACTTTCAGTTTTTTTGCGCTTAGTGATTCAAAATCCTCAGAGACCTGCAGTGCAAGCTCTCTGGTAGGTGTTAGTATGATTGCCTGGACATAGCCTGCGCGAGGCTCCGCCAATTCGATTATCGGCAGTGCAAAGCTGGCAGTCTTTCCTGTCCCTGTCTGTGACTGTGCGACTACATCCACCTTGCCTTCCAGAAGAAGAGGTATTGCCATCTCCTGAATCTGAGTTGGCTTCAGATAGCCTTTTCGCTTGATAGCAGAGATTGTATGGTCTGACAGACCGAGTTTCTCGAAATCTTCCATGATGCAAAAAAAGACAACAGCCTGCTTATAAAATATCGCTTTAAAAAGGGCTAAAAAGGCTCAAAAAGAAAAAACATCCCTGCGGCCGGGCAGTAGAGGTTAGGGTTTTAGGGGAGAGTCGGGATTGATTTTATCTCAGTATGTCCACTAGCGTATTATGTATTGTTGAGTTTCCTGATACTATGATTGACTGAAGTCTTGAATCTTTCGCGCCGTCTGTCCTGCCCCAATATCTGTGCAGGTCGGGATTTCGTCCTTGGTAATCGCTTACCACACCTCCTGCCTTTTCCATTATCAAGGATATGGGTCCCCAATCCAAGCAAGGGACATTTGATCTGAAGTAAGCTGAAATCTCACCTCTAAGTATTGAATTTATCCCTATATTCGGGTCCATCTTTCCTTTCTTATCAATTTCATGGACCTCGAAGCCGGATTCTCGCAACTGATCCAATTTCTCTGCTTGTTTACCCTCTGGATCAATCTTCTTCGGGTTGTATGTGAGGACGACCTTATCACATTTTGGGACGTAGACAAAATCTTCTCTCAAAAATTCTCCTGATTCAGTAGGTGTCCACACCCAACTGTTCTCCACATCTTGCGTTGCACAATAAAATTTCCCGAAAGCAGGCGTATGGACCATGACACCGTCCAGACATCCTTTTTCATAGACTGCAAGTACCGTGCAGAAATTAGGAAGATTGTTTTTGTATGCTAAAGTACCATCGACTGGATCCAGACTTACAAGAGTGTCTCCTTCTTCAGGAAACTCGTCCACATATCTGGTGTCCTCTTCAGCAAATATCTTGAAGTCATATCCTTGATCCAAGAAATATCGTAACAGTTCCTCCTGGACCTTGATATCTGCCTCTGTCAAAGCACTTGCGGCCTGGTTCTCAGGATCCTCATCTTTTTCCAAAGACCGTATTCCCTCCTGGATATCAAGAGAGTGCCTACCACATTCCAATACTTTTGCGGATATCTCTTTGAAAAAACGTTCTGAATCCATGGCGTATATGGCCGACTGACACTTTATAAACCTTTCGCTTTATAACTACTCAGAAGTGATAAAAAAACATCCCTGCGGCCGGAATCTCCCAACAGACCATTTCTGATCCGCTGTTTTGAACCAGCAACCTTCCGGTGACTGCTGTCCCGCTTTCCTCCATGGCAACGTGCCTTGTCTGCGGGTGCTGTATTAGCTACAGCCGGACGCACCACCATTATGCTACGCAGGGATGGATTCAGTGAACTATAGGGTCTTTTTAAAGCTTTCTGTATAACCCGCCACCCCCAAGAACTCAGGTTCTAAGACTGTCTGTCATTCTATTTGGCCGAAGGCCCTCCTCCCTATATCGTTCATTTACCGAAAGTTGGCTAAGGCGTCAGCCGCAGACAACCCTGCAACCGAACGGTTGCAATGGCTGCTGCCTAATCAAATTCACTTAAAGCAGCAAAAAAATCCCACACCAGGCTTGGCTCATCCAATACCGCCAAACGACAGATCAGCTTTGGTGCTCCTACAATATCTATTGTCAAACCAACTTCTACAACAAATACCAAAGCTGAATTAAGAATTCAAAAAACTATCTCGTCAACTTCTCCCAATGTTTCAGATAATACTGATACTTCTCATCAAAAGTCTTCTTAGGCGTAACAGCAATACCCAATTTCTTGAAAGCACCCTTCACTTCCTTCAACGCCTTCATCTTACCCTTAGATGTAGATTTCTTCTCGATCTCCAGGATATGCCCATACCCCTTGTTATCATCAACAGACACCTCAAAACCCTTCCAGAAGAAAGTATGCCTCTTACGGAACCACTTCACCTTCACACCATAACCCATAAGCAAAAACATCTTCTCAAGATTATCAAAATCCTCGCGGTCAAAACGCACCTCGACCTCCTCGCGATGCTCATCATGCATCTTCCCCTTCTTCAGCCACATCTTAGACCCAAAAGAATTCTTCTGTATCCGAACATCGACTGGCGCATTGAAATAATGAGTGACCTGATCATCAACAGAGAACGCCCGCGACTCCTGACGAAAGAACTGTATCAGCGTATCATACTGCTCCCGTGTAATAAAACTCCGCACCTCGACCTCGATATGGCTCATTCAAGATCCCTCACTATCTTCACTCCCTTCGCAGAGAGCCATTGATGATAAGCATAAGCAGTCCGCGCATCACAACGTATCTCATCAGAACCATTCCCCTGATAGCGATACCCTTCTGAACCTAACCACTGCATGAAAGCATGCCGTGAATGACTGCAGTCTGCACGACACATCTCCTTGAGCTGTTCATAGGAATCACTCCCTTTCTCATGAGAATTCATCTCCATCTGCACGACACACCCTATTGAATTGCAGAACTCACGTGACTGGTACTGCTCGACCTTCCCTTCAACATTCTCATAAGACGAACTCTTCTTGTGCGTCATGCAGGAACAAGGAAAACAGGCATATTTATACTTTGCGGACCACAACAATTATAAACCAAGAATCCCTCAAACCACATATAAAGAGGTGAACCAAGCATGATCGCTGCGATGCGCGGTGCAGTATACGAGGCACTCAAGAGAGAGGAAAAGTCATTCGACATGTACGTCCGCCTCCGCCAGGAAGCGAAAGACCAGGTGCTGAAGGACTTCTTCTTCATGCTCGCAGAAGACACGAAGAAGGACATGCACACCCTGAAGCACCTCAATCTCCATTCTATAATCAAGTTCGGTCTCGCCATAAAGTTCTCCACACCCCAATTCGAGATAGATGATAAGATATTGAAAGGAATTACAGATAAGCCCGGCGCATTAGATATCATAAAGCTCTGCATAGACGAGGTCAACGCAGACATAGAGTACTATGAGCACATCTCGAACAACACCCTGTTCCCAGAGGTCAAGCGTCTGTTCCGCATCATATCAGATAAGGAGCTGGAACACAAGGCAAAGCTTCTCGCACTGAGGGACCTCCTGGAATAGAAATCTGCTATAAAGGCAATTTTAGCTTTCCAGTGAAAAAATACCTTTTTAAACGGGTTAAGCAAAATAAGCAGTAAATACCTTTTTAAGCATACCAGTCTTATCATCATTGGTGGTAACTATGTATACTCATACATCTAATGGTACAAACGGCCATAATGGCGTCAATGGCAAGACAGACAGGCTTATTCTCGATGCTGTCTACACCAGGGCAGGGGTTGCTGAAGATACAAAGTCCAGGACGGACTATCTCAAGGCAGCGACAACCCTTACATTTGCTCAGACCCAACAGGTGATCATAAGGAGCCTTAGACGAAGCCCTGATGAGGCTCTCAGGCTTCTCGAAGGGATTGTCGTGGATTCGCTGAAGGAGGATATGTCAGACAGGCAGATATGTGCGGTGGAACTGCTTGCTGAGTATGGTACAGATGTCCACGCCAGGCCTGTCCTGGAAAGGCTCGCGCAGTATGTGGTCAGCGGCAACCTGCGGTATGATACAAGAATAAAGAATCCTATCGAGGACCTGAGGAAAAGGCTTGATAAGTTAAGTCCCCAGGCGCAATACAGCCACTAATCCTTTTCTTTCTTATTGAACCAATCTTCTAGATCATCGCTTCCGCCAATGAATTCTCCGTCGATAAACACCTGAGGCACAGTCATGTGATTGGTCTCCTGCTTCAACTTCTCGAACTCTGCAGCGTCAGAAAGCACGATCTCCTCGAACTCAACATCCTTATCAGCAAGCATCTGCTTTGCCCGTGTGCAATAAGGGCATCCGACCTTTGTGTATATCTTAGCTTTCATGTCATCACCTATTGAGCATAATCCTGATCCTGAATTCCACCGGCATCCTCGAGCTCACCTAGGACAGCCTTCCTCTCCAGCTCTCCGATGTCGCTCCTGTCAAACGCATACCTTATCTCATCAAGGGTCACGCCATTCCTGCGATATACCGCGCTCACTGGTCGTTCGCCACCCATTGTCTTGCGCTTCGCGTCCCGCGTAAGCTGGTACTGCAGTATAGGCTCGAAACAGTCCAGCCTGCTCTCAGTGACACTTCCATCTGCATAGAGGTATATCGTGCGCTCTGCGTTCTTTGACATATTGCAATATAAGACGTCTATATTACTTAAAAGTTTGGCAACACAACCCACACCAAACAATAGTTTACCCGCATTTAAGATTAGTCCTGCCCGCCTTTCAGCAGCGAGGACTTGTACCTGTGCGGCTCGTGGCTCTCCTCGACCCGTACTATCCGAGGATAGAGCCCGCGCTCATTCAGCGCCTTCTCAAGATGATCCGTGAAGCTGACCTGGTCATACCCGAGGCATATGATGTCCGGCTCGATATCCTCGATAACAGCATATTTGTCACCTTCATTCCCAAGCACAGCCTCTTTCACGTAACTGACTGACTGCAGCTTAGCAAGCCTGACTTCCTGCGGGTTTTTAGGCGCAGCCCCTTTCAGGTGCTTGACAGTAGAATCCAACGCAACCACAACATAGAGCTCACCAAGCTCCGCACACTTCTTCAGAAAGAACTCATGCCCTGGGTGGAACAAGTCATATGTCCCGAACGCCAGCACTTTCTTTGAAACTTCTGCCATGATTTCAGCCTGTCTGGAAAACTATTTAAATCCTGCTATGATTGGTCACCCTATGGAAGAGTTTATGCGTCTCGCTGTCGATGAAGCGAGAAAAGGGATGAAGAAAAAAGAAGGCGGTCCGTTTGGGGCAGTCATTGTTCGGAACGGAAAGGTGATTGCAAAGGGGCACAACCGTGTCCTCAAGACAAACGACCCTACAGAACATGCTGAGATAGACACAATACGCAAGGCATCAAGGAAACTGAAGAGTTTTGATCTTTCTGACTGTGAATTATACAGTTCATGCGAACCCTGCCCTATGTGTCTAGGTGCGATAATATGGGCAAGGATAAAGACCGTCTATTACGGCAGCACAAGAGATGATGCAAAGCGCGGTGGTTTTGCAGACAAGGATATCTACGACGTGCTGGAGAAAAAGCCTAAGAGACACATAGTCCACATGAAACAGCTGAATATCCGTGAATGTGACGCACTGTTCGATGAATGGAACAAGATGAAAGGAAAGAAGATTTATTAGGCCTTGAGCTTTGTCTTGATGAGCACAATTATAGTCACCAAAAACCCATACCCAAGAAACACGTATTCTAGCGGCACATACCTGTTCAGGAAGAGTACAAGTCCCACGATGAGTGCAGCAAGCCCTGTGAACAGGAACAAAGCCTCGACCATGCTCTTGAGGAACTCTCTCTTGAGACTGTATAACGCCCCTTGTATCCCTTTCTTGACATCCTCGACCTTCTTCTTTATCTTGTACCTCTGGTTGAAGTACTCTGTCACCATCTGCGAGAATATGTCAACATAATCTGCGACAGTCTCAACACCTGTCCCTAACGTGCTCTTGGAGAATTTCTTTATCTTCTTGCTGCTTGCCATCAACTCACCTCATGAAATATAAGAAAAATAAAATTATTTCCTTTTCCTCCTTGCCATTGCGACCGCGACAGCCCCAAGCGCTGCTCCGATACCTGCTGCGATTGCCATAGCCTTCTCAGGATTCTTCTTTGCGTACTCCTTGACCTTCTTCTCATGCGCGACAAACTTTGCCTTTGCTTTCTTGAGCTCTGCATGAGCCTTCTTCTGCGCAGCCTTCATCTTTGCCTTCGCAGTCTTCACAGACAGCTTCTTCTTGGAAGCTTTCTTCTTCACAACTCTCTTTTTTACAGCTTTCTTCTTTGCCATTTGATCACCTTTTTTATCAATAAGATACAGGCACATAGCGTCCTTGTTTTATAAATCATTCGGAAAACCAGCCAACCATAAACCTTATATAGAATATTAGCACTAAAAAGTGATAAAGGGGGCGTTGTTTTAATTATAGATATCAACAATAGATGCAGGCATATGAAAATGGCTCTCCAAGACTATCTGATAAGGCAGAAGAAGCAGAGGCTGTCTGACTCGCTCAGGAAGATCGCCCTGTTCAGGAACCTGTCAAGATGGCAGGTCCGCAAGCTGATCAAGTCCAGCTACATACGCCATTACCATGACAAGGAGCTTCTTTTCAGGAAAGGCGAGCCGTCTTATGGCCTGTTCATAGTGCTCAGGGGCGAGGTGGAGATAAAGGACAATGACAAGCTCCTTACGACCTACGCGCCGCTTGACTCTTTCGGTGAATTCGCCCTTATCAGGGACTCGAAGAGGACCACTGATGCTATCACAAAAGGCAATACGACCCTGTGCTATTTCTTCAAGGAATCCCTTTTCAAGCTGTTCAATGACGACCCGAGGCTGTGTTCGACAGTCTACCAGAACCTGCTGAGGATCGTCACCGAGACGTTTGCGAAAAGAAAATGAGGACCCTGAACACCAACTACAAGATATGGCTGAACATGCTTGTAGTCATCATGCTTGTCCTTCTGGGATTTATTCTCATAGGGTATTTCATGGATGTCTTCCGTTATGTCTTCATCGCGCTGCTGATAGTGTACATACTCAACCCAGCGATAAAATCACTGGGCAGGTACGGGGTGAAGAAGAACTACGCGCTTGTAATGGTTCTGCTGGGATTCCTGATAATAATCCTCGGCGCAATCTACTTCATAACACCCAGCATCAAGGCAGAGATCAGCTCGGTCTCACAGGACTGGCCAGAGGTCATGCAGCGCGTGAACCAGCAGGTCTTCAGCCCGGTCATAGAGGATGGGGAGGTTATTGCGTATTATATCCCGTTCATAGACATGACATTCAAGTCAGGGGACGTGAGGGACAGGCTCAACAATCTTCTGGACCAGCTGAAATCATTGGTCGCCAACCTTCTTCCGATGCTGTTGAGCTCGCTCATAATAGTCCCTATAATAACTGTCCTCCTCATAAAGGACAGGGAAAAACTGGTAAGGAAGATAATAAACTTCGTCCCGAACCGCTATTTCGAGGCAGTCCTTTCCATGGTGTATGATATCAACCGCTCAATCGAGAACTTCATAACCGCAAAGGTCATCCAATCGCTCTTGGTCGCAGGCATCTGCACAACAGGATTCTTCATACTCGGCGTGAAATTCCCTATCACGATGGGTCTTCTCGCAGGCATGTTCAACATAGTCCCATACATAGGGCCTCTTCTCGGCGCAGCATCGCCTGTCATCCTTTCCTACCTGCTCCTGGACTTCCGCACAGCAGCTCTTGCACTGGGTGTCATAATAATAGCCCAGATAGTCGACAATGTCTTCACCCAGCCAGTCCTTCTTCCCAAGCTTGTCAACGAGCACCCGCTCATAGTCATCCTTGTCACATTGATGGGTGCCCAGATATTCGGTGCGATAGGCCTCGTCCTGGGGATAGCAGTATATTCCATTGTCAAGATAATCCTGACAAAGTCATACTCTGCCCTTGACATAATCTATTCCAGGCAGGCAGCAGAGATAGAATAAGCCGCCCCGCGCACCCTGCCTAGCCACCACGAACCCAATGTCTAAGACGTCTGGATAAACCACGAAGTCTGATTCGCTGAGACTGTCTGGCTAAAGTTATTGGCCGCAGGCCCTTTTTCTGTATATCGTTTATTTTACTGAAGCGCAACCCATCAAAATATGCGCAGACAGAATCAGACCGCGCCTTTCCCAAGGTTCTTGTTCACGCACTGCCCTGACTCGCACGCACAGTCCTCTGCGCTGTATGCAGCCTCCTCCATGAACACCATGGTACAGACCTCAGGTTTCTGGTAATCCCCCTCAAACCTCTTGTTGATGCACTCTGTAGGGTGACAGTCTGAAGGCAGCGGTATGCAGTCAGTATCCGTCCTGCAGAACGAGACCTTTGGTGCATCACCTTCTTCATCCTTGATCTCGCTGACATGCACGTCACTCACGCTGTTCTGGTGGACCATCATCTCTACACGGAACCCCTCGACACTCTCATCAAGCTTGTCATCATCTACGTCAAAATGAAATGCGAACACCCAGCAGTTCGGACATTCTGCAGGGGTGACCTTTATCAGCCTGAGGTTGTGGGCATTATGATTGATGAATTCAGGCAGTGTCTGCACATACTTCTCTGCAACATTAGAGCTTTGGGATGCAGTGAGTCTCATGTGTTCCTGTGTCGGCATTACATTCGCATCCTGCATGCATCCTGCCAGAAAAAGAAATGAAAAGAAAGCCGTTAAGGATATTATTGTTCTGTTCATGTTCATACCTCTGCTTCAACCTTTATCATGCCCCTTATTTAATGCTTGTCATACGACCCAAGACTCATTTGATAAGATTTATAAATAAGTTCATACCAATAATCTGGGGGGTAGACATGATAGAAGACATACTCAGACAGACATATTACGGCAATACAGTCTATGACTGGCTTTTCTCGCTTCTTATAATACTTGGCTCGATAGTTCTCGGGAAGATCCTTTATTGGATATTCGGGGGCACCATAAAGAAGCTGACAAAGAAGACCAAGACAAAGCTTGACGACATCATAATCGACATGATAGAAGAGCCCATAGTCTTCGCCATCGCGCTTGTAGGCATATGGTTCGGCCTGCAGCAGCTCGTCCTGCCTGAGGTGATATTTACCTGGCTGGGAAAGGTGTATCATGTGCTGATAATAATGAACGTAGCCTGGCTCATCACAAGGCTGTTCGACTCATTGTACACAGAGTATCTCATGCCCCTTGCAGCGAAGAGCAAGACAGACCTTGATGACCAGCTTCTTCCGATAGTCAAGAAAGGCACCAAGATAATAGTATGGCTTATAGCGATTGTCGTGGCGCTCAACAACGCAGGCTATGACGTGACTGCAGTCCTTGCAGGACTCGGCATAGGCGGTCTCGCCCTTGCCATGGCAGCAAAGGACACCATATCGAACATCTTCGGCGGCTTCACGATCTTCACTGATAAGCCTTTCAAGATAGGTGACCGCGTGAAGATTGCAGGCTACGACGGCATGATAAAGGAGATAGGAGTAAGAAGCAGCCGCCTCCAGACACTGGAAGGAAGGATGGTGACCATACCGAACTCCACATTCACGAACTCCCCTGTTGAGAACGTCACAGTAGAGCCCTCAAGGAAAGTGGTCCTGAACATAGGTCTTACGTATGACACAAAGCCCAAGAAGATGGAGCAGGCCATGAAGATGCTGAAGCAGATCGCAAAGAAGAACAGGAATGTCGAGGAGAAGATCCTTCTCTCCTTCAACGCGTTCAATGATTCTGCGATGAACATCCTGTTCATCTATTACATAGCAAAGGGAAAGGACATCCTGGAGACCCAGACCCAGGTGAACACAGAGATACTAAGCCAGTTCAACAAGGCAAAGATGGACTTCGCATTCCCAAGCCAAACTATCTACACGAAGAAAGGGTAATAAAGAAAACAAAAATATTTTTTTCTCTTTTGTTCACTCATTCTCAGAACCGGCACTACCTTTCTCGATCCGCTTCTCATACTTGGCGAGCACAGCCTCAAGCGCTTCAGAAAGATCGACGTCCATGGAGTTTGCAAGAGTCACAAGGGAAAATAGCAGATCCCCAAGCTCCCCCTTCATCTCCTCGCGGAACTCCCTTTCCTTGGTGCCATAGTCAGTCATCTTCAGCAGCTCTTTCGCCACCTCTCCCATCTCTGACATCATGTCCAGCGCCCGATGCTCCGGAGAACTGCTCATGCCGTGCGTCTCGCAGAACTGTTTGATTCTTTGTTGGATCTCTTTCATGGACTGACAAGCGCAGTACAGATTTAAAAATCTATCGAAGAAGACAAACACCCGCCAAGAGGTCTGCCTCGCCAAAACCACGAAGTTGATGTCTAAGACTGTCTGTCAATCTTTTGGCCGCAGGCCTTCCCTTATATCGTTTAAAATACTAAAGCGCAACCGATTCATACCATCCAGGTAAGTTTTATATATCACACACCACAACAGGTTCCCATGAAAAAACTGGCGATAATACTCATGATTCTTGCATTATTCCTTACGATAGGCTGTGAAGACACTCCTGAAAGAGAACCAGCCTCCCGCCCTGCAGCATCCCAACAGACACCTACAGAGATAAGCGAACCTGTCGATGTCTCAGATTACGACAAGCAGACAGACAGCGCTGGAAGCGTCATGGACGTCGGGAAAAGCCAGGGTCAGGATTTCGGTTCTTTCCATTACCAGTTGCAGGAGGCCACATACCCAGGGCTCAAGGCTGTTGATGCCGACGTGCTTGTCATTGACATCGATGACGCGGACATTTCAGAGGAAGAGCTGAATGACCTGAAGAAGGACGGCAAGACAATCCTGTCATACCTGAGCATCGGAGAGGCAGAGGATTACAGGGAGTACTGGCAGGACTCCTGGAAGCCGGGCAGTCCCTCATTCATCGACAGCGAGAACCCTGGATGGGAAGGGAACTACAAGGTCAGGTACTGGGACATGGGATGGCAGGACATCATTCTCGACAGGGCAGAAGAGATTGCAGAGGCAGGGTATGATGGGGTTTACCTTGACATCATCGACGCTTATGGATATTATGAAGACCGCGGCCGTGATTCTGCTGCGCAGGAGATGGTTGATTTTGTGAGATCAATCAGGCAGGAAGCACAGAAGGTCAATCCGTCGTTCATTGTCGTGCCGCAGAACTCTCCTGAGCTTTACGCATACCCTAGTTACGCTGAGATCATTGTAGGGTTCGGGAAAGAAGACACCTGGTATGATGATGACAGCAGGCAGGATGAAGAAGAGACAGCTTATGTCCTAGGGTATCTTGACAAGGCAGTGGCTGACGGCAGGTTCGTGCTTGCTATTGATTATCCGACAGGCAACAGCGAGGTGTGTGATTTCTATAAGAAGTGCAGCGCCCATGGGTTCGCATGTACAGTTTCGGACAGGGAGCTGGACCTGGACAGGCAGATTGCTTGCAAGAATTAAGGATAAAAAATATTATGTTCGTGCCTTCTCTGCTGAATGGCTTGCGGTCCTGCTGTCTAGCCAAGCGATACCTGCCCAGAAGACAACCAGCGTCACAGTTATCATGAGCCCGAGCATAAGGTCCACTGCGCTGAACGCAAGAAGCTCACCATTCCACAGATGGTCCACGAACCCGAAGATAGCAGCCCCGCCAAAAAGAAGGTTCAGCCATCGATGATGCCTGTCATGCCTCCATGGCTTGACCTTTCTCCTGAGAATATGATGTATTATAGCCGCCGCAACCGGCACAACATAGCACCCCATTTTTAGTACACCTCATGTGATTGTTTACATCACTCCAGGAACTCCAGATATATAATATTAACCCTTTTTCACCAGCTCAACAACAGCCTCGCAGTGCGGTGTCTGGGGAAACATATCAAACAGAGCAGCACTTTTCAGAGAATGATGACGGAACTTGGACAGGTCCTTGCCGAGCTGCGCAGGATTGCATGATATATAGACGATGACCTCAGGCTCCAGACGATTGATCTGCTGTATTGCCTTGGGATTCATCCCAGACCGCGGAGGGTCAGTGATGACAAAGAGCTGCGAAGGCAAGTCAAGTCGGCTAAGCTGCTTATCATCAAGCGCGACAGCAGAAGCACCACCAACCTTGTTGACCTCTATGTTCTTCTTCGCAAAATCGATAGATTTCTCATAGCCCTCGACAATATGCACCGACGAGAAAAGCGAGGCATTATTTATCCCAAACGTCCCCACACCAGCATACACATCAAGCAGGTGCGCATCCTTGGTATCATGACCAGAAAGCACCTTACGCACATGCTTGTGCATCAAGGAGGCTACTGCATGGTTGTTCTGGAAGAATCCTTGCACAGGAAACATAAACTCATTCCCAAGATAGCTCTCGCGCAGAGTATCATCCCCCTTCACAACAAAGTAATCATCAGAGATGCTCGTATCAGTATCAGGTTTGACATAAGTGACAACAACATTCTCTGCGCTGCTCTTCTCAGCAAAGGATTTTATCAACTCCACAGCTTCACCGATCCGCGAAGAGTCAGAATTCAACACAAACGATATAGACGCCCCCCCAGAAGGCGCACGAATGACCGCATAACGGAAAGTCCCTTTCTTCTTGCGCACATCAAAGGAATCAGGAGACGAAAAAGCCTCGCGCACCTCACCCAGCAAAGAATTGACACGCGCATTAGCGATAGGACAATCCTTGATATCAATTATCGTCTTCCAATCCCCCTTCTTGCGGAAACCCACACCACGATCATGGAACACAAAATCCATCCGATTACGATAGCCATAAGGCTCACCAGAGAACACAGCAACATCATCAGACCCGATCAAACCGACAAGCTGTTTTTTCTTGTTCTCAACCTGCAAAGAATAATCGATATGCTGCGAACTGCACCCACCACACTTCCCGAAATAAGGACACTTAGGTTCAACCATAAAGAAAAAGAATAAGCCACCATTAATAACATTATCGCTCAGGTATCATAGGTCTCCACAGCCACATTCCTATGTATCTCCCTCCCCGTCAAAGGATTCTCGCGCGTCATGCCCATGTAATTCAGAAGGAACTCACGCTGCGCAACCACAGCAGGATGCCCGCGATCATAATTCTCCTGCAGCCACTTCGCAGCATAGTTGAACACATCCTGGTCAGACAGCTTCCTGCTGATGTTCCTGAAATAAAAGACATCAGAATCCCCCCTCTCATCCCGCGAGACAAGCCTGAATCTCTGAAGGAAAAAAGGCAGTCGCATAAGGTCAATGATATCTCCCCCCTCATGTATGTTGAAATACATGTTGACATCCCACTGCGACACCATCGTCCCGACAGACTCCACGAACACCAATGCCTTGTCAGACCGCCCGCGCACCCTGAGCGCCCGGGCCACAGTGGTCTCAAGAAGCGATTGCCGCAGTGACTCCTTCTTCTCATTGAGTTCATCCAGCTCCTGCTTCATGACCTCGGCAGACGCATAACTGACCCCGACGAATGACTCGATCCTGTCTCTCTGGTTTATGGAAAGGTTAGGCGACAGCACAAGGTTCCCGAAGACCATGTTACCTGACATCATGCGGTACGGAGTGCTGGCTGGATTGGCGATCCTGCTCTGCTCGATCGCAAGACCTGTCCCCATCAGCACTTCAAGCGTCTGCGTGTACCTGTCTATCCATCCTGACATCCGCGCACAGCACTGCTGGATCTCAATATCAGCGACCTCCAACCGGTGATCAAGGTCCTGCACTGTCAGCACGAGCTGTTTCCTGTTCAATGTCCTGTTGTACATCAATCTCAACACCTTTAGCGATAAGAAAAGATAACACAACAGTCCTGAGTCTGTTTTAAAACACTTTCCAGCTATTTTTACGCAAAAAAGCACTAACAGCACTCGATAATTGCAAAAAACACATAGAAAAAGCCTTCACTCCCATTCCATTGTCGCAGGAGGCTTATTCGATATATCATAAGCCACCCTGTTGACTTCCTTGACCTCATTTGTTATCCTGGTAGATATAGCATCAAGCACCTCATAAGGCAATTTAGAATAATTAGCAGTCATCGCATCCTTGGATTCGATGATCCGCACGATGATAGGGCTCTTGTAGCTCCGCGAATCCCCTTGTATCCCGACATTCTTGATTGGCAGGTGTACTGCAAAACCCATCCACACCTTCTCATACAGCCCTGCCTTGTGCAGCTCATCCTCTACGATATACCCTGCACGCCGACACACATCAGCACGTTCAGGCGTCACCTCGCCGACAATCCGCACTCCAAGACCTGGGCCGGGAAACACGTGCCGTGTTATTATCTCCTCAGGCAACTTTATCTCGCGCGCGAGCCGACGGACCTCATCCTTGTACAGTTCACGCAGAGGCTCATACACCTCAAGCTTCATGTCCTTGGGCAGGCCCCCGACATTATGGTGTGATTTGATATTATCAGAATGTTTTGTTATGCCGCTCTCTATTCGGTCAGAATATATCGTCCCCTGCACAAGCACCTCAGCCCCGACCTCTGCAGCAATCTCATCAAACACATCGATGAATGTCTTGCCGATCGCTTTCCGCTTCAGCTCAGGATCCAGAACACCCTTCAGCGCAGCAAAGAAGCGCGAACTGGCATCGACGATGCGAAGATCAAAATCATACGCCTCGAAAATCCGCCTGATGAAATCAGTCTCCTTGTGCCTCATCAGCCCTGTATCCACATATACTGCAGTGAGGTTCTTTCCCAGCACAGGTGCGAGCATCGCCGCTGCGACAGATGAATCAACACCACCTGAAAGCCCAAGCACTGCTTTCCTGCTGCCGATAGTCTGCTTCGCCTCGTCAGATATCATCCGCACAAGATTCGAGCTGTCCCATCCTTTCTGCGCACCGCAGATATCAATCACAAAATTCTCAAACACATTATCACCATGCACTGTATGCGTGACCTCAGGATGGAACTGCACCCCGTAGAGCTTCTTGTCAGGATTAGCATACGCAGCTACAGGTGAATGGATAGTATTGGCAAGAGTCAAGAAACCACCGGGCAGTGTCTTGACAACATCCTTGTGATTCATCCACACAGTCTCTTCCTTATCGAGCCCTGCAAGAAGCTCACCACCACTGATGACCTGCATCTCTGTCTCACCATACTCTCCAGAAGAAGCAGTCTCGACCTCCCCTCCAGCAAGCTGCGCGATGAGCTGGTGCCCATAGCAGATGCCGAGCAGAGGCACCCCGAGTTCAAGCATCTCAGCACCGCACTTAGGAGAAGTATCATCATACACAGAAGCAGCCCCGCCGGAAAGTATCACGCCCTTGATACCTGAAATCTTCAACAGGTCCTCCTTTGTCGTGCTGTTAGGCAGCACCTCAGAATACACCCCAAGATCCCTTACCCGCCGGGAGATGAGATGGCAGTACTGCCCTCCAAAATCAAGAACTATTATCTTATCCATGACAGAGTAATCCAGGAATTCATATTTATATCTTTCTTGTCACTGGGCAATATTTAAATACCCCCGACCCTAAGATACCGATATGCAGCACTCACTAAAAGTAGGATTCAGCTTCGGCCTGACCTCAGGCATAATCACCACATTAGGATTGATGGTAGGCCTTAACTCAGGCACCCATTCAAAGATAGCAGTAATAGGAGGCATCCTGACAATAGCTATCGCAGACGCATTCAGCGATGCTCTGGGAATACACATATCAGAAGAGTCCGAATGCAAACATTCAACAAAAGAGATATGGCAGTCCACATTGGCAACCTTCTTCTCAAAGTTCTTCTTCGCCCTCACCTTCCTCATCCCTGTCCTGCTGCTGGACCTTTCGACAGCAGTGATGATCGGAGCCATCTGGGCATTCCTTGCATTAGGATTCCTGAGCTACCGCATGGCAAGGAACCAGAAGAAAAAGGCATGGAAAGTGATAGGAGAACACTGGGGCATTGCACTGATTGTCATCATAGCGACGCATTTCATAGGAAAGATGATATCTATAGTATTTGTCTGAACAGATTCCGTGATTTTTTCTGTTTCTTTGATTTTATGCAGGTTTGATCACGACATAATCGATTTTCTGTTTCACACCTGAACAAATTATTAAAAGAATGTTTCATCTTTTCATCATATCTGTTCATTTTTTGCACTCGCTAAAGGAAGATGTCAAAAAAAAAGGTAAATAGACGGAGTTTTCTAGGATACACAGGCATTGCTGCGCTCGCCGCGACTTCTGGCTGCTATAGGATATCATTGAAAGACATGAACATGGACTGCTACCACGCCGCAAAGCTGGAAGAGAAAGTGCGTGTCATGTCCTACAACATCGCGAACGCAAGGGGAAACTATGATGAGTTCTGGAAGATGCGGAGCAGGGACGCAATCCTCTTCAACCTTGGCCAGATAGGTGCCATGTCACAATCCGAAGACATAGAACTGCTCTGCATGAACGAGGTCGACTTCGACTCGACCCGCACGCACTACATAGACCAGGCAGAGCACATTGCAAAGCACCTCTGCTACAACCACGTCATAAAAGAGAGCCTGTTCAAGGCGCCAGGAATTATTGACGTGGGTAACGCAGTCGTGAGCAAATACCCCCTGACATTGAACTACAACAGGCAGTACGGCACGACATACGCGCAGAGGATAAAGCATATCTTCAAGACATTCATGGATTTCGATGTGGAGTACAGGCCAGGGAAGAAGCTGAACATTGTCCTGACCCATCTTGACCATCACTCACAAGGTAACAGGAAAGAAGAGGTAGCTATCCTCTTGAACTACCTGAAGACAAAGAAACGCCCTTTTGTGCTGCTGGGAGATTTCAACTCAGGCCCGGGCAGCCCTGCCTTTGACAGGATAGTTGGATCAGGGCTTGTCAAGAACCCCAAGGCAGGCATTCCCACATTCCGTTCCCACAAGCCAAAGGACTCATTGGACCACATCCTGGCCTCAGACCCGCTGAGGATAGAGAACTACCACACGATATGGGCAGAGATGTCAGACCACAGGCCGGTAGTCGGAGACATCGTGATTCCCTAGAATTCTCATATTTCTCATGTTTATAAGGAAACCAGGCACAAGCACCAGAACCTTTATATACACCCTTTTTTTCCGCAACAGTATGGGAAACAAAGCAAATGGACTCAGAGCAGGCGTTAAAAACGCCAAAAGGCGTAAAACAGGTAGGTGGAGCGAGAGATGGTTCATCCGTAAGGCATTGGACCTCAAGAAGAAGTCTGACCCGCTTGTTGGAGCTTCGCAGGCCAAAGGCATCGTGCTTGAGAAAGTGCAGCTCGAGGCAAAGCAGCCAAACTCTGCCATGCGAAAATGCGCAAGGGTCCAGCTGATCAAGAATGGCAAGCAGATAACAGCTTTCCTGCCAGGAGACGGCGCTACAAAGCTTGTTGACGAGCACGACGAGGTCGTGATCGAATGCATCGGCGGCAACATGGGACGGTCGAAAGGAGACATCCCTGGTGTCAGATGGCAGGTCCTGAAAGTCAATGATCAATCACTCAGTGCCCTATTGAAAGGCAAATTGGAGAAAGCAAGGAAATAAAAATGTCAATTCTAGTATTCAACAGATGGAGCATGGAAGGGATCCAGATAGATGATCCTGGCCTGAAGAATGTCATGAACCTCGAACCGAGGATAGTGCCGGACACAGGCGGACGCTCTGCGAAGTTCCGATTCCACAAGTCTATCCACGTATTCGTAGTCGAGAGGTTCATGAACCGATTGATGAACTGCGGCCACAAGTCCAAGAAGCACATAATCAGCTCAGGCCACACGACTGGCAAGGGCAACACAGTCTTCAAGATAATGGAACAGGCGCTAGAGATTGTGGAGAAGAAGACCAACCAGAACCCTGTTCTCGTGCTGATCAAGGCAATAGAGAACGCTGCTCCGCGGGAAGAGATAGTCACGATCGAGTATGGCGGCGCAAAGTATCCAAAGGCCGTCGAGGTCGCGCCTCAAAGAAGGACAGACCAGGCCATGAAATACATGACCCAAAGCGCCTGCCAGAAGGCGTTCAATTCAAAGAAATCTATCGTCGCTGCAGTTGCAGATGAGATAATCAATGCTTTCAATCAATCCGGACAGTCCGGGGCGATATCAAAGAAGCTTGAACTTGAGAGACAAGCCGACAGTTCTAGATAAATAGACAACATATAGTGTTGAGGTGTTTTGAGATGAGGAGAAATGACCAAGAGATACAGCCATTGAAACCGAAGGCTATGATGCAAATGAGATGCATCGGCGAACTTTCGCAGAAGGAGTTTGAAGCGATCAAGAATCTTCAGGGAAGAGGCCTGAAACCTAGCATCGACAACAAGGCGATATACTTCAAGAACGGTGGTGAGGAATACGCTGCAAGGATCAAGAGAGGCAAAGAAGTCGCTGTAGTGTTCCAGGATGGCTGCTATGATGAACAGCAGATCCAGCAGTACCTGAGCGGACTTGAAGCTGCAGGTTACGAGCCTAACAAGGCATAATTATTTTCAATAGTTGGCTAAGGTTTGAACCGCAGCCAACCTTGCAACCGAACGGTTGCATTGTTTTCCAATTTCTTTTTGTTACACCTCCTAAAACAGTAGCCAAATCCCTATACTGAATTCAATTTCTATTTATAAATACCCATTCATTTCGTGAAGGTTTCGAAACCACAAAAACACAACCTAAAGCCGTATAGAGCATCAAATCAAGTAAAGGAAATTACGGAAGTGAGGGAAAATTCGGAAGTTTTATATACTAGATGCACCTATGATGTTTTAGGTCAAATGAGAAGCACGGTGGGGTGGTTCGAGGTCCCCTCGAACCGAATTTGGTCCCATTCATGCTCACATAAAGAAGATAAGTTGTGTAATTTTTTCATACTCTTTGGGGGTGGTTTGGACCTGCTTGCACATAGCCTCTATGTGCAAGCAGAATCCTTTTCTTTATGACCGAAACAAGCTACGTGAGACGCTACCAATGGGGGTTGGTAGCAGGACAGGCATTCAAGGCAGTGATATTGATAGGTGCACTACTATTGGTTTGGTGGTTGGTATTTCTTCTGACAGGCACCTATCATAAAGAGCTGCACATGATTGCCACGTTCTCCTCTGCATTGATGATAACGACAGGTAATAGCCACGGGATCATCGAGAGGATAATCAGATAGCTCAGGTGCTGTTCCCACGAAGCAGGCCGCTGCAACCAAGCACTCAAGTTCTAAGACTGTCTGACTATCGTTTTTGGCCGCAGGCCTTTTCCCCTATATCGTTCCTTTTTCCAAAGATGTCGTCTTAAGCTTTGTACTGAAAGCGACAGGATCCGCACAAGAATTCAGAAAACTCCTTCTTCAGGACGCAAATCCGAGGCCTGCTCCGGTTTTTGTTCCGCTACGCTTCACAAAAACCTCCGTGCGCTGCCAGGCGAAGCGCTTAATGTATTACCGCATAAGGCCGCCGTCCCCGTAAGGGACGTCCCCCCGGCGGCCCTCATGAATTTGTATAAAGACGCTTCGCAAAAGGGGCAGCGGCGGCCTCAGATTTGCTATATCTTGTTGTGTACAATCAGGCAATAACATTTATATACCAAAAACATAAAACAACCCCCATGAAAAAGAGGGGATTGACCGTCCATCACGCACGGTCCATGACAGCAGATGTACTTCTCACAGTCTCACTCACACTAATCCTGATTGTAATAGCATTCAACAGGCTTCTCATGGTCTCTTCATGGAGATTCACAATCCTCAACACAATAAACACAGGTATGGCCGAAGTGCTGGGAATGCTTGACCACCTCGCGACAGACTTCCCTTTCAATCACATCCTGGTTCCCATTGATTTCTGGGCAATAACAATCATATCGATCATGATTCTCCTGATCGGCGCGGGCATGAAGGTCACCTCATTCAGGGACACGCGTTCCCTTCTGCTGCAGACATCGAGGGTCCTGCTGATATCCTCAGCAGCTGCGTTCATCGTAATCATCATACTGCAGATCTCCTCTGCAATAGTCATGAGCAACTGGCTTGTCGGGAAAGCGCTCGATCCAGCGACCCTCCCGCAGGATTTCATCTGGGATTTCTACAGCAATCTCTTCCTCGCCGCAGGAGTGATCCTGATAATAACAGCATTCATCAAGGTCTGGGCAAAAAAGGAGATATTCTACAAGACACTCATCATCACTGACACGTTCTTCAACAGCGCGCTTGTCATGATAGGCTACTTCATCCTCCTGAGGCTCATACTGGCCGACGTGATAGTGACGTCGATATCAGGCAACGCAATAAAGGTGATGGCGGTGTCAGGCATGTTCTCGACGATGACCATAGCGCTCTGCGCATTCATCTTCATGCTGAGCTTCGCGATGAGGAGTTTTGCCGAACACCTGAAGGACAGGGAGCACATAGCAAGACAGCTGAGGGATGACCTCAGTTTCCTGAAGAAACACAAGGAAGCGAAGAGGATAGAGGTCAAGACAGAGGATGTAAAGAAACATCCAGCTTATGCAAAGAAAGACCATCCGATACACAGGTACATAAAACCGGAAGGGCATTACAGCAAGAAAGTAAAGCGAAAATGACTGCTTAGGATATAAAAAAGAAAAATCAGGGCCTGAACGACCCCTCAACACGGTTTGTTGTACCCTGTATCCTCACATCCGGATCATGCTTCTCACCAGAGCTTCCTTATACAGGAATGCCCATAATTACGCATTTCTTATATAAAAAGATTACGAAAATGACTACCAACAAGTAGTCATAAACCAAAACCTTTATAAATGAAATCACAATTCTTTTGGCTGATGATATTTAGATAAGGTGCAATATGGCGATTCTACAAGACATCAAGCTACCCAGCAAAGAAGAGATCTGTACAATGCCTTATGAAAGGTTTGTGGCAACATCCAAAGATAACATAGAGGTATTATTGGAATATCATCTGTCTGAAGAAGTGCCTTATTTTGGACTGCACGGGACCCCTAGGAGAAATCTGAGGTCTATCCTGGAACAGAAACAAGGATATCTTAACATCGGTACATTCTATGATAAGGAGAAGTCAAGGAAACGGCTGTTCCAGCTTCTGGCCATGTGTGAGCTGGTAACCCGGTATTCATGTAAACCTGGTGATTCTCCTGGAGGAGTCATGGTGTTCGATCTGGAAAGAGATGGCCGCAACATCACAGACAGATGGGAAAATCTTCATGTAAGCCTTTTCGGTCTCGCGTCTGACTACAAGGGTGATCAGGAAATAATCAAAGGTATTAATGATAATCGAGACACATTATGGCGCTCTGATCTGAGGCTGAACAGGAATATATTCGACAAGCACTTTGTCGGCACAGTCTCTTTCGAAAGTGAAGGGCAGAAATATTTCTCTGAGTTGGATTATCCTCCGATGGAAGGTATAGGTAGGAACGAATTGAAGAACAGGATAAAGTCCCAGGAGATATTGGCATCGGTGTATGATATGTTACGGAGTTGATGATAGAATGACAGAAAGACCATTATACGAATCATTTGAAGCTCACCTAAGACATCTTGACGAGACAGGCCAGCGCCGCAGAGCAGAGATGGGTAGTTTCAAGGACCCTGATTACAACAGGTATGTAGATGACACCTTACACGGCTATCAGCACATGTCTCCTGAAAGAAGGGCAAGGATGCTGACCGAAGTGATCGAGGATGCCTTCCACATGGGTTATGAGATATCCGACTATCTGGAGCAGCTCAGGAAGTTCTGTGAAGAGAACAATGTGACAGACAGGATCCTCAAAAGAAAGTCTGGAAAAGCTTCGCAGTAACAAACACTTCTAACAGCACAGACAACACGACCAGCCCGATAGCGATAAGCATCAATATTGTAGCGTCCTTGAACACGTTCCTGAACGCCTTCGATCCCTTCTTTTCGGTCAACACTGCCTTGGACACAACACCACCAGCAATAGCAGCAATCAAGAATCCACTGACTTCAGGAATCATATGGATAAGAAAAAACACAAACGCCTGCAAACCCTGCACAAAACTCGTGGACAAGGTCCTGATCACGAACACGATGAAATTGGCAAAGACACTGCCATTCAATATTATCAGGAATATGGCTGTCGCACCATAGACAAAAGACAGCACAAAGCACAGCACCAGGACTATCATGTCATTGGCAAGCATGCCCCAGAACTGTCCGGAACCAAACTGGACATTCCCTGCGACAAAATCCTGCACACCCTCCACACTCAATCCCTGCTGGAAACTGAGGAACCTTGTCTGGAAGTCGAACAGCTGCCCATACATGTGCGGCTTGTCATGATAAGCAAGCCCAAGGAACACGAACGCGAGAAACACACCAAGGAATGCGAAGATATATGCCTCGTATATCGCCTTGTGGTTCCTGAAGAAATGCTTGATGCCGAACCTGCGCTCGATCCTCTCCTCATGCTTCAACAGCATCACAAGTGTGGGTGTCAACAGCAGGGTTGCCATGAACACTATGGCGAGCGACATGAACTGTCTGAACAGTATATACGAGATAAAGAATGATATGACCGTGAACACGAAACCGAAAAAGAAAGCGATGTGCGGCCTGTGCTCTACAGCATCTGCCTTGAAGTATTTCTCTAATACCATGCTATCACATCATATCCTTCTTCGCGCCCTGCCCTCGAGATAATCCTCAAGGTTGAGCTTCTTCCTTCCGCCGAGCATGTCGACGGCAGCAGGTTTCCGCCTGCGGTCACCCTTGCCCCAGCCATACCTATACAGCGTTCCCACCAGTACTGTCATGAGCAGGAGGGCAAAAATGATGTTCATGGGTCTTATGTCAAACCTGCTCATGAAGCCAGTGGCTTTACCAATGCCTGCTGTAGTTCCTTGGTCTTCCTCAATCGTGTCAACCGTATGCTCCTCTGGGTCTGGTAGTGGTTCTCTAGCCGCAGAGACTGCGACTCTTTCTCTACTTCCATCATTTTCTGTTTCCTCCGTCTTCTCTGGCATCCTGCATGATCGTTCCTTGATCTGCTTTACATCATCACTATTGCAGTGGTTAAGGTCTACGCATATCTTCTTCTGCTGCCCTGATGAGCACTCTGTCCACGCAGTGCAACTCCAGTCAGCTTCGCAACCACCACTGCTGTCAGTGTCAGCGACACCGCTGCTTCCGCTCCCGCCGCCGTGTCCTCCTCCACCACCTCTTACCTGAGGCTGTTCAGGCGTGGCGACAGTCAGCTGCTCTGTGCTCGTGAACTCCATTCCATTTCCCACACTGACAATAGAAACGACGATGTCATACGCACCATCGGTCTCAGGTGCTGAAAAGGTATGCGAAAAAGCACCATCATCACCGAGCACAACGTCTTCGCTCACATTGCCTGGCAAAGAGAGCACCACGACATCCTCAGGCACCACGCTCCCGTTGTCATACACCACAACGCCTGACGCGATTACATCTGTCCCAGGCGCCACATCGCTGGAATCAAGCTCCAGCGCAACAACATACCTATACGTTACATCAAATGTGAACTCTTCTTGATTAGAAAAGTTCAGTGTGTCAACTGCGTACACCTGCAAGGTATACGTGCCAACATCGGATTCTATCGTAGTCTCAACCGCTGCTGTGTAGGTATCACCCAACTTCTCTAGGGAGATGGTTTGGTGATGACCATCAGGTTCAATCAATTCAGCAGTCACTGCATCTACTCCGCTGACGTCTATGACTTCAAGGCTTATTTCTACGGGATCGCCCCTTGTCACGGTATCAACGCTGTCCATTGCGATGTCTGGGCCTGATATATCTACTACAGTCAGTTGTCTTTCATCACTTGTTCCGGTGTTTCCTGCATCGTCGACACACTGAACATTCCACCTGTGCTCTCCTATGGCCATGAGTGTAGGCCATACAGTCTCCGCTTCGTCCTGCGCTACATGTTGCTCTTGTCCCTCTTCATCTACGTATACTCTGCAGTCCATTTCTTCGTCGTAGTCATCCAGCACTCTGTATGTTATGGCTACATGGACATCGCTCGTGCTATTTGTCTCAGGAGCGACCAGTGCAATTTGGGGAGCTGTTCTGTCAATTAATATTCGATAGGTCCGCTCAGCCTGGTTACCGACAGAATCACTCGCCCGGACCGCAAATTCGTTCGGTCCATCTGGCCAGGTATGCACATCAATTGTGAACTCTCCATCTACCTCTGTTTCATTCCCGCCTACCATGAGCCAGACCTTATACAAAGAAAAATTGTCTGTCACACTGAAGAGCAGGGTCTCTGTTTCTGCTATGATGGTGTTGTTCTCTGGAGCAGTCATCTCTATACTCGGTGGTGTTTTGTCTAATGTATAAGTCCATGTTGCACTGGCGGCTTCCCAGCCGGCAGGATCTCTGCACGCTATGCTCCATGTATGCTCTCCTTCAACTACGTCAGCACTCCCAATTGATACTATATCCATGTGCTGCGCTTCGATGTCTTGTATGTACTCTATGCCGTCTACGTACATGCTACAGGTCACTGTCTCTTCCGTGTTGTCAGCAGCGAAGAAGCTGAAGTTCCTGCTAAGGCCTATTATAGCCCGGTCGACGGGAGAAACCAATGTTACTTCTGGTGGAACGCCATCTATGGTGAGTGTACCAGTCTGCGATGACTGATCTCCGCCGCGATTATATGCGGTAAAGTCAAAGCAGACCTGGTTTGTATCCGTATAACCGGAGAGGTCTATGGTGGTTTGGTACACTCCCTGATTTTGCGCCAACTGCAGGGTGTGATCAGTCGGCGTTATGTTTTCGTCGTAATTGCACCGTACCCAGTGGAATGTCGCATTTTCGATGCCAGTCTCAGGGTCAGTTATGTTAGCACTGACTGCATAGTCAGGTATGCCTTCCTTGACATATGCTCCGTCGACAGGCACGACATCAGTCATGACTGGTGGTGTGTCATCGTTCAATATAGTAAGCGGGAAAGTGAATGAATGCGGGACAGAAAAAGAATCGACAAGAGTCACAGTAGCCTCACCAGCCTGGTCCTCAGAGACCATGGGCGCCTCAGCAAGGAACTCAAACACAGCAAGCACGACATTATTGGCAATGCTACCATCTGTCCAAGACGCAACACTAGAATTATATGACTCAGTCCACCCAACATAATCAACAAGCGAAGATACAGAGAACCCAGAAGCATCAACGCTAAGTGAGTTTATCTCATACGCATTACGAAAGTTAGACACGTTCAGCTCAAAGCCAACGCTGTTGGTCTCATAAGCCGAAGCAGGAGAGAGATCAACAGAAAGCAGAGCAGCAACAGAAGTAGAAAGTAGAACAAGTAACATCACTAGTACTACAATAACACCTCTTTTCATAATGTCCAACCTCTTTTTTTGTCAACGCTTCCTACAACGTTGATGAAAACCCTTGAAGAGAAATAGAAAAATCCCTATTTCCCCTACATGTAACCCGAACTAGTATAATGTAAACGCTGAAGTAGATTGTGACCCATGAAATCGCTTTAGTAGCCCGTTGTGACCGATGTTGTTATTGTAGACTTTTGTATACTAGTATCAACAAATAAGAGAAACCTAGTATTTAAACCTTTCGGTTCAGTGATTTTACATAAAACCCAGATAAAACACCCTCCCAGCCACATAAGGCAACTAAAACCACACAACATTTTTAACCAAAAAACCCCTAAAAATCACACAGGGGGAATAATGAGACACGCAACACTGGTAATATTATCAACACTTCTCGCATCAACAGCAGACGCAAGGGTATCATCCACTGTCAAGCGCCTCATCCAGCAGGTCAAGGCAAAGGATGAACAGACCCTGAGCCTGAAACAGCGCGGCAAGACAACCTGCCAGCAACGCCAGGCATACAGCAACAAGTATCACGCAAGGTTCTCGAACACCACTGCAGAGTATGAGATCGCATACACCGACCTGCCAGGAAAAGACAACAAAGGCAGTTGCAGGATCGGCCCTGAAGACACCATCTACATCTCAGTCAACCACAAGAACGGCTCTGGCTTCGCATTACAGAAAGAATACACAGACGCAGGCCTGGACGGCAGGTTCACCCAGCACACAGACATTGTCTCATACGTGGGCACCTCTGGCCAGTCAACAGCGCAGGAGAAAAAGCTGGTGGAGCGCATCCTCCAAGGCAGATCAACCTCATACATCATGGGCTTTGAGTTCAAGGGCCCGCAGATGAGCATCTACAGGAAGCCTCACAGGATAGTCCAGAGAGAATACATGGGATACATAAAGAAAGCCCACAGGCATCTCAGGAAGCAGAAGAGGTGAATTAGCGACGTTCAAGGATTGATTTGCCGACAGCTTTCATAAAGGAATAATATGTATCCTTAACAGTTCGCTGCTCATTTATGTAACCCACCAAGAAGTCCTTTCCTTCTTCTGTAAGGCTACCAGATTCCATATATCTGCCGATCTGTTCAGCGAATTCTAGGGACGTATGGGGTGCAGCGTCACCTAAGCAAGCTGTGATCTCCAGCATCATTTCTGCGAATTTATCTAAGATAGGCGTTGTGACCTGTCTTGTCAGATCATCCAGACATTGTGATTTTTGAGCCATATTGAATATTTTTAACAAACTTAAATATTTAAAATTACCCAAACATTTATATATCGAATACCACTGTAAGATAACAACAAAAAACCCAAGTAAAATTATTTTTGGGGGCTTTTACACGCAAAAAAGAGTTATTTGGCCTTTAGAGCACGGTTAAACGCTTCTATTGGCTTGTGAGGCATGCTAATACTAGATATTACGCTACACTACGGAGGAAGGTGTGAAAATGAAGAATAAACTGTTTTTGTATATGCTCATCGCATTAGCGCTTGTATTAAGCGTTGTAGCGGTCGGCAACATCAATATACAGGAGGCCTCAATCTTGATCTCAGGCAATCCTGGCGCCACAAATACGTCTATGGCAGCTACTATCCAGAACACTGGAGCACAGCAGCTTGACAATATAATCATGAACGCTACCGATCTGACAGGTGCGTCCGGCACAATGCCAAAGAGCTCCGTCTCATTCTTCAGCAGCTCTTTCAGCCTGATCGCCAGTGAGATCTATCCTAATGCAATCATACTGAGCATACCTTCAGGCCAGAAGGCAGGTGTCTATACAGGCACTATCAACGCAGTGCATAACGATTCCCACAAGGATTCAGCAGCACTCCAGGTGACTGTCAATGCAGTCCCTGATTTCTCCGCAGCAAGCAACACACCTTCCATTGTCAAGGGGAACTCAGGCCAGATCACTGTCGATGTGGCAAACACAGGAAATGCAGACATCACAGGCCTGACATACACGATAGCGAGCCCGTTCACTTCAGGCTCCAACACGATTGCTCCTACAAGCGGTACTACAGGTTCCGTGAACATAAACCACGCTGCGAGCAACTCATTCAATATCGCTTTCAGCCCAGGCACGACCCAGGCAGCCGGCACCTACAGCGGCCAGGTCAGCCTGACCCACATGGGAACCACCAAGAGCATCACTGCATCTGTCATTGTGAAAGACCCTGAGTACAAGGTCGATCTTCCTGCTGTGATACACAGTGAGAGCGAGAGAGGCGTTTCAGTCTCAAAATCAGTCACCATAAAGAACTCTGGCGACTACACGCTTACAGCTGTCACAGTCACATCAAGCGATGGTGATACGACTGTCACAGGGACTATCCCTTCAACACTGACTCCAGGACAGGAATTCCAGGTGACTGTCAGCACAGAAGTGCCTGACAACGCAGATTCAGGTCTGTTCAAGGTCGGGACACTGAACTTCAACTCAGCTGAGTTCTCAAAGACATCAGACATCAAGGTCAATGCAGAATCCGGCCTTGAGTTCGACACTGTCAAGATCAGCATCGCAGACAACTCATATGACTCTGTCAATGAGGACAGCACTGCTGATGACGAGGCAACGCCTGGTGATGAGTTCACTCTCAAGATCCAGATGAAGAACACGCTTGACGATGATGATAATGACAATGATATGGAAGACGTGACCATCACAGCGATCTTCTACGGCGCTGGCGAGGACGGCGATGATATCGATGAGGATTCTGATAATTTCGATATTGACGCAGGCGATGACAGCGAGTGGGTAGATATATTTGAAGACGAGATGATCGACTGGGACTCTGATGATGGCAAGCTTATCATGGAGCTGACTGCAGAAGGTGAAGATGACAACGGCGCGACCCACACAGCGAGCTTCAACTTCTCAATCGATGTTGAAAGGGAGAGCAAGGCTGAGATCGTATTCTCAAGGCTCGACGCAACATCTTCAGTGAGCTGCGGAAACACCCTGACGATATATGCTGATGGTAAGAACACCGGCAAGAAGGGCGAGGACGAGACAGTCCTAAAGCTGCTCGGCGATGACTTCAACCTCCAGCAGAGGGTGGAGTTCGAGATGGGTGCCTATGATGAGGATGATGGCTGCAACGCAATCGATCCGGATGAGGACGAGTGCATGGAGTTCGACTACAAGACATCCATAAAGGTCCCTGCAACACTCGGTGCAGGCACCTACACGATCGTGGGCAAGCTGTACAGGGATGACGGCAACAAGCAGACAGATGAGCGAAGGGTCGACGTGAAAGTGACCTGCTCTCCAAGTTCAAGCTCAAGCTCGTCAAGCTCAAGTTCAGGCACGACAAGCGGATCAAGCACTTCATCCGGTTCAAGCTCAGGCACGACAAGCGGATCAAGCACAAGCGATGACAGCAAGTCAAGCGAAGCAAGTGAAGCAGATGATGCTGCAAGCTCAACCACATCAAGCGTGCAGATCCTCTACAGCGGCGGACAGACTGCCCCGACAACCCAGGGCGTTGTCGCAGGCACACCGACAAAGATAACCGACATGACAGAGAAGAGCGGCTTCTCAGACTCAACAAGTTATCTGGCACTCCTTTCAGTGCTGAGCGTGCTGGCGATAATTGGCATCGTCGTGATACTGATCGTTGCTTTCACGAGCCCAAGAGATTAAGAATTATTTTTTTATTTTCAAAATATTTTTTTAAATCATTTCAAGAATTCTAAGGAAAATCATTAAGCACAGATATCCCATACTGCCCGACATAATTCTCAGCAACCGCTGTAAATATATGATGCTTGTCCCGTGTCAACACAGTGGCATGCAGCCGTAACGCCTGCACAAGCAGCACCGCGTCACTTGGATCACGCACCAGCCGCAGGAAATCCTCATCAAAATCAGAGACATATTCCTTCTCCCGCTCCCGTTCACCAGGCCGCACATCAACAAGAACATTCACGATCAACCTCTTCTTCAAGAAATCCCGTAGATGATGATTCACAGTCCCTTTCAACCCACGATGCACATGGTCGATCTCAGCAAGATTGAAACTAGACATCCCGACCTTATTGTTCTCACAGAAAGACTCAAGCTTATGCGTATGACCTCTCTCAATCATAAACAACACAAAGCACGTATCAAGAAGATAATCAACATCAGAACCCTCTTCCAACGCAGAGATAAGCTCTTTCATCTTCACCCAGTCTCACTCATTACGCACGACACCCTTACGGAACTCGATACACTTCTTCTGCATCTTGTTCAGGGACTCGATATACCCAGAATGCGAACCAAAATTCTGCAGCCGCGCCTTCTCATCCCGCAACCGCCCAAGGAACGTCCTCATCTTCTCAAGAAGCTCCTCCTCATGCTCAATCACCACAGACACAAACGAATCCAGCACATCATCAGCATCAAACACCTTATTCTCTGATTTCTCATAGGTATGTATCTTGAGTATGATATTCTTCACATCCTCCTCGACATTAGCAAGCGCCGCAGAATACAACAGGCACTTCTTAGAACCATCATCAAAGAACAGCTTAAGCTCAGCCCCATCTTTAAGAGAGAACGACTCAACCTCCAGCTTCCGAACATTAACCCGCACGCACTTCATACAGTAAACACCACAGTTAATCGTATTTAAGTTTTTGCTTTGGTTTTAAAGCACAGTAAACAGCACCTCCACAAATAGCACCAGGAGCAAAGCTGAGACCGTCGTCGCCCTCCGCGAGCCCCTTAAAACAAATGAATACAGGCCGTCGTCGGGGGTCGGCCCCTCCGGGGGGACAGGCCCTATAGAAACAACAATAGTGGGCGAGCCTGGCGACGAACGGAGCTTTTTGCGCAGCAAAAAGCGTAGTAGGGCTCAGCTTTGCTCCAGAAGTAGCTCATTAATTAGAAAGATTTTCTTTTTCAGCAGGTTCAGTCTCAGCTTTTTCCTCTTCCTTACCCTCCTTCTCTTCCTTCTCCTTAGCCTTCTCTCGAACCTTCCTCAACTTCTTCAACCTCTTCTCCAAGAACTTCCGATTCCGCGCCTTCTGCTTCATCCCCCATTTAAGCGCAGACTCTGTATGGAACTCATGAGCATCAAAGAACTTCAACTGGCTCTCGATCCAGATCACCTCATCCTCAACACCGAACTCCTTCCTCAACTTCTCACTGATCTCAACATACTTCTTGGTAGGAAACCCCACATTGACAAGATCAGCATCGCACATCACGCTCTCAAGATGATTCCGCGGACGCGCCTTCATGTCAGCATGCAGCTGCGTAGCCATGATGATATCCTTGATCGTCTCAATCTCTTCCGAAGAGAAACCATACTTAGGCAGAACCAGCTTGGCCCGCTTGGCCCCCCAGAACTCGTTCTTCTCATACTCATCCCCATATCCGGTATCATGGAAAAGCGCAGCCACTGCAAGCAGCAACAGCTTCCGGGACTCCAGCCCCTCTGCCTTGCCGAACTTCAACGCATGCTTGAGCACAGAAAGCGTATGACCCACAGAATGATAATACAATTCCTTCTTTGACTTCGAAAGATCACGTTCAAGCAGCTTCAACGCAGCATCTTCTACTTCGCAGAATACTAAAAAGTCCTTCTTGTCTGTAAAGCCTGGATTCAATAATCGCATTTAGGCAACCGTCCAGACATCTCTCATGAGTCAGGTATCTGCCTTTTCCCTACAGAGTTCAGCAGGTCCTGCGCATTCTCATCCCTTTTTATCTCAGACGACGAGCAGAAAGGGCACCTGTTAGGCGTCCGTTCAGTCTTTGGCCGGAATTTATAGCCACACCCTAAGCATCTGTATTTCATGTCATCCACCTCTGTAAACATAACAGCCTCACTTTAAAACAATAGCAATAATGATTTATAAATGTTATGAGATAAAAACTGACAAAAACATTTAAATACCCCTTCAAAGTAACAAATTAAGAGGGATATTATGGCAAGGAGAACTATTTACACTAATATGTACGATTCAGTAGCTAGTATGTTTGAGAACAAATTTGACCATAGGGCCAGGAGTTCTATAGAGTTCGCAATCATTTCCGCTGAAGAGAGCGCCAAGCGCGGCCTGAGGCGCAGGAACTACAACAACAAGAAAGCAGAGGCGATCGAATGCATCGCAAGCCATTACATTGAGGGCCTCACAGAGATACTTGATGATAACAGGCTTGCAAAGAACGACCCTGATTTCCACTGGGCAGTGCAGAGGTATGGCAAGGCATTCTCATTAGGTACTCAGCCCCCTGCGAATGGTTTTGAATACAGGTCAGGTGAAATCATGCCGGGCCTTATAGCATTGGAGCTAGTCCCAAGGACAATCCGCCAGCATAGGTTCATCGTGACATACGAAGGTGCTGTCAAGCAGAATCTAATAGAGCCGTTGGCTGGTGTGGACACGCTCTTTGAGGACCACAAGGACGCGAGTGGAAAGACATTCAGGAAGCTGGTCATGGAGTTGCCCTGGTGATTTGATGTCAAGAGCAGATACGTATCAGAAGAAGACAAGACAGATGTCACACAGGCTGAAGATAGACGCAGACCGCACCCTGCAGCATTACCTGAAGATAGCAAAGAACGCAGTAGCCAAGGCAAAGACAACAGTATTTGATGGCGAAAAGGTTGACGGCATAGAATCACTGGTCTACTGTTTTGCCCAGAGCCTTAAGGAGGTCTTCGACCACGCGACATTCGACACGCAGAATGACTTTGACTGGCTGGCAACGAATTACGGCCCTGCTTTCGACACAGGGACAAGTGATGCGGCAAGGGGATTCATGTACCAATCGACCACGAACACAGATGACTCTATAGTGTTGGGGATCTCGCCGAAGGATTCCGATTTCGAGGAACTGATAAAGGTATACGAGCAGGCCATAGTGAAGGATATCACCCCTCGACCCAATGGTTTCACCCTGCAGTTCGAGGACGATGTGTACGATGTCGATAAAGGCGTGCCTATACGGGTAAGGTCTATCGTCCTTGAAGTCAGTAGATAAGAAGAGCTCTGGCTGAAAGACATTCTTGCACCACCGACTTCTGCTCGCCGATGCTTTCATGTTTTGCATTTTGAAAAGATTTCTCCAGAGAGATTTAATAAAGCGTAGCTGGCCGTGCAGCATGCATGAACCTCGCTAAAGGTAGTGATAAGGACAGCGGCAGCAGGAAAGGTCCCAGGCATTATGGCAAGCACACAATTTATTCCTTCGGGCAAAGGGCTGTGCTTCCTTTCATCATCCCGACTGCAAGACGCTGGGAGCAGGAATCCCAACCCGCTGACCCGTCGAGCATAGATGATGTTGTAGAAAAAGAACCTTCTAAAAAGAACTTTCTTGAGGATGTGATAAGCGACTGCGCAACAAACATGACCCTTCCTGTGCAGCTGGCTGCGGTTTTTGTCCAGCCATGGCTGCTGGGCATAGGCTGCGCGACAAACATGGTCTCATATGCCTACGAAAAGAGGAAGCGGCAGATACAGCCTGACAGAAGACCCGAGCAGAAGAGGACTGCAGGCCATTTCAGGTCAATACCCTCGAGGTTTGTAGATTACTTCAGGAACATCCCTGCCAGGCTGAAGCGCGGGCTGAAGAGGCTGCCGAGAAAGCTGGGCATCTTCCTCTCGACATACGCAGTTGTAGGTGCATTGTGTTTTGGGCATTACAATGCGACAAAGGAGACCCAGAACCCTGGAGCTGTAAATGTGACAGCCACATCCTGCGAGCTGAAGAGGAAAGACCAGAGATACAGGTTCACCCTCCTCGGCGAGGCGCACTACTACAACAAGAGCTCAACAGAGGCTGCCAGGCGCATCCTGGATTCTGAAAAGAACGATATGGTCCTAAGCGAAGGCACCAGCGAGCAGCCGAACATCGAGGAGAAGATACTGTTCACAGGACTGCTTCCATTCATCTGGGGACTGGGCGCGCAGGAGCCAGACATCAGCACGGTCGCATACAAGCAGGGCCTGCCAGTCATCTACATAGAGGGCAGGTATGATGATGGCAGGAGGGAAGGCGTATCAAAGGCAAGCAACACACTATTAGCAGTGATGGGTGGCATCGCGATAACAAAAGGGCCTATGATGTACATAATCGGCGCCTCGATGCGCCACATGGGCGCGAACCTGAATCCAAAAGCTAAAGACAGCACCCTTCTCACCAGGTTCGCCGAGACAGCAGGCAGTGCAATGGGCATAATCCACGAGCGGAACCGACTGATGACAGAGAACTTCATCTATCACATGGATATGTATCCTGGGACAAAGCCATTGATACGCGTAGGCGAAGCGCATGTCGACGGCGTGATCAAGGAGTTCAAGAAGTATGGCGAATTGACCTGCGAGAAGAGATGATTTATTTAGTCGCGACCAAGAAGTCTGCGTCCAAGACCACCACGAACTCAGGTTCTAAGACTGTCTGTCATTCGTTCAGGCCGAAGGCCTTTTTCCCTATATCGTTTATTTTACTTATGCTGCTGCCTAAATAAATTCAGATAAAGCAGCTGCGTCTGTTAAGAATCCCGCAGGGATTGTTAACCTCAGAACGAAGCGCAGCGTAGTGACCGCGTCCCAACCAGGCTTGTTCCATCCAATACTACAGAACGATACCTCAGCTTTGGTGCTCATTCTGTCCCCGTCTTCATGACTACATCTACATCTGAAACCAAAGCTGAATTAAGAATCAAAAAAGAAAAATAAATTACTTCAAAAGCCCTTTACGCGCCCGGTTACTGGGCCGAACCTTCTCTGCACCCTTGCCCTTGTTCCTCATCCCGCGCGACTTCTTCCCTGCCGAAGTCAGTCCACGATGGACTCTGCCCTGGTGCTTTGTTGAAGCGATCCACTTGAGCTCCTTGTTCTTCAGTATCTGTGGATGATCACGATCGACAAGGATGATCTCATACCATGAGTATGTCCCGTCCTTGCACACCCAATATGAGTTCAGCACTTCACAGTTCTTGTAGCACTTCGCAGCCCTCTGCTCTGCGACCTGCTTGTAGTTGATGTTCACGACCTTGTTCCTTCGCATAGCCTTGCTGCGCCTTCCTGCCTTGAACTGCTCACGCAGCCTTCCGCCGCGCATCACTCTCTGTCTGACCACGATGATCCCAGGCTTTGCCTTATACCCTAATGATCGTGCACGATCAATCCGTGTAGGTCTTTCAATCCGCACAGTGACCGGCTCACGCCTCCACTTGAGAAGTCTTTCCTTCCAGAGCTCTGGATTGGTCTTTTTAGGCTTCTGCCAAGCCTTCCTCATATACTTCAAATATCCCATTTTCTAGGCCTCCATTATTATGCTATTACACAGCCAAATTCAGGCAAGCCATCGCCCACATCTTTGGCTGAAACATAGGAAAAAGAGGTTATTTATAAAGATATTGACTCGCAGGAAGGCAGTACCCACCTTTTTAAACAAAACCATTCCATAACCTTTAAAAGCACTCAAATAGTGTCCATTGCCATGAACAAGAAGAACCTGGCTGTCATCGCTTCCCGCCTGAAGTGCGTAGATGCCATCAGCATCGAAGCAGAGAAGTGGATAGACAAGTACATCAAGCTGGGCTATAACGTACACCTGATAACAGGCAAGTTCGGCGAGCCCACCGACACTCCGAATCTTGCCCTGCCTGAGATAGACTACAAACACCCTGAAGTGAGAGGCGTCAAGCGCATCATGTTCAGCTCAAAGCTGGACAAGCAGGGACGCAAAGCCGTAGAGATTCTCCTCAACAACCTCGTGAAAAGGATCAAGGGCCCGCTGAAGAACTACCTTGTCCAGAACAAGATCCAGATACTGAACATAGAAGACGCCCTGATCTCACCGAAGAACTTCCCGCTGAGCATAGCCCTCACTGAAATTGTCAAAGAACTCAATATGCCAACGATTAGCCGCTACCATTACGTCCCCTGGGACGCTCCATACTTCTCAAAGTTCAACAACTTCCCGAAACTCACGTCAAAGATGCCCCCTGACCTGAAGAACATCGTGCACATAACAAGCACCGCAAGCGCAAAGCAAAAGCTTGCAGAGCACAGGAAGATACAATCGAAGATAATTCCCAACACCATAGATATGGACAAGCTCCACACGCATGACGATTACAACAAGGATTTCAGGAGATCCCTTGGCATAAGGGATGACCAGCTCATATTCCTACAGCCTACAAGGGTCAAGCGCAACAAGTTCGTGGAGCGCAGCATAAAGCTTGTCGCAGAGATCAATGATATCATGAAGAAGGACAATGTCCTTATCCTTACAGGCGCCCCGGTGTATTCGAGAGGCAACTATTTCGAGGAGGTCGTCAAGAAGATGAACAAGCAGAACGTGCAGATAATCTTCGCGAATGACAGGATATTCATAGGCCGTCACCAGAACCCTGAACAGAAGTTCTATTCGATCCATGACGCATACCTCCATGCAGACATGGTCCTCTACCCTAATGCGAGCGATGCCTTCGGAAACCCTGTGATAGAGGCAGCAGCATACAGAAAGCCCCTGGTTGTGGACTCATTCCCTAACCTGAAGGAATTCAGGGACAAGGGATTCAGGTTCATAACAATGAACCAGAAGGTGGATGCGGAGCTTGTCTCTGATGCCTACGAAGTTATCATGGACAAGGAAAAGACAAAAGAGATGACTGACAACAACTTTGAGCTCTTCAGCAAGCATTACTCGTCAGATGTCCTTGATGACAGCCTGATCCCCATACTTAACGATTTCGACAATGAGCAGAGTTTCATGTCAAGGGTGACAGGCCTTATCCCGAAGAAGTTCTGGGGAAAAAGCCAGCAAAAAGGCAAACCCGACAAGAGAAAGAAAAAACCATTTAAAGGAAACCGGCCTAACACAAAGAAAGGCAGGAGCAAACCAGACCTGAAGAACCAGAAAGGCGGCTACAAAGAGCCCCAAAAAAAGATGTAACATGACCTTTAGAAAGAGGAAAAAGGACAAGGAACTCAGTGATCTCGGGATTGACGAGGACGAGCTGATCGATTTCGAGCAGTTCATCGAGTTTGAAGAACAGGTCAAGAGGAACAAGGACCTGAAGAATGAAGAGGTCGAGAAGGAATTCATATTCCATATTGAGAACGGCTGCCCTATCTGCAGCAGTGATGTCAAGGGTAATGATTATTACAAGTATTTCTGCGAGAGCTGCAATGTCCTGTTTGAGAAGAAGGACATAATGGACAAGGAGTTCGGCAAATCATTGCGCGATGTAGGTGTCAGGAAGACAAGGCTCACTGATGAAGAGCGTGAAGAGCTGGAGAAGAAGCGCAAGGCACTGACTGCAAAGATTGACAAGGCATTCAGCGCGAAGTCTGAAGAGGAGACAGAAGATAAAGAGGAAGAGACAGCAGAGGAAGGACCTGAAGAGACAGAAGATACTGATGAAGATAAAACAGCCAAAGACACAGACGAAGATGAGGATCAGGAAGAAGAACCTGAAGAAGTAGAAGCAGAAGTGATTCCCCCTGAAGAGCAGGAAGACGAGGACCTTGAAGAACAGGAACCGAAAGGCCTCGAGGAAGCATTGGGCGAAACTCACGTGGAGCGCGAAGAGACAAAAGATGTTGAAGAACACACAGAGACTGAAGAGGTAAAAGAGCACATAGAAGACTTCGAAAAGGACAATGAAGAAGACACTACTGAAGAGGATGATGACGAAGAAGGCAATGAAGAACCAGACGAAGACGCAGAAGAAGCTGATAATGATGAAGAAGGCGACGAAGAACCAGACGAAGAGGATGCTGCACCAAAAGAAGAATACGAACTTGACGAGCCAGACAAGATACTGGCATCAAAAGAGTCAACTAAACTGCACGTAGGCACCTGCCACCATGTCAGGAAGATACATCCAGAAAACCGCGTCTACCTTGACAGCATAGAACAGGGTGAAAAGGAAGGCTATGAGCTATGCGTCTGCCTGAGAAGGATTGTAGCCCTTCAGCGCGCAGATGAAGACTGACAATCCAAAAAGAGAAAATCTCATTCTAAAACTCTAAAAAGATAAACAATCACAGATGATGTTTTATAAACACCCCCTGCGCCGTGATTCTTATGGAATCAGAAGAACTCGCCAGCATGCTCAATAACCTGAAGAGCCACGAAAAGAAGCTATACATCGTCGGCCACACCGGTTTCTGTTATGATTCGATAGGGAGCGCCTTCGGACTTGCTCACATCGCAAAGCATTTCGGATTGGAGGCAGTAGTGTGCGGCGAGTTCCACCAGGACTGGGGATATCCTCAGAACAACATACTCTACAACAGCCTGGACCTGAAGAAGCTCATCCACAAGCCAGAGGAGACAGATGATGACTCGATCCTGGCTTTCGTGGATGTCTACCCGGAAGGGTCCAACGCATACCCTATAGCTGGAAATCCTGCGATAGTGATAAACCATCACCCGACAAAGGACTCTAATTTTAACCTGGACAGGGTAGGTTTCTACGACACCAGGCAGGCAGGATCGACAATAGCACTGGTCACTGACCACATGATGAACCTGGGCGTAGAACTGACAGACAACGAAAAAGGCCTGGCGACGCTCATGCTCTACGGGATGCGGGTAGACACAAAACGCTACCTGAAAGGCAATGACCTAGAGATAGACCACAGGGCCACACCCTTCCTCTCAAGGCTGGCAAACCTCGATGAGATAAGCAAGATAGAATCAAAACGCTACCCGATTGAGATCCTGAACATCCTGAGGAAGATGGATGAGAAGACAGTGGGAAAATATCGTGTAGGAGTGGCCAAGGTGACAAAGCCCGGCATGGTCCCCCAGCTCGCAGATGTCCTGAACAGCTTCGAAGGCTGTGCAATGAGCATAATCCTGGCAAAGGTAGAGGAAGCGAAACAGCGGGAGTGGTATGTATCAGGAAGGAGCTCAAGCGCAGCGAACAATGTAGGTGAGATAATAAAGGAGCTGTTCGGCTCAGGCGGCGGCCACTGGTACGCAGGAGGCGCATCACTGACGACACGAGAGATCTACGAGAAGTTCGGTGTCGACGAGACAAAGAACAGGTCAGTGCTGAAGCAGGTCATGGGCGCGCTGGAGAAGAAGCTGAAGAAGCTTTCGAATGAGTGAAGAACTTTTTCTTTTGATAAATAAACAAATTTCGACCTAAATATCTGAATGCGATGCCCAGTAGATTCATATGTGGCTCGAAATTTGGGAAGAATTCTTGAGTCGCCACAATGCGCAAGCCTGATTGGGGATGTTGCGGCCTTATTCTTATTTGATTAAGCCGTAGAATCCTGAAAAAGGTTTCGCGCATGTCAAACCGCTGGACGATAGATCAGCTTTGGTGCTAATACTACACATATTGTCAAACTAACCGCTACATCTAAAACCAAAGCTGAATCAAGAATCAAAGAAAAAGCAAAACAAAATTATCTCATTACTGCCCTTTATTCATGAAGTTCTCCTTGATGAACTGTGCCATGGTCTCGTTCCCTGCTGCTGTATAGATATCAAAAGCAGTCTTGACAAGCCCCTGTCGGATGCATTCATCACCCAATTTCGTCAGCCTCTCAGAATCACCAGCAAGCTGGTAAGCCTTCCCCGCATAATTGAAGAAAGGATGCTTGAAGCACTTGTCACCGAGCTCAACCAATTTCTCCTTGCTGTCTAAAAACGAGAATATCTCGAGCGCAGAGTCCCACTTCTCCCTTTTCATGCACTCCTCACCGACCTGCAGCAGCTTCTGCCGATCATTCAATGCCTTGAATGACTTGATAGCATCGACAAACTTGCTCTCACTCATGCATTTCTCACCCACGCGCGCGATATTAGCATTATCCTCTGCAAGCACGTACATGTCGACAGCGTCAGAAAAAAGGCCGATATTCTCATAATTCTGACCTATCTTAGAAAGCTTAGACTTATTCCCTATGAACATGAAAGCCTTTACAGCCTGATTGATCTTTCCCTTACGCAAACATTCATCCCCTACCTCGTTCAAAAGCTGCTCACGTGTCGGCTGGTCAAACATGGACAGGTTCACAGACTCAATTCCCTTCTCTATCAAGGCAGGTACGAGCTTTCCGAAGTTCTTAGGCGGAGCAGAATCAGTTGTCTCTTTTACGCTCTCCACAATATCATCAACGACTTTTTGTGTAAAATCATTCTCTTCTGACATGTTGATTACCTCTTTGGGAATTTGGAATATGATTTTAACAGGATATTGACTGGCGATTATCTTTTATAAACCTATCCTTTAATTTTTTAAGTAATCCTGGACGTTTATAAGAGAGATAAAAAAGGTGGCAAGTGAGCAGGCCGCCCACATTGCTGGTAAAAGTAAAAGAAAGGTAAAAAAAATATTTAGAACTCGATCTCCACATCCGGAGCCCGGTTCACATCCTTGACAGTCACTGTCACGTCCTGCGAGATTGTTGAGATGCCATCTGTGACAGACACTGTGACCTTGTGCACTCCTGCATCTGCATAACCTGCGACCTTTGTGTCAGAGGTCATCCATCCGCTGAAGGAATAGGTCAGCTTGTCACCGTCTGCGTCAGTTGCCTTTGCTGTCAGCCGCACAGTGTCGCCCTCATTGACCTCGACATTAGGTATGAACTGCAGCACTGGCTTGTTGTTCTTCGGCTCTACAACGATCTTTATTGTCTTTATGACTGTCTCCTTGCCGTCTGAGACCTTTATCTCAGGATAGTAGACTCCTGCATCCCCGTTCCTTGTGTTCCACCTGCCCTCAGAATTCAGCGGTGTGCCGAAATCATAGGTGAGCGAGTCGCCGTCAGCGTCTGTCGCCTTGACAGTGAGCTTGACAAGCTCGCCTTCAGTTACAGTCAGGGTCGGGAGGTCCTCTTCGACTACAGACCTGTAAGGGGCTTTCTTGGAATCTGCCTCTTCATCGTCATCAGATTCTGTTGCTGCGACATATCCTGTAGGTGATGTTGACGTGGTCTCCTCTACATCTTCCTCATCATCCTCGACTACAACAACATCCTCTTCCTCATCCAGGTCCTCTTCCTCATCCCAGAAGTCTTCCTCATCATCCTCAACTACAACAACTTCTTCGTCTTCCTCATCCCAGAAGTCTTCCTCATCATCCTCGACATCTGTGACATCGATCTCAACCTCTTCCACATCCTCGTCACCTTCCCCTGCAGGGGATTTGTATTTGGGAGGTTCATATCCCTGGCAACCAAGAATCGAAAGTGCCATAATCATTATACCTAAAACCGCTAGAACATTCATTATCTTCCTACTCATCTTACCACCTCAGTAATTGAATCACTAGTTTTTATCATTCCCGAATGGGGTATTTGTATATAAATTTTGCGGTAGTAACACACCAGCCAAAATTTGTCATCAACAGGAGACTACTCGTCGACAGAACAAGTTGTCTCAAACATATAGTAAAAAACCTATTTATACCCCGCGGACTTTTTCTTATGATTATGATACTAAAATCCATATCGCTAAGGAATATCCGGAGCTACACTGAGCAGTATATAAGCTTTCCGAAGGGTTCAACCCTTCTGGCAGGGGACATAGGCAGCGGCAAGTCCTCTATACTGCAGGCAGTAGAGTTCGCATTGTTCGGCGCAAGGCGGGATTCAATATCAGGAGACGCCCTGCTCAGGAAAGGCGCAGATGATGGAGAGGTTGAGCTGAAGCTGTCTATAGATGACAAGGAAGTGACTATAAAAAGAAGGCTGAAGCGCCAGCAGCGTTCCATATCCCAGGAAGCCGGTTTCATAAGCATCAATGGGTCGAAGACAGAAGGAACTGCCACAGAGCTGAAGGCAAGGATCATCTCCCTGCTCAACTACCCGAAAGACCTTCTCAACAAATCAAACTCTCTTGTATATAGATACACAGTCTACACCCCGCAGGAGGAGATGAAACAGATAATCATGGAAGCAGAGGAGCACCGCATCGACACCCTGCGGAAGGTCTTTGGCATCGACCGCTACAAGCGCATAGCAGCGAACGCGACAGCATACGTGCGCCAGATAAAAGAAGGGAAAAAAGAGCTGCAGGGCATGATGCAGGGCATCGACGAGAAAAAGACAGAGCTCAGGAAGAGGAAAGAGGAGCTGGAAACAGTCAATGGGAAAAAGAAGGATATCCTCCCTGCAGTAGAAGAGATAAGAGAAAAGAAGGCCTCCTCCAGGAAGGGTCTGGAAGAGAAAGAGCTGGCTGTGAAGCAGCTAAATGAGCTGAAGAACAGGTCACAGGTCTGCGACGCAAGGCTGATGGAGATCGTGAAGAACAGAAGCAAGAACAACTCAGAGTTGGAGGAGACAGAACAGGCCATCACAATCCTGAAGAGAAAGCTGGAGAGCATATTCCTTGAAGAAAAGATGTTCCCGCCGATCACTGAAGTCGAGAAAGATATAGCAGACAGGGAAAAGCGCATGAACGAACTCTCCACAAGGAACACCCAACTAAAGGAGAGGCAGAAGCAGATACAGGAAAGGATAACCGATCTCAAAAGAGACATCGAAACAAAAGATGGAAGAGCCAGGCTCTCAAAAGAGAAAGAGGCTCTCTACCACGAACTTCTGGAAAAACTCAAGGACAAGGAGCTGATCACAAAGTCTCTCCAAGAGATGGATACCCGATTGAAAGCGAACCAGAAGATAATGGCAGAACTCTCTGCAAAGAAAAAACACTCCCAGGACATCAAGGAGAAGATAACATCCCTTGACACCTGTCCCACATGCAGGCAGGACGTGACAGAGGTCCACAAGCGCTCGATCGCAGAAGAAGAGGACCACCGGATAGAGAAGGCAGATGCAGAGCTTGACCAGATGAACAAAGACAGACAGGACATCGAGTCCAGGCTCAGGCAGCACAACCAGAAGCTGGAGACCCTCACAGAGACAGAGCGCAGGCTCGCAGCAGTGAAAGTGGAAGTGGATAACCTGAAGACGATCACCACCGAACTCGAGAACGCAAGAAAGCTGCACGCAGACCTTGACCAGGAGAAGCTGAAGTTGATGCAGGACCTGGAGAAGCTGGACGACAGGATGATCCAGCAGATGACCGCAGAGCTGGAAAAGAAAAGATCGCTCCTCAAGGAGATCAACGAGTACAACCTGAAGCTGAAGGAGAAGAAGCACAACCTGGCCTCCATGGCAGAGAAGGAGCAGCGGAAAGAACAGCTCACTAAGATGCAGGAGCAGCTGAAGGAAGAAGTGAAACAGATCAACAATGATAAACTCACCCTCAACGAGCAGATCACCAGATCAAGTGATGTAGAGAAAGAGTATCAGCTGAGAAAAGAAGCACTGGAAAAGATCACAGATGACGAAAAGCACCTGGAGATAAGGCTGAGCGAATTCAACAAGGAGCTGGAGAGCCTCGACAGGTTCATGATATCGATCCAGAAGGACATCACACAGAAAGAGAAAGCAGGAAAGACCCTGGAACAGCTCAACAGCGTGCAGGAGTGGCTGGAAAAGATGTTCATCAACCTGATGGGCGTCATGGAGCGGCAGATAATGGCAAAGGTCCATTCCCAGTTCAGCGAGCTGTTCGCTACCTGGCTCAACACGCTGATAGAGGACGAGAGCATATCAGTGAGGATAGACGATTCCTTCGCACCCATCGTGACACAGAACGGCTATGACACAGACCTCACACATCTCAGCGGGGGTGAGAAGACCAGCGTTGCCCTCGCATACCGCCTGGCACTGAACAAGGTCATCAACGACCTGATGACCAACATCCACACAAGGAACCTAATCATGCTCGATGAACCCACTGATGGGTTCTCCAGCGAACAGCTGGACAAAGTAAGGGAAGTATTGGACCAGCTCAACATGAAGCAGACGATAATAGTGAGCCACGAGCCCAAGATAGAGAGTTTCGTAGAGAATGTGATACGTGTACACAAGACAGACCATGTAAGCAGGGTGGTCTCTTAGATATTATAAACAACCTTTAAATAAAACCTCAGATTCTAGTGATACACACGGGGCCATAGTGTAGCTTGGTATCACTGGAGGCTGGGGGCCTTCTAACCGGGGTTCAAATCCTCGTGGCCCCATGGGATAAAGGCATTTCGCCGACACTTAGCAGCTTGCTGCTAATGTTCGATAATCCTGATGAAGTCGGGATTATCTTTATTGTCGGCTAAATGTCTTTTTACATGTTTTCAAAAAGAGGACTAACATGAAAGCAGCAAAGATCATCTTCATCACAGCTCTCCTTCTCCTAGTCACAGCCTGCTCAAGCAAGCCAGACCTGGAACCAAGCATAGGCGAATACGAACTCCAGCGGGAATACCCCTTCGGCACAGACAATTCAAGATACGCCGCAGAATACAACAAAGGAAAAGACGTCATCTTCATAGAATTCTGGTACGCCAACAAGATGCCTGATGCAGACACCGGTGAGCAGGCCTTCCGACAGAGGTTCTTTGACGAGAACGACAAGTGCAGGGTCCATCTCCTCCAATGCGACACAATGCAGGACATGACAATAGCAGACAGACCAGTGATCTTCGCAAAGCTCCCTAATCCTGACTACAATGGCTTCTTCTCCTGGTGCGGCAGGCAGCACATAAGCGTGTCAATCCCTATATGGGAGAACGTGACCTTCTCAAGGCAGTTTGTCAGCAACATGCTGTCTAACTGCGAAGAATGAACAGAATCAGAAAAAGATTATCTCGACCTAAACCCGCCAAGCTTTCTTGTGAGGATGAACAGGAACAGCCCGAAGAACGCGAATACGATTATCAGTATCGATGACATGTTGGAGAACCGCTCTACATCCTGCGATTCAGCATCAACGACAGCATAGCCGCTTATTGTAGGGTTTGATATGAGCACATTAAGGAAAGTGAATACCATCAGCACCCCGATGATGACCACCATGCCTGTCTTCCAGTCAATGAATTTCCTGCTCAATGGAGATAGCTTGTCAGGAGGGACTTGCTCAGGTGATACTGTTTTTGGATTCGGATCAACAGCTTTATTCATATCCATTATCATGGCACCTCAATTATAGACAACCATTGGTATGGACCATATTTAAACTTTTCCTTAAAAAGCAGCACATTCCCCTCCCTCAGCTATAGCGTCATTGCCGCCGCCTAACGAGCCTAACGACACAGAAAAAAGAACTACTTCAACCCAAAGCAACAACAAATCACCAATAAGTCATGCAAGCGCCGCGGTAC